>JABMNI010000050.1 GCA_013204605.1 Ignavibacteria bacterium
ACTTTGGCCGGGGAACTTTGGCCGGGGAAAAATGGCCGGGGAACTTTAGCCGGAACTTTAGCCGGGGAAAAATGGCCGGGGAGAAACACGCTGCCGGCTTCATTTTCCGTATTTTTGCTTTCTTATGCAGCACTTCAGAAATTTTTGCATCATTGCGCACATTGATCACGGTAAATCCACGTTAGCCGATAGGCTGCTGGAGACTACTGGGACGGTAACGGCGCGTGAGATGACGAATAATCAAATTCTCGACGATAATCCTTTGGAACAAGAGCGTGGAATTACCATCAAGCTTCATGCTATTCAAATGGCATACAAGGCACAGGATGGTGAACAGTATACGCTGAACTTGATCGACACACCGGGTCACGTGGATTTTTCTTACGAGGTTTCGAGATCTCTTAGCGCCTGCGAAGGGGCTTTACTTGTAGTGGATGCTACACAGGGCGTAGAAGCTCAGACCATTTCCAATTTGTTTATGGCAATTGAGCAGGGATTAGAAATTATCCCTGTGATTAATAAAATTGATCTTCCGAGTGCCGTTACAACCATCGACAACGTCAAAAGACAGGTGATGGATTTAATTGGATGCAAAGAAGAGGATATGATTCTTGCATCGGCTAAAACTGGAATTGGGATTGAAGAAATATTAGAAGCCGTTGTAAAGAAGATTCCGCCTCCTACCGGTGACCCCGAAGCCCCCTTACGAGCACTTATCTATGATTCGATTTTCGATCCGTATCGTGGCGTGATTGTGAACATCCGTGTGTTTGAGGGAACGATTAAGGAAAAAGATAAAATCCGTTTTATCAATACCGAGCAAGAGTACGAGCTTGATGAAGTTGGTGTGATGGGCATGCAGCGTGTGCGCACAAAGTCACTCTCGGCGGGAAACGTTGGGTATATTACGGCTGCAATTCGTAAGCTGCAAGACACCAAGGTTGGCGACACGGTAACGCATGCGGCACGTCCGTGTGAGCGCGCTATTGAAGGCTTCCGCGAGGTAAAGCCGATGGTTTTCTCGGGAATTTATCCGGCTGATAGTGATGACTTTGAAGATCTGCGTGAAGCGCTTGGTAAACTTACGCTGAACGATGCAGCAATTACGTTCGAACCGGAAACTTCGAATGCACTTGGCTTCGGATTCCGTTGCGGATTTCTTGGACTGTTGCACATGGAAATTGTGCAGGAGCGATTGGAACGTGAATTCAATCAGGTGATTGTTACTACTGTGCCGAACGTTCGTTACAAAGTGTTGACAACCAAGGACGAAGTTCTTTGGGTTGACAATCCTTCGCAGCTTCCAAATCTTTCCGCGATTTCGGAAATTCAAGAGCCGTTTATTAAAGCACAGATTATTACTCCTACGGAATATATCGGCACGATAATGAAGTTGTGCATGGAACGACGCGGCACCATGTTGGGTCAGTCGTATCTCAGTGCCGACCGCGTAGATCTCACATTCGAACTTCCATTAGGCGAAGTAGTTTTTGATTTTTACGACAAACTAAAAAGTAATACGCGCGGTTATGCTTCGCTTGATTACGATCTTGCGGATTATCAAACTGGCGATTTAGTAAGAATGGATATTCTGCTGAATGGCGAACCGGTGGATGCTTTGTCGAGTATTGTGCACCGTCAAAAAGCGCACGACTGGGGCAAGAAACTCTGCATCAAACTCAAGGAACTCATTCCTCGGCAAATGTTCGAGATTGCTATTCAGGCCTCGATTGGCGCAAAAGTAGTTGCTCGTGAGTCGATTTCCGCCATTCGTAAAAACGTAATTGCTAAGTGTTATGGCGGTGATATTAGCCGTAAACGCAAGCTTTTAGAAAAACAGAAGGCTGGTAAAAAACGAATGAAGCAAGTAGGACGTGTTGAGATCCCGCAAGAAGCATTTCTGGCAGTTTTATCAATAGATTAAAAAATATATGAAGCTAGTCGACTGGTACAAGAAGCGTAGAGACGCAAAGAAAAATCAAAAGCCGCCTGAAGGATTTGGCGAGCATATGGTTTCATGGATCAAAACCTTGGTTTGGGCCGTGAGTGTTGTTACCATTATCAATGGTATCGCTTTGGCCTCGTTTACCGTGCCCACAGGCTCGATGGAGAGCACCGTGCTCACGGGAGATTTTGTGTTCGTGAACAAGTTTATCTACGGACCCTCCACGCCGCAAATAATTCCGTTCTTTAACATCCCACTCCCCTTTTTAAAAACGCCGCCAGTTATTGCTCCTACAACGGGCGATGTGATTGTGTTTATTTTTCCGGGGAATCGTGATCAGGTTAAGCCAACAAACTTCGAGTATTATTTGAAGCGCTGTGTTGCTCGTTCGGGGCAAACATTGCTGATAAAAAATGGGCGTGTGTTTGTGGATGACGTGGAATTTCCGCTGCCGGAACATGGCCAGTTTAGGAACCTAACGGCCGAAGAGCGTGCGTATAGTCACGCAAACGATCGCGTTATGACCTTCCCTCCAGGCAAGGGCTGGGATCGCGACAACTACGGTCCACTTCGCATTCCAATGGAAGGCGACGTGATTCAATTGACGCCTGAAAACATGATTGAATGGGCCACTTTTATTCGCCGTGAAGGTCATTTAGTATCTGAATCGCAAATGCAGATTGATGGTGCTCCGGCCACACAGTACACCGTGAAACGCAACTACGTTTTTGGAATGGGCGACAACCGCGACAACTCACTCGACTCCAGATACTGGGGCTTCATTCCAGAGATCGATGTTGTAGGAACACCAATGTTCGTGTATTGGTCCATGCCGGTGTCGACCGATTCTCCAAATGGTTCTTCAATATTTAGTCGCCTAGGTGCGGCACGTATTAGCAGACTAGGCACAATAATTCGCTAGCATATTAGGCGGGTAAACGTTACATGAAAAACAAGGGACTCGATTCCCTAACCATCTCTGATGTGTTGGTAACAATGGCCGCCGCAATATTTGTTGCAACGATTTTACGCGTGTTTGTTATTGGTGCCTTTGCCGTTTCGGCGCACTCAATGGAAAACACGCTGCTCGACGGCGACAACATTTTAGTAAGCAAAATTTATGCGTGGTCGGATAATTTTGAAAGGGGCGATGTGATTGTGTTCAACGTACCCGACTCCATAAAATCAAAAACCAACGGCGAACCATTTGTAAAAAGAATTATTGGTCTTGCCGGCGATACTGTTGTAATAGGCAAGGAATCAATCTTCGTTAACGGAATTAGAATTCCATCGCCATCATTGAGCGCAAACCCAAAGCCCCTTTTCATAAAGAAAACTACGCGGACTATTGTGCCAACTGGCGAAGTGTTTGTGATTGGCGATAATCGGCCGTATTCGTGGGATTCGAGGCACTGGGGAACGCTACAAACGGAAAACATTATTGGGAAGGCGCTGGTTACGTATTGGTCGTACGGCGCAACGCCAGATCTGCCTACGCCGCATCTGCGCTGGCGCAGAATTTTTCGGATGGTTGAGTGATGAACGGTTTGTACCTACACGTTCCGTTTTGCGAAAAGAAATGCACGTACTGCGATTTTTATTCGATCGAATCAACGGGTCTGATTGATCGGTTCGTACAAACGTTATGCAAAGAAATCGAGATTCGTTGTGCGTCGCTCACAGTTCCACGTACAGAAAACACGAATGGTATACCGTCACAAATAGGCAAAACGCTAGTTCCATTTCACGCGAACACCATTTTTTTTGGTGGCGGAACTCCAAGTTTGCTTTCTGGAACACAGCTTGAAAAAATAATTTCAACGCTTAAAGATCACGTCGATATTGATCCGAATGCCGAGTGGACAATGGAATGCAATCCAGGAACTATTTCAGAAAAGTCGCTTTCAGATTATCGCGCTGCGGGAATAAATCGCGTGTCGTTCGGCATTCAAAGTTTCGCGCAACCCGAGTTAGATTTCCTCACGCGCATCCATTCAATCCAAGAGGCGCTGGATGCAATTCCAACTGCACGCGCTGCCGGCTTCACAAACATAAACGCCGATCTCATGTTTGCTTTGCCTCCGCAAACTGTTGCGTCGCTCGAACACTCCCTTCAAACCCTCATCGATCTCCAGCCCGATCACATCAGCGCTTACTCGCTAGTTTACGAGCCCGGTACCCCGCTGCATGCGCAATTGGGCAAGGGGCTTGTTGTTCCGCACAATGAAGAGTTCGATGCAGAAATGTATCACATTGTAATGCACACGTTACAGCAGGCCGGTTACGAACAGTATGAGGTCAGCAACTTTGCACGACCAGGAAAGCAATGTGCACACAACCTCATGTACTGGCACGGACACGACTACCTCGCCTTCGGTCCAAGCGCTCATGGTCTGGTGAACACCGAACGCTACTGGAATCACCGCAGTCTTTCAACTTGGCAAGCAAAGGTCGACGCCGGTGAGCTACCTCAAGCAAACACCGAAAATCTTTCGCACAACGAACAAGCAATCGAGTATGCATTCTTGCACGTAAGGTCAGACGGACTCCCCTTCAGCACCTTCCAACAACGCTTCGGCCTCGACCTGCAAACCATGTTACAACCGCATCTCCAACATTGGATTGATGCCGACTTTGTTACCATCAACAACGGCGTTCTCCGCCTAACGTTCGAAGGTTACCGCGTGTGCGATGAAATCTCGCTCAAAATCATCCAATCAATTACGAAGTAGCAATTACGAGTCCCGAGCGCGACGAGGGACGAACTAGCAATTAGCAATTAGTAATTGACACTTCGTGTAGCACTCCGTGTTTCGCCTTCAGATTTTGCCTTCAGTTTTCGCCCAAGGTTTTCGCCCAAGGTTTTGCCCCTGGGTTTTGCCTTCAGTTTTCGCCTTTGGCTTTCGCCCGCGTTCCTACGCGGTACGTATGGCCTCTGCAACTACCGTCTTCGCCGCTCTCGTTGCTGGATAGATGGCGGCTCCTGTGGCGAGGATCAAGCCTACTGCAGCGGTTGCAAGCACGTCGGAGATGTGAACGTGTATGGGAAGAGATGGGACAAGGAAGCCTTCGGCAACGTCGAAACTGATCCAAGAAAAAGCCTGTTGGCCGTAACAAAGCCCAAGACCCAACGCAATTCCAACTCCTACACTGCACACGCCAATCACTAAGCCTTGGACAATATAGATGCGGCGAATTTCAGAATCAGTAAGCCCCATAATTTTTAGCATTCCAATGTCGCGTTGTTTTTCAACTACGCCTAACGTGAGCGACACAAGCACATTAAATGCAGCAACCAAAACAATGAGCGCAAGCACAAGAAAACTCCCAATGCCTTCGAGCTTCATTGTTTGCACTAAACTTTGATTCAGGTCCTTCCAAGTTTCAAGCCTGGTTCCGGATGGCACCAACATCGCAATCTCTTCATTGATTTCTTCAATTTGAATTGGATGTTTTACATTAACGTACACTGCGGTTGCCATTGCCGAATGCGAAAGCGCAGTTGCTAATTCGTACGAGCCGTAGAGTTGTGTGTTGTCTACATCACGTGAAGTGTTCGACTGATAAATCCCTGACACAACACACGCAACACCCCGCGGCATTGCCATGGTAGTAATTGCCTGCTCGATCATCTCCGGCGAAAATATTTTTATCGTGTCGCCAATATACAGTTGCACAGACTCCGCAATACCAGCAGAAATCACAACGTTATGTGTTCCACCGCTCGAAGAAATATCAAACTTGCCCGCAAACACCGCCTTGGCTGGTCCCGCTAATTTACTCGCATCGGATGCACGCACACCAATTACCTGCCCCACACCAGTGCGTCCGCCAAGCTGAATTACGGCACTAGTCTGTTGCACGGCAAAACAAAATTCCAACTCATCGCCAAGCTTTTGCGAAACCTGCGTCGCAATTGAATTAGCACCACTTAGCCCCCTACCATCCACTGCAACAATGCGCGCGTGTGGTCCGAAGCCCACCATCAGGTTGTACGCAACATCCCGAAACCCGTTAAAAATCGACATCACAACAATCAGCGCAGCGGTACCAATCGTAATACCAATCACGCTCACCACGCCAATCAGCGTAATAAACGTAAATCGTTTTGGCACCACAAATCTCTGTGCGATGTACGTACTAATTTTCAAAATCTACTCGTCATTATTTTTTGAAAGGGGCTTTGTGTTTGCGTATTGATATTTTGTAAGTGATTTCGCACTTGCTCTATATCTATTTGTGAGTGATTGCGCGCTCCCCTTGTATTTCTTGAGAGTGATTGCGCGCTCCCGTTGTATTTTTTGAGCGTGATTGCGCGCTTACACTGTTATTTTCTTCCGTGTAGTAAAATCGATTGCGCGCAAACTGGACTCTTGCCGCTACTGACGCGAACATATTCTCCGCTCTCCTTCAACACCCGTGCTTTTACGTTGTCCTGCAAATACAGTTCGAGAACATCCACGAGCCGTCTTTTGATTTTCTTTTCGACAATAGGGAACATCAATTCTACTCGTCTAATCATGTTACGAGTCATAAAATCAGCGCTGGAAATGAACACGTCTTTCGCGCCGCCATTTTGAAACATTAATACTCTGCTATGTTCCAAAAATCTATCTAGAATGCTTCGTACCGTAATGTTCTCACTGATTTTAGGCACTCCAGGACGCAACGTGCACACGCCACGAACAATGAGATCAATCTTTACGCCCGCCATCGAGGCGGCATACAGTTCGCGAATCAGAACAGGATCACTGAGCGCATTCATTTTAGCAACAATTCGCCCCTTGCCCCCATTTTTAACAATATCAGCTTCTCGCTGGATAAGCTTGATGAGCGAGTTTTGCAAATTGAGTGGGGCAACGGAAATGTGTTGCCATTTTTCGTGACGGGAATATCCGGTGAGCACGTTAAACAAGTGCATGAAGTCTCGTTCGAATTCTTGGCGTCCGGTAAAAATTCCAATGTCGGTGTACGCCCGCGAAGTTGCGAGATTGTAATTGCCGGTACCCACGTGCGCGTATGTAAGCAGCTCCGAGCCCTCTTTGCGAATTATCAAGCACACCTTGCAGTGAACCTTTAGACCCATCACACCATACACAACGTGCACACCTGCGCGTTCAAGTTCGCGCGCCCATGCGATGTTGGTTTCTTCGTCGAACCGAGCCATAAGTTCAACAAAAGCTGTGACGCTTTTTCCTTTTCCTGCTGCGCGCTTTAGTGCTTCTATGACCGGACTCCATCCGCCGGCGCGATACAATGTTATTTTAATCGCTAGCACTTGCGGATCGTCAGCCCCCTGCTTAATAAATTTCACCACCGAATTCGTGAACGAATCGAATGGGTGATGAACGAGAATGTCTGACTCTTTCAACGCATCGAAAATATTTCCAGATTCCGATGCAAACTCCGAAACGATGTGTGATGTGAATGGCGGAAACTTCAACCGTTTTTTTTCAATCTTCATCAATTGCAAAAAGTCGGGCAGATTAAATGGAATTGCCTTTACGTACACATCGTGCTGCGTTAGTTCCAAACTTGTTAGTAACGTACTCAAAAGAAAACGCGGCATCCCACTGTTAATCTCAAGTCGAACGGCATCGGTGCCCCAACGGCGGTGACTTATACCTTCGGTAACGGCTGTAATCAAATCATTTGCTTCGTCGTCGGCAATCTCCACATCGGCATCGCGCGTTACGCGAAACATGTGACTCTCTTTTAACTTCAAGCCAGGAAATAATAGTGGTGCGTTAGCACGAATAATTTCTTCCAGAGGTATATAATGGTATCCACCATTTCGTTGCAATTTCAACAACCGCGGCAGAGCGCTCGGCAGTTGCATCACGGCAATCTTTGTTTCGTGTTCTTCTTCGTGGTGATCGATAAGGATGAATGCAATATTTAACGACCGATTATGCAAACGGGGAAACGGGTGACCCAAATCCAACGCCAGCGGAGTCAAAACCGGCATAATATTATCCACGAACTCGTGCTCCATTGCTCGCTGTTCTTCACCCGACAGCTCAGCATGAGTATGAATGTGGATTCCTTCGGCACGCAGTTCCGGCATTACTACATTCAGCAACTCGTTTGCGTGCAGCTCCAAAAGTGGAAGAAGTCTGTGTCGAATTTCTTTAAGCTGCTCTGCTGGTTGCAGTCCATCAGGTGAGCTCACTGACAGCTCGGAGTCGAGCTGTTCCTTCAAACCCGCAACGCGGATCATGAAAAACTCGTCCAAGTTGGTATTAAAAATCGACAGAAAGCGAAGTCGTTCAAACAGCGGGTGCGTATGATCTTGCGCCTCTTCTAACACCCTCCTGTTAAACTCCAGCCACTGCAATTCACGGTTCAAATACAGGTCTTCGTCAAACAAATCCACCTGTTTCTTTGGCGATTGAATCTTCTCGTGTTTTTGACTACTCTTCTTGGTTGGCATGGGTTTCTCATTTACTCCAACCCCAAAATTAACGAATTGGAAAGACACGTTGTGCGAAAGCTGAAGGCGAAAGCTGAAGTGCGAAAGCTGAAGGCGAAAACTGAAGGCGAAAGCTGAA
>JABMNI010000051.1 GCA_013204605.1 Ignavibacteria bacterium
CCGTTCACAGATTGCGAATCTGAATCGTACGATGCATCAACGTGATGCACATTTGCAATCTGATTCTTGCCTTCACTGTACAAATGCGATTCGTACCGTTCTTTTACATCATTATTAAATGATTTCCGCCATTGTTGCAGGGCATTCCTACTACTGCAATTGGCCGACGCCGTTAGCTGCAACACCTTATGAGTTGAAACCATTATATCTCTTCGAAATGGCTCGCGAATTGAAACTAATTCATTCCACTCAACTGCAACAGATTCCGCTACTTCGGGCAAATTCAACAAAACGAGCTCATCGCGCAACACAGAGTACAATTCAACCGCAGTCTTCAATTCTGCCATTATCGGAGCCGTATACGCATCCCAAGCAGCCCCCTTCAATTCCCTAACACGAGCGGTAGCCTTTTCTTCAACGTCGACTATTTCTTTTTCAGTTGCAAGCTTTTCTTCTAACATCCAGGCGCGCATCCGAGTTAGGCAGTCAAATTCTTTTTCCCACTCCATGCGTTCCGGAGTTTTGTAGCGCTCATGCGAACCGGATGTGCTATGGCCTTGCGGCTGTGTTACTTCGATTACGTGAATAATTTGAGGCACATGTTCGTTGCGTGCCGCGGCGGTTGCCTTGGCGTACACCTCAACCAGCTCACTGTAGTTCCAACCGCTAACCACGTGTATATCGTACCCATCGGTGGTGCCGGGTTTTCGTTGAAAGCCTTGAAGCAGTTCACCCACGTTCGACTTTGTAACCTGCACTGAGTTTGGCACAGATATTCCGTATCCGTCGTCCCATATACTGATAACAGCCGGTACTTTTAACACTCCAATGGCATTCACAGATTCCCAAAACATTCCCTCGGCGCACGAAGCATTTCCTATTGTACCAAAGGCAACTTCGTTACCGTTGTTGGAGAATTGCGTCATTTCTTTTAATGATTCGGCCTCTCGATACATCTTGGATGCCTGCGCTAATCCCACCAGGCGTGGCATTTGCGACCCCGTTGGCGACACATCGGCCGACACGTTATAGCGGTCCGACTGCGAAAGCCAGGCGCCTTCGTCGTCTAAAAATCGCGTCCCAAAATGACCGTTCATGGACCTGCCGGCACTCGACGGCTCGGCCTGTACATCCGTATGCGCGTACAATTGAGCGAAGAATTTTTGTACATCGCTCTCACCAATTGCAAACATGAACGTTTGATCGCGGTAGTATCCGCTGCGCCAGTCGCCCTTTTTGAACGATCGCGCCATAGCCATTTGTGCTACCTCTTTGCCGTCGCCAAAAATCCCGAATTTTGCCTTGCCCGACAGCACCTCGCGTCTGCCCAATAGCGAAGCCTGCCTACTCTCATAGCCTATTGCATAATCGAGTAGTACCTGGTTAACCGTTTGACTTCGTTTCTTCATAGGCGGCAAAAATACGAAGGTGCGCTGGCATGCCCATCATTTTGAACGTCAAAACATTTTTGATTGAAGGGGGCTTCCCGTGATATATGGCGCCGCAATTTCCTCAGCTTTACTAAGCGTCTCTGCTAAATCGGTATTAATAAGCTGCTTGTCGAAACTTTCCATGTGCCCCATTTCCATCTCAGCGCGTGTGAGGCGCAGATGAATCTGCTCATCAGTTTCGGTTTTTCTACTTCGTAAACGTTGCTCGAGTGTTTGCATGTCGGGAGGTGCCACAAACAACAACAGGGTCTCTTCGGGGAAAGATTTTTGAAGCGATAAAGCCCCCTTCACATCGACATCGAATATCAAGAACTGGCCACGCGACAATGCGTTTTGAACCACGCTTTTTAACGTGCCATAGTAGTTGCCAAATATTTCTTCATATTCAATCAAGTCGCCGTTTGCCAATCTGTTTCTGAACTCTTCGCTGGTGAGAAAGAAGTAATCCCTGCCATGAACCTCGTTGGGGCGTTTGGCGCGAGTGGTGGCCGAAACGCTAAACGCAAGCTGGGGGAACTTCTCAAGTAGGTGCCGGGCAACCGTAGTCTTACCGGCTCCGCTGGGTGCGCTTAGTACAATTAAGTGCTTAATCATCTATTGTAGGGTCTTCCGTTTACTCGATGTTTTGAATTTGTTCACGAAGACGCTCTTGCTCTTCCTTCATCTTTACAACTACAAGGGCAATCTCGGCATCGTTGCTTTTTGAGCCAATGGTATTTATCTCGCGGTGAATCTCCTGCAGAAGAAAATTGAGTTTGCGTCCGGCGGCTTCTTTGTTATTCATATACTCGCGAAAGAATTTCAGGTGACTCTTCAGCCTGACGCATTCTTCGGTGGTATCGTACTTCTCTGCTATCAGCACAATTTCTAGATTCATTCTGTTCTGGTCTACCTCGGCATCGCCAAGTAACATTTGCACGCGGTTTGTAAGACGTTGGCGTTCAATCTCGGTTCGACCACTAGCATGCACTAAAACTTTTTCTAACGACTCTTCAATTGTTGCAATTCTCATTTCTAAATCTGCGAACAATTCGTCGCCTTCGCGCTGTCGCATAAGGTTCATGGCAGTAGCGGCTTGTAGAACAACTGCTTTCAGTTCCGGCCATGCGTCTGGTATCTCGGTATCATCATCTGGAACGGTGAACAACGATTGATTTCTTGAAACCACATCAAGCGTAATCTCGCCATCCAAATTATGCGTGGCTTTGAGCATTCGAAGGGCCGAGATGTATTCCTCGGCAAGTTTTGGGTTCAGCACAACCTGTTGTGAACTATCGGCATCGGCAGCTCGTATATACACTCCTACCGAGCCCCTTTCAATAAAACTTTTTACACATTCGCGGATATGGTGTTCCTTATCCGACCATTCTTTGGGCAACCGAATGGTAGGCTCGAAGTGGCGTCCGTTAACGCTACGGATTTCCACGGTGGTACTCCTGCCGCAAACCAGACCCTCTCCCCTGCCATAACCGGTCATGCTTCGAATCATAATTATATTTGCCTCGGATTGTGTGTTAACGGAAGAACCGCAAATTAACATTCAATACACTCAAGTGCCTTATTGTAAATTGCATGGTAATATTTTATCGATCGATTTTCAACCAGACAATTTGTAAACAAGAACCATGATGGACGAGGCGGTTAGTTTTGTTTCGAGTAGAATTTCTGCGTCACCCAAGCTTGCCATAATATGCGGTTCGGGCATGATGTCGGCGTTTGAAAACGACGCGATACATACGCAGATTGACCTGCGTGAAACTCCCGGAATGCCGGCTCCTACGTTAAACGGCCACGTGCCGCATATCTTACAAGTTAATATTGGAAACGTACCGACATTGATTTTTGGCGGACGATGTCATTTGTACGAGGGATTTTCAACTCTAGAGATTTGCAAACAAATCGACCTCATTGCGGCGCTAGGAATCAAGAATGTTATTCAAACCAATGCTGTTGGGGGAATAGCCGAGAATCTCAGGATTGGCGATATTGTTTTGGTTGACGATGTAATTGATTTCACATTCAATTCAGTTGTACTGAATACTACCAGTGTAATAGATCACTTTTGGTTTCATGAATTGATGCTGACATTTAGAAGTCGAAGGGCTCGATTTCGATCCGGTACGTACGCCCAAGTATTGGGTCCGAACTACGAAACTGCAGCCGAAATCGGCATGTTAAAAACCATCGGAGCAGACTGTGTTGGCATGTCAACAGCTATCGAAGCAAAACATGCTCGTGGAAAGGGGCTTTCCCAGCTCATTCTATCGTTGGTTACCAACGTGCATTCAGTATCGCTTGAGACGCCGGTACAGCATACCGATGTTATTGCTGAGAGCCGAAATGCAGCGAAACAAATGCGCGAAGTAATAGGCAGGGCAGCATTATTACTTGAAATTCCGTAAAGATTTTGAAAGCTATCTTTGTGGTATGAAATTTAAGTCAATGCTGACATATGTAGGGTTTCTTTTTGTGGCCGTGTTTGTTGCGGGTTGTGTTAAAACCGCATACAGTCCGCACGTTCACAAAGCACTCCGCGTAAACGAACCCATGTTTGAGATACGAGCCGTAAAGCTTTCCGACTCCACCGTAAGATTAAGTTTTATTACCGACCCTATGTTAAGGACCGCCGATCCTAACATTCGTTGGGTTGAAGCCGCCATAGGACCCGATGCCTCTTCTTTGACCGACACAATTACGTTCAACATTGGCTTTGCCGGAGCGCCCGGCGTTGATGCTACGGTACATGTTATTGGCGACGCCGCGTGGGACACCAGAGGCGCAAAACTTTCAAAGTCAGCCGTTATAGATATGTCCGTGGTGACCGCCACGTCGCACTTAATTTTTCGTCACGAGTTAGAGTACTCCACGGCCGTACCAATGGAACTCGAACCATTTACGATGGCTCGGGCCGATACATTGATTGACATTGGTGCAATGGCGAGACGTATTTACGTACCACCCGGTGAGTATCTGCCTTCATCGGAGGTGTTTCGAATAATCGTAACGGATGAAAAAGGAACCGTTGTATACCGTTCCGATGCGGGTAGAGCTTTTCTTTCAGTTGTAAGCACAGTTGAACCACAAACTCCAAATCAAATGCAGAGATACTCGATTCCTTGGAATGGACATGATCTGCGAGGTAACAAGGTAAATGATGGGACATTTCGTGCTGAAATGTTAATACCGGCTGTTCCTAAAAGTTACAATGCTAAAATTGAGTTTCAGTGGCCGCCGAGATAGATGAATTTTTCATGCATCGCGCTATTGCATTGGCAAAGCGGGGCAACGGTAGGGTCAGCCCAAATCCGCTAGTCGGTTGCGTAATTGTAAGCGATGGCGAAATAGTTTCGGAAGGTTGGCATGCACAGTTGGGCCTCGATCACGCCGAAAATATGGCTATCAAAGCTGCTTCAACAATTCCCGCTAATTCTGTATTGTACGTAACTCTCGAGCCTTGTTCGCACGTTGGTAAAACTCCGGCCTGCGCCTTGGAAATAATTGAAAGCGGAATTAAACGAGTCGTTATTGGGTGCATCGATTCTAACCCGATGGTATCTGGTAAGGGGGCTCAGATGTTGGTTGATCACGGAGTTGAGGTTCGAATCGGCGTCCTAGAACATGAATGCAAATGGTTGGTGCGTTGGTTTCTGAAACATGTGAGTAGTGGAAGACCGTACGTGATTGGTAAAATTGCCCAGTCAACAGACGGTTGCATAGCCTCGGCCGACGGAGTTTCGAAATGGATTTCTAATGCTGCTTCGCGTGAACGAGTGCATGCACTCCGTTCAGAAATCGACGCTGTGATGGTTGGTGTAAATACCGTGATTGCAGACAACCCATCGCTCAACACACGGCTGGTATCTGGCAGAAACCCTGCAAGAATTGTTGTCGACTCCCAACTCCGCTCCCCCATCAATTCGACCATTATTTCTACTGCCACAGAAACAAAAACCTTTGTCATTTGCTCAACATCGGCTTCCGATGATATAAAGAAACAGTTCGTTAGCGCCGGTGTGCATCTCATTGAAGTGCAATTGACCAACGGTGACTTACACCTTGCCGATGCACTCAGTGCTCTTGGCGGTCTGGATGTGACGTCGATATTATGCGAGGGCGGAGGGCATACTATGTCGAAGTTACTCGAGCACAAACTACTGGATGAATTACACATTTTCACTTCCCCAATCATTATGGGAAGGGGCTTGGGGTGGTCGGACAGTTTTTCACGAAATCCGGCAACGGCAATACAATTCAACGTTTTCAATACCGAACAAATCGGTAACGATGTGCACACTATTCTACTTCCTAGTTGGACCGAAAATTGAAATTATTTTTTTGCATACTAACCTGCTGTCTTGCCGGATTTTTTGTTGTCAATGCTCAGCCTAAGGCCACTGTTCAAGACGTAAGAAAAGCAGCGGCAAAAGGCGACTGGAATTCGGTGATAAGCATTGGCAAACAACTTGAAAAGAAGGGTGAGAAAGATTCTTCCCTTGTACTCATGATGACCTACGCGTATTTACAGAAGAACGACAACTCTTCAGCTTCGGCAACTGCCATTAAAGGAATAAACGTATTTCCTAAGATTATTCAATTTTACATTCTTGCTTCAGAATCTTTTATTAGGGGAAATCACCTGGATTCTGCTGCATCTGTACTCCAAAATGCCTGGCGAGTCTTCCCCGACTCGTCCAAGATAACGGCCTCACTTGGCATGTTGTACGTGCGCATGGAACGATGTGAAGATGCGATAACCCCATTGGAAGAATCGATGTTTCGCAGACCGAACGAGTTATTCCTTGCCGAGCAATTAGCCCACTGTTATCTGCGAACACATAAGTATGATGAAGCCAGCGAACTCTATGGTAGGCTATACGACTTGAATCCAAATAGTGCTCAAATCAATCAAGGTTTGGCAGAAGCATTGTTTGTCACAAAAAAGTACGATAGCGCCGTAGTAGTGTATGGTAGGATAATGAAACTTTATCCCACCCTCACTGAAATTTACACGCCGTACGCCACCGCACTAGCCATGACAAATAAACGCGACTCAGGTCTGGCTGTTTTGCGAGCCTTTACTGCAATTGCTCCTGCTAATCCTGAAACCTGGTACAACCTAGGTATTGCACTTCAAGATGGTGGTCAATACGATGCGGCAGTTAAGGCCTTCAAACAAGCTATTGCCATAAAAGGCAATTTTGGTGAAGCCTATTTCAATATGGCAATCTCGTATCAGAATCTGGGTTTTACCGAAGATGCAATTCAAGCATTCAAGCGCACCATTGTAATTCTCCCTGGTCAAGCCCCTTCCTCGTATAATTCACTAGCGATCATTTACCGACAGCAAGGATTATTCGATTTGGCTCTTGAATCTCACAAGCGTGCAATTGCACTAGAGGACACATCGGCCCTGTTGTGGTCGAGTCTTGGACACACCTACTTTGCCGCAGAAAAGTTTCCGCCCGGGCTTCTCGAGTTAGAGCCACAGTTTGAAAGATTTAAAGACAATGCTGATTTTATATACTCCATTGGAAGACTGTATGTACGAGTGGGCAATAAGGAAAAGTTCGATCCCATCATTGAGAAGCTTGATGTGTTGGATCCAAAATTGGCGGCTGAATTGAAAAATATGATTAAGATTTAGCCCATGTTTCGTACCATAATTTTCGCAATAATTTTCGCAACATGTTTCGCAACCGTTGCACCATTGTGCGCACAGGTCACCCTGAGTCCGACCTCGCAGAACCTCATCGACAGTGCGTTGTTGACTATTGGAATGAAAACTTCTGATATGGCAATGCCCCACGATTGGGTTTCGGCTGACCGTCACCGACTACCGTTTCATGACAGACTTTTCACCCAGCCCCTTGCAGCATTTGATGAACTCGACAACTTTACAACGATCTGCAAAACATGGAACACCGGCACGCAAACGGCGTTCATCGAGCGTGCCATGGCCGCAATGCAATTGGGATTCTTTCGAAGGATTCTCTACGCAAACTCAATGAGTACCGACGATGTGAATCGACGTTTGAAGTTAGATCCAACCACTAAGGCGGGCTTTGTTGGCTCGGTGGTATTGTACCGCACGTTAGGCGCAGTTATTCAAGCATTCGATGCTACCGAAGAGGCGCGTGATAGATTTCACAACTTGAAAATTGTTGAAGAGATGTGCGATTCCTTGTGGAGAGTTTCGAACGATGATGAGAATATGTCACTGTTTGACTCCTACTATGCCGAGCAAAGGGCACGGAAAAAAGCTGAACTATTTTTTAACACCGCCGATCCGTTGATGTTTGAAGATATTTTTATCCACGGATTTTCATTGTACCAACATTTGTTAGATGTTTCGATGTCGATCAATTCTGTGCGCGATTTGTTGAACGATAGCGTGTCGACGGTGATTCTTGAAACACCTATTGGTAGAATAGCAATTGGTGGCTCTGGTAATGACGTGTACGAGGGCGACTTTACGTTGATTATCGATGTTGGCGGAAACGACACGTATAATCTTTCAAACTCAAGCAAACTGTCGGCGTTGAAGCGTCCCGTTCAATGTATTGTAGATCTGTCTGGTAACGACCTATATGTTGGTGGCGATTTTTCACTGGCTGGTGCCGTAGCTGGAGTTTCAGTTATTATAGATCGTGGCGGAAATGATGTGTACCGTGCATCAAATTTTTCTCTTGGAAGTGGGCTTTTTGGTGTTGGCATTTTACATGATTTTGATGGCGATGATATGTATGTTGGTGGTACCAACACTCAGGGTTGTGGAATATTTGGGGTCGGACTCTTAGTTGATCAGTCGGGTAACGATACCTACCGTTGCGATGCCCAGGGCCAAGGCTTTGGTGGAACTCGTGGCGTTGGTGTGTTGGCAGATCTTGCTGGTAACGATCAGTACATTGGAGCAAGTCCGTTTGTGGATGCGCTTCGGTACGAATCACATTACACCACATTTACGCAAGGCGCAGCCTTGGGCTACCGTCC
>JABMNI010000052.1 GCA_013204605.1 Ignavibacteria bacterium
AATTCGTAATTCGTAATTTAGTAGTCATGCGCCCGTAGCTCAGATGGATAGAGCAACAGCCTTCTAAGCTGTGGGCCGCAGGTTCGAGTCCTGCCGGGCGTACTTTTGATAGCCACACAGGCAAGCGTTCTGTCATAAAACTGTTCTTGCATTTACTAGCGGTGATTGAGTTATGAGTGCCAACTACATGTCGGGTTTTGGAAATGAATTCGCTACTGAAGCGGTAAAAGGGGCTTTACCGGAGGGTAGGAATTCGCCGCAGCAACCGGCGTTCGGCTTGTACGCCGAACAAATTAATGGCACCGCATTTACAGCCCCACGGCACTCTAACAAGCGTTCGTGGATGTACCGGATACGCCCTTCGGTGGTTCACAGTCCGTATAAACGCATCGATAATGGGCTTATCAGGTCAAGCCCCTTTAACGAAGTAGAAACCACTCCAAACCAGCTGCGGTGGAGTCCGATTGCTATTCCCACAAAGCCCACTTCATTCCTTGACGGGATAATTACGATTGCCGGAAATGGCGATCTGAGCACGCATTGCGGTGCTGTAATTCATGTGTATGTGGCTAACAGGTCGATGGTTGACGAATACTTTTACAATGCCGATGGCGAAATGCTGTTCGTACTGCAACAGGGCGACCTTGTATTCCATACCGAAATGGGTAAAATCGAGGCGATTCCGGGCGAGATTGTGGTGATTCCGCGGGGAATAAAGTTTAGAGTGGAATTAGGTGGGCCCAGCAGGGGCTACATTCTTGAAAATTATGGAGCCGCATTTAAGCTGCCGGATTTGGGTCCGATTGGTGCAAATGGTCTGGCCTATCCACGAGATTTTCTGACACCGGTGGCCGCCTATGAAGAAAAAACGGGCGAGTTCTCAGTGACTGCGAAATTCATGGGAAATATGTGGCGTGGCACGTACGATCATTCACCGCTTAACGTGGTGGCGTGGCACGGTAATTACGCCCCGTACAAATACGATTTGCGCAAATTTCAGTGTATTAATTCGGTTACGTTTGATCATCCGGATCCTAGTATTTACACGGTGCTGACAGCGCCAACGGATACTCCCGGGACCGCGAATGTTGACTTTGCATTATTTCCGCCGCGCTGGATGGTGGCCGAAAACACGTTTCGTCCGCCGTGGTTCCACCGCAATTTCATGAACGAATTCATGGGTCTCATCGAAGGCGTGTACGACGCCAAGGAGGGCGGCGGCTTTGAACCGGGTGGTGCGAGTTTGCATAATTGCATGAGTGGCCACGGACCCGATGCCGAAACCTACGCTAAAATGACAAAGGCAGAACTAAAACCTGTAAAGCTCACAGATACATTGGCATTTATGTTTGAAACGGGCTTAGTGGCCCGCCCAACCGCATTTGCAATGAGCTGCGCGGAACTTCAAAACGATTATTGGGAATGCTGGCAGGGCTTGGTTCCTGAGTTCAAAAAACCGTGATTGATTTTACTTTACTATCTTTGCCTCCCTTAATTCGAGAATCACGGCCAAGTCCCGTGCGGTTGTACCTAACCCAACTCCGCCAGGTCCGGAAGGAAGCAACGGTCAGTTTGCGTACAAAGCGCCACGGTGCACTTGGCTTTTGTTTTTAATAGAATACCCATGGTTCGACGAATATTAATAAGTGTAACTCCCGCCCATCTTCGGATAGCAATAACAGAAGATGGTAGGCTTGCCGAATTGTTTACCGAACGGCCGGAATCGGAACAAAAAGTTGGAAATATCTACCTTGGCAGAGTAAGTAAGATTATCCAAGGTATGAACGCGGCCTTTATAAACATCGGACTCGAACAAGATGCGTTCTTGCACTTTAGCGATGTCGACTCTTCGATGGAAGATTATAGTTCCGACGCCTCAGATGACGAAGATGACGATAGGCCGACCACGCAGCTTTTAGAAACCGCCGATGTAGCTCTGCGTACGGTCCGCCCAGCCCCCTCCAAAAGACTTCCAACATTCTTCACAAAACGTAGCGGTCAGGTTACCATTAACCTGCAACCCAAACAACGAATTATTGTGCAGGTAACGCGCGATGCGTATCACCAAAAAGGTGTGCGGGTGACAACGAAGGTTGGCCTTCCGGGACGCAATGTGGTGCTAATGCCGTTCGAAAATTCCGTTGGTGTTTCACGAAGAATTTATTCGGTTAAAGAACGCAAACGTCTGCGCTCGATTTCGCGCACAATTTTGCCACCTGATACGGGCTGCATTATTCGCACAGCCGCATCGGGGTTGGCGGAAGAAGATGTGATTAGAGATTTTCAGACGCTGGTGGATGAGTGGGTGGAAATTGAAAAAGAAGTTCAAAAGGCGAAGGATCCGATGCTGCTTCGTGAAGAAGCGGGCATAGCGCATAGTGTGATTCGCGACCTTTTTAAAGATGATATTTCGCAAGTGATTGTAGACGACAGAAAACTGTACCGCGAGATAAAAGCGTATGTGCAACGCACAGCGCCGCACCTTGATGGTAAGGTTGAGTTATTTGCCGAAATGGGCGACCTGTTTGCGGTGTACGATATTGAACGCGATGTTCAGCTAACGCATGCAAGAAAGGTTCCGTTGCCAAGTGGTGGTTCGATAGTTATGGATCACACCGAGGCCATGGTGGTTGTGGATGTGAATAGCGGTCGTGCCTCGCATGAAAAATCGCAAGAAGGTAATGCACTTAAAACCAATATGGAAGCAGCACGAGAAGTTGCTAAGCAATTACGGTTGCGCGATATTGGTGGAATAATTCTTGTGGATTTTATTGACTTTCAACAAGAAGAAAACCGACGCAAGTTGCTTAACGTAATGCGTGATGAGTTGGCGCGCGATCGTGCAAAAACGGTAGTGTATCCGCTCACGCAGGTTGGTTTGTTGCAAATGACGCGTCAGCGCATTCGCCAAAGTATGGCCGAACGCAGCAGCGAAGACTGTCCGCTGTGCTTTGGTACCGGCACCGTGCAATCGCCCGATACCACCATTAGTTCAATTGAACGTTGGCTGCGCAATTTCCGCGCGCAAACATGGAAGTTTCGCGTTACCGTTGCAGCGCACCCTTATGTGGTGCATTACATGGAACGTCATCCGTCGAAATCTACCCGACTCTGGCTGCGAAAATTTACGCTCTTCGTTTCGCTTACCGAAGATGATAAATTGGAAGCAGGAGAGTTCAGATGCTATCTGCCGGGTGTAAAAAAAGATATTACCCGACAGTACCTTTGACTCATGATTACTACTGTTCGGGGAATAACTGTACTTGGTTCGACCGGCTCGATTGGTACTCAAACGCTAAACGTAATTCAGCAGCACGCCAATCTATTTTCGCTGCGTTTCCTCACGTGCAACACCCGCGTTGAAGATTTAGCAAAACAAGTTGAAGCCTACAAACCTTACGGCGTAGCAATTCGCGAAGAAGAAGCTTGGAAAAAATTTAAGCTACTCTGTCCGAATTTTTCAGGCCCAATTCTTTGTGGCGAAAAGGGGCTTTGTGAAGCAGCTTCCGATTCAGAAACGAATATTGTTATGAGCGCAATGGTTGGCTTTAGTGGAGTTGTACCAACCATGGCCGCAATTTCTTCCGGCAAAACAATTTGCCTAGCTAACAAAGAAACGCTAGTGTCGGCCGGTGAAATTATTACCTCCGCCGCACACAAACACAAAGCCCCCTTACTCGCCGTCGACTCTGAGCATTCGGCCATTGCGCAGTGTCTGGTGGGTGAAGATGTGAGCAGTGTTGAGCGAATAATTTTAACGGCATCAGGCGGACCCTTCAAAGATTTCACTGTTGAGCAGTTGAAAACCGTTACGCCTCAACAAGCGCTTCAACATCCGAATTGGGACATGGGCGCCAAGATTACCATTGATTGCGCCACGCTAATGAACAAGGGTTTTGAGGTGATTGAAGCCCGCTGGTTGTTCGGGTTGCACGCCGATCAAATTGACGTTGTGGTGCATCCGCAGTCGATAATCCACTCCATGGTGCAGTTTGTTGATGGCTCATTAAAAGCACAACTCGGAGTGCCATCTATGTTGGTACCCATTCAATATGCGCTGCTGTATCCGCACCGCCTACCGCTGCAAGTGGATCGCGTGAACTTCACTGATTTCCAAAATTTTACGTTCGAACCGGTAGACACTTCGCGATTTCCATGCCTGCAAATTGCGTATGATGTGATGAGCACCGGCGGGAACGCCCCCTGCATAGCAAATGCGGCCAACGAGATAGCTGTTCAGAATTTTTTGAAGGGGGCTATTGGATTTACCGATATCCCTAAGGTGATAGAATATTCACTGCTTCAAATGGAAGTGGTGTCTAATCCGTCATTGGCCGCCATTATTGAAACCGACATTGAAGCACGGCGCATAGCCGCATCTTGGAAGAAGCATTGATATGGATTTTTCGTTGATAACAGTTTTCGCCTTTATACTGGTGATTGGAATTCTTGTTTTTGTACATGAATTGGGTCACTTTCTCACTGCAAAATGGACCGGAATGCGCGCCGATGTTTTTGCAATTGGTATGGGTCCACGCATGGTGGGCTGGAATAAGTTCACGGGGTTTTCATTTGGCCCCCTTCCAAAAGATCTAGACCTAGGCGCCGAAACAGATTACCGTTTGTGTTGGTTCCCGATAGGTGGCTACGTGAAAATTATCGGAATGATTGACGAATCGTTCGATACTGAGCACATGAATGAAGAACCAAAGCCGTATGAGTTCCGATCGAAAAAGAATTGGCAGAAAGCCATAGTGTTGTTGGCCGGCGTTACAATGAACATGTTGTTGGCGCTTGGCGTGTACTGGGTGATGGGTATGACCATTGGCGACGAAGTTCACAACGTGCGCACAGTTGGCTATGTTGAGTCGGGCTCGGTTGCATTTGAAGCCGGTTTTCAGCGCGGTGATTTAATTGAACGTATCGACGGTAAGGTCCCCGACTCATGGGAAGACGTTGCAGCGAGTTTTATGCGCATCGATGCAGATCAGCACACAATTCAGGTAAAACGCAGTGACGGGACCAAGGACCAACTTGTAGTTGAAACTGGCGATGTAGTGCGCGCACTTTCTGAGCGAAGGGGGCTTGGCATTATGCCAAGTGGAGTGGAAACACGTTTAGATGCTGTGATGACTCTCGATCCGGCGGGCAAGGCAGGACTGAAAGCAGGCGACATTGTGTTGGCTATTGATAGCACACCAATTTACAGTGCTAGCCAGTTGCCAAGAATAATTAGTGCGCGTCCGAACGAAAAAATTGTGATGCACATCAAACGTGCCGATGAAACAATGCCAATCGAAGTTACGATTGCCGGCAATGGAAAAATTGGGGTGCAGCCATCGGATCAGTTTACTATTGAACCAATTCAAATACTGTATAGCCCCCTACAAGCATTTGTATGGTCGGCAGAAAAAATTGAGCGCACCATATCCACAATTTTCGCCTCGGTTACGCAGGTATTTCGGGGCAATGCGGAAGTGAAGGACAGTTTTGGTGGACCCATTATGATGATGAAGATGGCGGGTGCGGCAATTCAAATGGGTGGCAAAGAATTTTTTGGATTCATGGCGCTAATATCAATTTCGCTTGCGGTGATGAATTTATTGCCGATGCCGGGGCTTGATGGCGGACACCTAGTGATAGTGGCAATTGAAAGTGTTATTCGTCGGGAACTGCCAACCAAGGTGAAATTGCGTATTCAACAAGTTGGTGTGGCGTTGTTGTTGATGCTGATGGCGTTTGTGATTTACGTAGATATAATGCGATAACTGAGTTGAAATGCGAATACTAATTACCAACGATGATGGAATAACGGCGAATGGAATTCAGGCGTTGATTGACGCTATGATGACCATTGGCGACGTGGTAGTTGTTGCGCCAGATAGGCAGCAAAGTGCTGTGGGACATGCGCTCACGGTGTCGAGTCCGTTGCGAGCCACACCCTACCACCGACGCGGTGTACACCTAGGGTACGCTATAAACGGGACACCTGCTGACTGCGTAAAGTTGGCCGTGAGCACGTTGTTAACGGAGCGACCAGACATTGTGGTGAGTGGAATTAATCACGGAAATAATTCTAGCGTCAATGCAATTTATTCGGGAACGGTGAGTGCGGCAACTGAAGGTACGTTAATGGGAATTCCATCGATGGCAATTTCTGTAGCCTCGTTCGATGAAGATTTCGACATGACACTCGCGCAAAAAATTGCCATTCACGTAGCCAAACAACTTTTAACCGTGGGCGTTCCTGCCGGAACATTGCTGAACGTAAACATCCCTGCTGTTGCCGAAAGTGAACACAAAGGAATAAAAATTACGCGTCAAGGTAGTTCGGTGTGGGAAGACTATTACGAAATACGTCGCGATCCGCATGGGAAGGATTACTACTGGTTAACCGGAAATTTTGTGACGCTAGAAGAACTCCCCGATGCCGATGATATAGCGGTTAAGGACGGATACACGGCAATTACCCCGCTGCATTACGAGCTTACAAATCAAGGCATTATGGAAACACTAAAAAGCAATGCCGGCCTTACAACATTTTGATTTCAACTTTTGATTACAACTACCTTTCGATATTTGTAGAATGATTGAACACATCAACGAAGAACTTTTACGCAGCATAGATGCACACGCAAAAAAGCTGCGTTTTTTATATCGAGTAAAAGGTATAGGTTACGAGCGTGCTTTGGAGTTACCGTTGATAGCGGAAACGTTAAAGCCCCTTTTCAAAAAAAAATTATCGTATCTCGATATAGGTACTGGACAGTCTGTTTTTCCATCGTGGGTTGCAACGCAATCGGAGTGGGATGTAACGTGTTTGGACAAATTTGAATGGGTGAACAAGCAGTACGAATATGCCTCAAAATTGGGTCTGCAAAACGATAAGTATAAAGTAGTCGTGCGCGACTTTCTGCAAACCGAACTCCCGCCTGAATCGTTCGATGTAATAACGAATATTAGTGTGATAGAGCACTTCGACGGCGAGCTAGATATGGAGGCAATGGCAAAGAGTGCGCGGCTGTTGAAGCCCGGTGGACACTACATTCTGACCACTCCGCTCAACGATGGTTACGCAAAGGATTGGTACTTGCAAAAGGATGTGTACGGTGTGAAGTTCGCCACGAAGCCCGTGTTTTTTCAGCGCCATTACGACGTCGAAAATTTTCAACGCCGAATAATTAATGCATCGGGTCTGCAAGAAGTAATGCGCAAATACTTCGGCGACTACGACCAACCAATCTTCAACGACAAGATTGTGGTAGGGGGCTTAGCAAAACTCAGAAGAGCAGCAATTCAATTGAGAACCGTAGAGTATGCGTTAAAGCACGGCAGTTACCGCGACGTACCAATCTCTATGAGCGGCATGAAAATTTACACGTCGGCCGGCGTGTTTGTGGTGTTAACAAAACCAATCTCGAGTTAGATAAAGTCAATCTCGCGATAGAAATTTAGCAATTCAGTCTCAGCGTGATGTTGCAATTCACCACTAGCACTATACTGGGAATTTGCTCTGTCCGTTTTATCCTCGGTTGACCCATTGCTTGAAACGTGATTGGTAGTTGCTCCTCTCACATTGTGATCGTGTTCTTGAGCACACAGTTTGAGAATGAGTTCTGCCAAATCCGCTGGACTCTCCGTGGCATACGTGAGCGTTCCATTGGGGCGAACTACGGCATCGGACCCAACTGCAAACTTTCCTAACTCAAGTGCTTCAGTTAAAGTAAGGCTGGGTCCACCCTCGGTTCTAGTACACCGTAAAACCATAGTAGCATGCGCATGCACGGGCACGAGCGGACTCTCCTCGGCAGCCACAATGTGTACCAAATGGTTGTGCGACTTTAGCGAATAATAATCCGCTAGCAAGGATGGATCTACTACTGTTCCGGTTACAACCAACAAATGAACGTCGGTGTTTTCATTCTTCAGGTTGGCAATTGAGTTGAAAGCGCGAATGGCTACATCAATCCCGTACAAATCCTTTTCGTTGTATCGCACAATGCGTCCGGCGTTCACAACGGCCCTATGTTTTGCATTCAACCACTGCTCAGGAATCGATTGCCACAGCGGAGCTTTTTTCTCTGCATTTGAAATGGGCAAAGCTGAATCTATCACGCGAACGCCCTTTGAAGTTCCGTAATCAGGGGATAAACCCAAGATGGATTTGATTGAAGATTCTGTGGAAGTAGAAACAGTTATCACGCCTTTTGCGGACCCAATAGCCCCCTTCAAAAAAAATCGTACCACGGAAAAGTTGAAGGCGGGTTTGTTCCGGAAAGAGTGAAACGTAAGAGCATACGGGGTGCGAGTAAGGCGCCACCAAAGTGACATTAGAATCAGCGACTTGTAATTTCCTTCATCGGTGTGGTAATGTGTGCGTGTGCGGCTGAACAATACGCTTATCGAGAAGCTTTTTACTGTTCTGTCATTGGTCGCTACTGTACTAACGCGTTCAACTACAACGCCGGCGTTCTCTAGCAATTCGCACAGCCGAACCAAATGTATAGCAACGCCGCCGTACGGCGGGGGGTAGGGTCCGAGTTGACGTAGGGTTTTCATGTTGTGGAAATAAAGAATGCATCATATTGAAAAAATCAAGACAATATCTCAACGGTCTGTAGCTTGTTTTGATGAACGAAAACCACGTTCTCCATCGCATGCCCGATTTCCGTACTGGAGAGTATAAGCTTCCCAGAATCAGAAATGGTAAAACTCGAGTATCCATGGTCTTGCATTAGCCTCTTGAATTCCATAGTAGAAAATCCCCTGGCATTTTGCAGAGCGTCGGAAAGTTCCATAATAATAACCGGTTTAGAATTGGATAACGTATTCAAAGCACCCTTAATCACCTCAAGTTCGCCTCCTTCTACATCGATTTTGATCAAATGGCAATCTTTAATTCGACCATCGGACATCATTGAGTCCAGGGTGTAGCAATTGATATCGACAAAATTGTCCGACACATTCGCGACGTTTTGAACCGTAGAATGAGTTCCCGCATTGTGATCGTTTGACAAATAGAGTCTGATTCCTCCATCCTTATCAGACAATCCTACTTCGTGCACTGTAACGTTACGCAGACAATTAAGTGCAATGTTCGACTTCAACTTATTGATATTAACAGGCTCCGGCTCGACTGCATGTACGGCGATTGACTTGTCTATCGTTGCCATAACTAAAGTTAGATAGCCAATTTGGGCTCCAACATCCACAGCCGTCATGCCGTTCTTTAGGAAGGATCGGATGAATTTAACCGTGGGAAGCTCATATGACCCATACAGGAATAAATGGCTCTGAAGGAATTCACTGGCATCAATATTCATGCGTATCCCGTACTTGAGTGTCTGTCTAGCATTTGGTCTAGCAGCAGGGGGTACAAATCTGTAATAAACGTCGTTCAGAATCTTGAACTTTCCTCGTTCAATTGGGTAGTGACGAAGCAATAATTTCAATAAATTAGCAAGCATAGGTATTAGTGCAGTGGGTTTAGAATTATCCAAAAGTATCGCTTTAATTGGAGAGGTCATTATGAGAATTGGATTTCTGTTCGCAGCTGCGATCATGGTTATTGCATGGACGCTCAATCCGACTAATGCTAAAGCTTCAGATCCTCAGTGGCGTGTATTGGGTGAGCTCAAGTATGGTAGACATCATCACTTGGCGCGACCTATTGGAAACGGGAAAATATTGGTGATGGGTGGCTACCTGAACTCAAGAGGCATACTTGATGGGACACCGACGAGTACTTGTGAGATAATTGACGCATTTACTGGACAAATTTCAATGGGTCCGGACATGGCAGGTACTAGAGCAGAATTTGTTTGTTTAACTGAGCCCGACGGAAATTTGATAATAATGGGCGGAGTTGGCAGCGGTAGTCAAGGAGTGGAACGATTCGACTTGAAAACTCAAACGTGGTCGACACTTGGTAGGATGAAGGTAGGGCGTCGGCAACATTCAGCCGCATTTGTTTCACCCAATGAGATATTGGTAGTAGCCGGCTATGACTTGAAGAGCTGTGAAGTTTTTGATGTTGCGACAGGCCAATCCAAGTTAGTAGTAGATTATATTGATTATGCCAATAGTGTTAGGGCGTTGGAATTCACAACTAGACATCCCGGGTTTTATGGCGGACGTTCCGGCGGCGAAGGTACACCGCGTTCTAATTATTCATTTCAATACAGTGTAACAGGAAACAAATGGTCGACTGATACCGACTTGTTTGTTGGAGTTGCCGCCCCTGAAGTCATTTCATTGAATGACGGCACTTGCATAATTGTAGGAGGTGCGGTAAATGAAACACCTTCGTTTGTAACTTCTAAGGCTATTGTTTTGGCTCAACCAAACGGAGTTGGGGTTTCCAAAGGTGCTCTGAAGATAGGTCGTCAATGGCATGATATTGCGGAGTATAATTCTGGGCAGATTATTTGCGCAGGCGGAATCTCGGATGGAGTCAAATACGAAACTAGCTGCGAATGGATTGATATAGCATCTGGATCCACTACCGTTGCCCCTACTTTAAATTACCCACACGCGTTTGCAGAAATGGTGGTTGTCACGGCGTCTGATGGCGGTAAAAAGGCCGTAATGATTTCCGGACTTACTGCAACAGGATTTACTCCGTATGTCGAAATACTTGAATCTAATTGTGAAACAGGTACAACCGAAGTTTCGTTATCCAACCGCGGCGTGTATTTGGTAGGTAGCGCAACATTTTTAGACAAACGTATCCTGTTGACCGACACTGCAAAATATGTTGCCGGAGCAGCTTGGGTCAAAGGAAAAGTATACGTCGCGAGTGGTTTTGATGTAAAATTTTCGTACAGGATGACAAAGGGGAGCGACGGAGCGCAACCCGATAATGGCCCGGTGGGAGCCGATGGGGTGGCCTTAGTTTTCCAAAGTCAGTACCAAAATTCCGTTGGTTTAGCTGGTAGAGGTATGGGATATGAAAAAATAGTCAACGGACTAGCAATAGAGTTCGATGCGTACATTAATGCTGAATATGGAGACGTAGCACCTAGTCACATAGCAGTGCAGAAAGGTGATGGTAGGTTCCTATCTTCAATTCATCAACCCCCTTATTTATTGGGAATGATCGATAAAGGTGTGCCACCCTTTGTGTCGGACGGGAGAATTTATTACGCCCGCGTTCAATACTCAGGTAGGAGGTTAAAAGTATTCTGTGATACAACCGGAAAGTTTATTGAACCAGTGTTGACAATCGAAGACGTCGACTTAATGTCTATTCTAGGCAACCCCAAGGATGGCGCAAGTTACATGGGTATTACTTCTGCCACGGGCGTTTCTGTGCAGCAACACGAACTGCTGACGTGGGAAATATCGGGCTGCGATGCCCTGATATCTAGCGTTGAAGAGGACCGCACCGAGGTTCTTTCGCCATACACAGTGTATCCGTCGCCAACCACCGAGTCGTCGGTGCTGATGTTACCGGAGGGTGTTGAACATACAACCTACATCGCTGTGTATTCGAGTAATGGTGAGCAGGTCCAGCAGTTTTCAGTACCGCAATCTTCGAACACCGTCACATTGCAAGCCGCCGAGCTTTCCAACGGCGTGTATTTGATGGTCTGCCGCGCCGGTAACGAAGTTCATACGGTTAAGTGGCTGATTTCCCGCTAATAGATTTCGCAAGGATTGTAGGGGGCTTTCTGGTTCCTGCAATTGTAGGGGGCTTTACCAGATCCCCGCAATAAACGGTAGAGTGAACATGGAGATTACGGTGGTGAATAGGATGAGTTGGGCCAGGGACTCGTCGTCGAGACCGTAGTTCTCGGCAAGGACAATGGTTAACATCATGGTGGGCATTGCTGTTTCAAGCAGCAGTGCCCTTGATGTTTGTGGGTGGCTGGTTAGTAGGGGAATTAGAAGAAATCCGACCACGGGCGCTACGAGTAGCTTAATGGCAATTGCTGGGGAGAGGAGAGGGATCGACTTGAAGTCTGGAATCCGAAGCGCCATACCAATGGTGAAAATCATGAGCGGGATTACAGCAGAACCAAGCTGAACGCAACTTGATGTAATGAACTCAGGAATCGGTATTCCTGTCATGTTTACGGCCAATCCGAGTATGGCTGTAAGAATTGGTGGCAACGTGAAAATTTGCTTTACGCCCTCAGCAAATGTATGCCGATTTCCCGAGGTGCCGTACTCTACACAAATGATGGTGCCGATTGAAAATAGTAGCGGCGTCATTCCCACCATGTCGAACATTAAGGGTATTGCACTGTACTCAGGACCGACCAACGCCGTAACAATTGGCAGTCCAATGTATGTGGCATTTCCCCAGGTTGAACCAAGTATTAACGCCCCGGCAACATTTCGTGGAATTTTGCCACGTAACAAAACACCGTAAACTAAATACGATAGTAATCCACACACGACTACGACGCTTGTGGATATCAGCGAAGTTATCCACAAGTTATTCGTCAACGCTATGTCAACGAAAACGGAAAACGTGAGCGCGGGAAGGAAAACATTTAGGACCAGTTTTCCTATCGTACGGCGGATAGAACCGCAATCCACAATGTGGATTCGTCCAAAAATCACTCCAATTGCCATTATCCACAGTAAAGAGAGAAAAGTTGTGTTCATAGGGTTTTCGGCCAGTTGCAAGTGAAAACGAAACGTAACATTCTTTAATGAATATAGGGTGCAATTTCGCTCCATAACGCCTTAACCACCAAATGGAGCCCGTCATGTACATCAGAGTTGTAAGCGTATTGCAAGCCGCCGACTGGGTGCACGTTCAAAACAATTTTGCCGCCAATGAGCAACATACAGTTGGGTTTGTGGCTAATCTGACCTCGGTGGAGGGGCTGGTGCAGGCCTGCGTAGATTACCGACCCGATGCTGTGATCATTGATCCAGCAATCGACAATGGTGAGATTCTTACGGATTGGCGCGAAAATTTTTCGGCCCCACCGCAGCTAATCTGCGTCTCTGCCGACGTGAGTTTTGCCGTCCAAGCGTTCGAGGCCGGCGCCGTACATTACCTGCTGCTGCCGTGTACTGCCGACATGGCAGGCACCGCGCTCAGGCGCCTCCACCGTCGGTTGATTTCGCCCGCCGTCCAAGAGCAAACAGCCGTACTACGCGAGGTTCGTCCAACCACAATGGCGAATATTATTACTCTGCCGGACTCGTATGGCTATGAGGTCCGTTCGGCCGACAAAATAGTCTGCGCCCGTGCAGAAGGTGCGTACACGAGGTTCATTTTTGAACAAGAACCGCAGGTGCTGGTCTCGAAAAGTTTAGGCGAATGCGAACAAACTCTCACCGATGTAGGAATGCTCCGCGTTCATCGTTCGCACATGGTTAGCATTGCCCACATCCGTAAGGTAGCACGCGGAAAAACTTCACGCGTTATACTTTCAACCGGCGACCAGTTAAGTATTGGAAATTCATACCTCGAACAACTCATCACCGCACTCAACGTGGCGGGACGCAGGCGTAGTTGATTGCATAGCACAGTACAGGTGATTGCATTGCTCAGTCGCAGCTAATCTCCCAGCGGTTGTAGTTTTGGCGATGCGCCGCTTCCACGAATTTTTATTCTACTGCATTGCCCTGCTTGTTTTCTGTCCCGTGGGCAGCGTTGCTCAAGACTTGGAAGGCATTATCAATTTCTACTCGGGCGTCTCATTTGTAGACCATTGCAAGAACAACATTACCGTTCTCGACACCGCCGGATTCGCCGAAGGCGATGCAGTCATCCTCATTCAAATGAAGGGGGCTACGGTAGATTCCACGGGCAACATCGTAGACTTTGGAGCTGCCGGTCGGTTTGAAAAAAATATAATCGATTCAATCCGTGGCAACGTTTTCACCTTTCGGTTCACTATGCTGCATGACTACACTGAATTGGGCTCTGTGCAAATTGTTTCGATGCCTTCGTACAAGTCTGCTCGTGTGGTGAAGCCCCTTACATGTAAACCTTGGGACGGAATATCGGGTGGCGTGCTGGCGTTTGCAGTAGCAGATTCGATGATCTTGAACGCAGACATTGATGTGTCGGGAAGGGGCTTTAGGGGCGATACTGTGTTGGCTTCGGGCGAAGGCATTGCGGGCATTACCAACGTTCCGGCAACAAGATGGGCCAACGGCGGAGGCTATTCACCGCAGGTTGCTCAAGGCGGCAGTGGTGGCACGGGAATGGGGTCGGGCGGCGGCGGACACCACGGCTGCGGCGGAGAGGGCGTGGAGAGCTGTACAAAAATTTCACGGCGGGTGCCCGGCGGACAAGAGATTCGGTACGATGCCGGAGCTAATTGGATTTTTATGGGTGGCGCCGGCGGGTCGGGAACACAACCATCGCTCACTTCCGGTAGCGCGCCCACGATTCTTGCCGGTGGCAACGGCGGCGGTATCTTAATCTTGAACGTGCCGGTAATAATTGGCGACGGAAATGCCACCATACATTCAAATGGAGGGCAGGGTACCAGGATTAACCCAAGTGGTAAACTACCCGGCGCGATTCCTGCAGGCGGTGGTGCCGGTGGTGCGTTAATGGTCACAGCTTACATTATTCGGTACGTGCCTTTTTTATCGGCGCATGGCGGAGATGCAACGCAAACGCCGTGGGACACACTGCAGCCGATTGCCGGCAGCGGCGGTGGCGGAACTATTCGATTGGGTACCACATCGCCCCTTAACCTAAATTTTGGGCATTACGATGCGGGCAAGCCAAGTGGGCAGAATTGTGTGGGCACCAAGGGGTGCTCGGGGAGGGTGTATTACAACAACGGACTCAACATTGCAACGCAGACGCACCGCCGAAGATACGTGCTAAACAAGGCCGACACCGCAATGTGCGTGGGCGATACCGTGGCGCTATGGGCGCGCACCGTGGGTAGGGTAACGTGGTATGTTGGCGCCAATCCAATTTGTGATTCCTGCGACACCGCGCTAGTTAGTCCACAGCAAACCACGCAGTACTGGTACCGCACCGTCTACTCTGACTTCTGCGAAGATTCCGGAAGTGTTGAAGTAGTAGTGTATGACCTGCCGCAGCCGAATTTGCAGACGCCCGATCCAATTTGCATTCGCGACAGCACACTGCTCAGCGCCGCGCCGGGCATGGCCAAGTACCGCTGGAGCACCGGCGATACCACGCAGTCATTCTACGCCCGCACCGTGGGCTGGTACCACGTTACCGTCACCAACACCAACGGCTGCAGCCAAACAGATTCGGTATTTGTTTCTGTGCTCCCCAAACGCATTTTGGATATTATTGAGTTAAGGGGCTTGACCGAACTCACACTTCCATCTGTGTATCCAAATGAATTGAGCAACGCAATGTTTACCATTCAAAACACATTTACCGTACCGGCAATTGTGCGCAATGTGGAACTCGCCAGCAACACACAATTCTCAGTGCCACTTCCGCAATTTCCGTTTACGGTAAACGGCGGGCAAACGCAACAGGTGTGGGTGTACGCATCGAATGAAATTCCGGGAACGTACCGCGACACTATAACCATCATCGAACCATGCGGCGAAACCTTGGTGCCAGTTGCGTTTACCGTTTTCGAAACGCCGTGGATTTCTAAGTGCAACGTGCGAGTAACATCGCAAGGTGAAATGGAAGATTTTCTTGAGCAATTGCGCGCAAAGAAAATTGAATTTGTGGTGTTCAATTTGGTGGGTGAAAAGTGTTTACCGCCCTACATGCGAGGCACCTACATTGTGCGCACCAGCAAATCGGTTACCCTACTGTCCTTTTAAGAACTCTCGTAGCATGGCCAGAAATTTAACTAATTACTCACCAGCACCTTCATTGTGTTTGAGCCTTTTTCGGTTTCTAGGACAAGTAGGAACACTCCGCTTTGAAGACCAATTGTGCTGAAATCGAATTCGTGACGCTGTGCACTTGGTTGAGTAGAAATAGTTTGCCGTAGTAGAGTGCTCAGATCAACTTCAACACCACCGTAAAGATTGTAGAGCCTTAGCGACGACCAAACACCAGCAAGGTTGAGGTTGTTTACTCTTACTCTAAGTTGTCCGACGGTAGGTGTGGGATACGCATACACTGTGGTAACACGCGTAGGTTCGAACGGTTCATCTACTCCAGTAGCAGCAGGAACAAAATAGTACACACCATCGCTGGTAGAAGCGTACACCAACCCCATAGTATCAATGGCCAGATCGTTGATGAATGCGCCGAGCAAGTCCTGACCGCCCAAGGTGCGCCAGGTTGCCCCGGCATCGAAACTTTCAATCACACCGTCCTCCATGGTTGCGACCAGCACGCGTCCGTCGGGATGACTTATTATCTCGCGGCGTCCGGTGAACCCCGGCCGCGACCGCGTTTCAAGGTACACGTCTTGCCAAGTTTTACCTCCGTTGGTGGAGCGTATCAAACGACCGTCGGACATGGAGTAGGGGCGTCTTGGTTGTCCGGCCGAAGGAAATCTGATTATTTTCCCAACCGTAGCCAATACTGTATCAGAGCTTGGCAGACGATGCATGAACCACACACACAGGTTTGCGTCCAGGCCATCCTTGCGTTTCGTCCAGGTCACGCCCGCATCTGTTGAGAGATAGAACCCTCCGTTGTAAAGAGCAATTTCGCCAGTATCAGTTTGCACATAACTCCCTCGAAATCCTGCCAATAAATCACCGCTAGACAACTTCACAATACCGGAACACGAAACAAGATTACCCTCTTTGTTACGGGGAAGCCCCTTGCCGCCAATAATCCAAGTTGCCCCTGCGTTGCGCGAAATGTACAGCGAATCTCGTGTGGCAAAGTGCGTTGAGCTGTCCAACATGATATAACTGCTAATCGACGCCCACACTATGTCAGTACCGGACGGACTGATTACTTCCGACGAATCGGATGAATTTGAGTATCGAAGGATATCCAGTCCATGATTGTAAAGCGTTGTACCGGGTGTTACCTCAACAACCCCTTGCTGATGTGAACAAATACTTGAATTGTCGTAATAGGCCTCAGATGACAGGAATGGATTAGGTGATACGTACGCACCGTCGTTTATATTTATGGCCGTGGTTGTTTGCCACGTAGCGTATTGAGGATTCCATTTTACTATTGCTGACGTGTAGGTACACACCCCGTCTACATTTAAACTGTCGACCGGGTAAATTTGGTCAATCACTACCGGACGCTGACCATAATAAACCGACTTGCTAGAATTGATCAATTCTGGCACAACACCTGTTTGTAGCCAAGTAGCACCATCGTCCGATGAACGCATCAATCCATACCCAGTCCCCGCAACATACACGCCATTATCATACGCGAGGGATCTGATACTGAGAGAATTACCACGAATTTCGAGTGGTGTAAACACTTCGGCAGATAGGAATCCCAATTTACCTATGTACGGTAACGAGTAAGAGCCGTCGGCGTGGTGTGTAATGTGCCCTTTATCGTACGGTTGGAGTCTACTAAACCGAGTAAGCGGTAAACCGACCGTCCTATCCCACCAGGTTTTCCCACCATCAGTAGTTGTTGCAATATGCGCGGATTCAAACCACAGCGTAACATGGTTCAAGACATTCTTTTGGGCATGGGTAACAGTAAAGTTGCCTCTATCATTTCCGCCGCCAAGCACTAATGAAGAATTCACAAAGGTCAGCGAATCTAAAAATTTCCATGTGGTACCGTTGTTTAGTGAAATGCCAATTTTTGTGCTTGCATCCGAATACCCTTTTCTACTAATTCCACAGATAATATTGTTGGAATCCAAATAGCAGTATGTTTGAGTATACCTTGGTAGGCGCACTTCAATTAACTCTGATGAGCCGGACCGAAGTTCAAGCCAGGTGACTAAGGAGTCCGCGATTCCGGAACGGAACGCTACTATGCCGGCGCTAGGCTCGGTAAATCTGCGGTCGGTTGCGTCTGCCTGAATTCTTTTATTATTGGAAAGCTTCCAAGTATCACCGTAATCTGCTGATATATAGGTGGTGTCACGGTCAAAAAAGCGCACTATCAGCATAGAATCCACAATGCCAACGGAAGATATATCCCTGAATTCTACAGGAGTGATAAATTTCCATTCTTTTTCTTCTGGCAGGTATCTAGCCAACCTATCCTCTCCCGTTCTGGATTTATCTGACCAAAATGCATACAGTTTCCCGATAGATACTCCTAATTTTAGGTGTCCTGAGACTGTCCACAAAGGATGGAAAGGCAACGCCGACCACTGCATACCCTGTTTGTCCCCACTGATAACAACACGGCCACACATGACTTTAAATTCCCCACTGGTATTGGCACTCAGATTTACTCTAACCGAAGCATTTGAATTGTCCCCTTCATAAGTGCTCGCGTGAAAGCCCGCAATAACCGGAGGTATCAACTTCCACTGTTGTGCTGTTGCAACCGTAGGTACGATAAGAATCATTACGGCTAGAACAGAGTACACCGCTATTTTCATGGAGAGTCTCCCATAAATTTGGTCGTTGCAAAAAAGGGCGAGGAGGCGGTGCCTCCTCGCAATGAAGTTTAAAATTTTAATGACAAGTAGGGCAGGTGCCAGGAACATAATATTGGCAGAGTTCCTCAAGGCAACTACCTTGGCAGTTTGCATTCGGTGAGGTGCAGTCCGCTCGCATCAGGATGTTCATGTCTCCATCCGGTCTGTTCTTGCAGAACCTCCACTGCCTGATGCAACACTCGGAATTTGGACACCGAACCAAACACGGCCCTAACCGTTGGACACAGCGGGGCATGGCTATAACCCAACAGTAATAGTTAGGTTCTTCGTCACAATAGGGTATACTACTACGCAAGCCCAATGCATCTCCTGACAAAGGATCCAAAACACAAAATACCGCCTTGAGAATCTTTTGGTTGTTCGGCGGCAAGGGAATTCCCGTGGCACAGACTTTCTTGACCCCAGTGAAGGAATTAACGCCGTACCCATCGTTGCATGGTGCGATTGTGCTTGGCGGTAAATAGTTGATGTGACACACCGTAATATCAACGTCATAGTTTACGCTGTCTATACAGATTGTCCTGCTTATAACGGTGTCAGTGGCACCTTCCGGACAATCGCACAAAGATGACTGGGCGAACGCCTTCCCACCACAGATGAAAAGTAAAAGTAGAAGCGTAGCGTAATGTTTACGCCACATGGATGCTATGTGAGGAGACCCCCCCCCCTTGAAGGTTGAGCGACATAACCAGTGCAGGTTGTGACCTATCTAGGCCATTAGTATAACGCACAGCGTTTGCTGTTTTCATAACGATAATCCCTGAAAAATGGATGAAGGTAAGTTAGTACGTAATAGTACTTAATCCCTAACGTACGAAAATCAAATGAATCAGCAAAGATAAGAAATGCTTTAGCTGTTTTCCCCGACAAAGCAGCACCCCCAATTCAGTTACGCTACTGTCCTTTTAAGAACTCTCGCAGCATTGCCAGTCGCCACACAAACAGCGCGTGTTGGTCGTTGCCGGCGCGATACTCCGCCACTAGTTTTTGCACCGCCTGCGTATCTACAAAATCTGAAATCTGATTCCAGTTTCCGTCAAGTGTGTGTTTCAACGCGCCACGCAACCACACGCTATGACCGGGGGTGATGAAGCCCGTTTTGTCCTTGCGGTCGAGCACTTCATCCGGCACTATCCCTCGCATTGCTGCACGTAAAACGCGTTTCGTTTCGCCACGATGAACCTTGTGCGAATTGGGCATAGCAAAACATAGTTCAACCAATCTGTGGTCGAGAAACGGCACTCTACTTTCAATACTGTGCGCCATGGAATTCAGATCTTCGGTATGCAACAACGTTGGCAGCAACGTAACGTGTACTAGGTTGTGCAAGAACGCATTTAACTTGCTGCCAGAAGGCATCTCCACATGCAAAGGAACGTTGCTAGCAGAAGCATTCATTACCCACGGATACGTACGCGCTAACTCTAACCGATACAATTGCGGCTCATCTCGCACAGCCGTAAGCACACTTTTTGCAAGCACATCTATTTTTCGTTTAGTGCTGTACCCCTGACGCTTACTATGGGCGTTCCACTCCGCAATAGCACCTACTGCATTGCCCCCTTTCAACAAATCAGCAATCACGCGGTACATGGAGTGCATGTAGCCACCCATGATTTCATCGGAGCCTTGACCGTCCAACACCACCTTCACGCCGTGCTGCGCGGCGAGTTGCATAACAAAGTATTGCGAAACGTAGCTCGATGATGGCAGCGGCGCATCCATGATGCCCACAATGTTGTGCAGCACTTCGGCCACATCGTTATCAGTAGGGGAGATGTAGAAGTCGTTGATGGTGGGGTAGCGCTGCAAAACGTGATTGATGTACGGACGCTCATCCACGTTATTTTTGCCGGTGTAAAATGCCGTAAAAGTTTTTACATCGTGCTCGGCTGTTTGCGATGCAAGAACGCTGGCAATAGAAGTGGAATCTAAACCACCACTCAGACAAACACCCATGGCCACATCGCGCCGCGCCGTGAGCTGTACGGAATTGATAAACAGTTCGCGGAACGCTTCTACGCTTTCTTGAAAGGGGGCTTCGTGTTGCGCCGTTGAAAGTGTTGCGTAATGCGTAATGGAAATTTTGTTGTTGCGCCACACAAGGTTGTGCGCAGCGGGAAGTGATTTTATGCACTCAAAGTAGGTTTCTTCCCAGTGGTGCATCCAGCCGAGGTAGAGGCCGCGGACAACTTGCTGCTCGTTTATCGTGTTTACGAACAGCGGAGATTGCTTGACAGATTTTATCTCGCTCGCAAAGTAGAACCGACCATTTTCTTCGAGATAGTGAAACGGTTTTATGCCAAACCTATCACGCGAGCAGAAAAGTTCTTGAGAGGTGGGATTCCAAATTGCCAATGCCCACATTCCGATAAAATGATCCACACAGTGGTGTCCCCATCGGTCGTACGCCGCCAATACCACCTCTGTATCTCCGGCAGTGGTAAACGTATATCCATCACGCTGAAGTTCTTCTCGCAATTCAAGGTAGTTGTATATCTCACCATTAAACGTCATGGTGTTTTTGCGGTACTCCATGGGTTGGTGGGAAGCTGCCGAGAGGTCAATAATGCTCAGTCTGTTGTGACCCAACCACGTAGCCCCCTGCCCCCAAACGCCGCGATTGTCGGGTCCACGGTGACGCGACACCTCCAACATTTTCTGTCCGATATTCCGAAGATCATCAGTTGAAAGTCTGGCATCAATTATTCCTGCTATTCCGCACATAAATAGAAAATTACGGTGAATGTTTGGTTTGAAGTGTAAATGCGGCGGATAGTAGCCGTAAATTTGGGGCTGATGGACGTTATCTCGAGAATACGATTGCTTACCGGAACGGTTCGACCTTTCATTTTTGGAAAGGTGCGCGACGCGTTGAGGGTACGATATGCCACAGCAGTTGCCAAACGGTCGGTGCCTACTGAGCCCCAAACATCGCGCGTGTTGCGCAGCAATATTGCGGTGTTACCGAGTAGCTCGTGGATGTCGATTCACGGAAAGAGGGTGTTGCAGTTTGCCCGGAGGGCACGTGATGGAGAGTGGAATGCGTATGCGTTGCCGAAGTGGAAGGTGGGCGACCCCGACCCCAGCGTACCGGATGTGCGATGTACGCATGAGCTGAGCCGCATGCACCATTGGTGTGCGTATGCGTTGGCTGCACACATAGATGAAGAGCGTGCGGATGAGTGGTGCGAACTGCTGCAAGATGAAATTGAATTGTTTATTAAAACCTATCCGCCGCATTTCGGAGTGCATTGGCAGTTTCCGATGGGAGTGGCGTTGCGGTGCTTTTCCATGCTTACGGCATGGGATTGGGCGCGACAAGCGGGGTGGACAGATTCGGCGGTCGACGCACGAATTGCGGCCTCGGCGGTCGATCATGCGTTGCTCACGATGGCTCGTAGAGAGACCAGTGGTGGAATGACCACCTCACACTACCTTGCAAATATGCTGGGCGTAATGGCTGCGGGCGCATATGTAACGGGCGACTCGCATACCGAAGATTGGTACACCGCAGCGGTGGAGGCCCTTGAGGAAGAAATGCAACGTCAGTTCACTGAAGATGGAATGAATTTCGAGGCCAGCACGGGGTACCATAGGCAGTCGACCGACATCATGGTGCAGGCCGCAGTGCTAAATCTACGATTTTCAAAGATCAGTCCACAGACCCCAAAATTCTCCCCGCAATTCAAAAATCTTTTGCGCTATGCAGTAAAAGCCTTACAGCAAATCGAGGCCGTTGGTATGCCGCTAATTGGCGACAACGATGACGGCATGGCCGTGAAGTTGACCGGGTTGATTCCCGACACTTCGTATTTGTTTGATCAGGCGGAAAATGTTTTAGACTCTGCCGAGCACCACATAGCCCCCTTCAAACATGTTGCGCTGGAGGATTTCGGTTTGGACATGTTGGTGAACAAGCATTTTCAACTTACCGCGCGGTGCGGTCCGCTGGGTCAGTACGGCAAGGGCGGCCACGCCCACAACGATCAAAATTCTATTACGCTGCGGGTTTACGGAAAATCGTTTATTGTAGATCCGGGCAGTACCACGTACACGGGTCGGCCAAAACAACGCAACACGGATAGGTCTACGTTGTCGCACGCTACAGTTTTGGTAAGGGGGCATGAACAGAACCCGTGGCCCAAGGATTTGGGTGAGGGATTGTTTTGGATGCTGAAGGATTCTGCAAGGGGCGAAGTGATTACGAGCAATGAAACCGAGTGGGTTGGGCAGACGCAATATTTTGGACATCGACGTGAAATAAAAATAATCGACTCGGAGATTGAATGTGTTGATAGTGTGAACGCGGATCAGTTTGTGGTGATATTTCCGTTTGATGGTGACGTGGTTGTTTCCGTTGGACGCAATACTGCGCGGCTGAATAATGATGGTGTTGTACTGCAGTTGGATTGGGATAACGGATCCACTGCGGTTTTGCAAACAAGTCAGGCAAGGAGATTTGCCAACCAAGTTGAAAATACTACGTTGCAATTGTTAGTACAGGGCAGCATGGTTCGTTGGTCATTGAAGGTACTCAGCCGAAATTCCACCGTGGTAATTTAGCCGCCTATGCGTATTACCCAGCATCTCGGAAAAATCTCTTGGTCGTTGTCGGACAAGGCGCTGTATGTTGGGTATGGTCTTGTGCAGCTATTGCAAATCAAGGCGCTCCCCCCCGATGTGTATGGTGTGTTTGCTATTCTGGTGGCACTTAATACGTGGATTATGATTGTCTCGGACGGTTCGGCTTTGCAGGGAATCATTCAGTTCGGCGTTGATCCATCTGAACGGAAGCGTGTAAATACGTTGGCGCTTCTCATTCACATTACCATAGTGGGATTTGCAACCCTACTTGTGTACGTGCTGCAACTTCCGCTGGCGTCGTTATTCAACGAACAACGATTTACCATTGTGGCCACCATGCTGCCGCTATACTGTTTGCTTACGTTGCCGCGAATGTTTTGTCTGAAAATTATTTACCGCGACATGCGAATGCGCGACCTGTTTGCAATTGATGCAATATGGTTTGGGGTGCGCAGTGCCATGACGGTGTGGGCTTTGTCGAACAATGCGTTGAACACTGTAGAAGATATAATTCTGATTGACTTTGTTGGTATGGGAGCTACCTCAATTGCCGCAATGGTTTTCACGAGGCAGGAGCTCACGTTTGGTTTGAAGGGTGTGATTTCACTTGGGAAATATTTGCGCTATGGTGTGCCGCTAGCAATTGCCACGGCCCTAAATAGTACGCCGCGTCAGTTAGATGTGTTGGTCATTGCAGCATACTTTGGTGTGGGAGTTGTAGGTGTGTACAATCCCGCAAAAAACCTCTACCGATTTTTCGAACAAGCCTTCGATGCTGTTGTTACGCTACTATATCCGGCTGCCGTGCGTATGTATGCACAAAACCGTACGAGTGATTTGCAGGTGTTGGTTACCAAGGCAATTAGCGTGACGTTAATTCCAACCGTGATTGCAATGGTTGTATTGGAACTTGGTGGTAGTAGTCTAATTGTGCCGTTACTCGGTGAGAAGTACGCGGCGGCCGTTGGACACTTCAACATATTAACCATTGCTGCCATTGGAATGCCGTTTGGTTTAATGTCGTCCGTCATTGCCGCCATGGGCCACAGCACCACCGTGGTTCGTTTTTCCGCCGTAGGTCTTGTTGCCGGAATGGGAACACTGTTTTTGGTTTCGGAATTGGGTATGAACAATCTTGTCGGCCTAGGTGTTGTTGTTAACACCATTGTTGTTGGATTGCTATGCACCGCCTACGTTAGAAAATCGATTCACTTTCCGTTACGGGCACTGACACGCGCCTTTACCGACCTTCGCAGTGTAGTTGCACGAAAGAAAGGATAAACAATATGTGGTTTCATGTAGCAGTGGTCTGGAATCTTTTTCGAAGTAGAACTTCCTCGGCAGCCCGCATGATGATTGTTGCGTTTATTGCAGCGCTTTGGTGTGTAGGGGGCTTTGTGTGGACGCTAGCTACGTGGCGTGATCTTGATCGTCAGGCTGCCGATGTGCGAGTGGAAATAGTAATGAAGATTTCAGCATCGGAACTGGCAGCAAAAAGTATTGTGCGTGATTTGCGCCGAATGCCTTCGATGCGCGAAGTAACTATTATTTATCCGCAACAAATGTGGCAGGAGTTTTCTTCTGAACTAAGCGTCAGCGAAGAATTACAAGCCGTTGTGATGTTGCCAACTATCGTGCGGTTCCGTCCGGCAGTTGCTAACGTCAATGGTAAGTGGCTCTCGATGGTTGGTAACTCAATTTCATCCATGTACACACTCGACATTGAGAAAGTGATTTGGCCGGCAGATTATGTGAACATGATTGATGCACGCCGTATGGACATCACCATGTTTGGTGGCGCGGCCGGAATTCTCTCGTTGTTTGTTTTCCTAATTGCACTTCAGTATGCATTTCGTGCCGAGTTATTATTAGCTGCTCGAGATCTAAAAGTAATGTCGAGTTTGGGCGCGTCGCCCTTTTGGTCGGCTGCCCCGCACTTCATGTTTGGTTTGACCTGTGGCGCCGTTGGTTTTGCATTCGCTATTGGCGGATTCTTGATTGTGCGTCCGTACTTGTTAGGTGGTGCGGCTTGGTTAAGCACGGTAACGCTCGTAGAAATTCTTGCTCTCACGGCTGTGCTATCGGGCATAGGAGTGATATTCGCCTTCATCCAGTCATTAACATCGGCAAGAAAGTCTTATAGGTTGCGAGGAACCTATTGATTTTAGACCGCTACCTTATTCGACAATTTCTTTCCACCTTGGCATTCTCGCTGATTGCCTTGAGCGTATTATTTGTGATTATCGATCTTTTCGATAACCTCGATAAGTTTCTCGATAACAACGTAAAAGTTGAAACTGCTGTTAAGTACTACGTTCTGTTCTTGCCTGGCGTATTACGTCTCATTGCACCGGTTGCTACTCTGTTAGCTGCGTTGTTTAGCATTGGACGTTTGAGCACCAACCTCGAGATAGTTTCGATTCGTGCCGGCGGCAGAAGTTTATACAGAATGCTAGTCCCGTTTGTTTTGGTAGTGACTGCAATTTCATTTGGCCAACTATATTTTAATGGCTGGGTTGCCCCGCGTGCTGCGTGGGATTTGGCTCAGATAAAGCGCGGCGTGCTGCGGCAGGCCGATGGTTCATCGTCCATGTACAACATGTATTTCCGCGACGTCCCTCTACAAAACGTCAGCATAGAATATTATGATGAGTTGTTAAAGTCGGCACGCAACGTAGTTATCGAACAGTTTTCAAGTGTCGAACATCCACGCATCACCAAAAAAATCGAAGCAGCGGTAATGGATTGGAATGATTCTTTGAGAATCTGGAAAGCCCCTTTAGCAACAATATGGACATTCGACGGCGACAGTGTACGGATGGAACATGCGTTGAACATTCAAATGCCGTTTAGCATAGCGGAGAATCGCATTGTCAACCTGCAACGAAATCCGGAAGAACTCACCTTGGATGAGCTCAAAGAGTACATTCAAACAATGAAGCTTGGCGGAAAGAATAGCCGGAAGATGGAGATTACATATTATGCCGAGTGGGCGTTTCCGTTTGCCCATGTAATTGTAATGCTCATCGCTGTTCCGTTTGCCAGTGTCCGCCGGCGTGGAGGCATGGCGGTCAACATCGCCGCAGCCATGATTATTGCCTTTTCGTTTATTGCCTTCAACACTATAAGCCAGGCACAGGGATTAAACTCGTCGGTGGATGCAGCCATTGTGGCCTGGACATCGAACGGTGTGTTTCTCATTGTTGCAATGGTTATCATTGCACGGACGAGAACCTGATTATTCAAACGCAAGATTTAATCATTCAACCGCAACTGTTAATATTTCGACTGCTCATGTAATATCTTTTAAATTTATTCTATGATTTCTCTATTGCTCATTGCATTAATAACCATTCTAGCGAGCTACGTTTCCGCTCAAGCGCAGCTTATGAAACGGGTTCTGCCATCTGTGAGTGGAGTGGTGTTTTCCAATACTATTGTGGAATCGGATTCCTTCAACGTACTACGCGATTTTTCCGCATATAACGGCGGTGGAGTTGGTGTGGGCGATTTGGACAAAGATGGTCTTTTAGATATCGTGTTTACCGGCACCCAAGTTGGAATAACGGTGTATCGAAATCTCGGCAGTTGGAAGTTCGAAGATGTTACCGAAAAATCTGGGATGAATTTTAATGATGGTGCGATTAATACCGGTGTGACAATTGCCGATGTAACCAGTGACGGATGGCCGGATGTGTACATCAGCCGCAGATACACTCGGAACTTATTTTTTGTGAATAACGGAGATGGAACATTCTCAGAAAGAGGATTGGAAACGGGCTTAGGGTTACTTAATATGTCTACAACTACAGTGGCTGTTGTAGACTATAATCGCGATGGTAATCCGGATTTATTTATTGTAAATAATGGAGATCCGCGCCGGCACGGCTATTTAAATCCTGGACAAAACGATAATCTATTTCGGAATAATGGCGATGGCACGTGGACCGATGTAACACTTGAAGCTGGGATAGTTGACAAAGGGTATGGTCTGAATGCCAGCGTGGGCGACGTGAACGATGATGGCTGGCCGGATGTTTTTGTTGCGAATGATTTTGAAGAGAGAGATAAGCTGTGGCTGAATAACGGCGATGGAACCTTTACGGATGTAGCATCGACCTATTTCCAAAACATGTCGTGGGCTTCAATGGGAAGCGACATTGCTGATGTGAATGATGATGGACGGCTGGATATTTTAACGGTTGATATGTTCCCCAAATCGCACTATCGGCGTATGACGCAATTGGGTGGGATGTCTATATATGGACCGTTTTTCGATTCTTTACAGCGTGTTCATAATACTGTTCAAATCAATCGTGGCAACAATTACTTTACCAACGTTTGCTACCTTGCCGGTATGGCAGCTACAGATTGGAGTTGGAGCATATTAGCCGCCGACTTTAACAATGATGGGCGTACCGATGTATTCGTTTCGAATGGAGTAAAGCGCGACATTGGAGATCAGGATTTTCTTAACAACTTAACCAAGCCCACCACCAAAAACACGCCAGATGCTTTTTTGAATATGCCTACTCCTCATTTGCCAAATTGTTTGTTTTTGGGAGAAGGAGATTGCAAATTTTTCGACGTTGCCTCAACAATGGGCATGTGTGACAGTCTGATTACCAACGGTGCTTGTTATGCTGATTTAGACAATGATGGTGATTTAGATCTTGTACTGAACAATACAGATTCGGTAGCGTTCATTTATCAAAATATGACGCAAGAGAATAACGCCAATGGGCACAACTTTCTTCGGGTTCAACTGAATGTACGTAGCGGTTATAAATCAAGTCTCGGCACTAGGGTCACAGTATTTGCGGGCACTAAGTCTTGGCTTCGAGAAAGTCAAGCAAGCCGGGGTTTTCATAGTTCGGTCGACCCAACATTACATTTCGGATTGGGTGATGTTGGTACAATTGATAGCGTTGTTGTACGATGGCCAGATGGCAGCGTGCAGGTGGAACGTGCTAAGGTTAACAGCACAGTTCGTATTGACAAAAAAACGCTCACGCAGGTTGTGCTGGGTTCTGCAACACGCGTTGGTCGTGAACAGTTTGGTAAGGGGCTAATGCAGTTATTGCCAAATGCATTTCCGTTTTACTACAAGGAAAATTTATTCGACGATTTCAAACGTGAACGACTGGTCCCATACAGGTTCTCTGATTGGGGTCCGGGGTTCACGTGGCGCAAGAGTGCATCGGGTTTTGGTGCTGATGTAGTATTGTCAGCGCCTAAGTATTCATCATCGGCCCTTTACACCTTCAGTGCAGCTGGGTCAGTTCCAGATGGCCCCCTATGGTCGAAAGCTGTCGATTTAAATTCAAACGAATCTGAGCAGGTTGCTGCTTTATTTGTGGATGTAAATTCCGACGGAGTGAAAGACCTCTATATGGTTGCAGGTGGAAATGAGTTTGATAAAGATGACAAGGAGCTGCGTGACAAGCTATTTATTGCGGATAAAAAAGATCCGAATAACTTAATAGTGGCCGACGAGAACTTACCGGAAAGTATACAAAGTGGTTCGTGTGTTGTGGCATCTGATTTCGATGCGGATGGCGATCAAGATTTGTTTGTTGGTGCTCGGGTTGTTCCAGGTAGGTTTCCGGAAATTCCGAATTCGAGTTTGTTGCGAAACACAAAAGGCAAATTCACGGATGTCACCGATGTTGTTGCTCCCGGGCTGAGAAATGCCGGCATGGTAACCAGTGCCGTGTGGTTTGATTACGATGGCGATGGCGATGAAGACCTGCTGGTTGCCGGCGAATGGATGACGCCCCGGCTGTGGCGAAATTCCAAGGGCAAGTTCAATGAAGTAACGCACGAAGCTGGTCTTGATAGCTTGGAAGGTTGGTGGTTAACCATGCGTGTCGCCGATATAAATTCCGATGGAAAACCCGACGTTGTTTTAGGCAACGTTGGAATGAATTGCAGATATGTGCCAACACCGGGAAAGCCCCTTGAAATATTTTCTGCAGACTTTGACGATAATTCCAGCCTAGATCCAATTGTCACGTTTTACGATGGTACCGTGCAGCGTCCAACGCGCGGTAAAAACATGGTAGGACAGCACATGCCCTACCTAAACCGGAAGTTCCCGCATTATAAAGAGTATGCCGAAGCATCGATAGACAGCCTGATTACGCCGGAGCAAAAGGCGGCATCGCAACGTTTGCTGGTGCGAAGATTTGAGTCGGGAATACTCATTAATCATGGAGGCCGGTATACATTCGAGCCACTACCGCAAATTGCGCAGGCAGCCCCCATTTATGCCGTTGTTGCCCATGATGTAGATCTGGATGGCAAGTTGGACCTGATTTTGGCCGGAAATAACCGTAGTGCAGACGGCGATGCAATTGCCCTGGATGCCGGTATCGGTTGCGTGCTAAAAGGTGATGGGAAAGGGGGCTTTGTGGAAATTTCCCCTGCCATAACAGGGTTCTCTGTGCCACAAAATGCAAGACGAATGGAAGTATTACCGTACAATAACGAGGCAGAACTTCTGTTTGTGGTCTGCAATAACGATCAACCCTTGGTTTTTACCCTTCCCAAAACGGCCAAATAGTGGGTGGAAAGCACCGGGTGGTAGTTAATGTAATTAAGACTGTTTAGTCTGGAATTCTTAAATTTGGAGCTATGAAAACGTTACTTGTATCCCTGATCTTCTTATCGATTCCATGTCCGAAGGCAATAGCCGGACTAGACGGTGCTACACTCGTGCATCAATGGAACCGCACAGGCATTGAGGTAATAATGGAGGACGGTTTTGCTCCTCCCGTTGCGGCACGGATTCATGCATACATGAATTTGGCTGGATATCAGGCCGGATTCTATGCCGACCCGAGGTACACCTCGGCCGTGGGAATGCTCAATGAGTTTGATGAATGTCCAATTCCGGATTTGACAAAGGTGTACGACTGGCGCGTGGCCGCTGTGGCTGCATATCAAGTTGCTGCATCGAAATTGATGTATAGAATTTACATCACCGATAGTCTTGCCAAGGTACACTTTGCAGAATTGGAAAAGGAAGTTCCGACCGATGTTTTTGACAGGTCGAAGTTGTTTGGGATAGAAGTTGGCAAGTCCGTAAACGCCTACGCAAAGGCCGATAATTACGCTCGGTCACAGGGTCTGCCAGATTGGGAATGGCCACGGTGCGATTCCTGCTGGGTGCCCACACCTCCAAATTTTGCCAAGCCCATTTCGCCATACTGTGGCAATGTGCGGACCATTGTAATGAGCGGACCCGACCAATTTCCAATCACAAAGAACATCAAGTTTTCGACAGAAAAAGGTTCGGAATTTTGGAATTCGGCATTTGCTGTTTTAGAAAAATCAAAAACGCTTACGGATGAAGAACGCGAGAGCGCGAATTTTTGGAACGATAATCCCGTAGTAACAAGTTACCACGGACACTTTGTTTTCAACTCGCGTCAAATTTCTCCCAGCGGTCACTGGATGAATATCACCATGCAGGTTTTACAAGACGAAAAGAGTACCATGGTTGAAAGCATGGAAGTGTACACGTTAGTTGCATGCGCATTGTTCGACGGTAACACGGCTTGCTGGGCAGAAAAATATAGGAGCAGTTTGATACGCCCTGTAACGTACATAAATAATTACATCGACCCATCCTGGGAACCCATGCTTCAAACTCCGCCATTTCCGGAACATGCAAGTGGACACAGTACCATCACTGCCGCAGCATCTGAAGTGTTAACGTACTTCTTTGGCGACAAGCCGTTCGTTGATGACACCGAGGTCCCCTTTGGATGGAAGCCTCAGCATTTCAAAAGCTTTCGCGCCGCTGCGTGGGCAGCTTCGTTAAGCAGATTCTACGGTGGCATTCATTATCGTAGAGCGTGCGATGCAGGCAACGAACACGGTAAAAAAATTGGCAACAACGTTGTCGAAAAAGTCAAACTCAAAAAGTAACATTTCAGTAAAGAAAATCTAATCGGTGCAAAATAAATTGAAAAAAAAGTTCGTTCAATTCTCGCCAATTCAATTCTGGTCTATTAAATTTTCGGTTTTTGTTTGCGCGATGTTTGCCCTGATTGGTTGCGACAATTCCACCACAACCACGCCCGGAACCGGCATTGTTCACAGCAGGGTAAACATGCACCCCGACAGCACCGTAGGGTGGCTGTACTACTCATTCGATGGGGATAGCATAGTGCCCCCTTCAAAAAATAATACGGATGAATGGGACATAAAAATGGCGTTCCTCCTCTGCTGCGGCCAAACGCGTCAGATAGACGTGCTATTGAACTCGGGATCGGCAGGGGTTGGCGTTACTAAGGGGGCTAGGTACGACGCGAGATTTGAGAATATTCCGAAGTTGCCGAATTCCATAGTTTTGTTGGATGAAGACACTACGGTAGGTAGCCGAATTTTCCCCGTGAGTGTGATTGGTGCGGATGTGATGTTTGTGTACGACATTAGTACGCATACGATTGCACCGAGTCCTGACAGAGTGGTGGTGTTAAAAACGCGTAAAGGAAATTTTGTGAAATTTCAATTCACAAGTATTTATGAAAACGCGTTGGCTACCCCCGATATTAGCACCCCTATGGGGTATTACCATTTCCGGTATACGAAGTCTGTTAGCGGAACGTGGTAGAAAATATAAATTGAAAAGTAAACGGAGAATTTTATGTACGGTAGTTTGACAATTGTTGAAGGCACCATTGATACATCGCAAGATGATCCCGTGTTGTTGGCAGAATTTGAAGATAAGATTGCGCGCGGCGAAAAGATCGAGCCGAAAGATTGGATGCCAGCCGAATATCGGAAACAACTAATTCGAATGATTGAGCAACACGCGCATTCGGAAATAATTGGGGCATTGCCTGAGGGAACGTGGATTACGCGGGCACCCGGTTTCCGTAGGAAAATAGCGCTAATGGCGAAGGTTCAAGATGAAGTGGGGCACGCGCAACTTTTGTACAGCGCTGCAGAAACATTAGGAAAACCTCGCGAGGATATGATTGCCGATTTGATTTCGGGAAAGTCAAAATATTCAAACGTGTTTAATTACCCGGCATTTACGTGGGCTGATACTGCAGTTATTGCGTGGCTGATAGATGCCTCGGCCATTATTAATCAGGTAACGAATTCTAAGGGTTCGTATGCGCCATATTGCCGTGCGTTGGAACGGATTTGCATGGAAGAATCGTTCCACTTAAAGTATGGTTACGACAACGTGGTTACGTTGGCAACGGGAACCGCACAACAGCGTGAAATGGTACAGGCCGCATTGAACCGCTGGTGGCGTCCCATCATGCACTTTTTTGGTCCGCCGGATAAGATGAGCCAGCACACCGAAAAGCTCGTCCGTTGGAAAATCAAAATGGCAACCAACGACGAGATGCGTCAGCAGTTCTTCAACCAATACGTTCCAAAAATCTGGGAGCTCGGTTTAACCATTCCCGACACAGAATTGAAAAAAGACCCCTTGACGGGCGAGTGGGCATTTGGAGATCCAGATTGGGCCGAGTTCAAACGCGTAATCAACGGTGACGGTCCTTGCAACGCCGAACGTCTGGCTGTGCGCCGCACCGCCGAAGAGCGCGGTAAGTGGGTGCGGGAAGCGTTGCAGAAGCCTTCGCATAAGTATGTGACGCCGCTAAGCTAATGCGGCCCAATGTGTAAATGTGCCCTTCGCTACGCTCAGGGTGACAAGATCAATTTGAGAATTTGATGATCTGAGAATGGCAATTGCTAATTGCTAATTGCTAATTGCCTACGTGGCCATCTTCAAGTAGGGTCGACGCATGCGTCGACCGGTAAAAAAATTACGGGACGCATGCGTCGACCGGTATAAAAAATTACGGGACGCATGCGTCGACGCATGAACATTTCACGTTAACCTTGAGTAACGGCTGGTGGATTTCGGGAAGTCGAGCCCGGTTACAAACCAAATGATAGGCAGGGAAAGAAGGGCCATCAGGAGGGATGGGAACGAGGGGAGGGAGAAGGCATAGCCTACCGGACCTGATGGGATGCAGGTAATAACAGCGCCGGCTATCACCATGATAATTGCGAGCCGTTGGTACAGAGGCAATCCAAATACGTGTGGCGTTTGGGGTTCACCGCGGTAGGCTTCTTCAATGAATCTTCCACAGCCGGTTGCAATTAGGTAGGTGCCCACGATGTTTGCAGCAGTGCTACCAGTTAGCCAGGTGATAAGCAGCATTGTACCGACAAAGAAATTTATTACCAGCGAATACAGTTGTGTGGGGTGGATGGAAAGGCCAACAAGACCGGCTTTGACGGCGGCTGATTCGGGCGTGTGATAGTGGATTCCGATGTTGCTTGCGCAAACGTGACCATGACAGCAGCCGTGGATTAGACACCTCAGACGTCCCAACGATTGCGTGAACGGCATGGCAACGGCCAGTGCGGCCAACGTGTAAAACTGACTGATTCCGGGTATGGTTTCAACGGCAAGTAAAATGCCGAGAACGGCGCCAAAATATCCGAACGGACGCAACACACCCTTGCGGGCTTCGATGAACTGTCCCCACGTAATGGAACCAACTACGGCAAAAAGTATGAGCAGGAAAATCTCGCCAATAGTTGCCGTTGGATGCAGGAATGCAAAAAGCAAGAGGCCCACCATGGCCGCCATTCCGGCATAGATTCCGTGCGACAAAATTCTCACGCTTCCAACCTTCAACTCGCGCCAGTTGTTGATTTTCGAATCGATGTATCGAAGCGTCTTTGTGTAAAAGTCCGGCAACGGTATTCGTGATTTTTTTACGCGTTCGGGAAAAGTTTTTCGTAGAAAGGGGCGTTCGTAGCCGTACACCACAGCCACACATCCCAATACTACCATTGGGGTAATTAGCCAGAGTCCACTGGCCGATTGCACCGCCATAGCCATGCCCCAAACAGCAATGCTGAAGCCGGAATAAATTGGATGCGGCATTGCCGCATAGGCACCAGCATCGGCAAATTGAAACGTGGGAGCTAACTTCAGGGGAAGCCCCCTTCCCTTGAATAGTAATTCACCCAACCCCAAAACCGTGAGTATTACACCGAAACCGAAAACGATGTAGCCGATAAATGGCTTGCCGTAAACAGGTAGGCTTACCTGAGCGTTGGAAGCCCATACAACCAGCATTATTGGGGTGGCAACAACGAAAAATGCCCCGTACAAAATGTGCGTGGTTTTGACTTCTATCGACATTCAACTTGCTCCGAAACTGACATCCTTGGTGTTTCCGATTGGAACAACGGTAATTATTGCGGAGCCCAACATACGGAAATGGACCCTGTTCTGCACACATCGCCGTATTTTAGCCATTTCATGGCTGATTGCAATTGCCGAAACGCGCGATGCATTTGTCAGCGAAAGAATACATGCTAAAGTGGTCAAGTTGTATTGGTCGAGCAATAGTAATCAAGCAAAAGTGAAAGTAGTTAATGCCAACTGAAATACCGGTGCCGAAAAATCCGCTGGATACGATGGATAACATGGAAGCCTTTATCCGATTGGTGTGGATATTGCGCAAGGAGTGTCCGTGGGATCAGAAGCAAACCCACCTGAGCATTTCGCATCTCCTAATCGAGGAGGCCTACGAAACAGTGGAGGCGGTGCAGGATGGCAATGACAAGGAACTGCAAAAGGAGTTGGGCGATTTGCTGTTGCACGTGGTAATGCACTGTGTGATGGCCGAACAGCGGGGGGCGTTTTCGATGCGCGATGTGATTGAACAAGAGGCTGGGAAATTGGTGAACAGGCATCCGCACATTTTTGCCGACGAAGTAGTTGACGGTGAAACGCAGGTGTTGCAAAATTGGGAGCGGTTGAAAATGAACGAGGGTCGCACCTCGGTTCTTGATGGCGTGCCTAAGGCGCTGCCCGCAATTTTACGTGCGCATCGGGTGCAGGAAAAAGCGGCCAATGTTGGATTTGATTGGCACGACAAGCGCGATGTGTGGGCTAAGGTGCACGAAGAAATTGGTGAACTGCAAGCAGAGATTGATGCTGAAAACCAGGGCGGAATAGAACGCGAGTTTGGCGATGTGTTTTTCTCGCTGGTAAATGCGGCACGGCACCACAAGCTTGTAGCTGAAGATTCGCTGCACAACACCACAAATGTTTTTATGAGAAGATTTCAATTTATTGAGTCTGCGGCGAAGGGGGCTGGGCAGGAATTGCACAACCTAACTCTGGCCGAAATGGATGAATATTGGAACGCGGCAAAGAGGAATGGCATATGAAAATTCGGATGTGGAGTATAACTGAATGTCGCGCGGTGTTTGAGCGAGTTGGGCTTGTAGCCTTGGTATTTGCAAGCGTGGTGCTTGTCGGTTGCAACTCCGAAAAGTCGGAGCCTACAACAGAACTTCAGAGTGATAGCTCAAGCGCAGTTGCTGCAAAAGATTCGGAGAAACGTTCTAAGGCATTTGATAGGGGTGAAGACACAACAAAGTTTGATATAACAGATTCAACGATTACGTTAAAGAATGACCGATTCCCAAATCCATCAGGTAGAGTAATCAACATTATGGTTACCGGCGTCGACTCCCGCTTGGGCGACAATATGGCCCACGCCGACGCTAACCATCTACTGAGATTCTTCGTCGATTCTGGGTGCGTTGAAATCATTTCACTTCCGCGCGACACATACTTCGATGCTGGATTCGAAGATTCGACAGGATTGAATAAACTCACCAACGTGCGCGCTAATCGGGGGCGAACAAAGTATTTAGCGGCAATCGCGGAGATATGCGGAGTTCCAAAAATCGATTACTGGGTTGAGTTTGGATTTTCGCAAGCCATTGGTTTGTTGGAATTGTTGGGGTACCGAGACAATGCTTCTTCTACACTTCGAGTGTTGAGATCCAGGCAGGCGTTTAGCGCCGGTGATTTCCAACGAGTGTACAATCAGGGTCAGTTCATGCGCCAAGCTATCTTGAGAAATTTCCACAACATGCAGAACATTATTGGCGATCTTGCCGTGCGAGCGGCGCTCATGATGGTAGAAACAAATCTGACGTATGCCGTGTGCGACGACATTACAACACAACTTGCGGAGCACGGATTTAAAAACGATCCTACTCGGATTTGGGTGCGCATAAAGCCCGCAATGGTTACACGAATGAAGGTGTATGAATTCGATTCGTCGAGCGTGAATGAAATCAACCGACAAATTGCGCACCGCGTAACAAGGTTGGGTTTGGATAGTGTTCAGATTACCGAAGAGACGTATGAGCGACGGCTGAGCAAATTAATCGAAAAGGCGGCCACAGATAGCGCTAAGTCACCAAAATCCGTGATACGCGCTCTAAAGCGTCCATTTGAGCAACGTGCATGGCTGCAGGTTTCAAATTTGCCGCAGCGAAAAATTTACCGCGACCGGTTGTGCGGATTGTTAACCACATCATACAAACGATTGAAAGATTCAAAGTCAATCGAAACAATTCAGAAGTATCTCGAAATGGAAAACAAGGTTATCGAAGGTAGGTAGTTGGATTTTGTTTCAACTTTCCAATCCAAACTTCGAAGTGTAAAAGATCACCATCGATATTCTCGCCACTCGTTCCCAGCAACGCACCTTGTTGCACCGAAGCGCCGTTCTGCACACCTACGCTTGCTAGGTTGGCGTACACCGTTCGCATCCCGTTTTTGTGGTCAAGTATTACCACAGAGCCGTACCCCGGTAGCCACGTCACACTGCTAACTGTTCCGCTCGCAACGCTCCGCACACTGCTCCCCACCGATTGCTTAATATCGATACCCGGGTTGTCCAACGTCATCCCCGATTCCTCACTTTTGTACTGTCCGTAGCTCTGCAATAATCGTCGTCCCTGTGTAGGCCATGGTAGTGAATGTGCTGGTATGGGGCTATGCGGAGCTGCCTCATCAGACTCAGACGAATTGCCCGCAACCCCGCCCCGAGGCGAGTTTGACTTGTTTCTTTTTTCCTGCTCTTTGCGTCGTTCAAGCTCCCGTTTGCGTTCCCTTGCTACAAGATCGGCAATTATAGAACGCATCTTTGACAGACTTTGCTTTTTCTCGGTGAGTTGCTTTTGCAACGAAGATTTATTTGTTTTAATCTTATCAAGCGCGGCTGATTGTTTGGCAATGTTGGCAGCGAGATTTTGATTTTCTTTTCGTTTGGCCTCGATTACTATTTCTTGCGTTAGCGCATAGTCTTGCAGCAAACTCTGTGTTGCCTGCAACGAGTCCGAAAGTGAATTCATCTCTCTTCGATACGTTGTTAACGCGGCGCTTAGTTTTTTGAATACTAAATCGCGCAGTATCTTCGATGATGGAACACCTCGGTGTTTCGACCTGTACTCAATGATTTGTGCTGCAACGGAATTGTACGATTGCTCGATCGACTTCAACGTGTTGCGTGTAGAAACTAGATTCTGCTCAACCCGCCGCGCAGAGTCCTGCAACTCCAACAACTGCACCTGCAACTGCTCAACAAACACCGCAATTTGATGTCGATGTTTTTGTTGCGAGCGAAGTGAACTTTTTGTCGATCGTTCCGACCTTTCCAACTTCTTGAGTTGATTTTGTGTTGCAGTAATAGAATTACGCAATCGCTGTAATTCTCGTTTCTGTTCTTTTACATCCTGAGCATTTACCGTTGAAGGCAAACACAGAAAAAACAAAACGCACAATGTCAAACCAGCAAACAGTTTCAAAATCAAAATTCCTCGGTCTGTTCGCGTCGGATGTTTGCGCCGAGCGACGTAAGCTTATGCTCCATCCCTTCGTATCCTCTATCTAAATGGTACACCCGCAAAATTTCCGTTTCGCCCTCAGCGATCATTCCGGCCATCACCAAACTTGCACTTGCGCGTAGGTCACTGCTCATCACCGTAGCCCCGGTTAAACTCGAGCCACCTCTTACGATAGCATATCCATCGCCCGTTTCTATGTCGGCCCCCAAGCGTTGCAACTCAGGCACGTAGCCAAACCGCGTAGGGTAGATAGTGTCTTTAATTGTCGCTGCCCCCTTACACTTCATCATAAACGCCGCCCATTGCGCCTGTGTATCAGTAGGATACGCCGGGTACGGTGCCGCTGTAATATCCACCGGCTGTGGATCATCGTCCATAGAAATAGTGACCGAATTTTCTGTTGCGGTAACCACACAGCCCGCTTCCTCAAGCTTCTGAATTTCGGCAGCCAAATGCGACGGCTGAACATTTTCAAGCGTAACGTTGCCCTTCGTCATTGCCGCTGCAATAAGAAAAGTACCTGCTTCAATCCTATCCGGAATAGTAGTTTGATTGGCCGCATGCAGCGCATCAACGCCCTGAATCTCTAACGTGGGCGTACCGATGCCTGAAATCTGCGCACCCATATCCACCAGCATGTCGGCAATAGCAATCACCTCCGGCTCGAACGCTGCGTTGGTAAGCGTGGTCTGTCCGTGGGCCAGCACCGCCGCCATGAGAATATTCACCGTGGCACCAACGCTCGACACATCAAAGTGGAAATGCGTGCCCTGAAGACGTTTGCATTTGGCGTGGATGTAGCCCGATTCGATAGTAATCTCGGCGCCCAATTTTTCCAGACCCTTCAAATGCAGGTCCACAGGGCGGGGTCCAAAATTGCAGCCACCCGGCAGCGAAACCATGGCTTCGCCGTAGCGTGCCACCAGCGGACCCAACACGTATATCGACGCCCGCATTTGCTTCACGTATTCGTAAGGGGCTTCGTGGCTCGTGATATTTGTAGAGTCGAGCGTGAGCACATTTTTCTCCAGCTTCCACTGCACTCCCATCTGCTCCAACAGCAGGCTAAACGTGTGCACGTCGCGGTTGTTTGGGGTGTTGTGAAGCGTGAAAACACCCGACGCTAAAAGGCACGTAGGCATCAACGCAAGCGAGGCATTTTTGGCCCCAGAAATAGAAACGGTGCCGCTTAAACGGCTACCACCTGTCACAATAAACTTATCCATATCACACAAAGATAATTGTCGTAGATTCGAACGCTCCGTTAGAGGTGCCAATTAGTAGGAATAATTGGCTGAGATTACACTCTTTGAACCTGATCCGGGTAATGCCGGCGAAGGGAATACGCTGAGAATCCTCCTAACGGACGTTTTCTTTTGTTTAACAATAACGAAGGGACACGTCCATGATAAAAACATCGGACCGTTCTCAAAAACATAAAGGCTCGCACCAAGCTTTTAAACAATTTTGTGCGCTGCACCTCATTGCATTTTTATCAATTTGCCTTCCCGCAGTTGTGATTTGCCTTCCCGTAGTTGTGATTTGCCAAGCCTCCAACGGTGGCTCGGTGCAGGAAACCCGCGATGCATCGGTGCAAGACTCGCTGCGTGTGTATGAGGTGCCTGCCATTACCGTGCAAAGCACGGTGGCCAGGGAGCGTGAATCGCCGGTGGTGTTTACGGAGATCAGCAGGGTAAAACTGCAAGACATTCATGGTGCGCGAGATATCCCTCAAATGCTACAGCAGTTGCCGTCGATGATGTTCTATTCCGAAAACGGTAATGGTATTGGCTACACCAACCTGTCGATGCGCGGGTTCGATCAGCGCAGAATTGCTGTGCTGATAAACGGGATACCGCAAAACGATCCCGAAGATCACAATGTGTACTGGATAAATTTCCCCGACATTGCACAAAATCTTCAGTCGATACAGGTGCAGCGTGGTGCGGGTCTGGTTAATTACGGAGCCGCCGCCATAGGCGGTAGCTTGAACCTGACGACTTCGAATTTTGCTGATCAACAGTTTATCAAAATTTCCACGGGGGCGGGATGGCAGGAAGGTTTGCCGTCAAATCAAAATACCGTGAATCCATTTAACCGTCAGGTTTCGCCGGCAGTTTCGAAGTATTGTTTGGAGGTATCAAGTGGGTTGGTGGACAAATACGCCGTCTATGCAAGACTCTCCCAGATCTCATCGCAAGGTTACCGTAATGGTTCATGGGCGGGCTTAACTAGTTGGTTTGTAAGCGCAGCTCGATTTGATGATATGCTTACAACGCAGATCAATGTTTTTGGAGGACCGGTGAACGACGGACTCGCCTATGGAGGACTTCCAAAGTCGTACACGATGGACCGCGAATTGCGCCGACAAAATTTGAGTTATTTCGAGTACGATAGTGCGGGCAACGTTCAGTATCCAACGGCAAGAAAAAGCACCGAGATCGAAAATTTTTCTCAGCCGCATTTTGAAGTACTGAATAACCTAACACTGTCTGACAACCTTGAAATCAAATCGAGTCTGTTTTACTATACCGGCAACGGATTCTTTGATTACGACGCCTCGTGGGCTTCCAGTGCGCAGTTAGGTTTTCGTTCCGACCAAAACGTGACCAATGCGCTGATACATGCAAACGTAGACAACCGGCAAACAGGATGGATTCCGCGCGTGGTGTGGCATAACTCCCTCGGACAACTCACTGCGGGAATAGAAATGCGCTTTCACAGGTCGGAGCATGTTGGCAACTTGGCCACGGCAGAAGGCTTAGAGCCAGGCTTCGACCCTCAAACAAAGATCTACCAGTACAATGGCGAACGAGAAATCATGAGTGTCTTTGCACGTCAAGTTTTCGACCTCACAGAAGATGTGCTCATCAACGCAGAGTTGCAAGTTGTGCGCCATAGGTACGGAATTACAAACGAGAGGCAGTACGGTGCATACACGTCGTACAAGACTACCAACGGCACCACCGTTGGAAATGGAGGAGACATATTCAACGTGTACTATTTGTTTGCAAATCCAAGACTCGGACTTAACTGGAACATCACGCGCCAACAAAACTTTTTAACCAGTTTAGCATACACTTCTCGTGAACCGCGCCGAAACAACCTGTATTCGGGCAGTGAAGCATTCTTTGGAGCAACTCCAAGATTTGCATCCGATACTACTGGTGGTCAAATCAGGTATGACTTTTCTTCGCCCCTTGTAAAACCCGAACGAATGCTAGATCTGGAAATGCAGTACTCGTATTCCACAAACAAATTGAGGCTCTCGGCAACGGCGTACTGGATGGAATTTTTTGATGAGTTAGTAAAGAATGGTCGGCGAGACGTATTTGGAATTCCTACAGACGGCAATGCACCGCGAACTAGGCACCTGGGCATGGAGTTGCAGGCATCGTACACCTGGACCCCCATTCCAGAACTCAGCATTCAGCCGTGGGCTAACGCCACCATAAGCCGAAACCAAATTGTCGATTTCAGCTATGTATCTTCTACCACCACCATAAGCTTAAACGATAACCCTATCTCCGGCTTCCCTGATTTGCTTAGCAATATTGGTATTCGAACTTCCTACTCAAACCTCTCCCTCGAATTCTCTGCAAGGATAATTGGCAGTTTCCGCACCGACAACTTTGGCGATCTTACAAGCAAGAGTGTCGAGTATGTGGCAGCTGTCAAAAAGGCCGCACCCTACCCCAACAATCAAGTTGATGCGGCCACAGTATTCAATGCCAGCATGGTGTATAGCATGAACCAGATTGGCCCCTTTCCACTATTCAGATTTAAGCTTCAGGTGAACAATATCGCAAACACCCTATACAATGGGGGAGGCAACGGGGCTGAGTTTTTCCCGGCGGCCGAAAGAAATTGGTATTTGGGAGCAGAAATTGATTTATAGAATGAACGCTGTGTCGTATTTTCGCACCCCATGAAACAGCACACAATCAAAGAATCAGCCCGTTGCGCGCATAAAAGCGCCAAAGGACGTTGCAAAAGAATAACAGTGATTACGCACCCATATTGCTCACAGCACACCGTCGAGAATTTAGGTGTTAAAGTTGCGAAGAGTAATATTCAGGGGGCTGGGTACGGCCTGTTTGCAGCGCGAAATTTTGGAATGGGTGATAGGATTGTTGAGTACAAAGGCGAGATAATGACCCAAGAAGAGTACGATTCACGGTACGCTGAAAACAATATGGGAGCGTACGGTCTTGAACTCAACGATACGCATGTAATCGATGCTGCACGGATTACCAGTGGTGTGGCCCGATATGCCTGTACCTATCACGGCTCCGGACGCCGCAAGCCAAATGCCGAATACGTTTCGGATGATGAACAAGTGTGGATTGTTTCCCTTAATCGCATCAAATCGGGCGACGAAATTTTTACCGATTATGGTGAGGAGATGTTGGTGGCCATGGGGTTGAGATAAATTCGAGTTGCGCGTAGGTCTAGTATGATGTTATGGGACATAGCGCATTATTTCCTCGGAAGGCGCAACTTCGCCTGTTCGTACCTTCGCTTTGAGTTCACGTCGAGTGGCGTTGTGGTGATAGCGCTGTGTAAAGTCCCCTTCTACGAAAATCCGGATGAAGGGCTGTGTTGCACATATAAAAGTCCTAAGATGATGCTTGGAAGCCGAAAGTCCACCCGAATTCAACCGGGTCCAAGACACGGCGCGTCATTTCCGGCGTAAGGTCAAATTTCAAGGATGGCCAATCAATAGTGTGCTAAATTAATGTTGCATATTTTCGCAATCGAATCAAAACAATATAGGTGAAAATAATGGGCGCGCATTTCGTTTCCAACAAAGACGAAGCCGTAAGAATTTTTAAGAACCCAGTGCTGGAGTACTTTTCACATATACATCCTATCACACCTGTTGTAGTGTTTGTCCCTGTAATTGTTTGGATGGTGTATTTATCACTTTATGTATCTACGGTGTGGTTGACAACTGGTGTGTTTGTTGTAGGTGTGTTGCTTTGGACGTTAACTGAGTACTGTATTCATCGGTTTGGTTTTCATTTGCATCCAACAACAGAATTAGGAAAAAAAATCCATTTCTTAGTGCACGGAATTCATCACGCGTATCCGCGGGATTCTAGCCGGCTGGTAATGCCACCGGTTGTAAGCGGACCCCTTGCGATACTGTTTTATTTTGTATTCCTAATGTTGTTTGAGCCGTATCATTATGCAATGCTGGCAGGGTACGTGTTTGGATATGTGGCGTACGATTCAATTCACTTTGCCACGCATCACTTCCCAATGACAAATAGGATTGGCAGGTTTTTAAAAGAGTACCACATGAAACATCACTTTGCTGACGATAATACAGCCTATGGTGTAAGCTCTCCGTTGTGGGACTATGTATTCAATACAGTTCCGCAGTGGATTCGAGACCGAAGAAGAACAAAAACTCAAAATGCGAATTAAAGGACCATCGATATTATGGCGTTAACTAACGAATTCTTGATATCAGTTGCGAGAAACGCGGCTCCAGGATGCACTCACGTGGAGCATCACGGCGATCTTACCATAAAGGTTGAGGTTGATGCACTGCATAACCTTTTGAGTGAGTTCAAAGAAAACCCACAAACATTGTTCAATCAATTGATGGACGTAACGGCTATTGATTGGAACACACCTCCCGACCGGTTTGAAGTTGTGTATACGCTGTATTCGATTGAATTCGCAACTCACCTTAGAATAAAGGTTGGAGTGAGGGAAGACCGCCCACACGTTCCATCGGTGGTAGAAATATGGGAATCTGCAAACTGGTACGAACGCGAAACATACGACATGTACGGAATTATTTTCGACGGTCATCCGGACCTTCGCCGTTTTTTCATGCCGGAAGATTTTATGGATTCAGATGGCACACAACTTTATCCGCTACGTAAGGACTTCCCGCTCATGGGAATTCCTGGCTCGTTGCCGTTGCCCCCTAAGGACTAATTTGCGTGGATAGATGAATTGTGAAGGAAGTCGCAGATAACCCGGCGTCAAACAGCGCGTCAACGGTTCAGAATTGTTGTTAAAATTATACGCTGAGCGTCAATTGACTTGTAGTACAATTTAATTGACTTGAAGTACTATTCAACCGACACGTCGTATTGTATCTTGCCTAGTCTCGTCTAGCTGAATTTAAGACTGAAGCCAGGTGATTGCATCAGTTACGGTTGGCTGAAATTCGAACAGATATTCAATCTGAGAAATTCTGAATAGATTTCTCACTTGTTCTTGCACGCCCACCAACACCGTGAAACCCTCATTTTCCTTCATAAGTCTATGCGCCAACAACAAACTGCTCAAGCCCTGTGAATCACAAAAGTGAACCATGGACAGATCCACTACCAATGCTTTTACATCCGGCTGGCAAATAATTAAAAACTCGCTTTTGGCAAGTGGTGCATTGGTAGAATCAAGGATAGGTTCCTTGATCGAAAACACAATTAGCTCGTCGTCTTGGTCAACCGAAAATCTCATAACATTCTCTTGATAAATTTGTTTCGTAGTGTGATAACACAACAAATATCTTAAAATTCACACAATGAACTCAATTTTAGTAATTCGGCTGTCGTCATTGGGCGACGTAATTCTCAGCACCTGCCTGGTCCGCCAGCTCCGCCGAACCTATCCTGGAGTGGTGATCGACGTGGCCGTGAACGACAAATTCGCTGGCGTTTGGGATAACAATCCGCACATACGAAACGTGTGGCCAATTACGTTTACGAACTCCTCTGCCGACGTTGACAACGTGAAACTGAAGATGCTCGAATCGTTAAACGAACAGCGATACGATCTGGTAGTTGACTTGCAGAACAACATTCGCTCGAAAATGTTGAGAAGGGGGCTAGGTGTTGCTCTTGCATGCCTAGACAAGCACAGACTTGAAAAACTTGCACTAGTCCATTTGAAAATGAAACCAGATGTTGTGATGCCGATTGTTGAAAGGTATAGAAAGACAGTCGAACATTTACCATTGGCATTTGATACGGACGGACCGGAATTATGGCTTAAAGAAGAACACGATCAGGGGTATTACCCTGAGAGTGCAGCGTCTGGGAAAGCCCCTTACCAAAAACAGTTTAATGGTGACAATGGGAATTCGGGCGTGGATGGCGGAATATTAATTGGAATAGCTGCGGGGGCAAAGCATTTTACGAAGCGTTGGCCAGTTGTGAAGTGGGCGGAGTTGTGTGCGGAAATTATTGCGAATGGAAATACTCCGGTGCTGCTAGGCGGACTTGATGATGTTGCGCTGAACGACGAGATCGTGGCAGGCGTTGGAGGCGTTGATGGAACTGTTTCGCGGGCCGATGGTGCAACCACGATTCAAGAAACCATTCGAGCAATTGATAAATGTGCAGTGGTTGTGAGTAATGATTCGGCTGTGATGCACATGGCAACGGCTAGAAGAGTGCCGGTGGTAGCCATATTTGGGTCGAGCGTTGTGGAGTTGGGGTTTGCCCCATTTGGATCGGCAAGTACGATTATCCAGCACGATGTAGCGTGCCGTCCGTGCAGTCACATCGGCCGCGCGTCATGCCCAAAGAAGCACTTCCTATGCATGAACGGCATAGAAGTTGCTGAAGTTATTCACGGGGTACAAAAACTACTTGGTTAGATTTGCATAACAACAATGGATAGAAACAAAGATTTATGAGTACTAGTGTTGGACTAGCCTTAATTGGTGCCGGAAGCATTGCACAGAGCATTCATCTGCCACTTTTGACAGCCATGCCCGGAGTGAAAATTATCTCGATTGCCGATAAGCAGGTAACGAAGGCTAGGATGTTGGCGGAGAGATACAAGATTGATTATGTGACAAGAAATGCCGAGGATGCAATTACGCAGCCTGGTGTTGACGGGGTAATAATTACAACTAGTACAGACGTTCATGCCGAGATTGCCTTGATTGCTATGCGGCACGGTAAGCACGTGTTTATAGAGCGTCCGGCGGCACGCACGCTGCAGGAAACCATCGACATTAAAACTTGTGCCGTTGAAAATGGGGTGCAGGTAATGGTGGGAATGAACCATAGGTTCCGTCCAGACATTGTGCACATGAAGAACGCAATTAGTCGTGGTGAAATTGGAAAAGTTTTTTACGTTAAAGCGGGTTGGGTGAAACAACGAAGTACCGATGCAAGGTGGATTGCTAACGCGGATAAGTCTGGTGGGGGAGTGCTGATCGATTTAGGCGTGGCAGTGATTGATATGATTTTGCACGTGCTTGATTTTGGCCGAGTGCGCAGTGTAGTTGCCAACACGTACCATCAGGAGACCACCAGTGTGGAAGATGTGGTTGTAGCAATGTTGTTGTTTGAAAATGGGAGCGTGGCTACAATTGAGACGAGTTGGTCGTTAATGCGAGCCGAAGACCTCTACTATTGCAATGTGTTTGGAAAAAAGGGCAGCGCCTTTATAAATCCATTCAAACTTGTTAAGCGTGTTGGGAATGAGTTCGAGACAACGCAACCGCAGCAGTTGAAATCACATTTGGCCGTATACAAGAAATCGTACGAATCGGAATTCAAACATTTCGTGAGTGGCGTTAAGGGGCTAGTACCAATGATTTCAACCATTGATGACGCTGTTGAGCGCATGAAAATCGTAGAGGCATTGTATGTTAGCGCTGAGTTGAAAAAAGAAATTGTTATTGTATAAATAACATTGCACTGCAGCGCAAGCGGTGTTAAAAACTATCCGCTGCATGTGTATAAATATTTGAATAACTCGTGCTTAATCTTGCGTCACGTTTTCCGTAGGTTGCAAACCATTCCGATTACGATTACGATTACGATTACGATTACGATACTAACGTCAGCACACCAATGAGCTCAGCCCTGCCAGAAGAAAAGCCTAAATCCAGCGTTCAAGTACTTCCATTAGATGCCCCGAAGGGCAAGGTCCCACCGCATTCCACCGAGGCCGAAATGGCCGTGTTGGGAGCCATGGTATTGGACAAGGATGCCGTTGCCAAGGTGATTGAAATCCTCGATGCCGAGTGCTTTTACCACGAACGTCATAAGTTGATTTATGAGTCGATGCTCGATATGTTCGAGCGGGCGATCACCATCGACCTTGTTACATTATCAAATGAACTCACGCGGAATGGGGTTTTGGAACGTGCCGGTGGCACGCTGGCGCTTGCTGACCTGTCCTTAAGAACTGTATCTGCAGCCAATGTTGAACATCACGCGCGAATTGTTTTGGAACGATTTCTAAAACGCAAACTCATTAGCGTGGCCACTGAAATTATTAACGATTGTTTCGATGAAACTACCGATGCTCTTGATGAGGTAGATAGGGCGGAGCAAAGAATATTTGACGTGGCGGAGCGGAGAACCCGTCGTTCGTACTCGAACATGCATAAGCTGACCAAGGTTGCCATCGAGAAAATTTTGACAATGGCAGATGGTTCGGGCGATGGAATAACGGGTGTGCCAACTGGCTTTGCTCAACTAGACACATTGCTTAGCGGGCTTCAACCTTCCGATTTAATTATTCTTGCTGCACGCCCTTCGATGGGAAAAACTGCATTTGCGTTATCGATTGCTCGCGAGGCAGCGCGAAACGGAAAAGCCGTTGGCTTCTTCTCGCTCGAGATGGCTGCCCATCAGCTTGTACTGCGTTTGATTAGTGCCGATGCCGGAATTGGTTTGCAATCATTGCGCTCTGGTAGACTTACTTCGAAGGAAATGCAAGAGTTAGTGAAGCGCGTGGATGGACTAATGAACGCGCCGATCTATATAGATGATTCGGCTTCAATGACGCCAGTTGAACTTCGAGCAAAATGCCGCCGAATGAAGGTGGAACACAAGGTTGACCTAGTGATCGTGGATTACTTGCAGCTTTTGCATGCTCCAAAAACTGAGAGCCGCGAACGTGAGATCTCGCTTATATCGCACACATTAAAGGCGATTGCGAAGGAATTGAACATTCCCATTCTTGCCCTTTCGCAGTTAAATCGTACACTAGAATCTCGGGCTGACAAACGCCCAATGCTGTCGGACTTACGTGAATCAGGCTCGATTGAGCAGGATGCCGATGTGGTAATGTTTGTGCACCGCCCTGAATACTACAAGCTGACTACATTTGAGGATGGAACAAGTACCGAGAACGCTGCCGAAATCATTATAGGTAAGCAACGTAACGGTCCAACGGGCGATGTACGCCTTGAATACATCAAAGAGCGCGCATCCTTCCATGATTTCTCTTGGCGGAGCCACTACGTTGAAGATGAGGGCAAATCTGGACAGCCAGCGAACCCCGCAGCCCCTTTCTAAACAAAAACGTTTAACTCAGTTACTTCCGATTCCGACTATTGTTCGTACGTTTGACTAATTACAAGCACGAATATCGGATGTGAAATGAAGTTTGGGACGTTTCTAAGATTGTGCGTGGCAACATGCGTACTCATCATCTCCAGTGTGATTGCAACAGCACAGCTTTCCTTAGTGTACCCGGCCGGTGGGGAGATTTTTTACAATACGCGCGATACTACTGTGCGAATTGTGTGGACCGGGGTTGAGGATACTACCAAGGTGCGCGTTGAGTATTCTTCAAATTCAGGATTTCGTTGGAAGGTGATTTCGGATACAGCAACGGGATTTGCGCTAGATTGGAATATCAAAGGTTACGAAGTGGGTGCGGCGTACCTTGTAAGAGTGTCGCAGGTACGTCCGCCGCTCGGTTCCGACAATATCCAGTACGTGGGTCACGGCGGCCCGGTGTACGATGCCTACTGGAACCCCTCTAACACGCGCGTGGTGAGCGTAAGTGCCAATTGCCACCTGTGGGACCCAATGGTAGGGGGCTCGGTGCCACTGGCCATTCTACCCGCTCCAACAACCATTTACACTTCGGTGGTATGGAGCAAAGATTCAACGCGAATTGCAGCCAGCAACGTTGATGGCAAAGCCTTGGTGTTCGACGCGAAAACCAACACATTACAAACCACCGTTAATCATAACAATTCGGTCGTGAAATTGGAGCTCGACCCAACGGGCGAGTATCTAATGACGCAATGCGATGACTTCAGAGCGAGAGTTTACCGACTTCCAGCAACCGCGGCTATCGGTACGTATAATCCGGCAGCGGCTATCCTAAATACTGCGTTAAGCCCTGACGGGTTTAGAACGTTGGTCTGTGCCAACGAAGCAAAAGTGTACAACCGAGCAGGCGGACTCCCCTTGTCGTTTTCTGCACACCTAAATGGCGTACTAGCAGGGGCATGGAGCGCTGATGGAAAGTGGATATGCACCATTGGTGGCGACATTTCAATCCGGTTGTGGGACGCAGTAACCGGCGTTGAAAGCTGGTTTGGGCAGGATCCAATTCAGAATGAAGGAGTGCGATGCGTTGTCTTTTCACCCGACGGTAAATATGTTGCTGTAGGCATGACCGATTCCACGATTACGGTATGGAATGCAGCATCCGGGGCTTTAGCCTACAGATTAGGCGGCCACAAAGGCGCGGTGCGCATGGTGCAATTCTCGCCTAACTCAGAATTTCTTGCGTCGGCCAGCGACGATGATTTTGCCAACATTTACAACATGGAAACCGGCGAACAAATCCGTGCATTTCAACATAGTAATGACGTGTATAAGGTTAGATGGGATGCTGCCGGCGGCTCGGTTTTAACAACCTCGCGCGATGGTACCGCTAGAATTTGGCGCATCCTCGACATACCACTGCAATCCGACACCTCAGGTTCTTTCTCCATTTCACCACCTCCGGCGGCGTCTGCCAAGTTCACTACTAGCGGCGGCGTACTTCAAATCGGCCAGGAAATCACTGTGTCGTTAAAATTGGAGGGGGCTAGCCAGCTTGACCTAGCAAGAGTAGATTCGGTGCAATTCGTTTTAAAGTACGATGCATCAATGCTGCACAAAATTTCTTCATCAACCAAGGTGCGATCTGAACGAGATTCATCCACTCATAAGATTTTAACGATGGAGGCAATCAAATTGCCATTCGTAAATGGGGAGTTGCTCAATGTTAGATTTCAAGGCACTTTGGGTGCCGATACCATTACGAGTTTGCGAATAGTTGATGTTCAACAAATAGGAATAGGTAGGGGCGGAATACTTGTTCAAACGGAGAGCGCTCCAATAACAGTACAAGGTATTTGCAGGGCTGGCGGAAATGCTCGGCTATACAATCCGGTTGGTGTTGCTCTTCAGGCGTTTGTATCTACTGAAATGGGAGATGGAAAAATAGATGTGTACCTAGCCGAAAGCGGTCCAACAACGTTAAAAGTTTTTGACCTACAAGGTAGAATGAGATATTCGTACACACCTAATTCCTCCGAAATTCAAGCTCGATTTTTTGAAGTTTCAGTACCAGTTTCAGTTATCGGCAACATAGGAATTATTTCAGTTGTAACGGCAACACAAGTTTATGCAACACCATTTGTATTGGTGCAGCAATGATGGGTATAAAGAAGTGTCTCGCTATTTTATTGTTGACTTCTGCATTTGTTGTCCCACTAAAATCGCAGTGGTGGTTGGGTGGAAATTTGAACGACGTGATGTTAACCCAACTTGGAATTTCTGCAAGCGTTGGGTTGATTAATCATGGCGCCTCATTCACACTGCCGTATGCGCCTACGTGCTGCAAAGAATACACTGCCGCAAGTTCAATCGGACCCTCAGCATCTGTATTTCTTCGTCAGGAGATTATTAAGCCCCTTCGCATTCAGTTAAGAGGCTCATACATTCCTCAAAATGGATTGTTCGAAACCGACGAGACGCTACTGCTTTCGAATTCGGTGAACGGAATTTCAACGCATGCGTTGGATGTGAAACTGGGGTGGCTTGGGGCTGAGTTGTTGCTTGATCTCAACGTAGCCGGCGGATTTAGGGTTATTGCGGGGATGAACGCTGGGACGTTTTTGAGTCCTACGTTTTCGCAAAAGGAAACGCTAAAAAGCCCTGCAACGGGTACGTTCGAGAATGGACAACGAGTTCGAAATGAATCGACCGACATTGCACTTCAAGATGCCAGCGGACTTAAATTGGGAATCGTTGGCGGCGTTGGGTACGACATTCCGCTCACGAAAAACCATTCGGTCGTTTTAACACCAGAATTTCTGTACACAGTTGGATTAAAAGATGTGGTAGAGGGGGCTAATTGGAAAACTACCTCGATTCGTGCCGGTGCTTCGATAGCATTTGCATTAAATGCACCCGAGCCTCCATTACCAATTGAAAAGAAGCAAATACTTATAGTTGATTCGGTGCACGTGGTGGCTTTGCCAAGCGAGCCGTATCGTCGTGTTGAGGGTTTTGTTACATCAGTTACAGATACCAATGTAGTTAGTGACGTGGTGTGGATTGTAACAACTGACTCGCGCACAGATACCGTGCACTCGCCGGCACTTCCCAAAATTAATGCTCGCATAGCAGTTCGAAGTGTTTCTTCATCAGGTGCTGCATCGGATGTTTTTACAATGAATGTTAGTACGCAGTTTGTTGCCGAAGCACTACCAATATTGCCGGTTATATTTTTTGATCCACAGGCTGTGAGTTTATCCTTTAGATATAATCAGATTTCCACGCCTTCGCAATTTGATGCAGATGCTATTCCGGCACGTACAACGGCGGTGCACCGAGAAGTGTTGAACGTAATTGGACAAAGGATGGCCGAGCAAACTAATTCTACCATTCGTTTGCGCGGAACGGCCGATCCAACTACTGAAAATTCCGACTGTGGATTGGCAACGAAACGTGCCGAAGCCGTGAAAGGCTACCTTGTGCGCACGTGGGGGATAAGTGCAGATCGGATAATCGTACTTGAGGGATCGGGGCAGTGCGCCCCTGAACGTCCAACGCGTCAACCTAGTGAAGAAGGATTTTCAGAAAACCGGCGCGTGGACATCGAAACTGACGACCTACCTTTAATGGGTCCGGTGCGCAAACGACGTTTCAACGAAGCACGCACGATTGATCCACCACAACTTGTATTCGACCCAGCTGGTAGCAGCACGCAATACGTGACCGACTATAAGATTACGGCCACTACCGAAGGCACAGTGTTGATTTCCGATGGCGGCAAGGGAAGCCCCCTTAAAAAAACATACGATGTAACGATTGATATGGCGGAAAAATTATCGTTAGGTGCACCGGTTCAGGTGAACCTCACCTTGAACGCGCTACAGGGAGTAACTGAAACAGCTACGGCTAAGATTCAGGTGAAAAAGGACACGCTGAAAACAGAAATTGAGCGCCTAACACTCACGCTGTTCAATGTGGCCAGCGATGCTATTACACCTGTTTCAGAACAGGCCATAAAGCATTTCGTAGAAGACGTCCCGGCTGGCAGTACGGTTGTGGTAAGGGGCTTTGCAGACATGTTAGGGAATGCGGATTTTAACAAAAAATTGTCGGCATCGCGCGCGCAATCTGTGTGTACGGCAATTCGCAAATACCTAACAAAACGTGTTGACCTGCAATGCAACGAGGTTGCAACAGATCGATTCCCACCAGGGATTGATTCGTATAAAACGCCAGAAGAGCGGTTCTTATCACGCACGGTGCAAATCGAGATTAAGAAAGATCGGAAGTGAGATCTGTGTTACGAAGCAGCGTTTTTACGGGACAGTGAGTAACACCATTTATTTCGCATGACCTATCGCATGGTGTAACATACACGCGCGGGATAGCTGTAGGAAATTTTATTTTCAAGCGCTCTACGATATCAGCCTCGAGTATATAAAGTTCTTCCAGCGCGTAATCGAATGGCATTACCAAATCGATTTCGATAAAAATATCCTTGCCTGACCGGCGCGTGTGAACACGTTGGAATTCGCACATCCGATTGTTGTTTTCCACAATGATCTTCAGAATATCGAATTGCATTTTATCGGGCAGGGTTCGATCTAGTAACTGCCGATACGCTTCTGCACCATGCCTGAGAGGAACATACAGAGTTACGGCAAGTAATAGAATACTTGAAATTCCATCGAACAATGTTGCATAGCCAAGGTAGCCATTGTAACGAAGCAACCCGCTAATCAAAACACCTGCAATGATTCCAATTTCAACAATTGAATCAACACGCCACAGCTCGGCATCGTACTCCAACATTGGCAAGTGAAAACGAGTAGCGTACTTCTGCAGTCGTCTCATTGTATTGCGCATAACAAGCAAGCTTACTATCGACCACGATACAAGTAGCCACGTGCTAGATTGGGTAGGGGGCTCTTCCCACCGTGAAAAAGCTTCAACGAGTGTAAAAATTGTTAGGACAGCTAGAAGGTTGGAACTAACGAGGATGGCTAAACTCTCGTATTTCCCGTAACCGTAGTTAAACGTTACATCTGCCCTACGCATAGATCGTTCAACGGCCGCTAAAAAAAGTAGCGCAGTACCTACGTCGATCAGAGATATCAAACCATTCGTTTGAATGATCAGAGAGTTTTCAGTTAATCCGGCAACAATGCCGCCAATAGCAAGCACCACGCAGGCCACCAAGCCCATACTAGAAGCATATAGCGCAGAGTCTCTACGAAAGAAGAATCGAAATTTTTGTCTAATGGGAAGCATGGAGTCGGACTATTTTTTAATAGCGAGTGCTTGACGGAAATACTCGATCGTCTGCAACAGTCCTTCTTTACGATCAACCTGGGGCAACCAATCAAGTTCACGTTTAGCCACCGTAATATCCGGCTGTCTAATCTTTGGATCGTCGTCAGGTAGATCCTGAAAAACAATCTCGCTCTTAGAACCCGTTAACTCAATTACCTCTTGTGCCAACTGAAGCATAGTTAGCTCATCTGGATTTCCGATGTTCATTGGTGTTGTGAAATCACTATTGAGCAGACCGTATAAGCCCCTTACCAAATCGGAAACGTAACAAACACTTCTTGTTTGACTGCCGTCACCAAAAACTGTGACCGGCTCGTTGCGTAGGGACTGGGAAATGAAAGCCGGAATAGCGCGACCATCTTCTACGCGCATACGTGGACCGTAGGTGTTGAAAATTCTGACAATTCTCGTGTCGACGTTATGATACCGATTGTAGGCCATCGTTAGGGCTTCGGCGAAACGCTTTGCTTCATCGTACACACCGCGAATTCCAACCGGGTTAACATTCCCCCAATACGATTCTTCCTGCGGGTGTACCAAAGGATCGCCATAAACTTCACTAGTTGAAGCCAGCAAAAACCGTGCACCCTTTGCCTTGGCTAAACCAAGGGCTTTGTGGGTGCCAATCGAACCAACCTTTAACGTTTGGATTGGATACTTGAGGTAATCTAGTGGCGAAGCTGGGCTAGCGAAGTGTAACACCGCATCCAACCGGCCCTGCACGTGGATGAAATTGGTAACATCATACTGTACCAATTCAAACATCGGATTACCAATCAAATGACCCACGTTATCGGGCGATCCGGTTATAAAGTTGTCGATGCAAACAACCCTGTAACCCTCGTTAATAAACTTGTCGCACAAATGCGAACCAAGAAATCCGGCACCCCCGGTAATCAATACTCTTTTTGTCATTCTGCAAAAATATGCGAAAGGCAGGACAAGGAGCGTGCCGGGGAGAAACTCCCCGGCACTTTCTCCCCGGCACTATTTTCTACTCGTAGAAGTCCACGGCGCCTGTATCAACGTTGTACATGCCGCCTATCAAAGCAATTTCAGAATTCACAAGCATCTCATGTAGAATTGGACTCTTTTCGTGAATTTGTTCTAGTGCAATCCGAACGTTAAGAGCGGCTACTCTTTCAACAAATTCTTCATTACTGGAGTTCCTATCCTCGATGGTCAGGTTCTCAGCACCAACCGCCGGCTTCAGCTTTTCAATTAGGGCCGTCAGGTTCCCCAGTTTCACGTCATCACAAGCCCCCTTCACAGCGCCACACTTTGAATGACCAAGTACAACAACGGCTTTGGCACCGACAACTTTACACGCGAACTCCATGCTGCCTAGAATATCCTCGTTAAGAATGTTGCCGGCAATTCGTACGCTGAAAATGTCACCTAGCCCTTGATCAAAAATCAACTCCGCTGACGTTCGAGAGTCGATGCAACTCAGCACAACTGCAAATGGGTGTTGTCCATCGGATGTTTCATTGACTTGCTGCAACAAATTTCGATTTGCCTTCAAATTATTTACAAAACGATCATTGCCTTTTCTGAGGATATCGATGGCCATTTCAGGCGTCAGTGAATTTTGAATTTCTTTTGTTAGTGTTCTCATAGTGGTTTACCCTTAAGTCTTTCTTTAGTTTATGCGTTTGAAAATTGTTCGAGATTTATTGTTTTAACCGAAATGTTTTTGGATTTTGCTTGCGTTTGAAAATCCTGAATGATTTCCAACACGTCGAAGTGAATGCTTCGCGAATTTGTTGCGTCGATGGTGACATTCGAGTTAGCGGGAATGTGATTCAACATTTGAAGAATACTTCCTTTATTCAAGAACGACACTTCTTCTGATAGTTTAACAACGTGTTCGGCACCTTCTTTTGCATCACCCTTAAACATGTAGAAAGGATTTTTGAAGTTGTTGCGTAGCATAAACACAATTGCAAACACCATTCCAATGCCAATACCTTTTAGAAGATCAGTTAACAGAATACCTACCACTGTGACAATAAACGGCACAAACTGTTCCCAACCTTGTTTGTACACAAGCTTAAACAAGGCAGGCTTTGCAAGCTTGTAGCCTACAACAAAAAGAATCGAGGCTAACGTGGCTAGCGGAATCATGTTTAGAACGTTTGGGATAGCGATGGCGCTGCCAAGAAGAAACACCCCATGAATGATGGCGGAAAGCTTTGTTCTGCCACCGAATGTTATGTTAGCTGAGCTTCGCACAATTACTTGCGTTAACGGTAAGCCCCCTATAAGACCCGAAACTATGTTGCCTACGCCCTGTGCCTTCAACTCGCGATTAGTTGGCGTAACGCGCCTGAGCGGATCGAGTTTGTCTGTAGCCTCTACACACAATAGCGTTTCTAGACTGGCAACTATGGCAAGCACAAAGGCAATTACATAGATGTCCGTATTTCCTAACTGCGAAAAGTCTGGCAGTGTAAACTGACTCAAGAAACCTGACACACTTGATGCTACGGGAATTTGTACAATATGCTTGGCATCTAGGGTGAAGGGAAGGAGGGAAGATTGGAACAAGTAGTTTATGGTTATTCCAACAGCCACGGCGACTAGCGGACCGTTTATCATTCCAAAAATCTTATGCTTTTTTGCTAGCACGAGTTCCCATAAAAGGAGCACCGTCATTGAAGCACCTGTGATAATTACAGCGGCTGGAGAGATAAATCCAAAAATGTTACCCAATTCCGAAAACGTGTTTTGTCCGTCGGCTTGCATGAACGACGTCGAACCCTCAAAATCCGCATCATAGCCAACAGCATGTGGTATTTGTTTTAGAATAATCAGCAATCCAATTCCCGTTAACATACCTTTAATCACAGAAGACGGGAAGTAGTAGGCTATGGTTCCCAGTTTCATATAGCCTGCGGCAAGCTGAATTACACCGGACAGTACAACCGCGAGTAAAAAAGCCTCCCACGACCCTCCAAGCGTTGCAATGGCACTCATTACTATCACGGCAAGTCCCGCCGCCGGTCCACTGACCCCGAGTGGCGACCCACTCAAAATTCCGACAACACCACCACCCACTATGCCAGCAATTATACCGGCAAACAGAGGAGCTCCCGACGCCAAGGCTATGCCAAGGCATAGAGGTACTGCTACAAAGAAGACAACAATACTTGCCGGAAGGTCCTGCTTTATGTTGCTAAAAACGTGTTTCATTTCATACTCTCAATAAGTTCGTTACAAAAATGCAAAATTATTTACAAATGATAGCAATACTATCGTAAATAATATCAATACTTTTACGAACTTTGTAGCATACTTATGGAAATGACAGTAAACATCAAACTGAACAACAAGCTATTCCTGCGAAATCCGGATGAATCTGAGCTTGGGAAAAAAATACTGCAATACAGTATCATCCTGATCCATAGGATTGGATTTGAGGCGTTCACCTTCAAGAAATTAGCTGCTGAAATTGGCACAACAGAGGCGGGAGTGTACCGGTACTTCGAAAACAAACACAGGTTACTGTTGTACCTAGTTGACTGGTATTGGAGTTGGCAGGAGTATCGGTTGATCTACGCAACGAACAATATTTCAGACCCAACTGAAAAACTGTCAATCGCGATAAAACTGCTGTCTACATCCGTCGAAGATGACACTTCTACCTCGTACATCGACGAAAAACTACTCTTTGAAATCGTGATTATGGAGGGGGCTAAATCATATCTGACTAGACATGTAACGGAAGATAATAAGCACCGATTATTCAAACCTTACAAAGATCTATGCGCAAGAATTGCAGATATTATACTTGAGTGCAACCCTACGTACAAGTATCCAAGATCTCTTGCTAGTTCTGCTATCGAAATGGCTCACTCGCACAACTTTTATGTCAAGCATCTGCCATCGCTAACAGATTTTAACTCACTCAATACAACTCACAACGTCCCAGATTTCATAGAAGACATGGTGTTCTCGGTGATTAGAATACCATGATATAGTGTCAATGGATCGGCGAAGATTTCGTTAACAAACATTTGGCTGAACTTCGCGCCTATATTGCGATTCTTCCTTAAGTAAACGCGGTTGAACCTACGAGTCAAAATCAAAAAAAAGAAAACAAAAAAAAGGCTGACGTGATAGCGTCAGCCTTGAGATTATCAGAAATAATTTCAACTATACTGCTTTAGAACTTCAACGAGAATTTGCCTTCAGTTACCGTCTTAGCACCACCAGAGGAGTTTTGTCCGATAAAGGAGAAGGTTCCTTCAACTTCAGTAGTGTTGATCTTTGAAATCACCACGGTCCCAGATCCTGAAGCTGGGTTTGCCGAGTACGCGTCAGCCGCTGTTGTACCACCTGAATATGATGCAGAAGCACCACTAGCAAAATTCGATAAATCATACGTTCCGGCAGCGGTTCCACCAATCAGAAATATCACGATTGATTTAATTCCCACAGAGCCTGATATGACTAGTGTGCCGCTGTTAATAACGGCTGAAGAAAGTGTTGTTCCGTCCCACGCAGCGCCATCCACCTTGGCCGTCATGTACTTTGTTGCTGCGGGCGGATTTGTTGTTGAGCTGCTACATGCTCCAATAATGAGTGAAACAGCGATGAATGCTGCTACAATTGTTTTTATGTTTTCCCTAGGTAAACGTTTAGAATTATGGTTGAAAAATTTGAGGCAATTTTTACTAAAATTTGAGATTAAACTGTCCATTCGTTACAATCTTTTTTATGTTAATGGTGTTGGCGAGTTCCAGAGTAAAAGTGCCAATCACCTCGGCACTATTTAACGTTGTAATCTGCATGGTTCCAGTACCAGCCCCTTTATGAGCAAGAAACGGCGACCCAGAAGTAGGCCCCACACTAATCAATGCAACGCTATTATTTGGTAGGCCAACCCCGAATTGGTATGTGCCAACACCCGCAATCCCTTGCATGGTTAACTGCATTGTAATGTTGTCACCAACGCCGTACATGGCCAATACATCTTCGCTCATACCAACCTTTATTGTTCCAGATGCCGCCCAATCAACTCCGTCAATTGTAGCTCTAAGCCCATTAGGCACGGGGTCTGTGCTTCCACTACAAGCTGAAATCAGCAATGTAATAATTAACGACAATCCAAATTTTAATACGTACATAATAAGGTATCTGCTAGGTTACTTACACGCGTAAATCGAACATCTTAACTCAACTCAAATGTATTAAAGCAAGAATTCAAAAGTGTTGAGAATTCTACCGATGCACCAACAACAAAACTGCTCTGCTATATTGCAACGCAATAAATACCGTACAGAGAGCCAATCCGAGAATGTTTATCGTTGGAAAAATCATTGTGCGCAGATTGGAAAGAGTACCTTTCAACACTGAGAACTTCAGCACATAATCGGGCAAGTCAGCCGAGGTTACAAGTTCAGGTTGTTTTGCCATTGAGTTTGAAGTTTCTATTACAAGCGTCAAACGTTTTACTTCGCGCAAGTACTCAACACCCCAAAGTGTGAGTAGCACAAAGTATATGATGGATTGTCCACTTCGTAAAATACGGACGTCTTCCACGGAGGCTATGCCAGCCCATCCGAGGCCGTAAATCACTAACCAATAAATCCCGGCCAGACCGAACAATGAACTAATGAGTTTTTTGAACGACCTCTTTTGGCGTTCGTATGGAAGGTATATGGAGTTGTGTAGCATGTTTACAAAAATAAAAAAGCGCAGTCACCAATAACGATAACTGCGCTGTTACTCAATATTTCATTGTCTATTTATTCTGCTGCCGGTGCATCAGCTGCCGGAGCTTCAACTTCTGGAGCTTCAACTTCTGGAGCTTCAACTTCTGGAGCTTCAACTACAGGAGCTTCAACTACAGGAGCTTCAACTAC
>JABMNI010000053.1 GCA_013204605.1 Ignavibacteria bacterium
ATGACCGGACCGACGGTGTATCTGTTGTCACGCCAGTGGCATGGCAGAGTAGCCACGTCCGGGAAGGATAAGCGCTGAAAGCATCTCAAGCGCGAAACCCACTCCAAGATGAGATATCCCAACTAGTAAGGACCCGGAGAGATTATCCGGTTGATAGGCTTCAGGTGAACGCATGGTAACATGTGCAGCCGAGAGGTACTAATAGTCCGAGGACTTGTCACTTATTTTTTTTTTAGAATGCCTTGACCTCCGACAGGAGGCTTTACGCATCAAAGCCTGCAGGTTGCAATACCTACAGCGGTTCGATGTCCGAAAGTCCAAAAGGTCTTCTACGAAAGTCGTCATACAATTGACACAATCAGAAGCACACTGCTCTTACCAAAACAAAGGCACTTACTCACCATGATTCGGTGATGTGCTCACAAAGGCAAAGAAAAAGCAACTACACATCATTAGAAATCCCCATAAACGGTGGCTCGCATAACAAACGGAGTCACCCCCTATTCAGTTGAAAATTTAAATCTTGGTGACGATAGCGCGGGGGACACACCTCTTCCCATTCCGAACAGAGTCGTTAAGCCCCGTTGCGCCGATGGTACTGCATCTGAACTGGTGTGGCAGAGTAGGTAGTCGCCAGGTCTATTTTTAAGCCCCTTGCTTTTTGCTCGGGGCTTTTTTTTTGTGGTCACCTCCAAACCTACCGGGAAGGATCTACCGGGAAGGATCTACCGGGAGGATCTACCGGGAGGATCTACCGGGAAGGATCTACCGGTAAGGATCTACCGGGAAGAATCTACCGGCTGACAACGAAAAACGTTCTGTTTACACCGCGCTGTGAAACGAGGGCAATAACATACACCCCCACGGGAAATGTTTGCGCGTCTATCTCGAACCTGCCGTTTGGTGCGGCTGGGAGAGCCCCTTGCCATTTGTTGCTATTTAGAATAATTCTGCCTTGCAAATCGGAAACAACAAATGAAAGAACAGTCTCTGATGCAGTTACTGTGAGATAGTCAGAAACCGGGTTTGGATATAACTCAATTGTGACGAAATACTTGCCGGAGGGGGCCGTATCTTGTGGTTCGGCGTAAGATGAAGTGATTGGTGCACAACTTTCACGTTGCGTGAACGCCGAATCTAATCGCGAAAAATTCACACCGACATCGTTTCCATCAGTTGCGATATTGTGAAAGGGGCTTTGTGTTTGCAGCGCATAGTTGTGATAATCTGACGCACCTTTTGCGAAGTCGACAAATCGAATAGCATTCGCAGTCTTTGGAAAAAAGTTTTTACTCGTCGGCGTAAACATCGAGTATTTGGTGGAGTCGGTTCCAATCAAAACGTTCTTTGTGAAACGTTGGTTTTGGTCTGTGATGTCGGGGAAGAAATGCGCAATCGTGGTGTTGCCTTGGGCATACCCCGGACCATACACGCCTTGATATCCCCCGCTTGAACGCAGCGAGTTTGTGACGTTGTTTGTAAAAGTAAAACCCGGCGAAATCTGATACGCCCATGTTATGGCGCCAGTTTGGAAAATAGTATTGTGGTCTACAATAACGTCTTGAGGTTGTCCTATTTTCAGAAATGTTCCATCGTTCGGACCCGCTGTATTCTGATCTCCGTACGCCGGTCCGTTCACATCTTCGAACAGATTGTTAAATATTTTAATTCGTTTAGAGCGAATTCCTTTTCCATCGTCGGAGCCGGAAATTGCAATACCGGCACCAACATGCCGAATGATGTTGTTGCTGATAGTAATGTCGCTAACATCTGCCTGTGGCGAGCCGCCATCCTCTGTGCGTATGGTCAATAAAATTGCGTATCCACTTTGACCAATTGGTAAATCAGCCCAACAGTTTTCTAATATGTTTCCATCAAGCAAGACCCGCATACCGGTTTTCAATTCAAACAAATTCTTAACGGGCCAATGTTTACCGGAGTACGTTGGGTGACCTACCTTCCACGACCAAGGTTTGTAGAAATGATTTTGCCTGATTTCAATGTCGGATGGTACCAGCCCAGGAATTGCTGCAGCGGCACCTCCAAACAAAATGTTCTCGCCAGATGCTTCTAGGTAATTGTTGATAATCTTAAATGGACCCGGACCATTTATTCCCGCAATGGCTTGCGCATCGAATCCCACGCTGTGAAAATCTGAAATATGTGAATCGATGATAGCTGCATTGGCACAATCAAGTCGAATTCCGAATTTCATTATACGTCCATTCGTGTGACCATGGATGTAGCACCGATCAATAACAAAGTGGTGAGGTACAACGCCCATCGTGTTTTGTGCCGATGTCCCGTCGCCCAGATTGACTAAACCGTAACTCTCAATAACATTACTGGCTGCCGAAATTTCTAATCCAACAAGTCGGTAGTGATGTGCTCTTGCCTGAGTGGTAAAGCAAGGCAGACCGGACAGATTTGTAGTAATAATTTTCGGCATCGCGTCCGCCTGCAACGCAAACAACGGATCGGAAGTTGGTGATGTCGGCACAATTCGTTTTCCGTCACTCGGCAGCAGATCCATTTTCGACGATTCAATAATAATCCATCCGCCCGTACCCGATTTATTTGGCAGCGTAAAACTTCCACTAAACGTCGCTCCAGCATCAAGTACAAGCACGGTACCAAGTTGCGCTTCCGTGATTGCAAGTTGCAGATTCGAATAATCACGACCTACCGGACCCACCGTTCTGCGCACATACCCTGTGGTATCAGGGTAACAGCTAACAACATCCGACGTCCTCGGCAACTCGGGCTCAGTAACTTGCGCGTTCATTGAACCAAGTACACAAAGAATAAGCTGAAAACACACGACAATTTTTGCAATGGACATAATTTGGTTATTCAAATGAATTTGTGATGAAAGATTTTTAGGGTTGTAAGGGGCTTTGTGGAATCCGAATCGTCGTATCGCAACAATAAACCAATCTACACTTGTTCGTTACCAAACTCTTGGAAATATTTTAAGTCTGGGTGATTAACCGTGCTCATTCTGACTTCGTGTGATATAGTTTTGCATTTGGTGATTGAATCTCAATCGACGTTGTAACTCAACAAGGCAGTATTGTGAAAAATATTTTTAGACCAGTTTCAATTCTGATCGTGATTGCAAACTCCGCAATGATTTGCTCTATGGTGTATCGCAAATTATTCACTGCTCTGACTCTCCCCGCTATGATTCTCACTGCTCTGACTCTCCCAGTATTTTCTCAAGGAATGGACGAGCCGAATCCTTACACTGATGTAGTGCACCATATTGACAATGTTGCTATTCCGGAAAACGATGCCGAGCATCCATGTATTTCGGTAGCCGAATACGAGTTGATTGAAGCTCGTATTGAACACAATCTTCAGACTCTGAATCTCAAGAAGAATTCAAACAACTACACACAGGGTGGGTTGATTAAGTTGGACTGGCCACTCCGGGCAAGCCCCCTGCTAAAGGATTGCAGCTATTACTACATTGCAGCCTATGTTGATCAGGACTATGCAACGGGGAGTGTTAAGGACTTTAACTGCGGTTCAATTACTTATGATGGACACAGAGGGACCGATATTTCTACCTGGCCATTCAATTTTTATAAGATGGATAATGACCTTGTAGAAGTTGTTGCTGCGGCTCCGGGCTTCATTGTTGACAAGCACGACGGCGCGTTCGATAAGAATTGTTCTGCTAATTCGCTTACCGCCAACTATGTGGTTGTGCAACACAATGATGGTTCGCGAGCAATGTATTGGCACATGAAAAAAGGTTCGGTAACAAAGAAACTTGCCGGCGAAGCTGTCAACTCAGGTGATTATTTGGGCGTTGTGGGAGCTTCGGGCAGTGCTTCTGGACCACATCTTCATTTTGAATCATGGAGTGGGAGCACGGTTGAATTTAGGATAGACCCGTACTCCGGTCCGTGCAACACATTGAATTCAGCCAGCCGTTGGAATGCGCAAAAGCCGTACAAAGAAACTGAAATTGTACGCGCCACAGTTCATTCAACCGATATTGTTATACCAACATGTCCCGCTACCGAAACCGTGAATCAGAGTACGGTGTTCATTGTTCCTTTTCAAGGTTCCGGCCTTGCCCCCGGCTACGCAAAATTTTATGTTTTTATTCGCAATGAGATAAGTGGTTTGACTGCCGAGATGAAGATTGTGGATCAGCAGGGTTTCGTCGCAGATTATTGGACGCTGAATAGTAGTGCAGACAATAAAGTTCGAACTGTTGGCTTCTCAAAAAAGTTGCCTACTACTACCGGCAAATACGAATTTCAAGCCACCTACAATGGAAAGACATGTTCGTCGGCGTTCGAAATAAAATCTGATGCACCGAATAGTGTTTTTGATAAGGGGGCTTCGTGGCTCGCCGTGGTATTCGCTAGTCCTACCACTGGTCAATTGACAATCGATTTTGGTGACGGTGGCTGCACGTATTTTCAAATATCTAACGTCATGGGTCAAGTGATTGAGCATGTGGATAAGCCCCCTTCAACATATAACACGACCATTTCAACAGCACCGGGTTTGTATTTCTACCAATTGAAAACTTTCAACGGTGAAATAAAGAACGGGACGTTTTTCGTTCAGCACTAATGGCAATGAGAACTAATCGGACTTCTATAAAAACGAACAATGAATTAGGATAACGAACAATGAGTTATGAAAACGAACAATGAGTTAATTTTTAATTCGAGATGTTTTTCAAACCATTTATTTGGGGTGTTACATGAGTAATCACAAACAATTTCGTGATGGCCCTGTTGGGGCATTGATGGACGAATACGAGCGGGCCGCTTTGGATCTCAAGTCGATTTTGAGCTCACTAAGCCAAGAGCGTTTCGGCATCGTTTATGATGAAACTACTTCCGACCCAGATTGTAGGTCAATAACAACTGTGATGAACCACGTTGTTCGGGCGGGGTACGGTTATTCAAATTACATCCGCACTAGTTTTGGCAATGAACTAGAGGATCAAAAATCTGAGTACGATGTTAGTACGCCAATCAAAGCGTGCATGGAAGTAGATCAAATGCTACGGTACATGATAGACACACTAAATGACAAGTGGGGCTTAGGATCTGAAGACCTTGAAAAGCGCACCTTTATAACCAGGTGGGGTCAGCCGTACAACGTCGAACAAATACTAGAACACGCCATCGTACACGTACTGCGTCACCGTCGGCAAATCGAACGCTGGTTACAATGAGTCGTACCCGGTAGGATCTACCCGGTAATATTCTTTAGGCGCGCCTAAAGGCGCACACGTGCCCCAGCATAGCCATTGGGACGGCAATGGCAGCCAACCAAATGAACGGAAAACTCACGATGAATGTATTTGCGGGTGAAGTGTGAAACTGCTGGAATTGAGTAGGCGCTGAGAGCATTCCCGTAATGGTGACAATAGAAACCAAGACCAGACCTAATAGATTCCAAAAAATTGACATTGCTAAGTTTATCTTTTTCTTAAGATACAACCAAGCAATTAGCGGTGCCGTGACCCCAATTATTATATCGAAATTCCAACCTTCAAACGTCATTTCTTTCGGCGTAACTGAAGCTGCGGCCAATAGGTAGAGCATAATCTCAATTGGAAAACGAAACCATTGATAAGCAATTAGCTTCTCTAGCGGAATATTTTTGGAACGACGTCTGAACCGTGGTGTAAAAATTAGAGCAAACAACATTGCAAAGGTGGGGATCATCACGAACGCAAACTGAGGTGGTGTTGTTGAGAAATCTCGTATTAGTCCTTCGGAGGCAACAAACCCTGTGATACCAACCCATGCAACAAATCCTACTGAAGCAATGTTTCTCGTTAGTTGAGTGGAGAACAAGTGCTCAGCAAACACATCAATGAAAATCCAAATCAGGTATGCCACGCTGGCTACCATTAGAATTATCGCAGTTACAATTTTAATATCCATAGTTATTACCTAAGACTTAATCGCGGTGTTGCCGAGTACTATTGTGATCGCCGTGCGAAACAGAATGCACGTAAAATAGTACGCAAAGTGTGATAACATACTATTTGCCAAGTATACGCACGTGCGCAATCAAATCCGGAAAATGCTCGGGCTTAATGATTCCATCCCATTCCGGCATGTAGGTATCTGGGTTGTATTTGTATGGGTGATTTATCACATCCACCAATATTGAGTCATCCGGGTATTTGGCGTTGGCCAGCTTAAGATTTGCTGCACCGAGTCCGGTAGGACCGTGGCAGGCAACACAGCCGTATTTGTAGTAGTGAGTTTTGTACCGGACCCCTATTGTTAGGACTATAATTCCTGAAATTATGTACAAAAGAACTTAGGAACTGTAAAGGTTCCTTTGTTCGGAAATTCAACGTGTATGTGTAGGTCACGGAGCATCTCCGCAGGCGTTCCATAGTTAA
>JABMNI010000054.1 GCA_013204605.1 Ignavibacteria bacterium
GGCTAAAGTTCCGGCTAAAGTTCCCCGGCCATTTTTCCCCGGCCAAAGTTCCCCGGCCTAAGTTCCCCGGCGCAATGATTTCGGTGTTGGTAATTTGCAGTCAAAGTAGAAATGCTGCTTCAACACACCCACACTCGCATATGTATCCAACTATTGAACTGCCGACTAAAATTTCTGTGAGCTGCATTAAGGCTGTGGATCTGCCTGAGGGAATTCCCTTAGCCCATGAACGGCTCCATGAGTTGTACCCGATGACTCCCTCGCGGACCTATTACGGTATTTCGCATGATTTGGAAGGGGGCGAAATGGCATGTATTTAGACATCGATGATTTTATGAAGAAAATCCCGATGATTGGAGAGTCGTTTGACGCAATGCGAGGAATGAAAATGGCCGATCGGAACGCGAGTTGTGTTGAGATTTATTCTGCGCCAAATGTATGCAGATGCATGGTTAAATTATTAGATGAAGGTGAAGGATGAAAACTTTAGAATTCAAAGTATGGGTGGATTGCACGCCGGAAGAATTGTGGGATACGCTGTGGACGGATGAGACGTATCGTGAATGGACATCGGTGTTTCACGAGGGATCGCACGCAGTATCGGATTGGAAGCAGGGGAGTGAAATACGTTTTATGAGTCCGGAGGGTGACGGAATTTATAGTGTGATTGAGCGAATGGAATCGCCGCGGTTTATGACGTTTGCTCATCAAGGCGAAGTCAAGAATAACGAAAAGCAGCCGCCATCTGAGTGGAGCGGATCGTTTGAGAAATACGAATTGATCAGTGAAGAGTGCGGAACTATGTTGCTGGTAACACTCGACACAACCAACGAGTTCGCAGACTATTTTACAGGTACATTTTCGCTTGCGTTGCAAAAAGTTAAAGACATTGCAGAGTTGAAATACGAGCACGAGTTTATTACTGTTCGGGTTGACATACCTGTTACAAAAGCAAAAGCGTGGGAGGTGTTCATACACCCCGATCACATAATGGAATGGAATCACGCTGGCGAGGACTGGCGCTGCCCGGCAGCTACAAACGATTTACGTGTTGGCGGAAAATTCGTGTATCGCATGGAGCCCAAAAGAGGTAAGGACGGTTTCAATTTTACGGGCACATATACCGCGGTTGACCGCTTTGAGTTGATAGCGTACGAGTTGGGCGACGGCCGAAAAGTTGTTGTCAGATTTATTGAAAGGGGCGATACTATTTGTGTATTCGAATCATTCCATCCAGAAGCTGTTCATCCAAGAATAGCTCAACGTGGTGGTTGGCAGATGATAATGGACAACTACGCGAAGCAATCCACTAGTTAGAAATGCAGTGTAGAATTTGTAGAGTAGAATTTGCAGTGTAGAATTAGTGAGATGAAAATTAGTAGGCTCGTGCAAATAGCACGCGCCGAGAACTTGGCTTTCCAGACTTTACACAAACTCCATCTTCGGCAGGTGCATCAATAGGGATGCACCGAATTGTTGCCTTGGTTTCTTGTTTAATTGTTTCTTCCGTTTCGGGAGTACCGTCCCAGTGCGCTAACACAAAGCCCGTTTTCTCATCTAAGACTTTTACAAATTCATCCCACGTATCCACGCGAGTAATGTGCTCATCGCGAAACGCGAGTGCGCGCGTGTACATGTTTTGATGGATGTCGGTAAGCAGTTGCTGAACGTGACCGGTGAGGTTGTCGACGGCGACGCTTTCTTTTGTTTTGTTGTCGCGACGTGCCACTTCTACGGTTCCGTTTGCTAGGTCACGGGCTCCAATTCCAATGCGAATAGGCACGCCTAGTTTTTCGTACTCGGCGAATTTGAAACCAGGACGATTCTGATCGTCGTTGTCGATTTTTACGCGAATACCAACTGCACGTAGTTCGGCCGTTATTTTGTTAATCGTTTCTTCAAGATCTGGAAGCGGTTTTGGAATTGGTACTATCACCACTTGATGCGGCGCAAGTTTTGGTGGAAGAATCAAGCCTTCGTCGTCGGAATGCGCCATTACTAACGCACCCATCAGACGTGTACTGACACCCCACGACGTTGCCCACACAAATTCCCGTTGACCTTCCTTGTTGGTGAATTGCACGTCGAAAGCTTTTGCAAAATTCTGTCCGAGGAAATGCGAAGTCCCGGCCTGCAACGCCTTGCCATCTTGCATGAGGGCTTCGATACAGTAGGTGTCAACTGCGCCAGCAAATCTTTCGGTTTCAGTTTTTACGCCGCGAACAACCGGAAGTGCCATCCACTCTTCAGCGAACTTTGCATAAATGTCTAGCATTTGCTTTGTTTCTGTTTCAGCTTCGGCACGCGTTGAGTGAGCGGTGTGACCTTCTTGCCAAAGAAATTCCGTGGTTCTCAAAAACAGTCGCGTCCGCATTTCCCAACGAACAACATTTGCCCACTGATTTATCAGCAACGGCAAATCGCGATACGATTGAATCCACTCTCGATAGGTGTTCCAGATAATGGTTTCGCTGGTTGGACGGATGATTAACTCTTCTTCGAGCTTTGCGTCGGGATCGACTACTATACCGGTTCCATCCTCGGAATTCTTCAACCGGTAGTGAGTAACAACGGCGCATTCCTTGGCAAATCCTTCAACGTGTGCGGCTTCTTTACTCAGAAAACTTTTTGGAATAAGCAGCGGGAAGTACGCATTCACGTGTCCGGTATCTTTAAACATCTTGTCTAAAGCCCCCTGCATATACTCCCAAATTGCAAACCCATACGGCTTGATTACCATGCAGCCTTTTACGGCGCTATAGTCGGCTAGGCCGGCCTTGCGAACGAGGTCGATATACCATTGAGAATAATCTTCGGAGCGAGGTGTGATTTGCATTGCGCTAGTTGTTGAGTTGCGGTACTGTTAGAGCTTATGGCCGCAAATTATGAAGGAATGGCTTATTCGCAGGGCTTCGGCACTTCATCCCCGGCCAAAGTTCCCCGGCCAAAGTTCCCC
>JABMNI010000055.1 GCA_013204605.1 Ignavibacteria bacterium
CGGCGCCGCAGTTTCTGCTCCGGTAACAATCGTCAAGTAAACACAACCACGCAGGAGCTCAAACCCCAACGGTAAGACTCCTGGTACGGATAAAAAATCCATTCCGCCGCTCTCATACCTCTCCGGTATGAGAGCGGCTTTATTTTTGCACTATGAACTCATCCTGGTTATTCGCTGCACTGTCTGGGCTTATGCTTGGCCTTGCCTTCCCGCCATCTGCTGTAGGCCCTTTGTGCCTGATTGCATACGTGCCATTTCTATATGCCATAGTAACGCAGTCGCAAAATTGGTCGAGGGGAAAGGCCTTGGTTTTGACATACCTAATGTTTTTTATCTATCATGCATCTAGCAACTGGTGGATAAGTTCGTGGCAAGAACAAACGGATCCGTTCCTTTTCTTAAGCGGCATTTTGCTCGCACTATTTCATCCGTTCTTCCTTGCCCTGCCATTTTGGATACTGATTTACATCCACAAAAAGTTGGGGTCGATAGTAACACTTGCAATATCGCCATTTGCAATTGCTGGCTTCGAATGGTTGCATGGCCAAACTGATGCTTCGTACCCTTGGCTTACAACCGGCTACTCACTTATCAACACGCCGTTAGCCCAAGCCGCAGATCTGATTGGTGTGTATGGTCTGACGTTTTTAATTGTAACCACCAACACCGCCATTACATGGTATTTGTTGTGTAATTACAATGGTAAGGGTAGCACGAGTAACAGTAGCGGTAGCAACAACAAAACGTCTAAAAAACCACTGTACGCTTTAACGGTTTTCATGCTTGTGTGGGTTGCGTACGGTGTGTATAGGGAACAATCGCTGAACAGCGGAGATAAACAAACCACTCAAAGCACTCAAACATCTAAAAGCTCACTGTCACCTACAGAAACACGTAGCCCCCTAAAAGTGGCCTTAGTGCAGCCTAATGAAGATCCGTGGAATAAATGGGCTGATCCCCGAGAACAGGTAAACAAGCACCTGCAACTCACGAATGCGGCCATTCGGGCTAATCCGGATGTCGACCTTGTTGTGTGGAGTGAGACGGCCATTCCGTACGTAATAATGGACAGATCATTTGCCGATGATTGGAGGGTGATTCGGGATTGGGTAGATTCCTCGCACTTTAGCTTGCTAACGGGTTTTGCGCAGCGTGTGGTGTATGCTCCGCAGACAGCGCCACCTTCCGCCCGGCACTCCGAGGCTGATGCGTCCGTCCGCTTCGACACATTTAACGCGGCCTTGCTTGCCATACCTAACCAACCGCACGTGCAAGTTCACCAAAAGTCTATGCTCACCCCTTTTGCCGAGCGGCTTCCGTTTGCCGATCAGCTGTCTTTCGGGATGAAATGGATTGAATGGGGCGTAGGCATTTCCGCATGGGGTAAGGGGCTTACCAGAATACCGCTAAACGGCAGTTCGGCCCACCTAAAAAATGCCAGCATAGGCCCGATTATTTGCATCGAGAGTATATATCCGGAAGTGGCTCGTGACTTTGTAAATAATGGAGCTACGGTGCTTTGTGTTATTACAAACGATGCTTGGTACAATGGCACCTCTGGACCACGTCAGCATTACTGTATTGCTCAAATGCGGGCTATCGAACAACGACGTTGGCTGTTCCGCGTGGGTAATTCGGGAGTTACCGGCATTATCGATGCGCGAGGCAAATCAGTAACAGAAATTCAGCCGGAAATTCCAGGCGTTTGCGTGGGCGTCGTGGAACAATCAACCGAGAAAACAGTTTACTCGTATATCGGTAACTTACTCCCCGAAACCTCCTTCTATATCACTTGTCTAATAGCCCTTTTTGCACGATTTCCACTTTTCATTCGTAAAATGCAGGTTCGTACCAACCAATAACCCCTATACCTATGTCCATAAAATTGCTTCCGGCAACCTTGTTGTCGCTTGTAATGTGTTGTTTTACCGCAACACATGCTCAAGTGAAACCTCTCGTTTTTACTGAATTCGACCTTCCAAACGAAGCCCACGTTATACTGTTGGAAGACCACACAGCGCCCGTGGTAGCTACGGTTATCCATTACAAAGTTGGATCGCGCGACGAAGATCCGGCACGTACCGGGTTTGCGCATTTTTTCGAGCACTTGATGTTTGAGTCGACAGATAAAATTGAGCGCGGAACTGTCGATAAATTAGTAACCGGTGCTGGCGGACAGTTGAACGCTTACACATCCGTAGATGAAACGGTGTATCATTTTGAAGTGCCGTCAAATCAGTTCAAACTAGCGCTCTGGATTGAGGGCCAGCGTATGCGCAAATTGAACATCAATCCAATTGGCGTAGAAACTCAACGTGGCGTGGTTAAAGAAGAGCGCAAGAACAGGTACGATAATGCGCCGTATGGTGGGTGGTACGAAAAAGTGCACGCATATTTGTTTGCCAACACGCCGTATGCGTGGTCGCCAATTGGCAGCTCGCAACATATCGACAGCGCCTCGATTGCTGAATTCAAAGCATTCTATGATTCCTATTATCAGCCAAACAACGCCATCATTTCCATAGCTGGAGACTTCAATCCCGATGAAGTTCGCGAAGTTCTTAATGCGTATTTCGCGATATACCCCAAAGCTCCCTCACCAATAAGGCCGGTGTTTACGGGCTTGCAGCCTATGACGTCGGAAATCCGCGAAACTATTAAAGACCCTAAAGCCCAGTTGCAAGCAATGTTTATGGGGTATAGGGGGCTAAGCATGACGGACGATGATGCGTATGCGGCTGATCTACTGTCGGGAATAATGACGCGTGGTGAAAGCTCGCGAATGTACCGTACGTTGGTTGATAGTTTGCAGGTGGCCGTGCAAGTAAGCATGAGCAGTAGTTCACGGCAGTATGCGGGTTCGTTTTTGGTTATTGGAATTGCCGCACCGGGAAAAGAACTTGCCGATGTTGAAGCGGCGATTGATGCTGAGATAAAAAAACTACTCGAAGGTGGAATAACAGATGCAGAATTGGCGAAGGCTAAAAATCAATCCGAAGTTGAGTTTATTAGTCAGCGCTCAGGGATGTACAATAAGGCGCTTCAACTTGCCAGCTACAGCAGATATTTCGGTAACACGGGTTTAGTGAATAACGAGCTGGAAAAATATATGAAGGTGACGAAAGAAGACGTTATGCGTGTTGCGCAGAAGATTCTGAAAACAAAGAACAGAGTGGTTCTTAACTATTTGCCGAGCAGGGGGTAATTCATGAACTATTCAATTAACAAACAAACTCAAAAGCTTATGTATCGGTTGCTGTTTATACTCAGTGTTGTTTTGCTTGTGTCATCAAGTGCTGCAATCGCTCAAAGTTCCAAGAAGAAATCGTCGAAAAAAACACCGGTTCCTACCAAGATTGAAACAACCGATCCCGCGGCAAAAAAACAAGTTTTAAGTATCGATGAACAACCTGAACCTTCGGTTGGTACGGCATTTGAATTTCCTGCGTACGATGAATTTACAACCCCTTCGGGGTTGAAAGTTGTTGTAGTTGAGAATCATGATTTGCCGGCCGTTTCAATTCGAATGTCGTTTAAAGGTGGAGAAGCATACGATCCAAAGGGCAAAGAGGGAACGGCTTCCGTAATGGTTGATATGTTGGGAAAAGGCACAAAGACTAAAACGGCGCAAGAGATTGCCACTGAACTCGATGGCATTGGTGCTTCGTTAAGTTTCAGCACCGCCGGCGAGAGTATGTCGGTTACAGGGTACTCCTTGAAAAAGCACGTGGGAGTTGTGCTAAATATGTTGGGTGACCAGCTCAAAAATCCAGTTTTCGACGAAGTTGAAATGGAGAAGCTCATTAAGCAATATGTGGCCAACATTGCCAATAGCAAAACGCGACCGATGGACCTGGCGCAGGGTTTGTCGCGCAAGGTTATTTATGGTATGGACAATATGCTGGCTAGGCGTCAAACGGAAAAGTCGATTCAAAAAGTGACCAAGAAAGATATCGTTGATTTTTACACAAATTATTTGCGTCCGAACAACGCCGCGATTTCATTTGTGGGAGATGTAACTGCGAAAGAAGTCAAAGAACTTCTGTCCAAATATTTTAACGGTTGGAACAAAGGAAATATTCCGGAAGTGAAGATCGACGAGAATGTACTCGAACCAGCTGGAGTATATTTTATTGCTCGAAAAGGGGCTGTGCAGAGCGGAGTAATTGTTTGCTCGCCTGCACCTGCGTATACAGATCCTGAGTGGGAAAAAGCAGATGTATTGGCGGAATATTTCGGCTCAGGTTTTGGAAGTATTTTATTCTCTACGCTTCGTGAAACATATTCGTATTGTTACTCGCCGTTTGGATTTGTAACTGGAAGCAAACGATACAATAGAATTGCGTCGGGCGCTGAAGTCAGGTCTAGTGTTACAGATTCGGCATTGAATGTGATAATGCGCGAAATGCGCAGAGTAGTGTATGAAGGACCGGAAGAGCCCAGATTGGCGAGAAGAGTAGCGTATATGGCTGGAACATATAAAATGGCGTTCGAGCGTCCGGCTACGGTTGCAACCCTGGCCATGAATGCGTGGCTAAGCGATATTTCCATGGACAGAGTAAAAGGATTCCTGCACCGTATCGAGAGTACAGATGTAGGTAGTATCCATGAAATGGCGCGTAAACTGTACAATCCATTCAATCAACGAATTATCGTTGTTGGTAATCCGGATGTGCGTGAAAAGTTAGAACAGTTTGGTCCAGTTTACGATTATAATACTGACTTAGAACCGGTAGCTGATGCACCCATTGAAGCTGTTAGTATTTCGGCCGAGGATTTAATTGCGAAGTACAAAATGGCAATTGGTGGACCTGCGGTTGATGGTGTAAAGACCGTTACGCTTACTGCAAAAATGATGATGACCATGCAAGGAAACACGTCTGAAGGGTCGTACTCAAGAATTCTAAAAATGCCCAACATGGAAAAGAGTACAATCGAGATGCCGGGCTTTAAACAATCGCAATGGGTTGACGGTACAAACGCTTGGGTTTCAATGCAAGACGGTCAAGCTGGCGAAGCTGGTGCGGATGAGAAACAACAGCTATTGTTAGAAGCGCGTGCCTTTCCAATTCTGTCGTGGATGGCCGACGGATACAAACTCACAATCGCTGGTAAAAAGAACGGGCAAATTATTGTCAACGCAGTTTCTTCGGGCGGTAGAAATGAAACGTACTATTTCGATGCGGAAACATTTCTGCTTACCAAATCAGAAAAAGAAGTTGTTACACCACAAGGTTCGTTAGTCGTGGTGGATAGGTTTGAAAATTATACAACGGTTGAAGGAGTGAAATTTCCGGGAATTGTTCGAACGCAAAATCAATACTACTCAATGGTTCTCGAAAATGAGTACATGTTGAATTCAGTGGTGGACGACGCTACTTTTAGTCCGGCAAACGAGTAGCACCAGCAAGTATCACCAGCAAGTAGCACAAGCAAGTGGCATAATAATGAACATTGACCGGTATAGATCTTTGCGTGCGTTCCGTGCTTTACTTCACGGAGTTTTCCAACCGCAGAACGTATATAAAGCCACAACAGATTCGGCGATGGCAATTTTTGCTATCGCCGTTCTTGTTTTAACGATAGGTTCAGCTGCCTCGTACATGGCCGAATCCAACAACGCGCAGTTGAAGACCGAGACGGAGCTAATGAAGTCGGCATTGAACGTCGACAAGAATTCCACCAAAAGCGTTCCAATTGCCGAAAACAATGACGTGACCCTGGCAGTAGGCAACTCACTTTTTATATGGGCAGGGGGCTTACTGGTACTCTCGTTATTATTCTTGGTGCTGGGAAGGTTCATGTTGGATTTAACGGTAAACTTCAAAATGACACTTGCCAGCGTTGGCAGTACGGCCATCATTTTACTTTCCAAAGAACTCTTCAACTCAATCTTACATGTTTCGTTTGGCACTATTCAATACGGAGCCCATCTAGGTGCTTTCTGGGATCCGGTGCAGAGTCCTATTTTATTTTCGTGGCTGCAACGAATTGACATTTTTAGCCTCTGGGCTTTCCTAAACTGCGGGGCCGCGTTGGTAGGCTGGGGTGGCCTTCACAAGAAATTCGGCTACGCTATAGGGTTCACAGCATGGGTGATAACTGTCTGCGCCTTTGGCGTCATTTCAGTACTTGCTGGAATTTTAGCTCAACTGTAACCTCTCCCGCATTCATGTTGTCATCCCCATAAGATGCGCAACAGCGGCAACCATAGAACCCACAGATTGACGATCGAAGAATTGGTGTTGATTGCCGATGCGTTTCGAAACGGGGACAAAGCCGCCTTTCATGCTGTTTAACACACGTTTGAAAGCCAAGTTTTTAGGTTCTGCAAGCACATGTTGGGCAACGAGGAAAATGCTGCGGATGCTTTTCAAGAGACTTTTATCCGTGTGTATGAACACCGGCAAACTCTCAACACAAACAATATTAGGTCATGGGTGTTTACTATTTCCCGCAGAGTTTGCCTGAATCACATCAGAGCTCAGCGGAGCAAACATGAATCCTTCGACGAGTTAATGCATGCCGCACCCGAGTTTCAACAAACAGATGTTTTTCTCCAACAGGGAATTGAAAAGTCAATTGCTCAACTGCCGGTCGCGTTGCGAGAAGCCTTGTTGTTGAGAGATATTGAGGGTCACTCCTACAGCGAAATCGCATCGATTGTTGGAATTGATTTATCGCTTGCCAAGGTCAGAGTATTTAGAGCTAGAATGATTTTACGAAAACTATTATCACCGTTGGTGCAGGCTGACAAATGATACTTGAGCAACTCATATCTAAGTATCTCGACTCTGAACTCACGCCTGGTGAGGATTCTGAGTTACGCGGTAAAATTTCGGCCGATCCTATTTCGAAGCAGATTTTCGACGACTCAGTTTTAATGCATATTGGGCTTCGATTTGATACAGACCAACCAGTGGTGAGTCCCGAGTTGCGGTCATCAGTTCTAGATGCCATCGACAATACAATCGACGCCGACTCTGTGCCGAAATTCACGCTGCCTACAACCTCAGGTTTAGGCGGCATCCGTAAACGCAGCTCTGCTATGCTCACTCTTGCAGTTGTATTTCTAGTTTTGTGTCTGCCAACTACGGATCAGTACATCGGACAACTATATACAACCGACCTTAAAACCAGCACTCCAGTGGCAACCACTCAAACTGCAACCCTTGCTCCGCAGCCCGCTACTTCAGGGGATTCCAAGACGCGGAATTCTAGAGTCTTTCTTGTCAACACAATGAACAAGCAAGAGACAGCCAACGCAACTCTGGCTGATAACGCCGGCGCAACTCCAGCTGAAAACACCAACGCCGCAACGCCAGCCGCTGCTCTCGAGAAATCTAATGCAAGTACATCTGCAAACTCACTTCGTTCAAGTGCTTTGAGCAACATGCTTGATGACGAAGCCGTACAAACAAACACAAAGCCCGTTACCCCAAATATTATTTCTGCGGAAATAGGGTTTCGCGCAATGTTTTCAGATGCGAACAATTTTGGCAAGGGGCTTAGTAGTCCTATTCTGGCAAAACGCTCCTCTATGTCTGATAATGGCGAGGGTGGCGATCAAGTAAGTAGAGTGGTTGCGAGCACTACGTATGGAATGGGTTACGGAGCTGTACCGGGCATTACCAATGTCACGCAGGTTGCGCAAAGTATTGCCTACAGTTTTAGTGACGATGGATATATCGGGCTTGAAGTTGGTGCTACATCGTATACTATGTCTAGAACGGCAATTATTAGGGTAAGCGCTCCGAGTACAACCTCATTGGTGCGAGTGCACTCAGATAAGTCTAAACTGACGGATATTGCAGAACCAGTTCCTAGCTATAAAAACGAGGAGAGTAACCAGATTACTCGCGAAAGTGTGGTTTGGGGTGCAGCATTTGTTGATAAAACTCTCATGTCCATAAAAAACTTAGATTTTAATGGTAGGGCTGCTGTAGGTGCTGGTGAAGATGGTCTAATGACGTATGGCAGGGCTTCGGCAAGCTTGAAACTATTTCCTTCTATTGCCCTGACTATCGGGGCTGAAGCTCGATTAATGCCGTATAGAATGGGGCCCAATGTGACTGCCGCGTCCAGCGCTACATCTTATGGTTTTTCACTAAACGCAATTTCAGGAATTCACATACAGTTCTAAGCTTTTCAATTATTCAACAAACGAAAGTTTGTATATTGTAATCCTTAGATTTTACGGGATATTAATTAGTTACGGAGAAATTATGGGCCGCATTGTTACGCGCTCCCTTTCAAATATTGTTGCAACCTTAGCCATGATCTTGATTCTGGCGGGGATTTCTAGTGCTCAAAGCCAGATACCGGCAGCGCAAACTTCAAAATTCGGGACACCAATTGGGCAGATTCCGATACCTAACGCAACAATTGTACCGCAAAATAATGTCGATGCGGTCACCTATGTAGTCACTTCAAAAGTCAGTACGCTTGGCGGCTACCCGAAGTTGGTAGACCAAATTCAAGCTACGTTGCCTGGGGCCAAGGTTGGAGGCACGTACTATGACTTCCAAACTAACGCCGCCATGGCAAATAGGGTTGCGTACTTCGAAGACGGTTCAGATAAGTACCTTCAGGTTGTTTGGATGTCATCTTCAGACGCAACAAGAGACGCCGCTACTAGAATACCAGGCTTTACGAGTGCAAGAGGCACAAAGTATAATTACTTGGATGTTAATGATCCGGAGAACCCTTCAGTTGGTATTACAAGTTGGGCTAAAATTGAAGTTGACCGCGCTGGATGGCCATCAATTGCTCAGTTCGACGATGGTTCTGTTGGTACTGCATCACACGTACCCATCAGTTTCTATAAGAATGGAAGCATTGGTGACGAATTGTTTTCAAAGTTTCCTGTAAGTACCATTGCAGATTCAACGTTGTGGCCGCGAATCGCTATCGACGGAAAAAATAATGTGCACATGGTGTACAATCGTACTCCCCCGGGAGGTCGTGCGCAGGTTGCTTACAGACGTTCTACTGACCGTGGCGAAACCTGGGGTGCTGAACTCTTCTTTACAGGAGCTTCTGCAACTAACCCGTCATCAGTTACTGCCGCACTACCTGATGGAGCCGGTGGCGATACGTACGCTATTGCCGCACGCGGTGCAAACGTTGTTGTTGCCTATGGCGATGGACCGCTACGAGTACTTGCGAGACGTTCAACTGATTATGGCGCAACATGGACTGATAACACAGTTGGACTCAGATTGGTATTCGATGCCAATCACACATTCATCGATTCAACGGAGTATCGGGCCGGTGGTATAGATAGTATCATCTTGCATTCCGATACAGTTGTAGCCCCATCTATGCATATGGATGTAATCCTTGATTCAAAGGGCGTTGCGCATTACGCTGTTGGACAGTGCTTGACCTACATCACAACTAAAGGATTGAAAGATAATTCTGTAGCGGGCTCAAGAGCTGGCACTATCTTTTCAGTAGTTGGTGACCAATTTTATGAAGGATTGGGTGTTTCGTATTTCAGAGAAGGTGACACTGTTTCATATAACATTGGGCGCATGGGTGGTGAGTATTGGGATGGCAAAGGTGCTATAGTTTCTCGACGTTCTTACAGTGGAGTGGCCCGTTACCCGCAACTTGGAATTACCGATGACGATAATTTACACCTGGTGTTTACCGGTGTAAAAACTGGCGATACAAAGGCGATGCAGATTGATCTGACGCCAGGTAACGCTACTTCGGCTCCAGATACGCTATTTGATGTTGACGGGCTTTATGGTCATATTTATGGAATGTATCGTCCGGCGAATTCCATGGTTTGGTCACCCGCCCTAAGCCTTACACCCGATGGCGTTAACTGCATATTCGGGACATTGTGCGACAAGGTGATTAATAACAGAATGTACGTAGCATACAGTGCCAGTGCAGTGCCGGGTGACAGAGTAACAAATGTTGAAACGCCTGTTACCGAGGCAGAAATATACGTTATGGCTTTCGACAATACCAAGCTTGGCATTGTGAATAGTGTTTCGGAAGAAGCATCTGAACTTGATGCTTCCGTTTCAATCGCACCAAACCCTGCTTCAGAGCAGGCGATAATCAAAATACACAGTGTAACCGATGGAAAATTTACGGTGTCTGTTGTATCGAGTGTTGGACAAGTGATCTCTAAAACATCAAGTCCATCAACAAATGGCGAGTGGTCAGTTGTTATTCCAACATCGAATCTTAGTAACGGAGCATATTTCGTTGTTGTAGAACAAAACGGTGTCCGCACAACTCGAACAATCAGTGTACTACACTAGAATTGTACTACTGTAAAATTTGAAGAAATTTGGCTGTTAGATTTTGTTATTATTGAGCAAAATGAACTTGACATCAAAACACTAGCGTGTTTTACTCAACGCAATGAACTTAATGCAGGTAGACCTTTAGGAGAATTTTCATGACTCGTTGGTACGCGGTCTTATTATTAGTATTCTTAATCACGGCCCCATCAGCCTATGCTGGAATTACCGGTATGATTACCGGAACCGTGGTTGACAAGGATAACAAGCCAATTATTGGTGCAACTGTTAGAGTGCTTGGTACAACCCGAGGCGCAATAACAAAGGATGGTGGCAAGTACACCATTTTGAGTATTGCCGCCGGCCGGTGGGAGGTTAGGGTAACCGCGATTAGTTATGATACTATAACACGCACTGTTCATTTGGCTGCAGATCAAACCCTTACTGAGAACTTCAAACTGAAAACGTCCGGTGATATTACGGGCAAGACGGTTGAGGTATCAGCCGATAGGGAAATGGTAAGGTCTACAGATGTGGGTTCAAGTAGAAATATGAGCGGCACTGACATTATTCAAATTGGCCGTGACAACCTTGCCGCTGTAATTTCATTAAATGCGGGTATTGTGGCCTCGGGCAACAACTTTGTTGTACGGGGATCTAGAACAACCGAAACGCAGGTACTGGTTGACGGATTAACGGTTACCGACCAATTTACCGGTGGTTTAGGTAATGTGGGTTCGACTATTTCGGCCGCAATGCCAAGCCCCTTAGCAACCGAGCAAGTTCAATCTCAAACTGGAGGCTTTGGCGCTGAGTATGGTAATGCCATTGGTGGTATTGTAAATACGGTAGTGAAGACAGGTAAGACAGACCGATATGAAGGCGCTATGCGTTGGCGTACTGATGTGCCATTGTTATTCGGGAACGCTCAAAACGGTCTTAAAGCAGGAGCCCCTGGCGAAGATGTGGCTGACGTCACTTTTGGTGGGCCACTGGGTTTAGGTAGCTCGACGTTTTTCTTTTCGGTAAGGAATACGTACCAGAATAATCGAAATTTTGCTTTACAAGCAATGGACCCCATTGGTAATAATCTTGGGTTACAACCAAATAACAGAACATGGTCGAGAAACCTAACGGGAAGGCTGAAGTTCCAACTTAATAACGATGTTTCGTTGTTAGTGGGCGGTACATTCGGGGTAGGAAGTTTTGAGCGTTCAAGTTGGGGTTGGTTGTACGCCCGCGACGAAGGAATGAAGGTCGACACCTTGGGTCATCCCATACTCGACGGCAACGGCCAGATTCAGACCAATGGCATTTGGGAAGGTGCTGCAAAGCAAGCGGTTATTCAAGAATTTACAAGCAATGCATTTGCTCAGATAAACCATACGTTGGGTGCAAACACCGTGTATGATTTACGAATCTCGTTTAACGATAAGGTAACGGAAATTGGTAAGCGTAAGACTTTTGGGACGCCCAATCCATTTACCGGATTTGAGATTTACTATCCGGAAGATAATTGGTCGGCCGTTGACAATTATTATAAAAAGGACTCATCTAATAAAATTTTGGATGTCTACGAGAATGCTCGCGCATCAGTTCGAACGGAAGACGGTCGTCAGCGGGTTGATGTGTCGCTTCCAAACCCTTTAACGGGTTATGTAGAGGGTACTGGTGATAATCAGTCCACGGCAAATCCATTCGGTATGTTTGGTACGTTCTTTTCGCATGGAAATGAATTCGGGGTTGACCTTCGCAAAGCATCTTTTTGGCAATTGGATGGTAACATCACGCATAACCTTGACGTTGGTGAAACTAAACACGTAATTAAAACTGGTATTGAGTTCAGAGCGTTGCGCCTAACAAGGCATTACAATGCCAACCCTTGGGATGGAACTTCCTTTTACGATATATATGGGTCAGACTATGGCCAGAACATATATTTTAACGTTTCCGACGAGGCTTCTAAAGCAGCTAAGATTGAGTCTGAAAAACCATACACCCCGATAACCGGCGCGTTTTTTGTACAGGATCAAATTCAGTTTAAGGGGCTAGTCTTTACTGCTGGTTTGCGCGCAGATTACATGGATGCCAGCGCAAAATATCGTTCAGACTTTGATAGATTTTATCCGTTTGGCGATTCGGTTGGATTTAAAACTGTTAATGCAAAACTGTATTTTTCTCCGAGATTGTCAATCGTGTATCCGATTTCCGAAACTGGCCGACAAAATATTTCCGTTTCGTACGGAATTTATTATCAAGCGCCACCATGGTCTGACTTCTACGATTCATTCAACGCATTTGCACTTCGCGGTGGACAGAGTCTTGGAAATCCAAACATGGAGATGCAGCGCACTAATCAATACCAGGCAGCGTACAACCATCAGCTGACCGATGATTTGTCTTTCACCGTGACTGGTTATTACAAAGACATTTACAATCAGTCAGGATTGGCATACGTGAGAGTTCTTCCAATTTCTTATCTGCAGCAAGTACTTGCTGATTATGGTTCGGCAAGAGGCGTAGAGATTACGCTTGCAAAAAGACTCGTGGATAATTGGGGCTTGAACGTTAACTATACACTCGCTTCAACATCTGGTACGGCAAACAGCAGTGCAACTACGGTGTCGTTGGATCCATACACTGGTTTACCAGCGTTTCCAGTGACAGATTTCCCATTGAGTTTCGACCGTCGTCACAGAGTAAATATGATTTTGAACTTTCAATGGGGAACAGATGAGGGTCCGGCAATTGCAGGAGTTCGTTTCCTAGAGCATTTCAATGTGAACCTATCCGGATTTTGGCAAACGGGCTTACCATACACCCCAGTTAATGGTCAAGGTCAAGCCATTGGTCAAATTAACTCCGCTAGATTTCCAAGTAATTGGTCGTCAAATTTGAGAATTGTAAGAACGATTCCTTTAGGTGAGTTAATTGGCGGCAATACATCGCTGGACCTATTCGTTGATGTGAGTAATCTGTTGAACTTTAATGGCGCGGTTAGTTTCTATACTACCAGTGGAAATCCTGACTACGACGGCAACGCGCTAAACAGAACATCGGGGTCGTTCTCTACGGCAACGTATTACAAGACCGAAGATCCGCTTATCAAAGCCTCAGTGTCGGCTGGGCAATACGACAGAACAGGTAAGAGGCTTTATAATCCAATTGTGGATGTGAATGGAGATGGACGAGTTACGGGAGAAGAGACGTATTTGGGTTATTTAAACTACGTGAAGACCGTTGTATCTAGGCAGGGGAATTATCAGTACCCACGCCAGGTATATTTCGGGGCAACGTTCCGTTTCTAAATACAAAAGAAAGAATATGAAGAACTATATGAATACTACTATTTTCAAAACGCCAACCTTTATTACGGTAGCAGTTGCTGCCATAATGATGGGAGTTACATTTTCAGTCGCAACTGCAGGAACTGCAGACAAAGCTTCGCGGAAGAGTAATTCAAGTGATGAAGTTCAACGAACCCCAACAGGCGTATACGATCAGCAAAGAAATGTTGTGTCGAACATCGACTTTTACACCAGCAATTATGGAATTTTTGCACACGACATCAGAAATGGTGTTGGCGGTGCATTCTGGCCAAGGGGGAAGGGAAACCAATATCTATTTGCTGGTGGAGTATGGTTCGGTGCTTTAAAGCGCCCACCAGGAATACCTGAGTTGCGAAAATTAGTAATGATTACATACAATCCGAATAGCGGATTGTCATGGATGATTCCGGGAAGTCTCACCGATGGTATAGAACTTGACAACTCAGCTGTTGGTACAGGAAAGTACCGAAACTATGTTTCGACTGACTTCAACAGGGTAGATGGGGTCGACTTCTTTAACACTACTTTCCCTAAGTGGCCGATTTGGGATTCTAGGCCAAACGACACGCTAAGATTTGGAAATTACTACGGCGATTATATTAATGATCCGGAGAATAGAACAAGGTCTACCTATAGTAAAGGACCGGCGTTTATTTCTGAGGAAGATATTTTTAGTGTGTACAAGGACACTGATCTTTCCAGGTATGAGGGAGGAGTAGAGCGTAGAACAGCTCAGGGGTTTCCTTTAGGGTTTCAAATTGAACAAATGATATATTCATGGGGATTTGGTGATTATGCCGACATGGTGTTTCTTAAGTATCTGTTTATCCACCCTGAGAAAATTGGTAAAGAAAAAACCGACACCCTCTATCAATGCTGGATGGCATCCGTTCAAGATGTCGACATCACATTACGTACGAACCCGGTTGGTGGCGCAGGAAACGATAGAGCACGATACTATTCTGAAGAAGACACGTTGAATCTTGCTGTCCAATGGACAAATGGCGATAGAGGTGAGACGGGTAACGGATTTGGATACCTTGGTTTTAACTTTCTTGAAAGTCCTGCAGTTGATGCGGACGGGTTTATCAGAAAAGATCGTAAGCAATATCCAACCACAGAGCAGTTGGGTTTGCGCACAATGCGTAACTGGCCAATTACCGTTGACCCTCTGGAAAATGAAGATCGTTACAATTTCATGTCAACGGGACAGCGAGATGGTGACGAGGGCCCAGGTGACCGGAGACTTCTCATGGCTACTGGACCGTTCAACATGCTCCCTGGAGATTCGGCAAGAATTGTGGTAGGAATTGTTTTAGGTTCTACATCTACGGGAAAGGATGCCACCGGAACAACAGAAGATATGGCCGAACTGGTTCGTAAAGTGCGTTTTGCTCAATTCGTGTACAACAATAATTTTAGAGCCCCTCTTGCTCCTGATTTTCCTGTGGTGAAGGGAATTCCCTCAGATAACTTCCTTTATCAGGTTCCAGCCCAAGGTTGGTTGCCATTGAACAATGCCTTGATTGTACAATGGGATTCAACAGCTGAAATATCCCTAGATACACTTGAGAATGGTTTAGATTTCCTCGGCTACCGGATTTATAGAGCTCGCCGTACCGATCTCGATTCGTTTAATATTGATGAAATAGAAAACCAGCGACTAGGACCACTTGGATGGAAACAGGTTGGTCAATTCCAAGTTCCTTCGCCATTCTTGAAGAGCGGCACTCAGATTCCTGGACTAAACTTATTCATTGATAATTTCGAAATTGGTGACAAGATTGATTCTGGCCAGCGAAGATTCTTGGTCAGACGATCACCTACTATCCAAGCCCCGTGGGGAGCGTATTTTATCGGACTACTTCAAGATCGAACTAGAAATACTCCTAATTATGCTGTAATACCATCTACTAACATTCACATTGATGTTAACAGATTCGACAAGTTCGACTCAATACAGTACACGTATCTCGTTACACAGTTTGAAGATCTTCCAAGTGTTAACTGGACTACATCAAATGGTTTCAGAGTGCCTGATCCTGCTCAAGCCAAGGCTGCAAAAGATAGTTTGATAAAGCTAATTATTGCTCGAAAGGTGAAGATGGAGCCTTTTAAATTTGCAGAGTTAGTTGATTCGTCAAACCCAGTCTCGAAAGTAATAAGGCGTCCGTTTGAAGAGTCAGCGATAGTTAGATATCACCTCATACCTTCTTACATGAAGCGAATTACCAATAACCGTACATTCTACGACGATGGTGATGACGACAAAAATGGCCAGGTTTTGTATTCTTCCGACGTTAGAAAAACTGAAAAACTCATTAATAATGTGGAGTACTCATACGCTATTCGATCTTTCGACGAAGGCGATTATCTGTTACCAACCGCTCCAAAACTTTGTAGCCGCGCAGTTGGATTACCTAACGTGGTTACTGCAACCCCTCTAGCTTCTCGTCCTGGTGATGTTGCAAAAATTGAATTTAGTACCAATCCTGATAATGGTGGAAAAATTGGCGGCATATACAATCTAAAGCTTCTAATAAAAGATCAGCAGCGGTTTCATCAGTTGTTTGCTGGAAGAACGTTGCAATTGCAATTTGACAGATTGTGGAGTGGGTATGATCATGATAGAGTTCCTGCCAATGACGACGACGGATTATATGGTGTTGTAATGACGTTGCGGGATTCTGCTACTCAACAACTTATTACAACTTGGAATTCGTTGTTGCCACCAGAGCTTTGCTCTAGCCCACGGGATAATCTGCCAGGATACTTCTCAGAAAATTCTTGTACGTGGTTAGATAGTTGCTTGGTGCGATTCGACACTGCAACGTCTAATAGTGGCGAGATAAGAATCGATACCATCGTATTCGCCCTGCCCGACAATGACGACCGAATTCTTCGAATGGGTGCATTTAATTCAGATGCTCAATGTCTTGCAAATAAGTATGCTTTGTCTACAGTTGGGATTTCATTTGATTATGCAATTCAACAGTGGGGTGGAATTTACAGAGCAGCTCGAAATGGTGAAATAGTTCGTGGTGGAGATCCGCTCATTTATGTTGGAGTTTCTAGGATGGATGCACTGAGGTACAACGCAACACGTCCGCTTAATCAACCACCATCCTACTTTGAAATTCCCTATCCAGGATATACGTTAAACTCACCTTGGGACGTCAGTTACAATAACGGGCCTGGAGTTTATGAAATTGAATTTGTCGAAGGTGGGGTTGAGCCTTCACTTAAAACTCCGTTCAAGTTAGACGCTGGAGTTGGTGATGATATAACCTCGAACCCCGTTAAAACGTTCGAGAATGTACCGTACCTAAAAATGAAGTTTCGAAACGTCGCTGAATTCGAGTATCCTTACGTAAAATCTGACGGATCAACAGAACAACGTACGGTAGGTTATCCGGTTGATTTGAATTTTGTGAATGTAAGATTAGACTCGACTGCTCAATTGCGCGAGTTTCCTAATCCGGAGTTAGTCCCGACAGGTTCATATGCTTTGGCAGCCTATGGCTGGAGAAATTCGCAAAATGGCAACACAAAGGGTATTCACGTTCAGTACCATGCTGCCGATTCAAACAACAGTAATCCAATTGCACAAGGCCGGTATTACAGGTCAAGGAATATCTCTACAGAAGGTAAGGATACACTCGACTTTATGCATGTAGTTTCGATTGCCGGTGCACAGTTTGTTATTGACTTCAGTGGTAGAGGAAAAAGAAGCGCCAGTTACAGTGCCGTTCCTGGAGATTTGCCAGCTGATAATGGACTCCGCCCTAAAACTGATTTTCAAGTTGGAGATAAGATTAGGCTCTTTACTCATGGTGGGGCCCTTGGATTTCCAAGCGATGGAGCAAAAATGTTCGCTAAGGTTGGACAATACGATCCGAGTATAAGTGGAGCAAAGTACACTGACGAAAATCTGGAGCAGATTCAAGTTGTGCCGAATCCGTATTACATTTCACATGAAGGAATTCGGTCTTCGTATGAATCGAAGTTGTATCTGACACGCTTACCACAGCTTTGTAAAATTTCATTTTACACAATTTCAGGTGAACTCATTAAGGAGTTTACACATGATGAATCTCGTTCCACAGAGCCAGGTAAATTTGGTACGGATGTGTGGAATCTGATGTCTAAAAACGGACAACGTGTTGCAAGTCAAATGATGGTAGTAAAAATCGAAACTCCCGACGGTGCATCCGTGATTCGGAAGTTTTCGGTGATTGTTGGACCAGCGCGAATCATCGGAGACTCAAACTGATATGAGAAATAATAGAGTGGAGAATTTCATGAAGAGTCGGCTGAGTGTCTTGGTACGTGTTACACTGCTTGTACTGATAGTTGCGGTAGCAATGAGTGAGCTGAAAGCGCAGCAGGTTATTGCCGTTACTGCCGGTGGGTTTACGAAAGTGGGCCTTACCGGTGGACAGTTCCTAAAAATCGGAGTTGGCGCTCGTGGCACCGGTATGGCAGGAGCAGTTAGCGGTTTGTCGAGCGACGTAACGTCGGTGTTTTGGAATCCTGCTGGTATTGCAGATATTAAAAAGTATGCTGCCGACGTAAGCCATTCTTTTTGGTTTGCCGGTATGTCGCATTCTTTTGCAGGCGCCGTTATTCCCGTTGGCGAAAAATTTAGAGTTGCTGCAAGCTTCACGTCGTTCAGTAGTGGTGATATAAATGTAACTACAACTGATCAACAAAGCGGGTCGGGAGCAATTTACAATGTTGCCGATCTTGCCATTGGTATTACAGTTGCTGGATATTTAACTGAACAATTCTCGTTCGGAGTGACCGGTAAGTATGTTCAACATGCTTTCACCGATGTTTCTGCAGGCGGCTTTGTGTTTGATATTGGTACGAAGTATAATACTGGCTATAAGGGAATTACTCTTGGTTTCGGGGTGCTTAGTCTTGGACCCAAACAAGAATATTCTGGCGCAAACCTTGGTATCACGGGCCAACCAATTAGTGGCTTGAATGCAAGCAAGGTCGACATGTCAATAAGCACGTCGTCATTCAATATGCCGCTTTCATTTAGGGCAGGTTTGGGCTTGGATATGCTAACGTTGATGGATGATGTTCCTGAATATGACGATGACGGAACTCAAGTGCATAAATGGGTAACCGGTGTTGACTTTGAAACGTACAGTGATTCGCCCGAACAATTTGCTATTGGAACTGAGTACACATTCCGAGATCTGGTAACACTTAGAGCTGGTTACAGATTGGGTAATGATCAATTTGGACTTGCCGGCGGTATTGGACTTAAATACCTGAGTGCAGATTTTGATGGTCGTGTAGACTTCTCAGTTAACCCAACAGTGAATCTTGGCTTGATCAATCGTCTTTCAGTTTCGATGCGATTTAATTAATCAACAATTTACTTTGATGTAAGTTTTATTGCCGTCGGAGTGAACGTTGTACTCCGACGGCATTTTTTTTTCCAATTCAAATAAATCTAATCGATTGATTCACACGTTAAATACGCCCTTCATGCACAAGTTATTTATAGGTGCCGTGGCTTTGTTAGCAAATAACCTAGCCATATTTGCTCAGAACAAATTAGACTTTGTTGCTGATGTAGTTCAGTATAGGGGTAATGGGCAGACAACCAATGTTGAGTTCAACTATTCTTTTCCTGATACGGCTTTAAAATATGTGGCTGATAAGGTTGGCTATATTGGCGAGGCATATTGCCGGCTTACAATTATTCAATCGGGGGCAGACACGATAGTTGACGAGTGGATAGCATCAGCGAATTCTGCCGTTCAAAGAGTACAACATCAGCGATTCTATTCAGGCGTAAGAAAATGCAAAGTCCGTCCAGGGAAAGCCTTTTTCTTGCTTAACGTTCGCGACGTGCATGATTCAATGCGAACTACAGCCTCTTCTTTTGCATACGAGATTCGCGCGTTCGGTTTGAATGTTGATGTTTCTGATGTGATGTTCACACAGCCCCTTTCAATGAATGCGGACCCACGATTTGAACGGAATGGCGTTGATGCTGTGCCCAACCCGCGGCATGAGTGTATTGGCGTAGACCCCGTGATTCCCGTTTATTTGGAAATCTACAATGCAAAGCTTAATGGTTTAGACACGTTTGTAATTGAGTATCAAGTGTTGGATAATGTGCAGCGTGAAATGTTTACGATGTACCGAAAAATGCTGGCGAATGCCGATGGTTTGGTTGCCCGTGATGATCTGCCCGTGGGAGTCACCGTAAGTGGCGTGTACAAATTGAAAGTTTCAATCAAGTCCAAGGACCTGGATAAAACGTTTGCTTCGGTGATGGATAAGTTTTACATACTTAATCCCGAGCTTCCGCCGCAGGGTAGTTTTTACCTCACTGAGGAAGAAAAGTTTATGACGTCGGAGTGGGCCGTAACGAAGGGTGATAAGCTAAATCTCGAAATGGAACTTAGTAAGGTTCTTTCTTCAGCCGCTGAGCGCACTACTGCGGATGCAATGTCTGACGATCGTTCAAAACAACGGTACCTATATCGGTTTTGGAAGAATCGCGATCCGGATCCCTCAACATCTGAAAATGAGCGCCTTGAAGATTTTAGAAAAATGTATCAACGTGCACAGACTTTTTATACTAGCGCAATTACGAAGGATGGCTGGCGGACCGACAGAGGTAATGTGTTACTCAAGTACGGTATTCCAAACCAAATTGAACAGTTCATTCAAACCATTGATGCCAAACCGTATGAGACATGGTTCTATTCAAATATCCAGGGCGGTGTGTATTTTTATTTTGTCGACTGGCAGTTGCTACAGAATCACAAGCTCGTCCATTCAACCAGACTGGGTGAGATAAGAAATGAAAATTGGTTCAACCAATGGGCAAAAGCATTTAGCCCCGACCCTAATCCTACTGAATCGATTCAACAGAATCCTCGTTAATGAACACCTATTGGATAGTGTATGTAGCCATGAAGGCCATGGGTTGGTTGTCGGGCAAGCTCTCCAACAGTGGTAGGTATTCATTGGGAAAGGCAGCCGGTTCGGTAATGCGTAAGCTGGATTCGAAACGATGGAACATAACGTTGGATAATTTGCAAAAGGCTTTTCCGGAACGGGCGGAGAGTCAACGGCACCACGTGGCTATTGGTGCGTACGAGAACTTGGGTCAGGTATTGGTTGAAACCATCGCACTTCCTTCAATGTCGGCGATTGACATTACACGAAGCATGAAGATTAATGGCATTGATCAACTCCAATATCGAGCCAAAAACAAGCTCCCTTCGATTTTGCTGTCGGGCCACTTTGGCAACTGGGAATATCTTGCTGCAAGCGCCGGCATTTCAATGAATGCACCCATTACCGTGGTCACACATAATATGCGCAATCACGCCGTGAATGAACGTGTTAACGCATATCGCACTGCCTACGGAAACAAAGTAATTTCAATGGATCGCGCCGCGAAAACCCTGGTGCACGAAATGCGGAATGGCGGTGCAGTTGCATTCTTGGTAGACCAATTTGCAGATTCAGATAAAAATCCACTCACCACATTTTTTGGCAGACAAACTCCCACGTATGGTGCGCCGGCGTTGTTAGCGCTGCGTTTTCAAGTGCCAATATTTTATGCGTTTGCCGTGCGCACCGGACCCGGCACGTATTCGGCCGATTTGATTCAACTAGATATAACCGGTATTCCATCGAACGCAGAAGGCGTGCGCAGATTGACGCAAATGCATGTTGATGTTCTTGAGTCGGCAATTCGCCTGCACCCGGATCACTGGTCGTGGCAGCACAGACGCTGGCGTCCGGAACAAACGGTGGGATTGCAATGACATTTGTAATTATTCAAACGGCCTTCCTTGGAGATGTGGTTCTCTCCATGCCCATGTGCGCAGCCCTGCGTAACACTCATCCCAACGCCAAAATAATTGTAGTTACCACTCCGAGTGCTGCGCCATTCGTTGAAATGGTTTCGGATGTGGACGTTGTTATTCAATTTGACAAGCGGGGTAAACATCGCACCTTGCGCGCAAGTGCAGAACTAGCGCGGTCCCTTTCATTGGACCAAGACACAGTTGTCATTGTCCCGCATAGAAGTTTTAGAACTGCACATTTTGTTCGAAATTTGCATTCGCCTGAAGTTGTCACCTACAAAATGGGGTTTACTCGTTTCATTGCGCGCAAGACAGTAACGTATAATCGCCGCATGCATGATGCGGATAGGCAGCTATCGTTGCTCAAGGCACTTAGCGCACCAATTGTGTGTACAAAGTCCGATCAAATTGCACGCGTCGCATTCAAAAAGGAAATGATTACAAGTGAGTTTCCAGTTTCATTATCAGATTCGTTGGCAAGGGGCTACGTGGTTCTTGCTCCAGAGTCGGCTTGGAATACAAAGAAGTGGGGGATCTCGCGATACAACGAAGTGGCTAAGCAAATTGTTGAAATGGGCTTGAACGTGGTGTTTGTTGGCGCGGGGACCGAGACGCAAACCGAGACGCAAACCGAAACGCAAACAGAGATCATCAATGACCATCCGCACGTACACAACCTATGCGGTAAAACATCGCTCAAGCAACTGGTAAGCATCATTGCGCATGCGCGTGCCGTGGTTTGCAATGATAGTGCCCCGGTACACATCGCATCGTTATTAAATGTTCCAACCCTGGCTGTGTTTGGTCCGACGATACCAGAATTTGGTTTCGCCCCCTTTGCAGAAAAATCCGTGGTGCTCGGAAATTCTGCGTTGAAGTGTCGTCCGTGTTCTATTCACGGCACCGCTACCTGCCCTATAAACACTCACGAATGTATGACAAGTATCACATCGGTGCAGGTCATGACAAAGTTTTACGATATTTTTGCATAGATATTTTTTCCACGATGAGAATCGTTGTATTCCATGAGCTACGATAAAAACCAACCAATTGACAGACTTCGCACGAAAGATGGCGGTCTAAAAAAAACCAGCACGAAGGCCGGACGAGTTATTCGGGAACGCAAACCGAAAACCGAGGCCATCCCCTCGGCGCTGGAACCGGCAAGATTAAACAGGGTAATTGCCGATGCCGGAATTGCTTCGCGTAGAGCGGCCGATGTTTTAATTACCGAAGGCAGAGTAAAAATTAACGGACAGATTGTTACGGAGTTGGGGACTAAGGTTAGTCTAAGCGATGTTGTATCCGTAAACGGCGAACCGATTACTCGCGAAAAACATTTAACGTATGTGCTGCTGAATAAGCCGAAGGATGTTATTACTACATCGAACGACGAAAAGGGCAGGGCAACGGTTTTTGATATTGTTCGAATTCATGCCCGACTTTTTACCGTTGGACGCTTGGATAGAAATACCACCGGCGCCATCCTGTTAACAAACGATGGTGACCTTGCGCACAAACTGATGCATCCGAGTTTTGGAGTGTCGCGGGTGTACAGAGCTGGCTTAGATAAATATTGCCGACAAGAACACGCTAGGGCAATTTCGCATGGTGTGGAGTTAGATGATGGTATGACGTCGCCATGCTCAGTTACAATCGATCCCGAAGACAAGTCGTCAGTGATCCTTGAAATTAGAGAAGGCAAGAACCGCGAGGTTCGCAGACTCTTTGAACACTTTGGTTATGAAGTTCGACGCTTAGATAGAAAGCAGTACGGAGTTCTTACTACACGTGGTTTGAAAAGGGGCGAGTACAGGCATCTTACGCGCGAAGAAATTAATGCCCTCAGACAGTTAGTTGGAATGATCTAACACAAGCACACTGAATGAATTTTTTAAATCCTTTTGCACTGTTTGGATTAGCTGCCGCTAGTATTCCAATTCTGCTTCACCTGCTGAATTTACGAAAACTACGAGTGGTTGAGTTCAGCACGGTTAGATTTTTACAAGAACTGCAACAAACACGAGTGCGGAAACTGCGCATTCAGCAAATCCTGTTGCTCATCTTGCGGACGCTACTCGTAGTGTTTGCTGTGCTGGCCTTTGCCCGTCCAACGGTCCCTAGCAATTTACCGTTGTTGTCCTCGAACGCTAAAGGTAGTGTTGTAATTCTTGTAGACAACTCTAACAGCATGGGCGCTTCTGATCAAAGCGGACAACGGTTTCGTCAAGCGCAGAATGTTGCGGCTAGCATTGTTCAACAATTGCGCGATGGCGATGAAGTGTGTGTGCTTCCGCTTGCCGGGGTAGACTACAACAGATCGGTTGGATTCACTCGAACGTTTTTAGCGGCGAAAAGTGAAATTGAAAAGATGACGCTCTCTGCAAATGCCGCAAGCATAGCCGACGGATTTCGTCGTGCCGAGGGTTTGTTTCGCGACGCCGCGTACGCCCACCACGAAGTGTATTTGATTTCCGATGCTCAACGTTCCACCACATTCCGCGAGGAAGCCGATAGCGCCAAACAACTCGATAACGATGTGTCGTTATTTGTTATGCCAATTGGTAAGGGGCTAGATGGTTTAGACAAAAACTTTTCTGTCGACTCCGTAAAACTTATCACAAAGCTGTTCAATCCGGACCGCCCGGTCGAAGTAGAAGCATTCATTCGTAACGGCAGCAATTCAGACGTTTCCGGAATTCCCGTCACCATGTCGTTCAACGGCAGTCGGGTAGCACAGCGTGTGACTGATATTCCGGCTGGTGCAACGGTTTCGGTAGTATTGGCAGCGCCCACTCAGCGCAGGGGATTATTCAAAGTATCGGTCGAGCTTGAGGATGATGCGATTAACGGCGACAACTATCGCTACGTTGGAGTAACTGTTCCCAACCAACCCAAGGCAATACTCATCGGAAGCAATTCCGATGTAATGTTTGTTCGCGCAGCTTTTTCGGTGCCCGGCTCTGAACGTTCGGCTCCAAATGTCACGGTCTATCCATCTGTTAAAAGTGCTGCGCAAGCACTGAACTCAGCCGACGTAGCATACCTATGCGGAGGCGATGTAGGTGAATCCGATGCTGCATTGTTACGACAGTTTTTAGAGAGTGGAAGGGGCTTAGTGATTTTTGCTCAGGAAGGTGCTGCGTTTGCCAAGTTCACACAATTGTTAGGTGTTAGTGCAAATGAAATTATTGAAAATGGGTCCACCAATAATTTGGTGAATAAGGTTGAAAAAAATCATCCATTGTTTTCCGGCGTTTTTAAAGATGAATCAAACAGTAAGCAAGTGGTTGATTCGCCAAAGCTGAAAAGAATGCGATCGGCCAAAGGTGGTGTAGCTGTGGCTATGACGGAGAATGGATCGTTCATTTCAGAACATTTGGTGAGCGGAGGCAAGCTTCTGTATATATCTGTTGCCCCGGGCATTGCATGGAGTACATTTCCTGTAACTGGACTCTTCGCGGCAACGTTGGTCCGCAGTGCCTTGTATTTATCTGCGCCAACAGATCAAGGTACAAGTATCGGACTGAATCAGCCCTTCGGCGCAATGATTCCAATTAAAAATTCAAACAACACCGTATTTACTGTTACCGATGTGCTTGGTGATACTCGGCCAATAAATGCGGCCCGCACCCCAAGTGGAACCATACTATCTCTGCCCGCACAACGGACACCCGGGGTAGTATTTGTTGCTACGGCCAACGGTGATCCCGTAATGGCGGTAGCTGTTAACGGACCAACCGATGAATCTGTACTAATATATTTCGACTCAAATGAATGGCTCAGTTCAATCCAGCAAAATATCACAGCCCCTAAACAGGCGGTGTTAGTAGAGAGTGGTGGCTCGGTTGCAAACGCCATACGAGCAGCACGCGAAGGATCTGAGTTATGGCCGCTACTAATTATTCTTGCATTAGTCTGTGCGCTTAGTGAGCTATTCTTACAGAGATACATGGCCCGCGAAGAAACGGTGTAAAACCGACTACGGAACCGATTGATAAACCGATATGCCAGCTCCGATTTTACATACAGAAACTCAAGAGCTACGTAAACAGCTAGCTGAGTTACGCAGGGAATTGCGGAACCTGATAGAGGAAGGACACATACTTTCTACCGTTGAACGTCCGAGGATAGTCTCGATGTACGACATGTACTTTGGCGAACTCGAAATTGAAAAACAAAGATTGGCTGTGCAGGGGGCTGAGTTGTTCCGCAGAGTTGAGTTGCTCACTATTAAATACACTCGTGGCGAGAAAATAACACCAGAAATTGTTGCGCTCGTAGATGAAGTTGTAACAAAGGAATACGACCGGATGCGACAAAGAATGCGAGAAGCTTTCGATATGAGTAGCTCCGAGCGTGAACGATCAGCCATGGAAAATCTGAATTCCCCCGACGCCGATGAATTAGTGTCTACGTACAGGATCTTGGTAAAGAAACTTCATCCCGATGCTAACGGATCGAGCGGAGATATAGATAGTATGTGGCACAGAGTTCAACAAGCTTACATGCAACGTAATACCGAGAAATTAAAAAACTTGCTTTCAGTATTAGGTGCTGATGAAGAACCGGCACACGACATCAGAGGTTTAGAAGAGTTGCAAACTGAAATCGAAATCTTAAAAAGTAAAATCAGAACTGAATCAAGAAAGAATGTAAGCGTCAAGCAAAGTGAACCATTCTGCTTTGTAGACGATCTGGAAAATGGTGACTGGAGATTTGGTCACAAAAGACAGTTAGAAAAAGAATTGGCGAAGTTGAAAAGTAAGATCGATGAATCGGCAATCAAGTACAGGGAGTTAACCGGCATAGATGCGGTGATTATTGATGGGCATCCAAGCGCACACGAAGAATCTACTCGATCACGAGACAAGTCGGCTAACGCGCAGAACAATGAGGCATTTAATGACGACTTCAAAAGTAACACGTACTTTAGTGGCAGGTAATATTTTGAAACCAAGGCGGAGCTAACATAGATCGTGGCATATTCAATAGAACAAACCGACAAGGAGTTATTGAACTCCACCAGCAACGTAACCTACACGTTGAACTTTTCTCGTGCAACGCAACACTTGGTAAAGGTGACAATCAACGTTAAGAATGTAATTGGTTCGAAAGCAATATTCGTGATGCCTTCTTGGACCCCAGGCAGCTATAAGATTCGCGACTTTGCCGGATTTCAAGGAAATGTTGCGGCCTTCATCATTAAGAATGGCGGACGCAACCAGACTTCATACAAGTGGATTAACAAAGCCTCGTTCAGTGTAAACTGTGAAAACGAATCTGAAATCGAAGTTGAGTATCTAGTGTATTGTCATGAGCGTAGTGTTCGCACAAATCATGTTAATCGGTTCCATGCGTTTCTTACGCCGGCGGCAGTTTGCATGTATGTGGTTGGACGCACCGATGAAGTTCACCACGTAGTTGTTGAGAGAAATGAAATTGAATGGCCAAATATTTCTACGCAACTTTCACCTGTCACCACAGTCGGTAATAGCGTAGTATTGGGCGCGTTGAATTACGACATTCTAGTTGATTCTCCAATAGAAATTGGAAACCACGTTGTAATGCACTTCGATGCGGCCGGTGCTAAGCACGAAGTAGCTATAGCCTCCACGCATAAAGTAGATGCCGAGTGGTTGACAGCGCAAATACAACATATAGTAGAAACAGAGGCCAAGTTGTTCGGCGGTGTGCCGTACGATAGATACATTTTCATTATTCAGGTGTACGTAGGAGTTCGCGGTGGACTTGAGCACACACGCTCATCTGTGAACGCAACGGATCCGTCACATCTGCACGATAAAACAAAGGCCGCTGAATTTTTATCGTTGTTGTGTCATGAATATTTTCATTTGTGGAATGTGAAACGCATCCGTCCTATCGAGTTGGGTCCGTTCGATTACACAACTGAAAATTATACTAGCATGTTGTGGTTGGCGGAAGGCCTTACCTCGTATTACGATGATCTTTGGACGCTACGTTGCGGGTACTATACCGAAAAGCAGTACATAGACCTACTTGCAAAAGATCACATCAATAAACTTTCAGATGTAGTGGGACGCAACGTGATGTCCATAAAGGACTCAAGTTACTTGGCCTGGCTAAAACTATACATGCCTAACGCCGATGCCTCCAACCGATTCCCTTCGTACTACCTAAAAGGTGGTGTACTTTTCCTTCTATTGGACCTGTACATTGTTGATCACACTGATGGAAAATACAGTCTTGATGACGGACTCAAAATTCTATGGAAGCGGTATCAAGAAAATCCTAGTAAGGGGCTTACCCAGGATGAATGCATTGCATTGTTGGAAGTAGGTACGCAGGTTCAGCTTCGCGAATTGATGGTAAGTTGGCTAGATGGAACGCAGGAGTTGCCATATAAAGAAAATCTCGCAACCGTGGGTCTTGATTTGTACCTAAAACCAAACACTGCCGAGGCAATAACGTTAGGCGAAAATCGGTCGTTGGGTGTTGCGGTGGCCAAGATCCAATCCGGAATGAACTACAAAGAAACGAGTGGCAAGGTGATTGTAACATCGGTTCAAGATGGTATGCCGGCACAGTTAGCTGGAATTGGTGTTGATGATGAAATTATTGCTGTGAACGGAAAGCGAGTTTCGACAGTATCTGACATGGACGTATTTTTGGCTGAGGCTGGATTGAAAGAAACAAATATTACAGCGCACTGCGATGGCCAGATATACGAGACAACAATTGTATGTCTGCCGGAAACCGTGTATGGTTTACGAGACGTTAAGTCAATCTCGGACCGTCAAAAGAAAATGAGATCTGTCTGGCTTAGAAAATAGAATTGAATTTAGCACGAACCACATTGCCCCTTTTCACAATCGCAGTTATACTTGCGGTGTCTGGATGTGCATGGTTTGATAATCAAACTACGTACTTCAACACGTATTATAATATGGAGCGAATTCGGACGGAGATCGTAGACGAATTCAATTATCAGGACGAGAATAAGCGGGTTAAGCCGCGCGTGTTGGTGCCGGGGTTAGATAGTGCGATGCTGAGTGAGCGAGACACAAAGGCAACGGGGTATAATTTCTTGAAGGCCTTTGTAATTGATAGGACAAAGCTGCAGCCGGTGGCTACCAAGGTGGATTCGATCTTGATAAAGGGATCGAAAGTTTTGGGTAATCATCCTAAGAGCAATTATGTGGAGGGCAGTTTGTTCTTGATGGCGGAGGCGTATTTTTTCCGGCAAGAATGGATACCATCGCAACAAAAGTGTGTGGAGTTAATTGAGCGCTTTGCCGACGGAGACAAATCGCCCGATGCGCATTTGTTATTGTCGAAAGACTATTTACTGCAGAAAAAAATCACACTCGGAAAACAAACGCTATCGCGCACGATTGATGTTGCGTGGTACAAGGACAGGTACGACATTCTAAGTGAAGCATATCGCATTCAAGCGGAACTTGCACTTGAAGAGGGTGATTTAGACAGGTCAGTACAGCCGTATAAACAAGCAGTTGCGCAGTGCGAGGACGATGAGCAACGGGCTAGGTGGCAGGTGGATGTTGCTGCTTTGTATTATAGACTTGGAAAGTATAAGCTGGCAGAAGAAGCCTTTGCAAAGGTATTCGATTATACACCAGACATTTTAGCAGAATTTGAAGCACAACTTTACCGGGCTGCATGTTTAGGAAGACTAGGCGATACTACGAAGGCGTCGGAAATGTTGGATGAGTTGGAGCGCAATAAAAATTATTCAGATTGGGCTTCATTTATTGCCGCTGAGAGAATAGCGTTAGCCAGGCAATCTACAGATAACATGAGTGATCCTGCGTTGATCGCAAGAGAGCGCGAGGCAGACACGTCTTTTATTGGACGACCGGAATTGATGGCGCAGGCATTCCAAAAAGGTATGTCATTGTATAAGTTGGGTAAGTACGAAGAGGCATTGTCATATTTCGCAAAAGCCAAGGTAGTCCGTACGCCGGTGTACGAAGTAAGTGCCAAGTACTTTGCATTACTTAAGCAATGGGAAGATCAAAGCAGGAAGGTTGCCGGATTTAAGTCAATGATCATCGAGCGCGAATCGATGCGTGATTCAATTGCAGCCATGACGGCGAAGGAAGTGTATGGTCTGGCACGCGTTCACCAAAACCTGGGCAACACTGATTCTGCTTTGTATTATTACCAAATGGCGTATGATTCAACTTGGGACGGTGATAGCGACCGTGACAAATACCTGTATGCGTTGGCCAGAATTCAATCGGCAGCTGAGCCAGAAGTGGCCGACTCTTTGTTCATGGTATTGGCTGACCGGTATCCTAAAAGTGTGTATGGCAGGGAAGCCGGAAGTGTAATGGGGTTTACTTCCGAGTCGGTGATAGACGATGCTGCAGAATTGTACAAGTCCGGAACCAGCTTTCGGAAGATCAAGGACTGGACCTATGCTTCGCGACAATACAACTCCATAGTCCAAAAATTTGAGTCGAGTGATTACGCACCAAAGGCCTTGTTTGCGTTAGGGTGGATGTTCGAAAAGGAAGCGCTAAATAAGGATAGTGCACTGTACTACTATGGTCAGCTCATCGAGAAATACCCACGGTCGGAATACGCCCGTGAAATCCGGCCTAGCGTAGAATATGCCTTAGCAAAAATTAATAACGTTGAGGTGGCCGATTCGACGTTGCTGCGTGATTTAGACGATGATCTGTACAAACGAGCAAAAGCTGGCGAAAAAGGGGTGTTAAATCAGATGATCGACAACAATAAGGATGCGCTGCAGTTCAACGGTCCGGGCATGAACATGCCAACACTACCAGGGTTGAACCCTAACGATTCAACAGGAGGCTCGGTAGACGACTTTATGAAACGAAACATGAAAGCCTTGAACCCAATTACCCTTCCGGGCTCTTCCGACAGTACAAAAATTGCACCGCCCCCTTTCAAAAAGCCTTAAAACAGGACTTAGTTAGCCTTAAAATTCGAGCTGAGTATGCAGCGCAATCTCTTCCAGCACTGCCGACACCCTTATACACTCCTCTAATGCGCCGTCAAACACAACGGCCTTCCCCTTGTAATGAACCTCGTTGGTAAGCGCCTCAGCCATAGTTACGCCGCAATTAATGGCCAGCGTGATTTGGTGGGAAACCTCTTCGAACGTGTGGATTTCGTCATTGAACAATATTACCCTTGCCTGAAGGACGATCTCCTCGGTAACCACGGTTTCGTGCTGTTCAATCTCGTATAGTTCAGTGATCATAATGTCGATATGCAAGGGGCTTAATGTATATTCAAATTGTAACGAGTACAAATTTACAAAAACAGTATCTTTGTTCCTCAAATAAGTAACTCATTTTGTGCCTTACCTATATTAAAAGGTCGTTATTATGACAACCGAAGAATTTCTAGTTCAGCTCGATGAAATAGTTTCCGAGCGCCATATGTTGCAGCACCCATTCTATTTGATGTGGAATGAAGGAACGCTGTCGTTAGATATGTTGCGCGAATACGCCAAGGAGTATTACCATCAGGTGCGGGCCTTCCCGACCTTTGTGAGTGCTACGCATTCGAATTGCGATGACATGGAAGTGCGTCAGATGCTACTTGAAAATCTCATCGAAGAAGAGCACGGTCCAGATAATCACCCAGAACTGTGGCTCAGATTTGCCGATGCTTTGGGAGTTGATCGCAGGGAAATCACAACGAGAAAGTTTTTGCCACACACCCGTGCTTCGGTAAGGATTTTGAAGGAACTAGCCGGACGCAATAACCCGTCGGAAGGTCTAGCGGCATTGTATGCCTACGAATCGCAAATCCCCGAGATTTCAACAACCAAGATCGACGGTCTAAAAAAATGGTACAATCTCGACACCAAGAATGCCCTAATCTTCTTCGAAGTGCACGAGCATGCCGATGAAATTCACCGCACGGTTACTCGCGAGGCATTGGTTAGACTTTGCAATACTGACGAGCAAAAACAAGCTGCGCTTGACTCTGCCAGAGAAGCCGCCGATGCATTCAATTTGCTTTTAGACGGCGTGTATAACACATGGTGTTCTGAAAAAGCATCGCTTAATTAATTTACGATAGTAGATTTAGTACATGTGTCGATTTATAGCTTACATAGGTCCGCCGGTTCTTGCTGACGACCTCCTATACAAACCGCAGTTCTCGTTAATTACCGCTCAGTCCATGAATGCAGGCGAGATGAGTGTGAGTGTTAATGGAGATGGGTTTGGAATTGGTTGGTTTGATCCAAGACTGGATAATGAGCCTTGTGTTTTTCGAAGCATTAAGCCAGGTTGGAGCGACCAGAACTTAAAGTTATTGGCTAAAAAGATCTATTCCCCGTGCATTTTTGCGCACGTTCGTGCCGCAAGTCCTGGCATAACAGTCGAAGAAGTTAACTCGCATCCATTTTGGTGCGGCAAGCTTATGTTTATGCACAACGGAATGCTTTCGGGATTCAAACAAATGCGCCGGCGCATGCTAAGGTTGTTGAATGACACTGCCTACGATGCAATTCAAGGTTCGACGGATTCGGAACATTTGTTTGGACTCTTCCTCAACCATATCGAAGATCCTCATGGTCATGTGTCGTGCGAGGAAATGGTTCACGCCATGCAGCAAATGTTCAAGGACCTTAATTCACTCATGGTCGAGCATGAAATCAAGCAGCACTCGTATTTGAATTTCGCCGTTTCGAACGGCACTAGTCTAATAGCTGTCAGGTACACCACTAATCCTAACGTGCAACCTTCATCACTGTATTACATGCATGGCAAAGAGTATCATTGTAACGATGATGTTTGTATGATGGAACCAACGTACAGCAAGCCGAGCGCTATTGTTGTAGCTTCGGAGCCCTTCACAACCCGCCGTTCAGATTGGATGAAGATCGAGCGCAATAGTATGATGGTAGTTGATGAGACAATGCGAATACATTTCCATCACATAGAAATGGAAATCGAAAAAATGGATTTTGAATCTATCGCCCCGGAGATCGGATGAACATTGCAGCGTTGATTCCACTCTTCCCATTAATCGGCTTTGCGATAATTGGGTTGTTTGGAAAAAAACTGAAAAACGAGAAGTTGATTGGCATAATTGGTAGTGGTGCAATCCTTGCGTCGTTCGCCGTTGCCGGCACACTTTTTGTGCAAATGCTGGGAATGCCCGCAGAAGACCGACTGTCCATCGTAAAGGTCTACACATGGATTGCTACCGGATCTTTTACCGTTGATATTGCCTATCAAATTGACCAATTATCATTGCTGTTTACCCTGATTATCACCGGAATTGGATTTCTAATTCACGTGTACTCAATCGGGTACATGCATGGCGATAAAAGCTTCCCGCGATTTTTCGCCTATCTGAACTTGTTTGTTTTCATGATGTTGAACTTGGTCCTGGCCAGCAACTTTCTGCTCACGTTTCTTGGCTGGGAGGGCGTTGGACTTGCATCCTATTTGCTAATCGGATTTTGGTATGATAAGAAATTCGACGGTTCCCATATAACGTGGACCGGCGATGCTGCAAAAAAAGCATTCATTGTCAACCGAATTGGTGATTTCGGTGTACTCATCGCAATGTTTATGCTGTTCAATCTATTTGGCACGTTAGATTACACAACAATAAATGATTCAGCCACCGTAGTTCTTTCACCCAACGGAACCGCTGTAATTCTCATTACGCTGGCACTTTTTCTTGGTTGTACCGGCAAGAGCGCTCAAATTCCGTTATCAGTTTGGCTGCCGGATGCTATGGCAGGGCCCACGCCGGTTTCGGCCCTCATCCACGCAGCTACCATGGTAACTTCGGGTATCTTTTTGGTTAGTCGCACAAATGTGTTGTTCGCTCTGGCCCCAACTACAATGGCCATCGTTGCAGGAATTGGAATTAGCACGGCACTTATCGCAGGCACGATTGGTATCGTTCAAAACGACATTAAAAAAGTACTCGCATATTCAACTGTATCGCAACTCGGATTCATGTTTGCTGCATTGGGCGTGGGTGCATTCACAGCCGCTGTGTTTCACGTAATGACGCATGCTTTTTTCAAAGCACTCTTGTTCCTAGGATCTGGCTCAGTAATTCACGGAATGCACCACGAGCAAGACATTCAAAAAATGGGTGGACTCAAAAAGCACATGCCCATTACCTACCGAACATTTTTCATTGGTACTCTGGCAATCTCCGGCATCCCGTTTTTCTCAGGATTCTTTTCCAAGGATGAAATTCTTTGGTATAGTTTCTTGAATGGCGGAATGCTCATTTGGGGCATTGGCGCACTGGCCGCATTCTGCACCGCCTTCTACATGTGGCGCGTAACCTCGCTCACATTTCACGGTGAAGAGCGCTTCGACGTAGCTCATGTGCATCCGCACGAGTCTCCCAAAACCATGACCGTCCCGTTGATAATTCTAGCTGTACTAAGTGTGGTAGGGGGCTTGGTGGGAATCCCGCATGTCCTCGGACACTACCTTCACATCCCGAATTTGTTAGAGTCGTGGCTTGAACCTGTCTTTGCCGGTGGGTCTGCACTCATTCGCCAACACACAGGCGATCACACTTCAACCGAGCTAACATTGATGACGGTGTCTACAGTGATTGCTATTGCAGGCATTATGTTAGCCCGTTCCATATACTCTGGTGGACCTGAAAAATCTGACGCATTGAAACAGAAATTTTCAACCTTGCACAAGATTCTTTGGAACAAGTATTACATCGATGAGATTTATCACATGGCATTTGTCGGACCTATCCTTGCTGCATCGCGCGACTTTCTTTGGAAGATTGTTGATGTTGTGGTAATTGATGGTATCGTGAATGGATCAGCTACCGTTGTTGGTGCAACCGCCTCGGTGCTGCGAAAAGCTCAAAGTGGAGTAGCTCAGAATTACGCACTAGTTATGTTAATTGGAATTATGGCTCTATTGAGTCTCGTACTGTATTCAACACACTAATTCAAGTAGCCAAATGAATCCTAAAATTCTTGCTCTCTGCTTCATCGCCGTTGTTACAATTGCTGCTGGATGTAAAACTGAAACTACCGCTCCCGTTACGCCTACAGCAGACAAAAATTCATTTGTAGGAAATGGTGCTGGGTTCACAAATCAGCTGTTCAACTGTTCCCCTAGCGATGATTCTGGCAGCGCAATGATGGATCCGGTTTTTGGTAACGGTGCGATTGTTTCGGCAGGACATGTAACTACTGCGAACAATAAATTTTCAATATCAGTTACAACTAAGTTCGCCAAGCCAGGCACCTATTTGGTTAGCTCAGTTGATGGGAATTTGATTACCCTACAAATTTCCAGCGCTAGTGACGACCGTACTTTCTTTTCCGCAAGCGGTTCGATTGTAGTAACAAGTTGGGGTGCAATAGGCGAACGAGCCAAGGGCACGTTCCAAGGCAGACTTGGCGCAACTACCGGTGGTGAAATCCTCGACATAACAAACGGCCAATTCGACTGTGTTGTTAGATGACCGCGTACTATCAATTTGATGACTGCACGCAAACAATCGGATGAAAGCACGCTAACAACATGTGTTTTACCGTATCTGTTCATTCTGAAACACACGTTTTTGAAACAGATACTGGTGCAATGTTCGAAGATTCATCGCTGTACACACCTTATTACCACGTAACCGGGTTTGTGTATCCTGAACTACCGCTCATCACAAACGAAGATCCCAAACACTTCCAAATGATGCACTGGGGTTTGATTCCCCGATGGGTAAAGGATTTGCAAGGGGCTAATGATTTGCGCTCAAAAACATTGAATGCGAGATCAGAGACAGCCTTCGAGAAACCGTCATTTCGCGACGCAATAGTAAAACGCCGAGGACTTCTCCCAGTAAATGGATTCGTTGAATGGCGCGATGAAGCAACGGCAAAAATTCCACATTTTGTAAAATCTTCGGCGAACGAAGTCTTTACGCTAGGGTGCATTTGGGAACAGTGGTTAAATAAGTCCGACGGTGAATTGTTTAACACGTTTTCAATTCTAACCACGCAGGCAAATGAATTGATGAGCTATGTACATAACACTAAACAACGGATGCCCGTTGTGATAGCCAAAGGTGACCGCGATACGTGGCTTGGTGATAACGATAAAGAAGTAATTAGTAATTTGACACGACCCCTCACCGATGGTTTGTTAACTGCCTATCCTTTATCGAGAGATGTTTCAAAGATTAAAGTAAACACCACAATGCCCGATCTCATTCAACGTGTTGAACCTAATTAGGAACCGCAGCATGCATCCGTCGGTCTTTTCCACCGATTGCGTGCGCGGTCTTCATTTACGAATGAAGCAATCATTCATCGTGGGCTAAATCATTCATCGTGGGCTAAACCATTCATCGTGGGCTAAACCAATCATCGTGAGCTAAACGTTGTGTTGAATTATTGTTTGAGTTATGTGACACGATTTATTGGAATTGCTCAAGCGAAGTCTAACACATTGATGCATAAAAAGTTTAACGAGTAGATTGAAAAATATTTCGAGTAGAAATGGACAAATTCATCACGTTGTAACAAAGAACTTGTCGAGTTGTTTTTAACAGACCGAATTGGATTTTATTGAAGACATTAATTTTTATTTGTTTGCTGGCCTGGGGAAGCCCCTTACTGAGTCAGCAAAACCCGTATTGCAGAGAAATTGCGCTGGATGAGTTGCTTGGGCGGATTGAAATGAGTTCCGACACAATATATGTCGTGAATTTTTGGGCAACGTGGTGTAAGCCCTGTATTGAGGAGCTTCCCAGTTTTGATGCGCTTGAGAAATCTACGCGGAACCAACCCGTGAAAATTATTATGGTGAGTTTGGACGACCCGAAAGTGCTGCAGACGAAGGTGCAACCGTTTGTGAAAAAACTCGGATATAGTATGGAGTTTGTTTTGTTGAATGAGAGCAAACCGAATGAATGGATTAATAGAATCGACAGCACCTGGAGTGGTGCAATTCCGGCTACGCTTCTGTTTGATGGTCGACTAGGAAGAAAAGAATTTCACGAAAATGATTTTACAAAAGATGATTTGCAAAAAACAGTTTCAAATTTTAGAATGTTGAATAATGATTAGCAGAGAATATTTGGTCGGATTGTTAGCGTTAATGTTTAGCGTTTCAATGATGTTCAGTGCGGATTTACCCGATGGCGTAAAGGTTGGCGATAAGGCCCCAGATTTCTTTTTAACGAATGTGGATGGGCAATCAGTTGGGCTTGAGACGTTTAAGTCTACCAAGGGTGTGATTCTCGTGTTCACATGCAACCATTGTCCGTATGCTATTAAATACCAGGACCGAATAATCGCCTTGCACGAGAAATACGCAGCTAAGGGAGTTCCGGTGTTGGCAATTAATCCGAACGACCCTAATGTGTCGCCCGAAGATTCGTACGAAAAAATGAAGGTGCGCGCAGAAGAAAAGGGATTCAAGTTTCCATATATTTTTGACGAAACACAGAAGACGGCACTTAGTTATGGAGCTCGGCGCACACCGCATGTTTTCTTGCTCAAGAAGGCAAAAACCGGATTTACGGTGGAGTATATTGGGGCTATTGATGACAATGCAAACGATGCGGCGGGGGGTGAGGAAACGTTTCTGAGCAATGCCGTAGACAAGATGCTGGAGGGTCAGCCAATTGCAGTAACTACAACAAAGGCCATCGGGTGCAGCATTAAGTGGAAGAAAGATTGATTTTCGTCGTATCTTTGTACAACCCTTCAAGGCTTGGACGATTTTCCCCAGCCTCCACAAAGTGTGACGAGCTTTTCCGCTCATTTCTTTGCTATTAACTGACGATTTACTTTTGGTTACAGAAACCAAATTCCTATAGTAGTGCAGTACTACATCTCTAGATATAATTAATGGACAACAAACAAGACGATACACGGCCACAGGACGGTAGTTCCGATGGTGAGCTTGAAGAACGCCAGCCTAAATCGAACGAATCGGCTGTCGGGCTTAACAAGAATAGTCGAAAGCCTAAGGATCGATATTTCAAGCAAGCCGACTCAGCCTATGGCCAATCATATGTACGGGGCGTTAATCCCCAGTATAACGGCAAAGTAACCGACGACGAGGATGAACCTAATTCGGGAAGCGAAGCTGCTGAAGAGCAGCCTAGTGCCAGCGAAAGAACGCCGCGCACTAAACCAGGCGGATCACGTGCAAGTGCGGGTGGACCTCGTGCAACTGCAAGGGAACCGCGCAGAGCTGGCAGGGATCAACAAAGCGATAGAAGGGGGCCGCGCAGAGACAGTGGTGAGGCACGTGGCGAATCGCGCGTTGAATCGCGTGGTGACGGCCCTTCACAGAGTGAAAGAAATTCAGAAAACGAAGGTAATACGCAAGAGAGTACCAAAGCACCAAACGGCGAGAACCGTTCACAAAGCGATAATTTTGAGCAAGGTGGCTACAATCGTGCTCAAGAGGGCAATTTCGAGCCGCGAGCTGAGGGCCGCCCACAAGGCGATAACCGAGGCCCACGTGGTGAAGGCCGCCCGCAACGCGACCGCAGACCATACGGCGAGGGCCGCCCACAAGGCGATAACCGAGGCCCACGTGGTGAAGGCCGCCCGCAAGGCGACCGCAGACCATACGGCGAGGGCCGCCCGCAAGGCGATAACCGAGGCCCACGTGGCGAAGGCCGTCCGCAAGGCGACCGCAGAC
>JABMNI010000056.1 GCA_013204605.1 Ignavibacteria bacterium
CAATTGCTCCCCGGCAGGAACTCCCCGGCAGGAACTCCCCGGCAGGAACTCCCCGGCAGGAACTCCCCGGCAGGAACTCCCCGGCAGGAACGTTTGTAAATTTGTTTTTTCAACGACATCCAATTCTAATGAGCACCATCCCCGCCTGCACCGCTTGCAATTCGCCCTACGCTTATGCTAAGGCTAATGTGAAAATGTGAAAATTTGAGAATGACGATCCTAAATGCAAAATCCATTTGCACACTTCCACATTTACACATTTCCACATTTCCACATTTACCACCATATATCGTGAACACAGCCGCATGATCTTTAACCTTGCGTTGCAGTACGTGCAGAACACATCGGATGCCGAGGAAATCACTCAGGATGTTTTTGTAACAGTGCATCAGCGGATGGATAGTTTTAAAGGCGACTCAACTATTTCAACGTGGGTGTACCGGATTGGCGTTAATAAGTGTTTAGACTTTATAAAGGCGAAAAAACGGGCGAAGCGGTTTGCGTTTGTTACGTCGCTGTACAGGGACGACACCATGGAATTAGCTCACGATCCGCCAGACTTCGATCATCCGGGTGTGTTGCTTGAAAATAGGGAAGATCTGCAGCGTCTGTTTGGATTCATTAATCAATTGCCGGATAATCAGCGGACCGCGCTCATCCTCCATAAAATCGAAGACCAGTCTCAGAGTGACGTCGCGGAGATAATGGGGATTACCGTAAAGGCCGTGGAGAGTCTGGTGCAACGGGCCAAAGCAAACCTGTTAAAGAAAATCCACGAGGTGAACGAGGGATGAAAACAAGAACATCGTCTAAACTATTTGCCAACGCTACACACAATTTCTAAACACAATTGCAACACATATTTGCAACACACACAATAACTACACACACATTTCGATTGCGCACACAATGAACATTAACGATCTCGACAAAATTCAAAAAGTGGATGCGCCCCCTTACCTTTATGAAAAAATTCTGAACCGTATTGAGGATTCAAAAAAGAGTGCCAGCCTTTCCACACGTGTAAAAACTTCAAAAGTAATCAGTCCGCTTGGCGTTCGGTGGGCCATTGCAGCGTCCTTTATATTTATTGCTGCACTGAATGTTGGCGCGTTTGTTAAACTGACGCAAACTCAAAAATCAGATTCGATTTCAATGCTCGCAAAGTCCATGCGAATCACTCAGACTAACTCTCTGTATCAATGAAAAAAACTACACTTCTCGTCGCGCTCTGCGTATTCATGGGTCTCATAAACGTCGGGTTGCTCTGGTGGATGCTATCAGGTCCGCCGCATCTAAAACACGAAGGACCTCGCAACATTATTATTGAACGCCTAGATTTCGATGCTGGTCAGGGGGCTAGGTACGACGTGTTAATTGCAGACCACCGTAAAAGCATTCGTGCAATTGAGAAAAAAATATTCAATGAAAAGAATGCATTGTTTTCGTTACTTGATTTAAATGGAAACATCGAACATGATAAATCCAACGAAACGGATGAGTCGAAAAAATCTCGTACAACGGCGCAGATGTCTGCCGATTCCATTGCTGGAATCATCGGTCAATTACAACGAGAAATTGAGCTTGTTAACTTCCATCACTTTTCTGAATTACGATCCATTTGCCGTCCAAATCAAATTGCGAATTACAACGCTTTGTGTTCTGAATTAGCCGAACTGTTTGCGCCGCCGCACATGGGCGGGGGACGCAAGGATGGTCCACCACGGTGAGCGCCATGAGGAACTTGTTCGCAATTGTGTTTGCGGTTTGCATGGCTCACGCAAAAGCAACCGCAAACGATTCAGAAATTGTTTTGAACATTCGGTGCGTTTATGGCGAGCATCAAATTGACCTTTCCCGTGGACCGTTCCAGGCGAACGATGAACTACAAACACAGATTGATGTGCTTCGTTTTTATCTGTCGGACATTCAGTTGTTGCAGAACGATTCGATTGTATATCGAGAACCAAATAGTTTTCATTTGGTCGATGCGTCCTTGACGGGGAGCATGAGAATACTGGTGGACAAATTCAATATGAATGGTGGGAAATCTGGGAAAGCCCCTTTCAATAAAATCCGATTCAGTGTGGGAATAGACAGCGCGACCAATGTTGGCGGGGCAATGGCGGGGGACCTCGACCCTACTCGCGGCATGTATTGGACGTGGCAGAGCGGATATATCAATGTGAAGTTGGAGGGTAAAAGCAAAAAGAGTTCGGCAGCAGCGCACGACTTTCAATTGCATTTAGGGGGCTATGCAGAACCGAATAATAGTTTACAGATTGTTATGATTAGGACGAAGGAAGTAAACAACGTTACTATTGAATTGGATGTGAAAAAGTTTATCGACGCAGTAAATATGGGTGAAAATCATCATGTAATGTCGCCTAGTCTATTTGCCGTGTTGTTGTCGAAATTCTTTGCCGATGCGTTTTCAGTAAAATCACAATGAACCGATTGAGAAAAATCGCCACGATATTCGCATTGAGTTTACTTGCCATGTTTACGGTTGCATTCCACAATGATCGCTTGTTATTCATTGTTCCAGACGGATGGCCAGCGCCGGTATACGACTTCTCGAAGAATGAACTGACTCAAGAGAAAGTAGAGCTGGGAAGGAAAATATTCTACGATCCTATTCTGTCGGGCAACAACACCGTTTCATGTGAAAACTGCCACTCTCCGTACACCGCGTTTACACATGTAGACCATGCGTTGAGTCACGGCATTGAAGATCGAATTGGCACGCGCAATTCACCCGCACTGATGAACCTTGCATGGCAAAGTAGTTTTATGCGCGACGGTGCCATTAACCACCTGGACATGCAGGCGTTGGCGCCCATAAGCAGTCACACGGAAATGGACAGCGACATTTCTGACGTGGTAAAAAAGTTATCGGCGCATGATGAGTATCCAAAACTTTTCGCCGCCGTCTATGGCAGGGGAGAAATCACGGGCGAGAAAATTCTGAAGTCGCTGTCGGCCTTCATGCTCACCCTCATTTCCGGTAGCTCCCGTTACGACAGTGTGGGCAGGGGGCTTACCAGTTACACCACGCAGGAAAACAACGGCTATCAAATATTCAAACGCAGTTGTTCCACCTGCCACGTTGAGCCGCTCTTTACAAACGACCAGTTCATGAACAACGGTCTACCGGCAGACTCAGCACTGGCCGATCTTGGCAGGTACAACGTAACAAAGAACCCCGCAGATTTTCTGAAGTTCAAGGTGCCAACGTTACGGAATATCGAATTTTCATTTCCCTATATGCACGACGGAAGATTCAGGAACTTGTCGCAGGTGCTCAATCACTACACCACAGGCATTGTGCAAAGCATTTCTCTCGCAGAACAGCTCCAGTACCCCATTCGCCTCACCTCTAACGAGAAGGTGGACCTAACAGCCTTCCTCTTGACACTAACGGACAAATCGTTTTTGTTTAATCCGCGGTTTGTAGCGCCGCGGCGCCCTACGCGGTAGGCTTCCCCGGCAACGACAGCCGCTTCCCCGGCAGGAACTCCCCGGCAGGAACTCCCCGGCAGAAAGTGTCACACTTTTACAAGTACAAGACACGATAGGGATAACCAACTTTTTAGTCGTCTGTTTAAGCCCTAAGCTTAAGAGTCGATACCATAATTAATCCATAGGAGACGTTATGCCTAGACGCAAAATTCAATTCTATTCAGGAGGTTTATACCACGTATTAAATAGAGGGGCCTTCAAACATCGTGTATTTGAAAAAGACAAGTATTGTCGGGAATTTCTAAGGCTGCTCAAAACATACAGTGAAAGGTTTCAGATATCAATTGTTGCCTATTGCATTATGCCGAATCACTTCCATCTCGTAGTTAGACAGGAGGGCCCCCATTCCGTATCAATATTTATGCGGTGTGTGTCGCACAGATTTGCCATGTACTACAATCTAATGCAGAAGAAAACGGGAGTTGTTTTCGAAGACAGATTCAAGTGCATCAGCGTTTCTGACGACTCCTATATGTACACGCTGATAAGCTACGTCCACCTCAATCCAGTAAAGGCTCGCCTTTGCAAACATCCCAAAGATTGGTTGTACTCTAATTTCAATGCTTTCGTGGGAAAGAAGGCGGATACGATTACCAATTCAATTGCGGTGCATGACTTGTTCGGCGACCTGGAATCTTATAAAAGCGTTATGACTGACAATCTTCGAAAGCTGAAATTCTGACGAATTCCTCCCCGGCAGCGGCCTCCTCCCCGGCAGGAACTCCCCGGCAGCGGCCTCCTCCCCGGCAGCGGCAATTCGTAATTCATAATTCGTAATTCGTAATTCTCAGACCCGGTCTACCGCTACGATGTACGTCGGATCTTCCATCACATTCACGTCGATGATTTCCTCTGCATTCTTGAGGAGCAATTTGCAGTCTGGGCTCAGGTGCTTGAGGTGGATCTTTTTGCCGACCTTTAAATAACGCTCGGTGATTTTGTTGAGGGCTTCTATGGCCGACATGTCTACAACTCTGCTCTCGGCGAAGTCGATGATTACTTCGTGAGGGTCGTGGAGGACGTCGAATTTATCGTTGAAGGCGGAGACGGATCCGAAGAACAGTGGACCATATATCTCGTAGTGTTTTATGCCGGCAGCGTCGATGTGCTTTCGTGCGCGAATGCGTTTTGCGTTGTCCCACGCAAAAACCAATGCAGAAATTATCACGCCAATTATCACAGCAAGTGCAAGATTATGGAGGAACACGGTAACGAGTGTAACCAGCACCATTACAAAAATATCCGACCTAGGCATCTTTGTAAACGTGCGCAGGCTGGCCCACTCAAACGTTCCAATTGATACCATGATCATGAGACCAGTCAAAGCCGCCATGGGAACTTGCTCGATCAAACTTGAGCCGAACATTACGAACACGAGCAACATTACCGATGCTACTACACCGGATACTCGAGCGCGAGCGCCATTTGAAACGTTGATCAAACTCTGTCCGATCATGGCGCAGCCGCCCATACCAGAAAAGAAACCCGACAGAATGTTAGCGGCACCTTGCGCAACGGCCTCTTTGTTACTGCGACCTCGAGTCTCGGTAATCTCATCAACAATGTTCAGCGTCAGCAAACTTTCAATCAATCCCACACCCGCAACAATTGCGGCGAACGGAAAAATAATTTGTAGCGTTTCAAAAGTGAATGGGAGAAATGGAATGTGGAAAGGGGGAAAGCCCCCTTGAATAGAAGCGATATCGCCGACAGTTTTTGTGTCGATTCCGAATGCAGCTACAATTCCAAACACAACCAAAATTGCGGTGAGCGATGCGGGGACGGCCTTGGTGATTCTGGGGAGGCCCCAGATAATTAGCATGGTGAGAAAAACAAGTCCAAGTAAAATGTACAGCGCGGGTCCGCCCAACCAGTTTCCAGCGACGTCTTTGAATTGGTCTAACTGCGACATAAAAATTATCACAGCCAAGCCATTAACGAAACCGAAAATCACGGGGTGCGGGACTAGGCGAATAAGTTTGCCGAGCCGCAGGAAACCTGCTGTCATTTGCATTAGGCCGGCTAGTACCACCGTTGCAAAAACGTATTCAACGCCGTGTGTTTTTGCGAGTACAACTACAACTACGGCGACGGCACCGGTTGCGCCAGAGATCATGCCGGGACGTCCACCGAACAACGATGTGACAAGGCCCATCACGAACGCTGCGTAGAGTCCGGTGAGCGGCGAAAGACCGGCTATCAAGGCAAACGCAACAGCTTCGGGCACTAATGCTAACGCAACCGTAAGACCCGAAAGAACCTCGATTTTGTAGTCAACCTTACGCGACAAATCAAAGAAATTCAAATATTTTTCCATTGCCGCAAGTTACGGGTACAAGAGTGAACAGGATGAAAGCGTAAGTATGTTATTTTGTTACGTTATATAATTTGTTCAAAAACAAAAACAAGCAGCATGGCACAGCAAATTGGAACAAAAGCAAATCCGTCGAAATTTGAAACTCCTCCGCGCTGGAGTATTTTATGAAATACTACGGCATAGTTTCAGCAGGGTATTATGCTTTCTATCGCGCCCTCACTCATTCGAGAGTGTATTTAGCAGCGTTCACTTTACTTTCCGCTTTTCTTTGCACTTCAATCGTAACAGTTTCTGTTCAAGCGCAAACGAAGGACCGCCGAGCAGTGTTAGATGTTCAGGGCAAAGTAGCGGAGCTAACGGTTTCTCCCGACGAAAATATTTGGCTTGTGACGTCGTACGGCAACACCTACGTTACCGTTGACGCTAAAACCGAACTGACTGATTGGCACATCGATACTCCGCTGAAAAATTTGTCCGAAAGTATTGATGTCAAGTCTGCCGACCTATCAAGAATTACGTTCTTCAATGAAAATGTTGCCATAATGACGGGCTACATTGTTTATGTAAAAGGTGAATCGCCTATACATGGCATATTGCGCACCGAGGATGGTGGACACACGTGGCAGTTTGTTGAATATGATTTTAACGGGACGGTGTATAGTGCCTATGCTAAATCCACAGGAGAAGCGTGGCTGACTACCAGCGCTGTTAATCAATTGTATTACACAAAAGATTACGGTAATACATGGACTGCAAAGAGGACTATTTTGAAATCATCGTCTGACTTTGAGGTATCATCTCGCGTCTTTGCTATTTGCATGCGGGATTCCCAGCACGGAATTGCTGGGTCGGAAATAGGCAAGGCTTTCGTAACCGATGACAACTGGGAGACGGCAACGTTGTTTCTTACTCCTCGAGATATGTCATTGATACCTCGAACACAACTCTCCTCCGAACTCCGGAGAATGCCGCGTAAAATTACCATCGTCTCTACTAATGGAGTGCAACGAATGGCATATTGGAAAAACTACGTCGTTATTGTACAGGATAAACATGCCTTTTACGCTGAGAAGAACACAACTCAATGGAAAGCCTTTCCATCAGATTTGATTGAGTTTGGAGTAGATGCACGCACCGGTACACTGTTCGGCGTTACAAAGGAAAACAAAATTGTTTCTCACTCTACACCTTCCGACTTTAAAATTATTGCCCAACTTCCCGCTGATGAAATTCTTGTCGATGTACAAGCAGTGAATGGCTCGCTGTACGTGCTGGGACGTGACAATCACGTTTTCAAGATTAATGGAAAGGGGCTTACCAGATTTGAATTGTACACTTCTGATCATAGTATTCCTACGCCGGAGATTGTTAAATCGGCAGGTAAGTTTGCGTGGGGTCTGAGCAAAAACGAATTGTATGTTTCAGAAAATGGAGTTGATGACTGGGTACGTGAGCAGACGTTGGACTTCAACGCTGATAACTTTAGAATAGTTGACGAGCAGAAAATAATCTTGTGGGACGGTATTTCCAAGAGCTACGAATATTCGCGAGGGAGTAACAACGTTGCTGAGTATCATCAAAAGAATCCACTAAAGAACTTTTTAAGTTCGCCGCTTCAATCAATTTCAATTGCGATTTCAGGATCGGGCGAGTACCAAGGGTACAGTATGTTGCTAGTCTACAACAGTAGTTCGAATTCGGATTTGAAGTCAGGCGAGTTAGTAGAATACAACTACCATCCTGAATATACAAATCCATTTCAAAAAACAATTGACAAAACTCAAATTCAAAATGTTCTAACGGAAGTCAGCGCATCGCCCGAAGCTCCACCAAGGTATGCAGACTTTCAAATTAGTGGCCCCGAAATACAAAAGTATTTGCATATGGTAAAAACTGAACGAGGTAACAGTACCAGAGCTGAGTTAGCGGATGAGGGGGCTCGGATGAAGAAATATTACCCAACGGTACCAACGTTGTTGGACACATTGAATCCGCATATTATTAAGTCTGCCATTGAGCAGTCCCTAAAGCCCCTTGACAAAACAATTGAATTTACACAAACGGTGAAGTTTATAAATCAGAATGCCGATACCGTGACGGTGGTACGTAGCATGGGAACCAGGATGGCGCTTTACTATATCCCATGGACGATTGAATACATGGATCAAAAAATCGTTTCGTATAACGTGAATCTTTCTCAAAGCATTGTATCGTTGCTTCCAGAGCGTTACGTGATAAGTCAATTTTTTAAAGGCGAACAGCTGTTGCTCATGTTGGCAGACTATCTGTTTTCTGAGCAGAACAGGTAACAAGACTCATGTAGTGAAATGAACGACTGTTTCAGTTGGTAGGTGACTATATGACTCGTCCTGACGAACGCTGACACCACAGTGGTCGAGGCATAAATAAGATTTAAGTGTCTATTATCTTAAATGTGTATATTTGTAGTAAGAATCTCAGTCGGCAGTGCACAACCCTGGCCGATTTCTAACTCACATTTACACGGTCATCGACATGAAAAAGAGATATAGAACAGTAAAATTTACCTTGGTATTGACTGCTCTGATAAGCGTAGTCTTCACGTCCTGCTCGCCACCTTTTCAATCCGAAAGAGATCCCGCAGATGCATCGCTGATAAAAGTATCTGGCGAAATGAAGGCAGTGTTAACTTCTCCACCGTACGTGCCTGTATCGGTCGGTAAACGCGGCGCGATGAAGTTGAGCGTTGACATGGAAATAGTGGAAAGAGAGGGGACCATGACAAATGGTGTTACGTACATATATTGGACGTTTGGTGGCACTGTTCCCGGCAGTTTTATCAGAACTTGAGTTGGCGATGAAGTTCACTTCACATTAAAAAATCATCCCGACAATAAGCTGCCTCACAATATAGACTTGCACGCGGTAACTGGTCCTGGTGGCGGTGCAGCGTCTTCGTTTGTTGCGCCCGGCCACGAGGTTACGTTTTCGTTTCAAACTTTGAATCCCGGACTCTACGTATATCACTGCGCAACCGCTCCTGTTGGAATGCACATCGCGAACGGTATGTACGGTCTAATTCTTGTCGAGCCGGCTGGGGGCTTACCCAAGGTTGACAAAGAGTACTACATAATGCAAGGTGATTTATACACTGCTGGCGCAAACGGTCAGCCAGGCCTACAGCCATTCGACATGCAAAAAGCCGTGGATGAAAAAGCAGACTATGTTGTGTTTAACGGTTCGGTTGGATCGCTCACCGGTGACAAAGCAATCACGGCCAAGGTTGGCGAAACTGTACGACTGTATGTTGGAAATGGTGGACCAAATCTTGTTTCGTCGTTTCACGTGATTGGTGAAATATTCGACAAAGTTCACATTGAAGGCGGCGAACTGATAAACAAAAATGTGCAAGTCACCTTGATACCCGCAGGTGGCGCGGCGATAGTCGAGTTCAAGGTTGATGTTCCCGGAACGTTTATTATTGTTGATCACTCCATTTTCAGAGCATTCAATAAGGGGGCTTTGGGGATGTTAAAAGTTGAAGGTGCCGAGAACAAAACAATTTACTCTGGTAAACAAGTTGAGGGCATTTATCACCCGGAAGGTGGTTCAATTCAAGCCATGCCTAGTGCCGGCAATGCTCTTGCACCCATTAAAGCAGCCAGCATTGCTGAAAGAATTGCTGCAGGTAAACAGATTTATTCGCAGACGTGTTTTGCTTGTCACCAAGGTGCGGGACAAGGGATTGCAAGTGCATTTCCGCCCCTTGCCAAATCAGACTACTTGAATGAAGATGTAAACCGTGCAATTGGAATTGTGCTTAACGGTAAGACTGGCGAGATTACGGTTAACGGGAAAAAGTTCAACAGTGTTATGACGGCGCAAACATTAACCGACGAAGAGATTGCAAATGTACTGACCTACGTATACGATAGTTGGGGTAACAAAAAGCAAGAGGTTACGCCAGCCATGGTTTCAAAGGTGAGGGGTGGACGCAAATAATGTTCGTAGTTGTTGTCTTGCTGGGATTGATGTTTGGATGTATTACTGCAAGCAGTCAAATCGTATCGCAAATGAAATCGATAAAAGGGGGGACATTTGTCCCCCTTTATGGTTCCGACTCCTCCGTGGTAAAAATTAAAACATTCGAGCTTGACGTGTATCCCGTTACGAATTCGCAGTATCTGGAGTTTGTGAAGAAGAATTCAAAGTGGAGAAAATCAAAGGTCCTTCGATTGTTCGCCAACGAAAAGTATCTAGCAGCTTGGGACTCAGATATTTCGATTGGTAGTGCGTTGAGTATGCAAGCTCCTGTAACCATGGTCTCGTGGTACGCCGCAAAAGAGTACTGTGCCTGTCAAGGCAAGCGCCTTCCCGAAATGGATGAGTGGGAATACGTTGCTATGGCAAGCGAAAAAAAACGCAATGCTCAACACGATAGCTCATTCAATAAGCGCATAGTTGAAGGCTATGAAGTACCAACAACCTATTTGAAGAATGTTGGAAGTACCTTCAAAAATTACTGGGGAATCTATGATATGCATGGTTTGATTTGGGAGTGGACCAGCGATTTCAACTCTGTATTGATCAGCGGAGAATCCCGGCAAGATGTCGATACAGAACGCAATTTGTTCTGCGGAAGCGCATCCATAAACGCAACTAATCTTATGGACTACGCAGCGTTCATGCGATATGCATTTCGAGGAAGTATCAAGGCGAACTACTGCATTCGAAACCTCGGTTTCCGATGCGCAAGGAGTGTGAAATAATGAGTAGGTCAAAGATCGTTCAGTCAAAAATCAATCAGTCAACAATAAGCTTGTTTGCTTTGATAGTAGTGGTGGCATCGCTTGTCTCATGCATGCAAGAGTCACCCCCTGAAACCCCTCCCCAAAACGTACAACATTACGCCTGCCCGATGGAGTGCGAAGGAAGCAAAACGTATTTAGTCCCGGGGAGCTGTCCGATTTGTAAAATGGATCTCGAACTCGTGGAACGTGATTTCAATTCGAAAATCTGAGAGGATTCAATTTCCGACGAAACAATTTCTGATGCTTCTATTTTCAATCTAACGTCAAAGTGGAATACGCAGGCGGGTAAGACTATCGAACTCCGTGAGTTAAAAGGCGAAGTATTAGTTGTGGTGATGATCTACACCTCTCGTAAGGCCGCGTGCCCACGATTAGTTGCCGACATGAAACGCATCTACGCCAAGGTGAATAACCCACACGTGAAGTACGTCATGGTCAGCATCGATCCCGAAACCGACACGCCAGCTAAACTCAAAAGCTTTGCCATCAAAAACGAGTTAGCGGGCGACCAATGGATATTGCTTCAAGGAACAGTCGAAAACGTTCGCGAATTCTCCAACGTACTCTCCGTCAAATACAAACAAATCGCACCGCTCGATTTTTCGCACTCAAACATCATTTCTGTCTTCAACAAAAAAGGCGAGTTAGTACATCAACAAGAAGGACTCGGCGTAGACAACAAAATCCTAGTTGATAAGGTTCACAAACTCACGAGTTAATCCAACGCACCAATGTTAATCCAACGCACCAATGTTAATTCAACGCAACAATGTTAATTCAACGCATGAATGTTAATTCAACGCATGAATAGTAAATACTTAACATGAACAACAAACAAGATATTCTGGTAAGGGGCGATGTGGTCCGCTTAATAGACGCGTTCTACAACGAAGTTCGAAAGGACCCCGTGATAGGCCACATATTCAACGAAGTGGTAAGCGTGGATTGGGATGCCCACATGCCCACAATGTATTCGTTTTGGTCAACGTTGCTGCTTAATGAGCAGACCTACTCTGGAAATCCAATGCTCAAGCACGTAGCATTGAGCAAAAAAACTCCGATGACCAACGTAGAATTTACTCAGTGGTTAAAGCTATTCAACACTACGGTTGATGAATTGTTCGAAGGGGCGACAGCCACAATGGCAAAGCAACGTGCAGCCACAATAGCAGAGTTGATGATGGTAAAAATTCAGGACGCCGTGGCGGTGTAGTTCTCCGGCACGTTCTCTCCGGCACGTTCTCCCCGGCACGTTCTCCCCGGCACGTTCTCCCCGGCACTTTTTCTGTCACTTGCCCAAACCGACGTAACGCTGATTGCCGTTATCGTCTTAATTTCGCAGATGACCGAAGCGACTTGCAAATACTTGGTGTGTTGTGTGGGTGTGTGATAAACTTAGTGTGGACGTGGTAAATAGCGTAAATGACAGAATTTGATTTTGACGAAGTGCCCGATATGTCGGGCGCTGTGGCAGTGGTTACTGGAGCTAAAGTAGGACTCGGCTTTGAAACCACCATAGGACTGACCAAAAAAAACATCACTGTAATAATGGCTTGCCGAGATTTGCAAAAAGCACAATCGGCAAAGAGCTTGATTTTGGCTCGAGTACCAAATGCCAAACTTGATATCATTAAACTTGATTTGAGCAGCTTTGCATCGGTGCGAGAATTTGTGTCGACCGTGCTGAGTACATACGACCGACTAGATCTGCTAATCAACAACGCCGGAATAATGATTCCCGAATTCGATTTGACAGAGGATAATTTGGAGAGTCAGATGGGCGTGAATTACTTCGGACATTTCCTTCTGACGAATCTGCTGATGCCGTTAATAAAGAAGCAGCCTCATTCGAGAATAGTATCGGTGAGTAGTATCGCGCACGAAAAGGGCGCAATAGATTTTGATAATCTCAACTCTGAAATCAGCTACAAAAAATTCGATGCCTACCGTCAAAGCAAATTGGCGTGTCTGATGTTCGCGTATGAACTGCAACGCCACATCGATTTTGTAGGGGGCTCTGTGGTTTCTGTAGCTGCGCATCCAGGGGTAACAAATACAAATCTAGCGCGCCACATTCCACGTTTCTTGTACTACGCGCTCCTTCCGCTAACCGCGCCGTTCCGCCACTCCGTTCAACGTGCAGTGCAACCAATATTAATGGCTGCACTGGCACCGAATGTGAATGGCGGAGAATACTTTGGTCCAAAAGGACTTCGTGGCATGAAAGGCTTGCCGGGCAAGATTACTTCAAAACCACACTCGTACAATAAAGAAGTTGCCGAAAAATTGTGGGAAGAATCCGAGTTGATTACCGGCGAGATATTTATGGTTTGAAGAACTGAAAGTTCATGGTGAAAAACGGTTCTACTATCACTTAACAAAAACGGTTTTTCTGTTTACGAATTCCATCATTCCATCTCTGCAAAGTTCGCGTCCGTAGCCAGATTGTTTTGTCCCACCAAACGGTAATCGTGGATCTGACTTTACAAGCTCGTTAACAAAGTACGCGCCATCTGAAACTCGATCTGCGTACGTCAGCGCCTTTTCGACATCTGTTGTACACACGGTTACGCCGAGTCCAAAGGGTGATAATTCAGAAAGTTCAAATGCGTGATCAACATCGCGTGCGCGAATCATGGCGGCCAACGGACCAAATGTTTCCTGATTAAATGCTGCCATGTCAGCCGTTACTTCGCCCAACACTGTTGGGTCGTGATAACATTTGTTTTGCAATCCTCCAAGCAAACACAAAGCCCCTTGCCGAATAGATTCTTGCACCTGAGCTTGTAATTCGTCGGCCAGATCTAACCGGGCTAGCGGTCCGACTTGTGTGTCTTCTTCTAGAGGATCGCCAGTTTTCAAATTGCTGACAGCATCTACAAACTTGGCAACAAATTTGTCGTACACGTTGCCAACAAGAATGAATCGCTTAGCAGCAATGCAACTCTGACCACAGTTCAACATTCGGGCAGTAACAGCAGTTTGCACTGCATGTTCGATATCGGCATCTTCAAAAACTATGAACGCATTGCTTCCGCCCAACTCCAACACCGATTTCTTAATATGCTGTCCGGCAATTGCAGCCACCGCCGACCCAGCCCGTCCACTGCCTGTTAGCGTAACTGCCTTAACAGTGCTGTGCGCAATTACACCTTCAATTTTATCGTGATCAACAATCAAATTCTGAAATACACCCTCTGGAAAGCCCGCTTCAAGAAAAATATTCTCGATTGAATTTGCACAGTTCAATACGTTTGTCGCGTGCTTTAGAATGGCTGTATTGCCTGCTAACAACGTAGGCACCGCAAATCGGAACACCTGATAAAACGGGAAATTCCACGGCATAATTGCAAGCACGCAACCAATAGGATCGTGCCGGACAAAACTTTGTTGAGCATCGGTGGCAATAACTTCATCGGCGAGAAAATGTGCGGCATGCTCGGCGTAATAATCACACACCCATGCACACTTATAAATTTCAGCTCGCGATTCTGTAAGGGGCTTCCCCATTTCCAACGAGATGGTACGTGCGTACAGATCAACATTATTACGGAGGGCATTGGCCACGTTTTGTATAAGACCAACACGGTGTGCAATTGACTGTTTGCTCCACGCGGTATAGGCTGTTTCTGATGAGGATAGAGTGTTTGCAACCTTGGCAACAGTATGCTCGTGGTGGCTGCCAATTACCTCGGCGTTGTGCGGATTGATTGAATAGAATATCACAAGTATCCTTTTAAATATGTAACTGCGGAAAACAAGGCCGACAATGATAGTCACCATCGACAATTTAGGATATATAGTAGGAACTTGACGAATGTTGGAAAGTTGCACTTGGAATTCACGTTGAGGTATTGATCTTTTTCCTACACTAAGAAAAGTAAATGGGTGTAATTTTGATCTCGATTCGATTGAACTTTACAACACAATATATAAGGGGCATGTAGGTATGAGTGACAACTACTTGCAAAGCGTAATTCAGCAGTTTGGATATTATAAATCACTGGCCGAAAAAACTTTTGCGCAGGTGACGGACGAGCAATTGTTGTGGCAGTTCAATGCAGAGTCAAACAGCATTGCGATAATAGTGCAACACATGTATGGCAACATGCTATCACGTTGGACAGATTTTCTAACCACTGACGGAGAGAAGGAAAACAGAAATCGTGATACCGAATTCGAGAAAGTGATAGCTACTCGGGTTGAAATGACGGAGCGATGGAACGCGGGATGGGATTGTACGTTTGCAGCCATAAAGCCCCTTACCGAAACCGACTTGGAGCGTGTAATATTAATCAGAGCCGAACCGCACACCGTTGTTGAGGCCATTAACAGACAGCTAGCGCATTACGCCTATCATGTGGGACAAATTGTTTCGATTGGAAAAATGGTACGTAGTGATTCTTGGCAATCACTTTCTATTCCACGTAGTGATTCGCAGAAATTCAACGACGAGAAATTCGTACGATGATGGTTGGCGATTTGTGATACTGGAAAAACTGCTTTATGGGAAATGGGTGGCGCGAAAGATAGCGGGGAGAGGCTGTCAGCTTTTGTTATGGGAATGCAAAAGAAATGAGACCGTAGGAGACGACCTTGCGAGCGGTTGAACCCCTTACTTGGTTACCAAACCTTCATTATTGGCTGCTCTAATTTTGACGGAACTCTAAGTACGCATAAAATAAGGCACTTAGCAGGTGCAAATAACCCCAGTTTCGTGAACGAACTTTAATTTTAGTTCTCTCCTTTATTCCCGAACTTTGTACTTCAACCGTGTCACCTGTGTACCAAGACTATTTTATTATGAGCACAACGTGGCTGCGTTCTTTGACAATTGGACTTACAATCAGCATTATTTGTATTTCCTGTACGAAGCATAGCAATGTTGCTATGCAGCAACTGGACACGTTCGTGTATAACGAACCGGACGGAATAGCCAGTTTAGACCCGGCAGTAGCCGTGTACCGAAGCTCCATTTGGGGATGCACGCATCTTTTTAATGGACTAGTCGAACTCGACTCCACGCAGCAGATAGCCCCCTGTATCGCTAAAAATTGGAGTGTAAATCAAAGTGGTCTGGAATGGACATTTACTTTACGAAGTGATGTGCAGTTCCAAAAAGACCCTTGCTTTGGTTCGAAAAAAACACGAACTGTGACTGCGGCGGATGTTAAATACTCTATCGAGCGTATTTGCGACGCCCGCACAAAATCAACCGGACTGTGGGCATTCAGAACGAAAATTCTGGGTGCAAACGAATTTCATCAGACTACAAAACAGGGAGTGAACGGACACATCAGTGGAATTGCCGTAGTGAATGACACCGTAGTTCGAATAACACTAACAGAACCCTTTGCCCCCTTCCTTGCAATTCTTACCATGCCGTACGCTTCGATCGTTCCTAAGGAAGCGATCGAGTTGTATCAGACCGATTTCGGACGCCATCCCGTAGGCACGGGCCCGTTCAAATTTGGTAGGTGGACCCAGGATGTGGAGTTGATGTTGGAAAAAAATGACGTCTACTTTAAAAGAGACGCTTCGCATAAACCGCTACCATATCTCAACAAGATTCAGGTAACATTTCTGCGAGATCCGAAAAACGAATTCCTTGAGTTTAACCGCGGACAAATCGATATGATTAGTTCCGTGGACGGATCTTTTACCCCAACCATCTTTCAGGCAAACGGCCAATTAAAGGCGCCGTATGATAAGTTCCGGCTTTTTAAATCGCCGGCACAATCAGTAGAATATTATGGCATTTTGCTGGACACGGCATATCCGGCAGCAAAACGCGTTCCGTTAGCAAGTTCAAAGTACCTACGTCAGGCACTCAATTACGCCATCGATCGGCATCGAATTGTAACCTACCTGCTTTTTGGCAAAGCCACTCCGGCAATTTATGGAGTGCTTCCACCAAGTATGCCCGGCTTTTCTAAAGCAACTAAGGGCTATGATTACAATCCCGCAGAAGCACGAAGATTACTTCGGTTAGCGGGCTTTCCAGACGGAAAAGGATGTCCACCACTCCTATTACAATTAGGCAACAGCCAACGCACTGCATCGGTAGCCGAAGCAGTGCAAGAACAATGGCGCGAGATTGGAATTAACGTGGAGCTACGACAGGTAGACTTTCCACAGCACCTTTCAATGGTGCGTTCGGGCGAACTCGCAATGTGGAGAACAAGTTGGATAGGTGACTATCCCGACCCCGAAAATTTCTTATCGCTGTTTATCTCTTCGAACATGGCACCTAACGGTCCCAATTCAACGCGAATGAATCGCAAAGATTTAGACTCATTGTATCGCGCGGCATTATCGCCAACCTTGCAAACGACCGAGCGTTACGCTCTTTACAACCAGATGGAGAAAATTGTACTCGATGAATCCCCTTGGATTTTTATGTACTACGACGGACTCCTCAGGTTAACTCAACCAAACGTCAGCGGATTTTCGCTTGACGGATCAGATCGGCTGGTTTTAGAACGTACGTTCAAAACCAACGCCAGATAATTTTTTCATGAATTTTGCTAACGGAGTATGTGTATGATAAAGACTACCTCCGGATTTACATTTCTTTGTGTACTGATTGCAGCATTGTTCTCTTTTACTACGTTCGTACCAGATTCGGTAAGTGCGTATTCAAAAAAAGTAGTAATTGCTAAGGCATCGGTAAACAATAAATCAAGTAGAAAGAAACGTAGACGTAAATCCAAATGCACTGTGGCATCTCGTGCCGTAGGCAAAAAACAAGCAATCGAATTAGTGAAAACGCAAAGTGAACGTCTTTGCAAACTGTCGGGACTAGAATATGAAACAACGGCCGACGCGGTAACAGGCGCCAAGCTTCATGTAGAGGCTGATGGGGAAACCCTGACAGACAACGAAGGCATGCAGAATATCGAAGAAGGCGAAGAGCTAGCCGAACTCGAACTGGAAGATGATGTTCCCGTGAACGTCGACAACTTCAGAACTCTTTGGCTAAGCTATGTAGATGACGAAGGCGACAACCTTACGTGGGCAGGAATTGAAAAAGCGCAGATCCTCGACGTCATAATGGACTGGCTTGGTACCCGCTACCACTACGGTGGTACTGTCCGCACGGGCATCGACTGCTCAGCCTTCACCAGAATGATTTATAACACCGTTGCAACTGCCGAGCTTCCTCGAACTGCAGCTTCGCAATACACCGTTGGCGCCCCAATATCAAAAAACGCAGACTTACAGTTCGGAGACCTAGTGTTCTTTAACACGCGTCGCCGTACCTACGTTTCGCACGTTGGCATTTATCTGGGCGATAATTTATTCGCGCACTCATCATCGCGATACGGCGTTACCATTTCATCGCTCGAATCAACCTACTACGCAAAGCGTCTCATTGGCGCCCGCAGGTTGGACGATCAAGATGTTCTAAGACTCGCTTCAAACCAAGATTCAGCAAGTACGAATTAATCTCAAGTACAACCTAATTTCAAGTACGAGTTGATTTGTTACTGAAGTTAAAAACAAAAAAATAGGCGATCCGGTTTTAACATCGGGTCGCCTTTTTTTTTACCTGCATTTTTCATTCTGCATTTTTAATTCTTAATTTCATGTATTAGGCAGGGGGCTTTCTGTTTGGTTTCCCCTTATTCGTAGAACGCTTCTTTCCGCCACCGTGCTTTTTACCACTCGCACTTGGAGCAGAATTTGAACCGCCGCTAGGCGTTGATTTGCCACTACCGCCGCGCGGTTCTGACTTGCCACCGCCACTGCGTGGTTCAGACTTTCCACCACCGCTGCGTGGTTCAGACTTTCCACCACCGCTGCGTGGTTCTGACTTGCCACCGCTGTGTGATATTTTCTTAGGTCTGTCATCGGTTCTTTCTTCGCCAGTTTTCTTCGGCTCGGTTTCATCCAATGGAATGTCGGCCAAATGCAAATCAACCATTCGCTTCTTGATATCGGCTCGAACAATTTTCACCTTCACCATGGTGCCAAACTGAAATGTGCGTCCGCGTTTGCGTCCTACCAAACGGAATTTGCGTTCGTCGAAGAAGTAGTAGTCATCCTTGATATCCTTAATGTGCAGCAGACCCTCGCAGTACAAACCTTCCAACAGCACAAAAACCCCAAAGCCCGTTATCCCAGTAATCCTGCCGTTAAATTCTTCGGCAAGGTGTTCTGAGGCGAGAATGGTTTGCGCGAGTTTGTTTGAAGCGCGTTCGGCTTCGACACTTTTTCGTTCAGTAATTGAACACTGACTTGATACCTCTTCGGCTTGTTGGTACAAATCATTCCAGCGTTTCGGATCTGGTTTTCCCAGCGCATATTCTTTGATTGCTCGGTGTACAATTAGGTCGGGGTAGCGCCGGATAGGGGACGTAAAGTGCGCATACTCCTCGAAGCCCAGACCAAAGTGTCCCACGTTAAACTCAGAGTAAATCGCCTTTGCCATCGACCTCAGAAGCAGACTATTGATAACGGGCTTTTCGGCGCGGTTGTGGGCTTGGGCAATGATGGCGTTAATCTCGCGCGGACCCAACTTTCCACTCGGTACGTCAAAACCAAGTGCGCGAATAACGGAAACAGCATCAGTTAATTTTTCTACGTTGGGAGTTTCGTGTACGCGGTACACGAGTGCCGGAGCCTTTTTTGTACCCCAGATTTTTTTCAAACTATTCACATGCTCGGCTACTGTTTTGTTTGCGGCCAACATACACTCTTCAACCAACGAAGTGCTTTCGGTTCTGGATTTCACTGAAGCGCTGATTGGTTGTTTGAATTCGTCCAACTGAAATTTTATCTCCTGCGTTTCAAAATCAATTCCGCCTTGTTTCATTCGGTTGCGATAAAGAACTTGCGACAGTTTATGAAGTCGTAAAACTTCTACGGCAAACTCACCCTGTCCCGTTTCGATTATTTGAAGTGCTTCATCGTACGTAAACCGGCGCACACTTTTTATCAGTGATTCGTGAATTCGGTAGTTGCGTACAACGCCTTGCGGATCGAATTCCATGAACACCGAAAATGCGAAACGATGCTTGTTGGGAACAAGAGAACAAATATTGTTCGACAAATGTTCGGGCAACATAGGCACTACGCGGTCGGCCAAATACGTACTGTTACCCCGCGCCATGGCTTCATTATCGATGGCTGAACCCTCGGTTACATAGGCCGATACATCGGCAATGTGCACGCCCAATTCAAGATTTCCATTTGCTAAATCATTTATCGAAAGTGCATCGTCAAAATCGCGTGCATCATCAGGATCGATGGTGATAATCGTTTCGGCAGTCAAGTCAACGCGGCCACGAGGTGCGCGTGCTGACGGCTCTGAAAAAGCAGCCGCTTCACGTTCTACTGCATCAGTAAAACCAATTGGTAAATCGAATTCTTTAACAATTGCCTCGAACTCAACAGCAGCGTTGCCCGACTTGCCAACAATTTCAGACACTTCAACTTCGGGCGAAGAATTGGGATGCTTCCATTGCAAAAATTTTGCAATCACTTTATCGGAATGCTTGGCTCCTTTTAAATTTTTCTCAGCAACTATGAAGTCGATATAATATTTTGCTTCATCTGGAACCAGATAATAAAAATTACCCTCCAACTCGATAGTTCCACTAATTAACTGGCTAGACCGCTCGACAATGTCAACCACTTCGCCCTTGATTTTTTGTCCGGTGCGAACTGCGTGCGGCTTCACGCGCACTATATCGCCATCGAGCGCGGTGTACAAATTCTGCCGGTCAATGTGAATTATCGGAAACGCTTCGTCGGTAGTCTGCACCGTTGCACGGTTATGATAGAACGTAATCACCCCTTCAAAACCATGCGAATCTTGCGGTCGAATTCTAAACCTTCGACGGCTCATTTTTTCAACCAGATTTTCATCAACCAATTTTTGCAGCATGTGACGAAGCATTTCATCGTCTTCGCCGTCGGCACGTACCCGAAGTTGTTTCGAAATTTCTATTAATTGAAGGGGCTCAGTGGCTCCCGTAAGAAGTGCGATTATTTCATCGCGATAGTCGGATTGGATTGCCATGTACAAAGCTAAGGTCAAACCCCGACATGGTAGGACGGAGCGGAACACAAAGCCCCATACAAAAATCTTTCTAAACAGAATTGAAAAAAAGATAGGCATAAAAACAAATGAATTTGTAGGTTTGACACCATGACGATAGGAATACTTCTTGAGATGGCACAGGGAGAGCGCAGAGTAGCGCTTGTGCCGGCGTCATGCGCATCCCTAATTAAGGCTGGTCACAGCATTATTATTCAATCTGGTGCGGGAGCCGAGGCCGGTTTCCCCGACGACGCATACGTACAGGTAGGTGCCCAGGTGGCTGCCCGTGCCGAAGTGCTGGCGCAGGCCGCATGTATTGCGCACGTTGCCGTACCCACCACTGCCGAAATTGGCGAGTACCCCAAGGGAACATCGGTGATTACGCTGGTGTATCCGAAACGTAATCCGGATACGTTGGCGGCGTTGGCGCAGGCCGGTGTGAGCGTGTTTGCTATGGATGCAATGCCACGCACTACGCGGGCGCAAAACATGGACGTGCTGAGTTCGCAGAATAATCTGGCCGGTTATAAGGCAGTGGTGGTGGGTGCGAATGCCGTTGGACGCATTTTTCCGCTTATGATGACGGCGGCTGGAACGGTTACTCCCGTGAAAATGCTGATCTATGGTGCCGGTGTAGCGGGTTTGCAGGCCATTGCTACGGCAAAACGACTGGGAGCGCGCGTTGAGGTGACCGATATCCGTCCCGAGACAAAGGAGCAAGTTGAATCTTTAGGCGCAAAATTTATCTGGGTAGAGGGTCTGGAGAATGTCCGCATTGAAGGGGGCTATGTAGCCGGTGTAACCGATGAAATTCTACAAAAACAAAAAGAAGCTGTCGAAAAATCGTTGTTCGCTGCCGACGTAGTAATTACTACCGCGTTGGTTGCCGGCGGGAAAGCGCCAACATTAATTACGGCTGAACAGGTTAGTAAAATGAAATTCGGATCTGTGATTGTAGATATGGCTACAGATGCGGGTGGAAATTGCGAATCATCACAGCACGACACACAAGTAACCGTTGGCGGCGTGACAATCATTGGTGGCGGAAATCTTGCGGCCACAGTTCCAACGCACGCAAGTGAGTTGTACGGAAAAAACGTGGTGAACTTTTTGGCACATATAGCAAAGCCCGACGGAATTTCGTTCGACACTGAAGATGAAATTATCAAAGCAACCTTGGTTGTTCACAATGGCGAGGTGAAAGTTTAATATGGATGCATCAACACTTCAACTAATCTACCTTATAGTGCTTATGGCATTTTTAGGCGTAGAACTTATTGGTCACGTCCCGTCGGTACTGCACACGCCCCTCATGAGCGGTGCTAACGCCATTCACGGCGTAGTGATAATTGGATCGATCATCGTAATGGGCCACGCTACAGATACTGCCTCCATAATTCTTGGATTTGCAGCCGTGGTGCTTGGTACTCTTAATGTGGTAGGGGGCTTTGTGGTCACCAACCGAATGTTAGAAATGTTTAGGAAGAAGCAATGATAGAAACGTTACTACCAATACTTTATCTCGTTGCTTCGGTTACGTTTATTATCGGACTCAAAATGTTGGGTTCGCCAAAGTCTGCACGTAAAGGAAACTTAATTGCAGGCTTCGGTATGTGTTTGGCTATTGCCGGAACAATATTGTTCCACACAGATTCCGCCGGTACACACTTGCACAATATTCCGCTGATTCTTGGCGGTATTGCAGTGGGAACCATTATTGGCTGGATGATGGCCGTGAAGGTAAAAATGACGGCGATGCCCCAAATGGTTTCGTTCTTTAATGGAATGGGTGGCGCTTGCGCTGCACTGATTTCGTTGATGGAGTATAAAGAAACGGGAAGTGTATCTGCCGGACACGGTGCCGCTACTATGGCCGGATTGATAATAGGTTCGATCTCTTTTAGTGGGTCGATCATTGCCTATGTTAAGCTCGAAGAACGCATGGGCGATATTCGATTTACCGGACAACAACTCGTTAACAACGGTTTACTACTTGCTGTTTTAATTGTTGGTGCGTGTCTTGCATTAAGCGCATTAACTGGATTCCCACTAGCGTTACTTTTAACAGCTGGTGCATTATTATTCGGCGTCTTGTTTGTACTTCCAATTGGTGGTGCGGACATGCCGGTAGTAATTTCTCTACTCAACTCATTCACCGGCGTTGCCGCTGCGTGTGGTGGTTTCTTGTACAACAATATGCCAATGTTGATTGGTGGAATTCTTGTTGGTAGTGCCGGAACGTTGTTAACGGTTGTTATGTGTAAGAGCATGAACCGTTCCATTTGGAACGTGCTGCTTGGCAATTTCTCTGCGCAAGGTGCTGCATCAGGAGCAACCGAAGGCGCCACCGGTACCGTACGCGAAGTAAGTGCTACCGATGCTGCTGTACTTATGGCGTATGCTAAAACCGTTGTAATTGTACCCGGCTATGGTTTGGCCGTGGCCCAAGCACAACACGCCTGCCATCAGTTAGAAAACGAACTCGAAGAAAAAGGCGTAACGGTAAAGTACGCGGTTCACCCCGTTGCCGGCAGAATGCCGGGTCACATGAACGTGCTACTTGCCGAAGCCGATGTATCGTATGATAAACTTGTCGAGATGGAAGAAATCAATCCTGAGTTTCCAACTACCGATGTTGTGTTAGTTGTGGGTGCAAACGATGTGGTGAACCCCGCAGCAAAAACCGATACGGCCTCTCCTATTTACGGAATGCCAATTCTCGACGTCGAACTTGCAAAGCAAGTTATTGTCATGAAACGTTCCATGAAAGCCGGCTACGCCGGAATCGAAAATGAACTCTTCTACCGTCCGAACACGTCCATGCTGTTTGGCGATGCGAAGACGAGTATGTCGGCGTTGGTAGCGGAGATCAAGTTGATCTAATGTGAAAATGTGGAAATGTGAGAATGGCAATGTGAGTCAAATGTGAAAATGTGAAAATGTGAGAATGCCAATCTCAATGTGAAAATGTGGAAATGTGAGAATGGCAATGGCAATGCCAATGAGAAAATGTGGAAATGTGAGAATGGCAATGTCCAAAAGAGTATAGTCCAAAAAGTGTAATGAGATTCACGCTAACACTTAGACCCCTCAACATTGGTGACGAGCAGGAGTTTTTGAGTGCGCACCGTGCTACTTCGCCGGATTTCCCGAACTTTTTGCACTACTATGAAGAGGGGATGGAGTTTGGCAAGTACATTGAGCGGTTGGCCGAAGTTGAAGAGGGGATCAATCTGCCTTCGCACAAGATTGTGCCGTCGTCGTTTTTGTTTGCGTTTGATGGTGAGCGGATTGTGGGGCGAACGTCAATCAGACACAGGCTGAATGAATTTTTAATGGTGGAGGGCGGCCATATAGGATATGCGGTTGTGCCTGAATTTCGACGACGAGTTATTACCGGGTAGTTATTACCGGGTACATTTAGATGAGTATTGAGGTGTCTGAAACCTTATCCAGTGCGTTCAACGTTAGTGTTTCAAGACCCTCATCTGCCAAGACGGAGGTGGTGTTTTCGATGTGCAGAACCTCTACTTTTCCAACTTCTACGCCCGACTTCTTGCGCGGAGCAGCGGATACATTGTGCAGCCGAAGGTTTGCAAAAACTGTGGGGAGCACCACGCGCACGGGTCCAAACTTTTCGGTTGTGTGTGCATCTGCATGTTGAAGAATAATGCTCCGATCATATTCGCTAAATGCTTCAGCTGGTAACGAGACAATCGGAACCAGCGTCTCATTTTTTTTGATACCGAAGTGAAAATGAAATCCGTCGGCGTCGCGTTTTACTGAAAGTAGAACAGCCGTCACGTCGAATGGAGCGCCGTTAACAAATGTCGGCGCTTCGATGCTCAACAAGTAGTTATCAGAAACACAAAGCCCCTTAACAATACTCGATCTGAATCCGCCAACCAGCATTCGGTTAAACAGGATTCGCTCGGGCGTGTGGAGTTGCATCCAGGTGGTGGAAATGAGTTCGCGTTGGGCAGATGGCGCGCTGATGGAAAGTTGGTCGAGAATTGTTAGCACGTAATGTAGGGAGGGGGCTTTGCAGCGCGCATCGGTGAGCGGCACACAGAGCGCAGAGCTTTCGGAGATCGAGGCGGTGTGAAGTTTGCATTGGTCGAATAGCCATAGTGGAATGTTTGCAACTGCGCATGTAAGATCGGCTAGTGTGGTGTAGGAAATGATGCGCTTGGTGTGCCTGCCCGTTGCAAGGTTGCAAAGGAATTGTTTGTGGGTTGCATCGGGTAGGCTTTGTATTACGCTGTTTAGCTCCGACACTACGCTATGTAACTGCGACACTTTGTTCGATGGTAGCGTTAGTATGCTTGGCGTGAATATTGGTGTTAGTCGTTGCAAAGTAGAGAGGGAATTAAGCAGTGAAAATTATTCAGTGAGAATTTCTGAAATGTCGAAGGCTTCGGTGTTTTGCTGACGCAAGAATTTTACAAAGGCTGAAGTATCGCCGTGCATGGCAATCACGCGCGAGCAATTCACATCCTTTACGGTTTGAATGAGTGTGGGCCAGTCTGCGTGATCACTTACCACAAAGCCCCTTGCACCATTTGAATCAAATCGTTTTTGCGAGACGTTCCAGCCGGAGGCGGTTGCGAGTGAGAGGCGCGTGTTGGGTCCGTGCAGAGTGTTGACGTTTCCATTGGGTCCGTGCTGCGTGTTGGCGCTCCCACCTGCAGACGTGAGCACCAGGCCATCGGCGGTTGCAACCGGCAGACGCGAATACTGCGGTACCGGGATTCCGGTGTTTACGATTACTTGGTTGGTGGCGTGAATGGAATCATCAACATACACTGTTCCGATGGACTGATCTAGCGCGCACAGAAGGCGTTGCGCCTTTCCAAGTGGATACACGTGAATGACGCTGGTCCTGCCAGACAAAATATTTTGCTGCCACCACGCGTGAACGTCGCGCATTACGAGTTGCATATCGGGCCACTGATAAATTGGCAGACCAAATGTACACTCAGTTACAAAGGTGTCGCAGACGATTGGTTGGAAGGGGGCTGCAATAGGATCGGAATCTCGTTTGTAATCGCCGGTGCACACCCATACTTCGCCTTGGTGTTCAACGCGAACTTGGGCCGAACCAATCACGTGACCAGCGGGATGAAGTGAAATCCATGCATCGCCAAGTTTTATTTGTTGGTCGTATTCTAATTCGGTGACGTTAATGTTGTTGCCCAGGCGGTGACGCAGTATTGGGGCTGTGTGCTTGTGCGTGATATAGTGCTGCATACCACGACGCGCATGATCGGAATGTCCATGCGTAATAACGGCAGTATGAGTAGATCGCACCGGATCGATGCAAAAATCGCCAGGCACACAGTGCAGTCCATTACGTCGAGTAAACATCATAGAAGCGGCAACCTACGAGTTTCGTGCCATTTCGATTACGTATTTTTGTCTGATGCCAACAATTGCAATGTTAATAATCGCACTCTTTACAACATGTTACACTTATGCTCAGGATTCGCAAGAATTCGCGGGCAAAGCACATAACGAAGTAGAGCGTGGTGATTTTACAAAGGCGATAGAGTTATACACAAGGGCTATCGAACTCGAAAACGACTTTTACTTATTCTACTTTAATCGGGCATCGTGCTACTTGAAAGTGAACGAACCCCTTTTAGCGTTGGCGGATTTGAATACAAGCATAGCGCTGGATTCAAACAGAATACCTACTCGTTTCCAGCGTGGAATAGTTTTGGCGCAACTCAAAAACTATGAAGCGGCCATCGCAGATATGTCGGTTGTGATTACCAGCGACTCAACAAATAGTGAAGCGTTACTAGTTGGTAAGGCGTACTTAGTGCGTGGCCGACTCCACCTCGACTTCGATTCGAACACTTCAGCAGCGTGCGCTGATTTGCACCAAGCCTTTGATGCGGGAGAAAAATCAGCATCGCAATATTTCCCTGAAGAATGCAAATGAAATTATTAGTCGAACAATATGTTTTCGCGTTTGTTGCTGTGTTTGTTGCTGTGTTTGTTACCGCGTTTCTTTTCGCTCTCAATATCGCGTCAGCTACCGACACTCGCTCGTTAGTACTCGAAGCTTCCGATGTGGTATCGGTGGTTCCCGGCGCCGGCAATTCGGTGCGTATGATTACAAGGGGCTTTAAGGGATTTACTATTGATGCAAAAGGAAACTGGGTTGAGTTTCCGATGAAGATACAAACAGAAGAGACGCGAGTTTTTGTTCGACGCATTTTGCACGTTGCGCCAATTGGCGAAAATGTATTGATGGCAGTGGGTCAGGTGATTCATGAGCTGACCAGCGGAGATGCATCTACTTCGATTCTCCGATCGACCGATGGCGGTGTGAATTGGAAGTCAGTACCACTCGGAAAAGATACATTGGCGTATGCGGATGGATTTAGATTATCGGAAGGCCAACACGTGTTTTTTCTTGACGGTGTTGGTAGGTATTGGTTTTCGAATGATTTGGGATTGACATGGGGATTCAAATTGTTTCCCAAACAAATTCAGCCCGGTGCCGTTTTGGAGCTTGACATGGTGAGTCCGCAAATGGGAGTTTGCTTGGACAGATTTCGAGGAGTACATTTCACCGTTGACGCATGGCAGAGTATTATAAAACCCCAGCGAGTAGAAGACTTAAACTACCCGGTTCAGCCCCTTTTACATAATCAAATTTCGTGGAACAGAGAATTTTTCATGTGGGATAATTCGTTGTACATGACGGACGGTAGAGATGTGTTTGTGTCGGGAATCGATAAGGTGAATTGGCGAAGATGGGATACAGTATTTCGCGTGGCAATGTGTTCGGATAGATCGGCAATTGTGTATTTGGATATAGAAGGACGAGTGTGGAGCAAGTTACCCGGAGGTGCAGATCCAGTGCTACTGGCATCGAATGTGTCGTTGTGTAATCTTCTTGATTTTAATCTCCAATTTGTTAGTGCGTATTCGGCCGATACAGGGCCTCAATTGATACGTAATGGGTCGAGCAATGCGCACCGTCCGTACACTACAGCAAAACCTATTAGTCCAACCGATCAAATTATAACGTTCAAGTCATCGCAGTGGATGGCAAAGAAAATTAGCACAGATGCAGCAATGGTTGATGTTTATTCCCGCCCACTTCCGAATGGGGAATGGATAAGAGATACGGTGTTGCAAATTGGATCGAAAGAAATTTCCAAGCTTGGAAATGATTCGTTGTTGATTGGTGGGGTAGAAAATCAATTGGTCTACAACGTTAAAACCAGATCGGTGACTCCATACAAAGTGGTAAAGCCCCTTTCAGCATATTTAAAATCTCCAACGGCGAGCATTCGTGTATTGGTTGCGCGAGATGGTGACGATTCAACGCATGTGAAGTGGTGCGACTATAGGCTGCAAGGAAATTTATTTCGATGTGCGGAAATTGTAGACAGTAGCAAATTTGGAGTGAAGAGCGAATCGTTCTTCCATGACATCTCGAAAGCACAAATTGATCAGTTTTTGCAAGGTGCAAACGAAGAAAGAAACCGTCCACCTACGGTTAAAGACATCTCATACTCAGAGAGTGATGTAATAGAAATTAAGACAATGTTGGATACGGTGTTTATGTATGATGCGTATTTGGATACGTTGGATTTATATAGGACACCACCCAATGCAGATGTTCATGCCAGATTGTTGAGATCGGATTTTTCGAATATTGTAGAGCGGATTTCGAGGGTATCGGACCAAGAGTTACTGATGGCCTTGCAATCTTGGCGCAGGTGGCCGACTGATGACGTATCGAAGTATCACATAGAATTTCAAAACCAATCCGGAAATTTGCTGGTAATGAAATTGGAACGAAACGATGAGGCGCATCCGCCACTCCTGATGCCATGGATACTATCATACGGCAGTAGTAGTTGGCTTTGGTACTCACGAAAAACGGCCGCCTTATATAGTGAGCTTCTTGCTAAAAAATTGGTTCCTGAATTATTTACCGAAATGAGCCGCACGGCGTGGTATTTTGCGGCTATTGCATCGTACTACGACGCAACGGAACGCGGACGTTATCACCGATGGCTATCAAGGAAGGTAGTACCTGAATATGCGGATTAGGGCAATTCTGTCCATTTATCGCAGTGTATGCATTGCGATATTTAGTTTGGTTGTTATGGTTGGTGCCACGTACGCTCAGCCAAGAAAGCCTGTTGTTCAGCCTGATGTGACCGTACTAGCGGCGTTGCCTGCCGTTGTAGTTGCGGATTCTATGCGCTCGGACGCGTTGAGACTTATAGAGCCTACGGCAACTGTGAAAGTTTTCGGTCGCGATATTGTTACGCTTCGCGGCAACATTGCCGGCGTGGCGCCGAAGCAACGCGCCTCGGTTGCAGCGGATAGGATTGTTCATGCGCTCGAGAATATGCCTACCGGTGTGGTGAGTACGAAAATTGTTTCAGACGGCGAAAGCGTTTTTATCGACAACACTCTTGTAGTGTTTCTTGCAAACAGTGACGTAGATGTTTCTTCTGGAGAGTCGCTCCATTTTCTTACGCAACGCACTTCCGAGCAACTCCAATTGTTAGTGGTCGAGTATCAAGAACAACGGAGTTTACCTGACATACTTTTGGCAATTGGGCTTACAATTCTAGCAACCGTAGCGTTTATAATTCTACTAAGAGTATTGTTCATGGCCCGGGGTGTGGTTGTGAAGCGAGTTATGCACTCGGTGAATCAGCGTGTAAAGGTTGCGCACATGCGCGACCTTATGTCGACGTCGAAAATGCTCCCCATGGTGCTTGCCAGATTAGTGTCGATATCTGCCTACGCAGCTAGCGCTGTGATGTCATACATATACGCAACGTTTGTGCTAAACAGATTTCCTATTACCCGGCCTTGGGGCGAGGGAATGAGTGATGCAATTATAGATGTAATTGGAGTAATAGTATCGTCGATAATTGCAGCTGTTCCAAATCTCGCCTTCGTGGTTGTGATAATTATTGTGGCAAGATTCACACAAAGATTTGTAGCAAAGGTGTTCGACAAAATAGAAGACGGCACGATACAGATTTCAATGATTAGTGTCGAAACAATTACACCTACACGCAGAATTACCGCCGTTCTAATTTGGCTTTTTGCTATCGCCGTTATTTACCCCTTTCTTCCTGGTGCGCAAAGCGATGCGTTTAAAGGCGTGAGTGTTTTGTTTGGCTTAATGATTTCGTTGGGTGCAAGTGGAATTGTTGGGCAGGGAATGTCGGGTTTAATCTTACTGTACCTGCGTACTGTTCGTACCGGCGAACTCATTACCGTAGGCGAGATAACGGGTACCGTTTTGAAGATTGGTTTCTTCAATACTCGAATTCAAACTTCATTTCGCGAAGAAGTTACGTTAGCAAATTCGGTGCTGATGAATTCAACTATCATTAATCACAGCCGTTTTCAAGAAGGTCAAGTTGCACACACAACGGCAGTGACCATAGGATATGACACACCGTGGCGTCAGGTACATGAAATGTTACATCAGGCAGCTGTAGATTGTGAGCTAGTATCCACTGAGCCCCCTCCCAGCATTGCTCAAACATCACTGCGGGATTTTTATGTTGAGTATAAAATGACGGTATTGCTTATCGATCCGCTGCAACGGTTGGAGGCGATAACGCAACTCCACGGAAAAATTCAAGACGTGTTTAATCGCAATGGTGTACAAATCATGAGTCCGAATTACATTGCCGACCCCGCTTCAAACAAAATAGTTCCACCACCAGCATGGAATCCGGGATTAAAAAGTTCGGAGTAATATTTTTCCTTTTGTTTGCGCTTGAGTGCTCGGCGCAAAAAATGCATCCGCCAATTATTAACGTGCGTCATGCTACAGCAGAGTTTATTTGCGACGATTACAATCCGTGGTTTGTAGTGAAGGGTGTTCGAGTTTCCGGCAAATACGATACGTTAAAAGCCGTTGTGCAAACTTCTACAATTCGCAGCGTGGGCCAAGACTACAACCGGTTCAAAGCTGTTGTTGATTCGATAGTTGATATCGGCGAGGTGCCCGACTCATTAATCATGGCCATCACTGGTAGCTCCACGCACGAGCTCGCAATATTTATGCACCTCGATGGAAAGGGGCTTCCCCTGCCCGCCGATAGTGTGCGCGGCGCCGCCCGCTTGACAGTGAGTGCCGCATTTTGGAATGGCACTGATTGGGTTGGTACCACCAGTGAGGTTTTTCAAGCGCACGTTATGAACGTCCCCATTGCCAAACCCCGCGTGCGAATGCCCGCTGATAAAAACGTGAAAATTGTGAACGCCGCCGATCCCACATTCAGTGTTAAGGGGCTAGTTGTTTCGGTGCCCGAAGCTGCAATTGTGGATGGTGTGCGAGACACGCGAGATTGCCAATTGGATGCCGTTGAAGTTGTGGTATCATCAGTAAAACTTAAGGACGGATTAAATCAAAGATTCTCCGTTAACGCCGTATACTCACTCACCGAGCAAGGCGTCCCGGAATTGTTGTGCCGAATAATTGCACCCATCCTCCCATTTCAACAAGGAACCTTAAGCGGCACTGTCACGTTCTCTATAAAGTCGAGATTGCTCTACCGCGGCGTACCAGGTCCGCACCGCACGGTTCCGCTAACGATAAACATCAATGGCTAGTGAAGCCCAATGTGGAAATGTGGAAATTTGAGAATGCCAATGCCAAACAACAATTAATAATTGTTAATTGCAAATTGCTAATTGAATTAATTCCGTTAGTTTTGTATTGATAGACTTTCGCTTTAGAACAATGCCCTCGCTAATTACCATACTTCTCGTAATACTTACAACAGCCGGATGCATTTCAGCTGCGGTAGGAACGGGTACACAGAAGAGTGGTAAGACAACGTTTACAACACAGAACGTTAAGCACCGCCCTTCTGTGGCCGAAGCTGAACAAACAGAAATTGAGTTAGAGCGTTTAAAGTGCTTGTCAACTCGTGTTATTGCAGAGTTCATTTTAACTGAAAATGTAAAAGTAGTTTGTACCGCTGAGTACAACTCGGAAGTAAGCGCAGCACTGCACGACGTGTATTTTGCTAGGCTTCATACCCTCCTCATATAGACTGAAGTAATAGCCCAGTCTGCAGCCACGCTGCTTGCTTGACAAACTCAAGCCTCCCAAAATATTAACATTTCAAATCTGGATCTTTATGTCAATGAAGTTCGGCTTCATAGTAGCCGTTGCATTCTCCATTGTTCTAGCCGTTATTACCTCCGTTTGGGTAATGCCCGCATTTAGTGGGGTTACTACGCTGACGGTTACGATTGGAAATCTGGTGTTGCATGCCGATGCTATTTCCGCTGGCATGACGCTACTCATCAACACAGGCGTAATCCTCGGCGCACTGTATGGCGTGCTCTACCTAGCCCCTTACAAAAACAAATCCGGTACCGAAGTTTTCATTCATGCGGCGTCGTTTTTTGCGCTGCACATTTCCATGCTTTTTGTGGTGTATATGCGCGACGTGGTAAGCCTGCTGATTTGGTGGGAGGTGATGTCGGTATCGTCGTTCTTCCTGGTACTGTTCGACGGTCACCGCGCCAAGGTCCGCGAAGCCGCCATTTCGTACATCGTTCAAATGCACGTGGGTGCAGCCTGTATTTTGGCAGGGGGCTCTGTGTTGTTTGCAACTACGGGCAGTTGGGAGTTTTCGGCAATTCAAACGCTGGCGGTTGGGAGTGAAGCGTGGTGGTGGGTGTTCGGACTCATGATTACGGGTTTTTCTATGAAGGCGGGTCTTGTGCCGTTGCATTCGTGGTTGCCCAATGCGCACCCCGCAGCCCCCTCGCATGTGTCGGGCGTGATGTCGGGCGTGATGATCAAGCTCGGGATTTACGGAATTGTTCGAATGCTATGGCTGAGCAATTCGCCCTCGGAATCGCTTGGTATGGTGCTGCTTGTGGCTGGTGCCGTTACTGCCGTGTATGGAATTTTAAAAGCAACCGTGCAGACAGATTTGAAGCGTTTGTTGGCGTATTCGAGCATCGAAAACATGGGACTTTTAGTGATGAGTATTGGTATGGCCGAAGTTGCAACAGCGCTCAACTCGCCGGTAGTGGCAGCGTTTGCATGGTGCGCCGTAGTGCTACATGCGGTGGTGCACATGCTGGCAAAGACAATGTTGTTTCAGGGTGCAGGAAATATTTATGCAGCAACGCACTCCAGAAATTTGAACGACCTTGGTGGACTGGTGCACCGAATGCCGAAGACCGTTCTACTTATCACAGTTTCGGGAATTGTGATATGCGGTCTGCCGCCCTTTGGAGCCTTCGCATCGGAATTCCTGATGTACAGCGCCGGTATTCGCGGAATGTGGATTGAAAATGTTTCGAGTAGCATTGTCTATTTAGCTGCTGTTGTTGCTATGTGCGTGGCAGGGGGCTTGGCAATAATTGCTTTCACAAAGGCAATTGGTATTGGACTACTTGGCACTGCACGCACTCCGCAGGCACTACATGCAGAAGAGCGGTCCAAGCTTATGCTGATGCCGCAATACCTAGCACTAATTTTTGTTGTAGCCATCGCGGTGTATCCGCAAGGAATTGTTGATGCTACGTACGGAGTGCTTTCGAATCTTTCCGGTGGACTTGATCTAACAGGCGCAAGAGCATCGTTAGTAAATATTGGACAGGTGAACATTGTGCTGTTGTTGGGAACGACGATAGTGTTTGGCTTGCGCCGCATTGCGCGCAGCAACACCATCATCGAACGAGGTCCAACATGGGGCTGCGGCTTCACCGCCGGCGATTCGCGCGTGCAGTACACGGCTACTACCTATGGTGACAGCATCAATGAAATTGCCGGCGGGAAAATTGGAATTGTGCACGATTATCATGCGCTGAATTCCGAAGATGTTTTTCCGCGCACTAGGTGGTATACCTCGCACGAAGTTGATATCGTAGAACTCTCCGTTGTCAAAAAAATCACACATGCCATTAGCCGAGGAATTCAGCGAATAGCAATTGTACAAACCGGCAGCATCCGCGCCTACATCTCTTATGCGTTTGTTTTCATTCTTGGAATTGCGCTGCTAACTGTGATGGGGGCTTTATGATAACTGTAATTGTGGTATGTGTGTTCGGATTGGTTTTTCTTGGAATAATCAATCGCGCAAAAAGTGTATTTGGTGGTCGTATTGGTCCTCGTGCTGTTCAGAGTATTTGGGATGTGGTACGGCTGTTCAAAAAGGGAAGTGTGATTAGCACCACCACCAGTTCCATATTCCAGTTAGCCCCCTCCATTTCGTTTGTGTGTGTGATTGTCGCTACGCTGCTTATACCGTTTGGACCCTATCCTGCGGTGATGCATTTCGATTACGACGTGGTGCTGTTTGCCTACGTGCTTGCGCTGTCGAGATTCGTGATGATTATTGCTGCGCTTGATACGGGTAGTCCGTTTCAGGGCATGGGTGCAAATCGCGAGGGTCTGTACGGCATGCTGGTCGAGCCGGCATTCTTTGTGCTTTTTGGATCGCTATCGTTGTTTACCGGTCACACCTCATTCACCGACATGTTCCGTGAGTTGCATCTAGGTGGGGGAGTATCATACATGATGGCCGGACTTGCAGCCTACATTGTAATACAAACGGCAATGATCGAGAGCAGTCGGTTACCGGTTGACGATCCAAAAACTCACCTCGAGTTGACGATGATTCATGAGGTGATGATTCTTGATCACAGCGGATTCGATCTTGGATTAATCACGGTAACTAGCGGATTAAAATTTGCCATGTACGGCGTGATGCTCACCAACTTCTTTTTGCCTCATAACGTGTGGCTTCCCATTGCGCTTGCAATTGGAATTGTTGTGCAGTTCGCATTTGCAATTACTGCCGGTGGCTTGGAATCATTCCGCGCCCGATTTAAAATGACCCGAAATCCGCAGTTCATTATTACGCTCACCTCGATTGCCATGCTGGTGTATTTCAGCGTGTTAATTCTTATGCACAAGATTGGAATGTGATATGATTAGTGTAATGATTCTGCTCTTCGTTATCACACTGGTGTACATAGCCGTGTCTGACAGACTAGTCTCCATGGTACGGCTGCTTTCCTTGCAAGGTGTGTTATTGTTTGTTGTTGCAATTCTAGAATTGCACAAGGTAGATGCCCTAAACTTCGGCTTCATTATCGCCGAAACGTTGTTGGTGAAAGGCGTTGTACTACCGTACTTGCTTTTTCGAACCATAAAGAAAAACAAACTAGAGCGAGAAACAAATCTCACTGTGTCACCCATACTGTCACTCATCATTGTATCTGGTTTTGTGTTTGGCAGTTTTCTAATGGGGTTCACCTTGCACGATCATCACATCAAGGTTGGGTATTTCACGGCTTCGGTGTCGGCGCTACTCACCGGACTCTTCATTGTGGTGGCGCGTCAAAAAATTGTGACTCATGTAATGGGCTATCTGGTTCTCGAGAATGGAATATTTCTACTCTCGCTTGCCGTTGGAAATGAAATGCCCCTTGCCGTAAATACTGCAATCTTACTCGATCTTCTCTCCAGCGTGTTGCTGTTAGCGTTCCTCGTTGACGCTGTAGGCAAGACGTTCAAAACAACTGATGTGCACGAACTAAACGAATTGACAGATTAAGAATGATGAACTTGAATATTCCTATACTAGTATTGCTGGGATCCGCTGCGCTAGCCGTAAGCATGTATTTCACCCGGTCCGTGCTTATACAGCGGGTTCTGGCAGTACTACATATTTCCACTTTGGCATTTTTTACTGTACACGAATTTGGTAGTCTTAACCAAATCGAATCTGTGTACCTAAAAGCCGATGCTATGGCCGTCCTTTTTCTGGCGGTACTCACCATTATTGGAGCCTGTGCCTACTTTTACAGCTTCATTTATACCAAGCAAAGGGGCGATGCGCCACAACGCGCTGCTTCGCACCATGCAGCCCTAATTCTGTTCCTCACCATGTTGGCGGGAGTGTACGTTTCGCGTCATATTGGTATGGTGTGGGCATTTCTTGAAGCCTCTACGTTAACGGCCGCATTACTTATCTATCACAACCGAACTAAGCATAGCATCGAAGCAACATGGAAGTATGTGTTTGTGTGCTCGATTGGAATTGCAATTGCCTTTGCAGGAATCTTGGTTTTGAGTATTGCCGGCGAATCCAAAGAAGTGCACGACCTGAGCTTTGAAATTCTGACGAAAAATGCGCACCTAATGGATCCGAAGTGGTTGAAAATATCCTTCTTGTTTATGCTAACTGGCTTTAGTGTTAAGATGGGTGTGGTGCCGTTGTTTAACGTAGATATCGACGCCAAGGATGGCGGTCCCAGCCATGTAGCGGCTTTGTTATCATCAGTATTGATGATAGCGGGCTTTGTGGCTATCTACAGAGTGTATTCTGTTTTCTCTACTACGAGTATCCGACACTGGATGGACACCGTGCTCATGATTTGCGGTATACTTTCTATAGTGTTTGCCACAGGTTACATTTTGAAAACGAAGAATTTAAAGCGCCTTCTGGCATACTCTAGCCTTGAACACGCCGGCATAGTGTTGATAGCCATCGCCACGGGTGCGTGGTATGCGGCAGTGTTGCACGTTATTCTGCATGCGTTTGCAAAGTCGGCAATGTTCTTTCAGTACGCCCACTTCTTCCGTCTTTTCAAAAACAAAAACCTCGATACAAAATCGAACTACATTCAAACCCATCCATGGGGTGCCGGTGTGTTTGTGTTGGGCGTAATCGCATTGTGTGCGTTGCCACCTATGGGAACATTTATGAGTGAGTTGTACACGTTTCAGTATTTGTTGGCCGGACCATTTTGGTGGACAGCACCTGTAATATTTATTCTGATGGCCGTTTTGGTTTGGGCTATTGGCAGTCACTTTTTTGGCATACTGTACAACAAAAACGAAGCCGAGGCACATCCCACATCGCATCTTTCTAACCGCGTAATGAATTGGGAGACTCTACCGCAATACATTCTTTTACTCGCGGTGCTGTGGCTTGGCTTCCTTGCCCCGCATTCCGTTATTGATTTTATCAACAATGCAGCTCATCTGTAACACAAATAGTGAAGCTAACTTTTAACACATGAACACCCTAGTAACAAAAAATGGTGAGTCGTTCTTGGTATCTGAAATTCCTTTTGTACCATATCAAGAATTCACCGGCACCGTACTTGCACTTTTGCACGACTACAATAATCATGTGGTGCACTATATATCGTTGAAGTCCACCTCAGGAATTCTGCCAATTGTTATTTGCATTGCAAATGATGCAACGGCTGAAATTCATGTGGTTGGTTTTGAATACGATACCACAACCTTGCGTTCCATCGAGTCGATCACTCTGCATAACGCCGCTTTGCACATTTTTGAACGCGATCTCTGGGAACGTCATGGAATAGCATATCAAAATCATCCATGGCTAAAGCCAGTTAGGTTCCCGAAAAACAGTTCGCATGGACAGACGATAGATGATTACGCCTTCTTCCGTATAGAGGGTGGCGAGATTCACGAGGTTGGAGTTGGTCCAATACATGCCGGCGTAATCGAACCGGGCCATTTCAGATTTCAATGCGTTGGTGAAGAGGTTGTTCACTTAGAAATCAAACTCGGATACCAACATCGTGGTGTAGAAGGTGAGTTTGTCAAGGCACGGAACGACGTTCAGCGTTCGGTTATTGCCGAATCCATTGCCGGCGACACTAGCATAGGCAATGCATGGGCGCATGCTATGTGTATGGAAGGGTTACGCGGAATCACGCCTGATCATTCCACGCAGGCCGATCGGACTATAGCGCTTGAACTAGAACGCATAGCAATTCACATGGGCGATCTCAGTGCGTTGAACACCGATGTTGCCTACCAACTTGGTAGCGCCGTATTTGGAACTCTTCGCACTCCCCTCATCAATTATTTCCAGCATTGGTGTGGAAACCGATTTGGTAAGGGGCTAATCCGGCCCGGCTATAATCGATTTGAACTTACTACTGCATTGCAAAATAGACTTTCGGAAATGCTTGATGATATTAACAAACAGTACACCGCCATGGCAGAGAAAATGTTTAACTCACCAAGTGTTGTTAATCGTTTTGAAGGTGTAGGCGCTGTGCCAGAAAACGTTGCGAGAAAAATAGGCGTGGTGGGAATGCCGGCGCGTACCGCTGGAATTCTTCGCGATGTTCGAATCTCACATCCTTTTGGGGTGTATGGGAAAGCCCCTTACCCAGCCATACTGCTGCATACCGGCGATGTGTTGGCGCGCGCGAAATTGAGAAGGTTGGAGATTGATGCATCAATGGACTACATGCAAGGACTGTTGGCCGATCCGAGGTCTGCATACGAGGCGCGTCCGACGGTTAAAAAAATGCCGCCACGGAGTATGGTTATAAGTATGGTTGAAGCATGGCGGGGAGAGCTTGCTCACATTGTGCTGACAGATGAAGTGGGCGAGATTGAAATGGTGCGCGTGAAGGACCCATCAATGCATAACTGGTTTGCGTTGGCGCAGGCGCTGCGCAACACGCCAATATCAGATTTTCCAATCAACAATAAAAGTTTTGATCTGTCCTACTGTGGACATGATTTGTGAGGCACCATGATTGAGTCAATAAAAATATTACGTCGTCAAGGCAAACAAACAATTCCTGATGTAACCAACGTTACGCTGCCAGGCGTGTTTAGAGGTATTCCGATTATTCAAGACAAGCCCTGTGCCGATGGGTGTTCCGCGTGCATTGAGCAGTGTCCGACGGATGCGATTCTGTTGGACGTGAACGGACGCATTTCCATCGACATGGGCAAGTGTGTGTTTTGCGGAGAGTGTGCCGAGGTGTGTCCGTCGGATAAAATTTCGTTCTCCAAGAACCATTTAAACGCAACCACAACGCGCAAGAATCTTGTAATTGCTCAGGGCATGCCGGCCGAAGTGAAGTTTGATGCCGATGCTATTCGAAAAGAAATTCAAACGGTGTTTCACAAATCATTGAAGCTGCGCCAAGTATCGGCGGCGGGATGCAATGCCTGCGAGTTGGAGTTGAATGCATGTGGCAATGCAAACTTCGATATGGGCAGGTTTGGAATAGAGTTTGTTGCATCGCCGCGGCATGCCGATGGAATTGTAATTACCGGCCCAATCTCTACTAACATGTCGGCCGCAATGCAGATATGCCACGAGGCCGTTCCGCATCCAAAAATTATTGTCCTCACCGGCGCTTGCGCAATTAGTGGCGGCATCTTCGAAAAATCTGAAGTACTTCAACGCCAATATGTAGAAGAAGTTGGAGTGGATTTGTACGTGCCCGGTTGCCCTCCGCACCCGCTTACATTTATCAATGGAATTTTACAGTTAATAAGAAAGCGAAATTAAATGAGTACCGAAAAACTCACCTTTATGAATAGTTGGAAAACCGATGCACTGTCTGGTTTTCTGGTATTCTTAATTGCACTCCCACTTTGTTTAGGAATTTCTGCAGCCTCTGGGTTTCCTCCCGTAGCAGGAATTCTTACGGCTATTGTAGGGGGCTTGGTGGTATCGTTCTTCACCGGTTCCGAACTAACAATTAAGGGTCCGGCAGCCGGCCTGATTGTTATTGCGTTAGGAGCCGTGCAAGAGTTGGGTCACGGAGATGCGATGCTGGGTTACAAACTAACCCTTGCCGTTATTGTTGTGGCAGGAATTGTTCAGATCGGATTTGGAATTATTAAGTCGGGCGTGCTCGGCGACTTCTTTCCTACTTCGGCAGTACACGGAATGTTGGCGGCTATTGGAATTATCATCATCACAAAACAAGCTCATGTGTTGCTAGGTGTGAAGCCGGTAAGCAAGGAACTCTTCGGACAAATTGCCGAGATTCCGCATAGCTTTAGCGTGATGAATCCGGAGATAGCAATCATTGGAATTCTGAGTTTGGTGATACTATTTGGATTGCCCCTTTTCAAAAATAAATATGTGAAAATGGTGCCGGGTCCGATGGTTGTGTTGCTCATCGCCGTACCACTTGGAATGTATTTCGATCTTGGACACGAGCACACGTATCTGTTCTTGGATCATCATCAGTATGCGTTGGGTCCAAAGTTTTTAGTCACCCTTCCAGCACAACTATCCTCCGCCATAACCTTCCCCGATTTCTCGCAACTGTTTAGTGCTACCTCAATTAAGTACATCGTGATGTTTGCGCTGGTGGGAAGTATCGAGAGTCTGCTGAGTGCAAAGGCCGTCGATTCACTAGATAAATTCAAGCGCAAGTCGAATTTGAACAAAGACATGGTGGCGGTTGGAATTGGAAATACTATTAGTGGATTGATAGGGGGCTTACCCATGATCTCGGAGATCGTGCGTAGTTCCGCTAATGCAAACAACGGTGCTCGCACGCGCTGGGCAAACTTTTTTCACGGTGGATTTTTATTGTTGTTTGTTGCGTTGGTGCCCGATCTCATCCATCAAATACCACTAGCAGCGCTGGCTGCCATGCTTGTCTACACAGGGTTCCGATTAGCATCGCCATTGGAGTTTATTAAAACTTATCGCATTGGAAAAGAGCAACTTCTAATTTTCCTAATTACGGTGGTAACAACCTTGGCAACCGACCTGTTAATTGGTGTTGGAGCTGGAATAGTTACCAAGATGGTGTTACATTTGTTTAACGGTGTTCCCGTTAGATGGTTCTTTACGCCGTTCTTGACCATCCAAAAAAATGCTGACGGAGCGTATGAAGTTGACGTGAAACACTCTGCGATTTTTGCAAATTTCATCGGACTTAAAAAACGACTCGAGTCGTTGGAATCGTCACACACCGTAATTTTGAACTTCTCCAACACAAAACTTGTCGACCACACCGTTATGCACAACATCGAAGTACTGCAAATGGATTTTGCGCGAAAGGGTAGGACGCTCACAGTGATCGGCTTGGAGAATCACGTTGCTTCGTCGGATCATCCAACGTCGGCACGTAAACTTGCGAGCAAGACAACGTAAAACTCCCAGGCAACATTTGCCAAAAGAAAACATCAGGAGCGTTAGTAAAATGAAATTCAGTTCAATTCTTCAAGTGGTAGTTGTTTGTATGGCCTTGGTATGCGTGGGCCAGCAGGTTCGGGCACAGGATGCGCGGATCAATTTGGATTCGAGCGGATCGAAGTATGTGAAATTCAATTTCCTGAACCAGGTGTGGCTGCGGTATAACCAGAGCAATCCAGGCACCACGGTTGGCAATGAGACAGCGGATAATACCGTCGATATCGGGCTGCGCAGAACACGACTGGTAATTCAGTCTCAGATAAATGATCGCACCTATATGTTCTTCCAAATTGGTATGAACAACTTCAACTCCGCCTATGCAATTGGAGGCAATCGGAAGAACGCAATATTCATTCACGATGCGTTGGCCGAATATCGAGTGTCTGACAATCGCGAGTTAATACTAGGTGGTGGACTCACTATTGCAAACGGGCTTTCCAGATTTAGTCAGCCGTCAGTAGGAACTATAATGACTACCGATGTTCCCGTTACGGCCCAAGCAACGGTGGATCAAACCGACGAATTTTCGCGCAAACTTTCCGTGTTTGCACGAGGTCAAGTAGGACCCATCGATTACCGCGTTTGTTTGTCTGATCCATTTCCAATAACATCAAATGGCACCCAGCCCCCTTCAATAAATACGTACAGTCAATTCACGCCCATGGGCCACAGTCTGCAGCAACAAGCGTACGTTGCGTGGCAGTTTTTCGATCACGAACCGCACACCACACCATACATGACGGGCACGTATCTCGGGGAACGAAAAGTGTTCAACATTGCGGGCGGCGTGGTGCGTCAACCGCGCGCCATGTGGCGTCTGGGGAACAATGCCGACACCGTCTACGAAGACATGACCCTAGCCTGCATCGAATCATTCTACGACGCACCAATATCCACCGACGGCGTCGCCCTCTCCGCCTACGCGGGCTTTTTCCACTACAACTACGGTCAGAACTATCTCCGCTTCAACGGTCTCATGAACCCCGCCACCGGCACATCCAGTACTGTTGGCATGCAGGGGGCTGGCCCAACGCACGGAAACGCATATCCAATGTTCGGAACTGGAAATGCAGTGTACACACAGTGTGGTCTGTACGTTCCCAGTGCAATTGGAAGCGCCGGATTGCTGCCATACGCATCACTATTCTACGCCAACTGGGATCGGGTAACTTTACCCACTGCCGTTGTGAGTGTGGGTTGTTCGGTGCTGTTGGACAAGCACCGCTCCAAAATTTCATTGGACCTACAAAACCGTCCAACGTACACCACCAACACCGTCGGCACCATCCTTACGGGTGACCGCAAAACGCAGGTAACGGTACAGTACCAGGTTATGCTTTAGCACGATGTGCGACACGTTGTGCGACACGTTGTGCGACACACGAGTGTTCTTACAAATCCAGAATTGTTAGGTCTGTGCGAACGTTGCCAGTATTGATTGTGGTGGCGGGCTCGAATAACATTATCCAGGCTTCGGTTTTGGCAACGGGGCGGTGCTCGACGCCGCGGGGGACAACGCAATAGTCGCCCTCGGAAAGTTCGATTGTGGTGTCGCGGAATTCAATAATCATGGAGCCCCTTACCACATAAAACATTTCATCTTCATCGGCATGGTTGTGCCAGACAAACTCACCAAGAATTTTGGCAACTCTAACGTGTTGGTTGTTGAGCGTTGCAATTACGTGGGGCCGCCAATGAGCACTAATTTGGTCGAATTGCGCGTGTACATTTCCCGTGTTGATGGAGGGGGCGGAGTTGGAATCTGGTTGTAGCATATTCAGCTAAATAATATTTTCAAAAGTGATTCTAATAATCGGAATATGTAATGTCTCAGTCAGGTACTGGCGAAGCCCAAATTTGCGTACATGCAATTGGATGCTAGAAGTTTGCGTTGAACCGCAAATTCCGGATTCGAAACTGCCCTAGGTTTTGAATCTGTTGTCCGTCTCGAAAATATTACCTGCGTAACAACTACTTGACGGTAGTAAAAATTCAGTGTAAGAACTCGGAATTAGCTGATAAAGTTTTGGAGATATTCTTTACGGCTTGCTGAGCTTCGACGTCCGAAATTTCGTGCTTCTGCAAAGCCCGTTTAATAATTTTTACCTGCTTGTTGTATGCGTTGCAAATCTTGCACAACATGGTGTGCATCTTAACGCCAAGTTTTTCGCGCAACGTTAACGGCCGAATGTCGGCAGTGGTTAGTAGTTCTATGGTTTCTTTACAGGTGTACATCTAGGCATTTTCTGAGCTTAAGGCGGGCGCGGTGAAGTAACACCCACATGTTCGACGCGGTAATGTTTAATTCCTGACGGATTTCTTCGGAGTCGGCACTATCAACATACGTCAGCACAAAAACCGACTTCTGAACGGGGGGGAGTTTGTCCAGACATCCTTGAAGGATGTTGTTGAATTCTTGGTTCTCAATATCATCCGAAGGTGAATGCGTCCACGGCTTAGGCGCCGCCGTTGGCAGCCAATGCCCAGCAGCGTCGAAGAACGAAATCTCTTCTTGCGATTCTTCGTTGATTATCGAAACCGTGTCACGCCGTTTACGAACGAGATCGATTATTCTACTTCTGACAATCAGATACAACCAGTTCCGCTCACTGATATCGCCACGGTACGTTTCACGATTGCGCCATGCTGTCAAAAAGGCCTCCTGTACCACATCCTCGGCATCTTCCGTATTCCGCAATCGCTGCATAGCATACCGAAAGAGTTCTTTTCCGTACGTCTCTATCCAACTCTCCGGCTGCAGCGTGTGCGAGGGCTTCATACGTAAAAGTGCAAATCTATTCTGTCTTTTTGAAAGGGGCTTTGTGGTTATACCGCAGGGGCGCCGTAATGTGTTTGCGATGCGTCGGCCTGCGATGATTCAGCGTCTGATTGCATTGCAGAGGCCTGAGATTTCAGCGCAGACGCTGCCTGTTGCTCCCTGGCAATACGAGCCAACCGTAAGCTCTTGGTCCGCATTTTTGGAATGAACGCCCCAAGAAAATAGTTGCGTGTTATGTACCACCAAAAGCTGCGCTCGATTAACACGGGGTTAATTTTATGGGTAACTGCTGCATGCAGTTCCGGTGCCTTACTCCAATGACTCCCAGCCTTATCGTGGTGGACAGTGTGATAGCCATTGTTAAATAACATCACGTTTAGAAATCCAACAAAATTCCGAGAGTGATCGATGGCGGATTCTTCATCTGCATGAACGTGCTGCACGTAGTTAAACACTAGCACGGCAAAAAGTCCAAGCTGCTGCGGAATAATGATGTACAGAATTGCTTTCTGCCAATCCAATATTAAGCCCCCTACAATCCATACAGCCAAAGCCACATATTGAAAAGTACACAGCCAAAAACCACGTCTGTTTTTCGCCCACAAATTTTTCAGAAAATCGCGAATGGGTTTCTGCTGGTAGTACGAACTCATGGTGGGGTAGAACAGAATCATGAGCAGATGGTTGTGTTCCGTCAAGCGGTACGTGAGGGTGTAATCGCCTTCCTTGTTGTTCAAGTTGTGGTGATTCATGTTGTGCGTTGGCACCCACGCGAACGCCGGAAAGCCGTAAAATATTGTCAGCCAATAATCAACAATATTATTGAGACCCTTCTTCTTGAAGATGGGTAAGTGATTGTGGTTGTGGGCTATAACCGTTACAGCCACAGACAAGAACAGATAGAAAAACCAAACGAATGGATTCCAATCAAGTACTGTCCACTGAAGTATAAAAACCGCAGTAGTAACCACCATATAGGCTATGGTGCGTCGGTCTGCTTTGTGCCTGAGTAACATTTCAATTTCCTTTATTCCGTATAGGTGCAATTTACGGAATTCACGACTAAGGATTGATCTACAGAAGTAAGGCAATGTTAGCTACCAGCTAACTCATTAACTCGTAATTTTGCGTTATGAAAAAAGTGATTGTGATTGGCGGAGGTTTTGGTGGGTTGGCCGAGGCGATTAGATTACAGGCTAGAGGTTATGCTGTAACTATACTTGAAAAACGTGACCAGGTGGGTGGAAGAGCCTATCAACTGAAGAAGAACGGATATACGTTCGACATGGGGCCATCATTAATAACGGCTCCTGATATTATTGAGAGTGTGTTCTTGGCAGCTGGAAAGAAGAGTGCCGATTACATCGAGGTTGAGAAGTTAGATCCGTTCTACCGAATTTACTTTCACGACGGCGCCTATATGGATTATACCGGCGACAGTGAGAAGATGAAGGCAGAGATGGCAAAGTTCAGCACAGCAGATGCCAACAACTACGATGCCTTTATGAAGGCAGTGAAGCCTATTTACGATGCCGTGATCACCGAGGGGCTAGGTTCCACAATGTTTGCCGATTGGTCAGGATTTATGAAATTCGTTCCCCGGGCATTGAAGCTGGGCGGACTTACACCAGTGTACAAATTCGCCTCGAAATATTTTTCGCACGAATACAATAGGTTCGCGTTCTCCTTTCATCCACTTTTCATAGGTGGCTCACCTTTTCGTGCTCCCAGCATTTATATCATGATTCCGTATCTGGAGAAAAACGGTGGAGTGTGGTATGCGAAAGGTGGAATGTACAGTTTGGTTAAGGCTTTCTTACAAGTTTTTACCGAGTTGGGTGGTATCGTGCGCACGAATTCCGATGTAACCAATATTCAGGTTACAAACGGAAGGGCAACCGGCGTCTTTATCGGGTCTGAATTTCATAGTGCCGACGCAGTTGTGTGCAATTCCGATGTTCCGTTTACTTATCTCAACTTGATAGATGAAAAGAATCGGAAAAAGTGGACCGATAAACGCGTGAAACGATTGCACATGACCATGAGTTGTTACCTGCTCTACATTGGTACGAATAAGCAGTTCCCTGAACTCAAACACCATACGCTAATTTTAAGCGAGCGATATAAAGAGCTTGTGAAAGACATTTTTGACCGCAAGGTACTGCCAGAAGATTTCTCAATTTATTTACACGTTCCAACCCGATCCGATTCAACCATGGCGCCTCCCGGATGCGAAAGTATGTATCTGTTGGTACCAGTGCCGCACCTTGGTGCAGACGTAGACTGGAAAAAAATGGGTCCCGTGTTTTTGGAAAAAATTCTCAACTTTTTGGAAAAAGATTTTGGGATGAAGGGGCTCAGAGATTCTATTGAAGTTCTGGAGCAATTCACCCCATTAGATTTTGAAAGCGAGCTAAGCTCATACATGGGCAGTGCTTTTGCAATAGAGCCCCGACTTTCTCAAAGTGCCTTGTTCCGACCTCATAACCGTGATCAAGACATTGAACGACTTTATTTTGTTGGTGCCGGAACACACCCCGGAGGAGGCGTTCCAGGTGTTTTACTATCTGCAGAAGCAACAGAAAAATGTGTGGTTGAAGACCTAGGATCCGCAGTGTGATCGAGTACGTCACATCAAAAGCCGTTATGGATTTCGAAGCTGCACGCTCCGTTACCAAGCAATATGCACGTACGTTTTACTTCACGTCTCACGTGTTATCGAAAGATAAACGCCAAGCTGCATATGCACTGTATGGTTTTTGTAGGTTAGCTGATGAGGTTGTTGATAGTGCAGCAGCGCATGAAGACCACCACGCAGTGCACAATAAGATTGATGAGCTGAGAAATTTGTTGCACGAGGTTTATAGCCCGAATAAGAGCACGCCTTTCGTAGCGTTACGGCACACGGTAAATCGGTACAATATTCCAATTGAATATTTTCTAGATTTATTGCGAGGCGTGGAAATGGACTTGCATGTGAGTCGAATACAGAACTTTGAAGAACTTTATGACTACTGCTATTGTGTTGCATCTGTAGTTGGACTTATGATGACGTGCGTGTTTGGGGTAAAAGACAACACTGCCTTCGAATACGCGGAAAATCTGGGAACTGCAATGCAGCTTACGAATATCTTGCGCGATGTTGGAGAAGACTTTGAACGGGGTAGAATTTATCTTCCCCTGGATGAACTTCGGCAATTCAATTGTGATGAGAACGTTCTTAAACAGCAATTGGTAAATGACGACTTTGTGCGTTTAATGAAGTTTCAAATTGAGCGCGCCAGAGAGTACTATAAGAAAGCTGAATTGGGAATTCCTTTAGTAAGCAACGATGGGTCTCAGTTTTGTGTTAGATTGATGAGTACAACATATGGCAGAATACTTGACCGTATCGAAAAAAATGAATACGATGTCTTTTCAAAGCGTGCCTTTGTGCCGATTCAACAAAAAATTATTATTGCGGTTTCCGAATATTTCAAAACTCGATTTCAATAAGAACTCGATTTCAATAAGATCGATAGATTTGTAGAATAATAAAATGCGTTTTGCCCTAATCATATTTGTTTGTGCCTTCCTGATGGAGTTTGTGTCGTACTTGGCTCATCGATACATCTACCACGGTATAGGCTGGCTTTTTCACAAAAGCCACCATTCTGCGCGCGAAGGCGCTTTCGAATGGAATGACATTTTTCCGTTATGTTTTTCTGCTATTTCCATTAGCATCATGGCCTGGGGTGTATTAGATGCTTCGCGGTCGGACGCTATTGCCGTTGCAATAGGGGTTAGCACATATGGCATGATATACTTTTTTATCCATGACCTGTATATTCATCGCAGAGCTAAATGGCTGCGAATTCGAATTCCTTGGTTTCAAAAGATGAAACGCGCTCACGCAATTCACCACGCATTTGGTGGCGAGCCTTATGGACTGTTGTTCTATTGGAAGCTAGACAAGTCCAAAAAAAATCAACCCACACTTGATAACGTCGACGTAGAGGCATGAAGTTCGAATACTTCTTGGTGCTCGGAGCAACCCTGTTGTTCCCTCTCCTTATAAGTTTCCATCCCCGTCTGCGGATTTATCAGGCACCGCTGCGACTTGTGGCATCCATACTTGGCATGTGCGTACCATTTTGGATTTGGGACGCTATCGTGACTGCCCGCGGACACTGGTCTTTCAACCCAGAATATGTTGTCGGGTGGAATATGTTCGCACTCCCAATCGAAGAAATTCTTTTCTTCATTGTTATTGGATTCAACGCCATATTCACGTGGGAAGCGCTCAATACCTTAGTTGGAAAACGACGTTGAAAGAGTACACGCTTTTCTCGGTGATAGCCATGCTTATTACCCTTGGTCTGGATATTTACATTACAAAAACCAAGGTGGTTACTCGTGGGGTTTTTTGGATATTCCTAGCTGTAATGTACTTCTTTAAGTTGCTTATGAACGGGTATCTCACATGGCGTCCCATTGTCATCTATAACCCCGACCACTTCATGAACCTCCGCATCGGCACCATCCCCGCAGAAGACTTTATTTACGCCTTTACCTTGGTAACCTTGCCTATCATATTGTGGGAAAAACTCCGTAAATCATAACACAAAAAATCGGTACGTTTGAATTCTACTGACCTGCCGGGCACTTCTGGCCGGGACAAATTGGCCGGGGAAGTCTGGCCGGGACAAATTGGCCGGGGAAGAACTGGCCGGGGAAGAACTGTCCTCTATCAAAGCTATGACTTTACTCATGCACAAGACTGCACGCACTGTACCCAAGTTCATAATAATGCTTTTAGCGCTTGGAATTATTGAAGGAGGCGATGCGGTTGCGCAGCAAGGACCCTGGAGAAGCCCCCTAAAGATAGCGAGGTCGGTGGATGGGGTACAATTTGACACGCCGACTATTTTTCAAGATTCATCGGGAGTGCCAAGTATTTCTCGACGGCCGGGAACCGACACATTGTATTGTGCGTTTCAGTGGTTTCGGGCGCCGAAGGATGGACCCACGTGGGACAAGGTAGCGGTGCGAATATCGCCGGATTTGGGCGCAACGTGGTCGGAGCCACAGCCAATTCAAATTGAAAATTTTCCTGCGGGTTGGCAGCGTCCGTTCGATCCAGCAATTGTGGTAGTTGGAAATAGCGTGCGCATTTATTTTTCATCCAGCAAAACCAAGCCGGCCGGTGGTCTCGACTCAGTGGTGGATACGTATTCTGCGATTGGTGTTGGCGGTATCAATTACACGTTTGAAAGTGGCGAACGCTTTGGCAACCCCACGCGTCCGGTGATCGATCCCACGGTGTTTCGGTACAAAAACTTGTGGCATTACATTGCGCCAATTGGTGCACCTCAAGAGGGAGCATATTATGCAACCAGTGCCGACGGTTTGAACTTTGACCGTCGGAAAAACATTGCGTCCGACAACACGCACAATTGGACTGGCAACATGTGCAATGACAATTCGGGTCGGCTGCGGTTTTATGGAAGTGGTCCGTGGCTTTGGTACGCCAATCAAATCACAGATTCCACCTGGTCGGCCTACACCAACACAAACCTGCATGGTGGTGATCCGTCGGTAATTCACATTCCGGAAAAGAATCAGTACGTTATAATTTATGTAGGTGAACCCTACGTTACCGGCTTCGAAGACGACCATTCAGAAATTCAAAATTCGTCACATGCATTGTCAATCTACCCTCAGCCCGCTTCTACATTTTGCATTGTGAAAAATCTCCCTCCCGATGAATATCAGGTTGTCGCAACAGATTTACTCGGCAACCAATTCCACGTTCCGTTCTCCAACTCGGTCGTCAACACCTCCGCACTAAACCCCGGCTGTTATTATTTGCATTTTAGGGGGCTAAGTGTTAGCGTGGGTAGTTTTACAATGGTAGAATAGAATTACGAATTGCGAATTGCGAGTCCCGAGCGCGACGAGGGACGAACTAGACAATTATCAATTAGTAATTAGCAATTAACAATTCATTGTCGCACAACGTGTCGCACAACGTGTTTCGCCTTCAGCTTTCGCCTTTAGCTTTCGCCTTTAGCTTTCGCCTTTAGCTTTCGCCTTTAGCTTTCGCCCTTGGGTTTAGCCCTACAGTGTTTTCAGCTTCTTCTGCAGCTGATTCTTGCTCATATACCCCAACCCTTGCCATACCAACTTGCCATTCTTGTACGCATGAAACGTTGGTAGTGCCTCGATGTTCTTAGCCGTGGCGATGCTGGGATTTTCATCAACGTCTATGCGGATAATCTCAAGCGTTGATGACATTTCAGTTGAGAGTTGTTTGAGGAAGGGTTCCATGCGTTTGCATGGACCGCACCAAACTGCATTAAAATCTACAAGAACAAGTTTTGGAGTTTCGAGTAGTTTGTTAAACTGGACAATGTTCATTCCAGATTCGTTGTCAATAACCGAACCACCATTCATCCCCGAATCACCGTTTTCAACTTCAACGCCCGTTACAACAGGAAACCCGGACGCTTGCCATTTCATTATTCCGCCATTTAGCTCTATAACATTATATCCGTCAGTGCGCATAATTTTTGCAGCCGCCGCGCTACGTGAGCCACTACGGCAGTATATATACACGGGTTTGTCCTTTGCAATTTTGTTTGCGTTGGATTTAAAGTCGGCACCGTTATAATCTATGTTGACGGCACTTTTAATATGTCCACCAACAAACTCTTCTGGTGTGCGAACATCCAACAGTACCGCTTCTTTGTGTTTAATGAATTCATTATTGAATTCCACAGCGTTAAGTACAGTTTCCTGTCCGCCGGCTGCACCAGACTCCTTGGCGCAAGAAGTTGCGATGCTAAGTGTTCCAACAAACAGAAAAAATAATGTCAGCCAATTTCGGTTTTGTTTCACGTGATATCTATTAAAATGTGAGATGCAAACGGCAATCAAATGTGTTTCCCTGCATTACCAGCCATACAAATATCGGTATGAAAAATTTGGAGCCCTCGCGTGGTGGCTGCAAAGCCCCTTTCACCATAAATTAGTCTAATGTTCAAAGTTCATTTAGCGAGGTGTTTATGCGTGCCGTTATGTACGAGGCATTGAAGTGTACCTGGCTGTGCCTGCCATTGCGCCGCGACGTGTGGAATTTGTTTTTGATCCGAACCGCGCTATGCGTGACAGTGATGGGTAACGTGCTGAACTTGCCTGTGATACGTACAGCGCATTTGATGCGTACGGTTCTGTTCCTGCTTGGGATGTTGGCGATGAGTTGCGCCATGAGTGCGCAGGTTCGAATTACGTTGCCGAATGGGGGCGAGGTGCTGCAGGCCGGGGGAGCGGCGTTTGTTGATTGGACAGGGTATGCGGCGCTTGATACTGCTCAGCTGGATTACAGCACGAATGGTGGCGTATCGTGGAATTTGATTGTGAAGGGGCTGGTTGGTACGGGCACATATCGGTGGACGCCGATCCCGAACGTGAGTAGTACCTCGTGCCGCGTGCGGGTGCAACTGAGGGGTCCGGCGGGGACGCAAAAAGTTCTGTATTTAAAAAATCCTGCCGATCCAACTCCGGGCAACGGGAACTGTGCCACGTTTACACCCGACGGACGTTACGCCATTGTTGGCGATGACAAGGGTACAATTTCTATATACGATGCAACCTCCGGTGCTTTACTTGCGCAGCGTTATTTGAATTTGTACGGAGTGATGCGTGTGAGTTGTAACCGTGCCGGCACGTGGGTAGCTGCGCTTACCGATGCTGATAGTGTGTACGTGTTGAATATTCCCGATCTCTCCACCAAGTTCCAATGGTACGCGAACATCCCGCGTCAGGCAGTTCCGCGCGAAGACCGCGGACTGGATGTAAATCCGCGCGATGAACGAATTGCGGTAGGGGGCTTTCGCAGAACCGCTATTTTTTCGGCCGACGGAGTTGAACTGAATTCTGTGCCAGTAATTACCAACGGATCGAACACGTGGGTGGAGTGGTTGCCCGATGATCAACTCATTGTTGCCAGCGGAGCTACCGATAGAATGGTTATTGTGAATCCGTTTACGATGGTTGTTGAGCGTTCCTGGACGGGCACGGGACGTACGTTCAAAGCATGGGGTTCGGCAGATGGACGGAGCATTTATTCGACTGGAAAAAATCTTCCGCACATAACACGGTGGGACAGATTTAACACGGCACTATCTGATAATCTTTACTCGGGAACGATAGGTGCATTAGGAATCGCGATGTATGCCGATGGTTCAATTCTGCGCGCGTTCTACGGACCTCCTTCAACCTACGAGCACAATAACGGCACCACGCTTTCACCTATCGACACATTGATATCGAACATCGGTGGTGGCGATGAAATTGATATTCATCCTGATCAGCAGCGTGTGCTTGCAACATATTCATCTGGTGGAGTTATTATTTTTCCAAAGGGGGCTGCAACACTCAGTGAAGATATTTCTGATGCAAACTTTACGATACAGGGAACTGTTGTTCCACAAGATAGCGTGGTGCTGATTGCCATCGATACAATTGTGACCACCACAAGGCGCGATATGAAAATTCCAATTCGGTTGTTGAAATCAGATACCGCTGCAAAAAATCTGCAGGGCTACGAAGTAAAATTCAGTTTCAATTCTACCATGATGGTAATAACAGATCCACTTCCCGGAACACTGCTGAATGAAAGAATGACCATTACGGTGAGCGTACCATCGAGCCCCTTGCGTGAAAATATCCTTGCTGAGATATCGGCGCATACGGCGTTGGGAACTGATTCGGCAACGGACATCCGTATTGATACGGTGATTGCCGTGGGTGCTACGCCGGTTATTGAAGTGCAGCATGGCAGGCTGGTGCTAACCGACATTTGTAGAGCTGGCGGCGCACGGATGGTGAATGGTGCGGGGCGAGCAAACGTTATTGTACAACCTTCGGTAGTGGGCGATGTGGCGCAGATGGAAATTGCGGTGGTTGAAAACGGATATTATTTACTACGAGTGGTTGATGTGCGATCGAACATTGTTGCTACAAAAACATTCTATGTAGCGGATGCGAGTGAAATATCATTTGATAATAATGTTCAGCAAATTGAGAGAGGTTCTTTGCGAAATTCAAATACTGTGTATTTCGCTCACCAGTTTGATTGCGCTGAATTCGGATCGGGTTTGTACTACGTTCAGTTATTGTGTCCATCGCAAAACGTCACAACTACTATGCAGGTAGTTCGATGAAGCCGTACATGAAGAAGCCGTACATGAAGATGCAGTGCATAAAGATGCAGTGCATAAAGATGCAGTTCATGAATAGGGAGCATATGTTGAAGCAGTATCTGATGAAACAGTACGTCACGAGGCGATACGATGTAAAATCTAATGCGTCGAATTCATTGTACTTTTTACAACGTCGAGTTGTTGTGTGCATCACCGTGTTACTGTTGGGTTTCACATCGGTATTTGCACAGTTTGATATGGGTGGAATGGAGCTCGACAGCATGCGCACACGGTTTGGTGCGGGCGTTCATTTGCTTGGTACATTTAATCGAGCATCGTTTGGTGGACTACCTCAGGCCCCAACGTGTTGTAGTGAATTCACCTCAGTGTTGGGTGTAACTGCGTCGGCATCGGTGTTATTCGAAACTCCACTTTCACGAAACATGCTATTCACCTCTCGCATTTCTTATTTGCCTGGGAGTGCCCCCTTCAAAGAAGTTGAAATGGTGGATGTAATTGATGGACAGCAGTTAACGAACGGCTCGATGGAACACACGCTGAATTCCACCTGGAATATGATGGCGCTGCAGGGCGGCATTTCGTACCGCAGTTCGAAGTGGTTGTTTTTAGATGCTGCGGTGAGGTTGGGAGCGCGCTTTGGAAGTACGTATTCGATGTCGGAAAAATTGTCGGCCGAAACTCCGGGTACATTTTTAAACGACGACGGTAGTAATTCTTTTTCGCGAACGCGGAATGTATCGAGCGGGTCAGTACAAGATTTGCAGGTACTAGATATTGCTGTGGTTGCCGGAGTGCACACAGAATTTCCGATGAACTTTGAAAAGTCGATTCTGTTTTGTCCGGAGATCGATTATGCGTTCAGCGCAACTCCTATGATAAGCGGCGTATCTTGGAGCGCAGATAACATTCGCTTTGGTGCCAGCATAAAGTGGCAAGTGCCCGTGCGTGAAATACGAGTACCCGATACAATGTTAACGCCGCCGCCTATGCTGCAGCCTACCCCGCAACTGGTTGCAGTGCCGGTGCAGCCCATGCTGATGCTGATTCCTACCATCCGTTTCACGGCTGTAGACAATGGAGTGGAGAGTCCAGTGGAAAGAATACGATTCGAAGAATTTCAATCGGAACAAATCACGAGCCTCTTGCCGTACGTGTTTTTTGAAAAGGGGAGAGCGGATATACCCGAACGTTATTCCACCGTGGATGCAACTTCCACCACGCAGTTCAACGAAAAAAACTTATTTGGTCTAGGCACGCTTGACGTTTACCACCAAATATTAAACATCCTCGGTCAGCGCATGCAAACATTTTCAGATGCCAGCATCGTGCTTACCGGTTGCATAATGCCCGATGCCGAAACAGAAATTGAAGGCGGTACGCTTGCAGCAAATCGTGCCGACGCCGTCAAAGAATATTTGACAGACGTATGGCACATCAACGCATCGAGAATATCAATTGTTGAAAGGGGCTTGCCAGAATCGAAATCCAATCCGGCTTCGACCGACGGACAGGAAGAGAATCGCCGAGTTGAAATTGCAACGAGTAATTCAAAAATGCTCGACCTAGTTCAGGTGGCCGATACCATACGAACAACTACAGTTCCATTTTTACGAACCAAGACTCACGTTGCGGCCGATACTTCAATTGCACATTGGTACTTCTCGATAGCTATGAATGGCAATTCTGTTTACACCAACTCCGGACTTGGTGACCCGCCAGGTGTAATTGATTGGAACATCGAACAAAATCTCAGACGCATTCCACGCGCTGGTGATACACTTGTAGCATCGCTTTCGTTGACGGATGCAATTGGAACTTTACGAACAGATCATCGACAAATATTTGTGAATCACCTGACCATTGCAAAGAAGCGTGAGAATAGAGTAGGCGACAAACGCATTGATGAGTACGGACTCGTTCTGTTTGCTTTTGGAAAATCGGATATGGGCGAGGCTAACGAAAGGATATTTAGGCTTATTAAGTCGCGGTGCACGGCGGCTTCGAAGGCCATAGTGACGGGTCATACGGATAGAACTGGCTCCGAAGAAGGCAATCTAAAACTCTCACAAAAACGTGCCGACGCCATTGGGCAGACCCTGAAACCGTACACTGTAAGCGCCACTGGGTATGGCGAGCAGGACATGCCGTATAGTAACGATCTGCCCGAAGGACGGTACTACAACCGAACCGTGCGGGTAAGAGTTGAGACCCCCATAACCCCATAAAAGAATATTCGCATAAATTCGGGGTTTTTTTCCAGATACTTTGGCGCTATTCGTTATAACAATAAACCGAGCAAGTCGAGTGATTTGCTCTACACAACTTGATTCATGGAGAGACTGATGGAAAGCAAAGCAAATGCATTAAGCTGGTTTGAAATTCCGGCTACTGACATCGAGCGTGCTGGAAAATTCTACGCTGAGATATTTGGCGTGGAGTTATCGCCAATGCAAGAAATGATGGGTATGAAAATGGTAATGTTCCCAACCGATATGGAAAGCGGAAAAGTTGGCGGTGGTCTAGCGCAGAGTGATATGCATACGCCGTCTGCTACAGGAACTGTTGTGTACCTAAATGCAAACCCAAGTGTGAACGGCGTGTTAAGCAAGGTGGAAGCTGCGGGAGGAAAGGTTGCAATGCCAACCATGCAGATCAGTCCGGAGATTGGCTACATGGCGTTCTTCATCGACACCGAGGGCAACAAAATTGGCCTGCACGCCAACGGAGAATAATGATGAACGAGTATCCATAGCAAAGGATTATCTTTTGTTAGGCGCGACTTGTTAGCCGCGACCTCCGTGAAAAACCCAGCAGAGCGTGAGGTTATACTATCGCGTCTGGCAAGTATTGCTTGAAACCGATAGTGAATCCTAATGCGGCAATAGTAAAACGTAAGAACATGGGTCTGCCCATTAGCGTCCTAAATCGTGACGTATCTGATTTGCATCTTTCGGATTTGTCGGCTATATCCTGGTTAGTAGTAAGTGGGCGCACTTTAGCCTGGCTGCAAATTATTGGCAGCAAATGGCTGTTTGCTGCCAATCCTTTGTTTATCGGATAATCGTCGCAAATGTGCCCCACTTAACACCCGCACAGTCACGTTAGGCCCTCCGCACAGTCACGTTAAGCCCTCCGCACAGTCACACTTAGCCCCTAATGTCACACTGGGTGATAGTGTGTCGCCTGTTGCCGGACTCCTACAAAGTTTACAATTGTATTGTGAATAGCTGGCTCGTGTGTTGGATAGTGCCCTGAATGGCAGATAGAAGCCTGCACCGACATTGGATGCCAGCAGCTTGGATAGTTGACCATTATTGAACATCAATTCGAAAGCAAATTACTGGCAGCAAATGATCGTTTGCTGCCAATAATTTGATTACATAGCATATGCGAAAAAAGAGTACAAACAACAAAGAGAAAGCAGAACAGCTAGCGCAAGCGTTTAAAGAAAAAACTATCATTACTACCGGTGATATAGTGGAATATTGTCAGAGCACCGAACCGAACGTATTGAAGTCTACGATTAATTGGCGAGTATACGAATGGGTTCAGAATGGTGTTCTAACACGAGTTAGCAGGGGACACTTCAAACTGGGAGAAGTACTCAACTATGTCCCAGATTTGAGCAAGAAGGCACTTCAAGTGTGGTCGCATCTGATTTCCGGACTACCATTTGTTCGATACTGCGTTTGGGATGCCGCGTCGATAATTGAATTTGCAGACCGAATTCAAAAAATCAACATGATCTTTGTTGACGTGGAAAGGGGCTCAGAAGAGTCTACCTACCATCTTCTGAAACAGCGGTTTCAAAATGTATGGTTGAAACCAAAAAAGAGTCTGCTTGAAAGTCATATTGTTGAGACAAACAAACCCATCGTGGTGCGCGTACTTGTTTCTGAAGCACCAATATTGTTGGCCGAAGGAATTCCAACTGCTCCACTCGAAAAAATTCTAGTTGATGTAGTGTCCGATCCGGAATTTTACTTTCTGAATGGCTATGAAATTGAGCATATCTTTGGTAAAGCACTGACCACATACACTGTTGATGAAAACAAAATGAAACGATACGCATCACGAAAACGAAAGCAAGAAAAACTTGCTGAAGTGTTGCGACGTATTCCATCGATTTCTGATTTGTGATTTTTTCTAGTTGCGATTAGGGCAGGCCTAACGCACTGGGCAGGCCTAACGCACTGGGCAGGCCTAACGCACTGGGCAGGCCTAGCGCACTAGACAGGCCTAGCGCACTGGGCAGGCCTAGCGCACAGGGTAGGCCTAGCGCACAGGGTAGGCCTAGGGCACTAGACAGCACAATTGCAGCAATTGTGTTTGAATTCACGAAGGTTTAGTCGAGCGAACCACAGACTGGTATAAAAAAAGAGCCGATGAGCTAAGTGCTCATCGGCTCTTTTGCTTGCAGAGAAATCTATTCTGCTTGCAGAGAAATCTATTCGATTATCTTCCGAAGACAACCTTTGTGATCACGGCGTTGCCGTTGGCAATTGTTTCAAGGAAATATACGCCGGCATTCAAACCTGAACCGTCGTATGAAGTTTTGCTTGAACCCGACTGAACAGTGGGTGCAAGAATTTCCGCAATCTTAACGCCTAACACATCATACAGATTCATGCTGACCACTGCTTGGTGTGGTAGCGTGTATGAGATGTTCAAATTTCCGGAAGTTGGATTTGGATACACGGCAAGCGTTGAAGCAAAATATTCTTCATCAACTCCACTGGTTAAACATACAACTGTTAACGTGTCGCTAATTGCAATGCATCCGTTTGCGACAGTGCTGTTCACGTAGTATTCACCACTACCGTTGCAAACAATTCGATTGCCAGAACCAACAGAGTTTGCATTACCAACCTTGTACCATGTATTTGCACCGGTGTACGGCGAGAACAAGGTGTCTTGAGTTTGAGTAATGGCAAGTCCATGAGGAACGGGTTTGACGGTAACGTTAATAGGATTTGTAACAATTTTACATCCGTCGGAAGTTGTTATGGTGACCGTGTACGCACCGGCGGTACCGGCTTTTATTGTTTTGGTCGTATCGCCGTTCGACCACAAATAGGTGGCACCGTCGGCGGCTATAAGATCAACGGGATAGCCTTGGCAAATGTCTGTGCTTCCATTTGTTGAGATAGTTGCCGATGCCGGAGCGTGAACTAAAACTATTTGATTTTTAGACTTCGTCACACAGCCCCCTTCACCAGTAACAGTAACCTTGAAATCGCCTGTTTTGTTTACAATAATTCCTTGCGTGATTGCGCCGGTGTTCCACAGATACGATTTACCTGGACTGGCTAAAAGTGTAACTGTGCCGGGACCGCAAAATGTTGTTGGGCCGTTGGCTGTGATGGTGTCTATGGGGAATGGATATACAGTAACGTTGACAAAACCAGACGTTCCAGGGCAACCTTTTGAACTAAGAACGGTGACTGTGTACTTGCCGCTGGTATCTACGGTTATGGTCTCGGTGGTCTTACCATTTGACCAAAGGTAGGAGCCGCCAGAGGGTTTAGCAGTGAGTTGTACAGAACTACCTTGGCAGAATGCGGTATCGCCTACAACGGTAATTGCAGCATTCGGAATACTATCTATATTAGCGTAAACGGTGGGAGACACGCCCGTACAACCTGAGTTGTTGTCGACAGTCACGGAAAACGAACCAATGCTGCGAACTACAATACTTTGAGTGGTAGCGCCTGTTGACCATTGATAGGCGGTACCAGTGTTTGCTTTTAGAACAACGGAGTCGCCTTTGCAGAAACTTCTTCTTTCACTACCTTCAATCCATGAGCCCGTAGAAACATTGTTGATGGTAAACGCTTGAGTATTTACAACCCCAGTTCTTACAAGTGCTCGGCCATCAATAACAGTGCCTGTCCTAATTTTAAGCGATCCATTGTTTACAACAATCGTTCCGCTCATTTTTGTGTTTGAATTCAAATCGGTAGCTCCATCAATTAGCCAGTACACATTTTTTGCCTGCGTTCCATTTGATAAAACAACCGAGGCGGCAGCTGCAGTAGTAAATGTTCCCTTAACCTTGATCACAAAAATTGCATCGGCATTACCACGCGCATTTAGCGTTACCGTCCCGGCAAACGTTGTGGTTGAATTCATGAGATATGTATGAGGTGTTAACACCAAAGCATTTCCAAACTCAGCCGGAGCCATGAGTTCAATATCGGTTGGCAGCGCATTTAGATAATTATAAACAGTTGTAATGTCCGTAGCTGCAGTTGCGGTAGAAGCGTCAGGAATAAGATGCATTGTGCACGATACGTTTGCTTGATCGAAGCCTGTCGTTGCCCCTACGTTGGTGCCAATAGTTCCAGCCACGTTAGACCCCCCCCCTAGGTTGGTAACCGCTCCATTTGAAGAGAAAAGACCATATGCACCGGTAGCACCTAGTTCGGGTGGTACAGGACCGTTAAGAGTTTTGCTTCCACATCCAATTGGGGTGTACGCAAACAGTTTGTTGACGGTAATAGCACCGGTTGTAGTAAGTGCCCGACCCTCCAAGGTGCAGCCAGTACTGAAGTCAATTGCCCCGTCTTTCGAAACAAATGTTCCGCGCATCACCGAGCCCGCTGCCACATTAATCTTTCCTTCGGCAAGCCAAAAAACATTGCAAGCCTGAGCGCCGTTAACGAGGTCCACACTTGCCGCAGCTGCGGTAGAAAACGCTCCTGTGAATTTGAAAATGAACACCGCTGAAGAATTCCCTTTTGCATCGAGAATTAGGTTGCCATCTAGTATGGTTGCCGAATTCACCTTGTGCACACCGGCTAGAAGTGTGTTGCCGCCTCCAATTGGTGACGCTAAAGCATTGGTTTGAACGGCCTCACTAAGCTTTGTGTACAACGCTGTAAGATCGGCTTTTGCGTTCGCTGTAGCAGCATCACCACCGTGCATTGTACCGTCAACGTTTCCGAACCCTGAGCTGTATATGCTGTTCGATCCAACCTTGCCGGTAATCTTCGATGTACCGGTGTTTGTGATTGGTCCGAAGGCTGTGTACAGAACAAAATCTGCCGTCGATTTTAGGTCGGGGGCTTGGCAGTGCGCCCTATTTGGCATTATTAACGTTAAGGCCAAGCAGGCTGTAATTAGTAAAATGTGTTTCATAATATCGAACTTTCAGTCATCAAAGAATTATATAGTAAATTATCGTGCTAGGGGCCGTTGAGGTCGAAATTTTACGACCAACAATGCCAGCTGCTAAAACTGTTCACCACATATAATGGTTACACAATGGTCACAGAATGTTGGGCAGTACGGTAAAAATACAACTTGCCCAGTTTTTGAAGATGGCGAGCTTGAATTACTTAACCTCGGTCACCGCACCACGCTTACTGGTACGGTGGCTACGCTTGCGTGTAAATAAAGGACCAGCGAATAGATTCCAGATGGGATTTGAGAAACGCTGAAGGAAATCGTGGAAGTTTCTGGTTCCACAATTCCGGTTGCGATTTGACGACCATCTGGTGATACCACGACGTACCGTCCAGGTTTCTTTTGAGGAATGATGGTTACGGTCACAGCGTCCGAAGCCGGCATGGGCCATGCGGTTACGACTGCGTTGGCAGACCTCACGCTTTCTTCGTTAACAGAATTGATGTTCGGAGCGGTCAGCGGCAAAAATCCAAAGGTGCCACGATCGGAGCGTCCGGCGAATGCCTGACCGATGATAAAGCGAGCCACGGCTGGTTTGGCCGAGGGCGGCGTGGTGACGGTGTGACCCGGTACCAGACCCATACGGTCAACCTGAGCAACCGTCTGCCCCGAACCATCCACAGCAAACAACATTACCAGAATAGAGAATAATCCTACGGTTAGCTGATTTCTTACAATTAGATTTTGCAAGTTTTTCAGAACTGCACTCAGCAAGTTTTTCATATCTACCTCACTCGAATGATGTACATCATTGTTACTGAGGGCAGGGCTGCCGCAACGGCATCGTCATCGCCATTATTTGTCGACATTTCAGGCAGCGGTCTCACCAAATCAGTATTGCGAACCCCAGAGCCCCTTACAAAAACTCCTCGCAAATCTGGGATATTAAAATCGGGCTGGCCATCGCCATTGGCATCCTCGTTGCCCCAAATAGTCCCAATTACGGCGTATAGCGGGGCATTCGCGGCAATGCTCAGGGCACGTCCGTCGCACGCCAACCAATTTTGTGGTATCGACGCGGCAGACCCAGCGAACAGCTGAACAGCACCAATGGGCGACATTCCGGGGGCCGATCTGGCACGCAATGCAAGCGGCACGCTACCAACACGCATTCTTGGTTTAAGGGGCTCGATGGAAATTTGCGCCACGGTGATCTCGGCATAAAGTGGAGAATCGGCGGCGTTAGGCGGAAAATCGATGGCCTGTAATTCAGCTGTAAAGGCTCCATGAATTTGCGTGAGCTTCAATGAAATTGGTTCACCTAATATTTGGCCTTCAGTAAAAACGTCGAACCATTTTAGTGTTCCATTGTAATCGCCATCGGGCAGCGGCACACCGTTCAACGATGTAAGAACACCCTGCAGTGATACCACATCGGTAGCTGGTTGTTGAGCGTTACTCGATAAAGCGAAAATCGAAAAAAGCATTAATGCGCAGAGAACAGCGGATGGATTTTTCATTACTGCCTCCAATCGTCGATGGCTGTTACTCCACCGGCAACATAGGTCCACTCAATTTTCTGATACGTAAATGATATCGTCTGCCGCGGACCGCGTGCATTCGTACCTTCCTCAATCTTCCAGCTTGCGGCTACACCTACTACCCTGGCCCCCGTGAGCTTGGTTGTTGCCACAAGAACACCCTGCTGCCACAACTCAATGCTGACCTCTGTTAATATTTCGCCAGTTGTCATTGCTTTGTATAACTGAGGCGTTGCTGCTCCCCACTCTTTGATAATGGTAAGGGGCTTGTGTTGACGTTTACCCGTGGGCAAACCCGACGCGGCATCCCTAGGGGAAACAATTTCATGATCTACCGACGGAATTTTAATCGCGCCCTTCTTTTGAAGATCGGCGTCGGCATTTTCGCCGTTAAACTTACCCTGCGTAGCTCCGGTAATGTACATGCGTACTTCGGTAACGGCACCCGTCTGTGCAATTGCAGATGTGGCGGTAAAGCACGCAATTACGCCAAGCCCAATAATCCATTTATACATGACCAGCTCCATTTGTGTAAAACACAAAACTACAGATCAATGCGAAAACGCAAGATCTTGCCGGGGAACTTTGGCCGGGGAAGAATGGCCGGGGAAGAATCACCTCACAACAACCAGATTCCCATGCAGCGCCAACGCACCACTATCGATGCGCACGGTGTGCTGGCCGACAGGGATTCCAAGCGTACTAAACGAAACTTGATTGCCGGTGATGGTGAACGTAGTAATAGTTCGCTGAATTCCTAACGCATCAACAAGAGTTATTGCGGAGAGGTCTTGGAGGATTTGAGATTCTGCCGATGTGGGATGATGATGAATTGCATCAAGCTCAGGCAAAAAGACAGAGACCTCGTTCGAAGCCGGGTTGGGGACGATACGCATTGAAGTGCGCAGAGCCCTGGGCGTTTCGTTGTCTTCGACCTGCGTAATAGGTTTTGCCGTAATAGGAAAGTTGGCGAATGTGAGAGCCCCAATGCCCCTTGCATTAACAATCCACGGACCCTCGTACACTACCGTTGTGTTGTTGTAATACACGGCGGGTATGTACGAAATGTTGGAGGCGTTCGAGGCCGCCGCAAGATGCAGGAAAATAGTGTCGGCCGAAGTTGAAATGGAATTGATCTTGGCTCCACCGTCAAGATAGATGTGGTCGCGAACAGACTGCGCAATATTATTCGCCATCACGTCTGCTTGAATTTGTAAACCACCGGTTTTCGGTTTGAAAACCACAGCAATTTTGGTGCGATCGGTGCCGGTAAAGTATGCACGTAAAATGGCGGGGGCCGACACTCCAATGTCATCTGTCGAGTTGTAAAAATCACGTTCGACTAATCGGAATAAATTGTTGCCGAGTGCGGTGTAACCAACGGGGGTGTAGTGGCAGCCGTCGTGTCCGGGCAGCGCCACGGCCGACGTTACTTCAAGTTTTGGTAGCGAGTCCTGCATAGCCCGTTGCACATCTCGAAGCAAATCATGCGATGCGAAATTCGCGCACCCCGGACGGATTTGCACCATGTACACTCTTTGCAAACTCGGATAATCGCTCAACCAATCAGTGTGAAGTTTTCTAAAATTTTGAGCATAGTTTGTTACCTGGTTACTCTCGCCCTGATACCAAAAAAGTGCCTTTGCCTTGTCAGTAAATTTCGACTTTCGGACGCGGTATAGCATCGATCCATAAATCGAAGTCAACAGTTCCGGTTGATTATCAATGCGACTATTTTGCTCAATTGATGTTCCACCCACACCACCATTAATGATACAAACCGGCACCGCGTGGTTCTGCATTATCAGCTCTGCAAGACGCATTCCAAACGCACCAATATTCGAGCCGCCGCCCGATGCATTTGCATTCGAAAAAAGTGTGTCGCCCTTATTCGCACTCGCCGTTCCGCCATACGTACGCACAAATTCCAGCGCATTACTAACACCACCAAAAACCGTATTGCTCTGTCCCGCAATTAAATACACATCGCCACACACAATACTATCGCGCACCGCGAGCATCGTACCAACCCCGTTTTTTACAGTCAGAACTTCAATGCGATATTCTCGCAACTCACTTTGTATTCTAGTATTTAATTGAAAAGGGGCTGACCCATTTGTGTAACTCAGTTTTTGCGAAGTGCGTTCAATTAACAACTGATCACGGTACAACAGTAACGCGGCCGAATCTGCATTTGGTGCAACCACATAGCCCCTTACAGAAATATCGGCGCCATTATTTGCATCGCGCGGATAGAATTGCCTGGGCTGCGGGATGGACGTAAAAGTAGTGTCGACAGGGGGCGCAACGTAACGCGTAATTCCGTATCGCTGCAACAAATACTCTTCGGTTTTGCGAGTGTCGGCGGCGGAAAGCGCCCGTGGGTAGAGTACCACTTCTGCAATGTCGCCGGTCATGAAATTCCCACCTGCATAGGCGGCGAGGTAGATGGTGGAATCGAGGTTGGTGCCAACAAAGGCAGAATCGCCCTGTTGACCGTTGATGGAAATCGACGCGTTCTGACTACCCTGGTTGTAGCGGACAGTTACCAGTGTAGGAGCAGTTGTTAGTGCAACAGGGGCGGTTGCCAGGGTGCCGAAATCGCCGTGTAAGAGTCTGGTGGGATTGGCGTATGTGGCGTGCGTGGTGCCACTCACCACATTTATCGATCCGCTGAAATTTATCAGCTGCAAAACGTAGAAGAGCGTGTAATCCTTTGCAACAGGGTACACCGGCGAACACATCATTAGGTGAGCACCGCCAAAGCGGACTACGGGATGACCGTTAATTGCCGACGGTACCAACGTGGGTTCGTTAATCGGGGCTATGCCGGTAGCCCTTGCGCCAGAGGCATCGTTCGATCGCCATTCCGTAACAAGATTGCCAACGGCGGTGATGCCTTGGTCGGCCCTGAGCCATAACGACGTACCCGACGGCATTTGGGCAACAGCAGGTGTTGAGTTAAAAATCAACAATAAAGAAAAGGCGAACAAGGCGAGATATTTATTCATAGGTGCAAGATAACGAAGCCGGATGTCTAATGTGTAAATGTGTAAATGTGTAAATCTGAGAATCTCAATTGACAATTCGTAATTGACAACTCGTAATTCACAACTCGTAATTGACTTAGGCCGGCTAAAACCGTAGTTTGCGGGGCTTGCCTTGAGTAACTTTCACTTCGCTATTCCGAACATGATTTACAACGTTTATAGAGTTAACTGCTGATGCGAATGGTTCGAATTATGGCTGTTCTAGCCTTTGTTTCTTTGCTTATAGGGAACTCCGCTGCTATGCGGGCTGATTCAACATTCAAACACACGTACGGTGTGTATGCCGGTGCGAATTGGAACTCGCATTCGGCCGACTTTGCAAAACTGGCCGGAATCCCGAACTGCTGTCCGATATTTGAATCTGGCTCGGGCACGGGCTTCAACTTGGGGGCCTTGTATGAGTTTAGCAAATCAGAAAGTATTCGCGTTGCACTCCGCGCCGGAATACTTACGCTGAACGGACAGTTGCAAACTAATGAAGCTACGTCGATTAACCTTCCCACCGGACCCGCCCTTGGGACGTTTGTGCACCGACTCGACGGAACGTTCACGAATCTCGGAATCGAACCGCGATTACTGCTTAGCCCCTTTCAAAAATTCTATCTCACAATTGGAGGTCGAATTGGGTTTAATGTGACGTCTACTTTTTCACAAACCGAAACGTTGAACGGTCCCGGAACTTTTTTAGATTCTAACGGCAACGATACACGCCTGCGCACGCGCAATGAATTTTCCGGCAACATTCCAAACGCTAAAAGTTTTCAACTGATGGGTTTGTTTTCGGCCGCTTACGAACTCCCATTGAATAGTGCGGGAAATTTGCGTCTAGTGCCAGAAGCCACATTTTACTCCTCAATTACGCAGCTTGTGGAGAAATCCCAGTGGAAGGTATGGGCGTTTAATTTTGGAATTTCAATAAAATATTCGGCACCAGCTGAACCGAAAATTGAATATCAGAAACGTCGCCGAATTAACATCGACACGATAACCGTTCAACGCGAAAATATTGTTGCTGGCAGAGTATTGAAGGGGGCTCCGCAGGTGCGCATAGAGCAAAGTGAAGAGCCGGGAATAGCAATTACAACCGAGACTACAACGCGTACCGACACATTGTTGACGCTAAAGAAATTCAAACTCAGCAGCAGTGTTGTGGCCGTGGCTGTGGATGAAAACGGAAACGAAATTGTGAATCCGGTTATCAGAATTACAGAGTACACGTCGAATAGGTTAGACCCTTTGCTCAACTATGTTTTTTTTGCTGAGAATTCTTCCGAGATTCCGGCAAGGTATGTGAAATTGTCACCGCTACAAATTAGTGAGTTTGAAATAGACAATTTGTTTCGTGATTCTACGCTCGACATTTATTATTCAGTGCTGAATATCATCGGTCTAAGAATGATTGAAATTTCTACAGCAACGCTGCGATTGATAGGTTGCAATGCAGGCGTAGGAATTGAAAAAGACAACCTTGCAGTATCTCGTGCACGGGCCGAAGCTATTCGTGATTATTTGCGAGACTTTTGGAAGATACATCCGAGCCGATTGAAAATTGAAGTGCGGGGTCTGCCGGCTACCGCTTCTATCCCCATTGATGACCGTGAAAAAGCTGAAGAAAATCGACGTGTGGAGTTAGTTTCTGACGACGAGCGCGTTACTGAATCTGTGTACATCAAAAAAATCGATCGCAGTACCAACCTGCCAATCATTCGGTTCAAAGCTAATGCACTTGCCGAGGCTGGACTGCAAGCTTGGACGATTAAAGCCGGGCAGCTAACTGGTGGTGACGATGGATTTGTGAAATCGGGCGTTGCACCGCTTCCCACAACCGTGGATTGGGTACTGGAAAAAGATCAAAAAATCATTCCGCAAAAAACGGCGCGCATCCGGTCATCACTCAGTGTAACAGATAGTAGGGGGCTTCGGTCAAACGCAACAGATACGTCGTTGCAGGTTGAAATTATTACGCTTTCTGATCAACGGCTTCAACATATTGATGGATTCGAAGTTGAGAAATTTAGTCTCATACTTTTTGATTTTGACAAAGCAAATATCGAAGGCGGAAATCTGAAAGTGATAGATGTTGTGAAGAAAAGTTTGCGGCCTAAATCGGAAGTTGAAATAGTGGCCTATACAGACCGAACCGGTCAAGCCGCACACAACACCGGGTTATCACAACGCAGAGCGCAGGCTACAAGGACGGCACTTGGAAGTATTAATGCCTCGGTACGTGGCGTAGGTGCCGACGTTTTACTGTTCGATAACGACCTTCCCGAAGGCCGTTTTTATTGCCGAACTGTAACGATTACGGTTAAGAGTCTTGAGCAAAGACTAGATAAGTAACTCGTATAATTACGTAACGCGGTAATTGACGTTCTGCAAGGCCGTTCAGATGGGTAATTCGTTGCGGTATTTCGGGTATATTCGATAATCTATATACAATGCATATTTGCCGACCATATAGCCCCCTACAAATCACACTGAAAGCCGCAGTGTTGGTTTGGATTATGGTGGTAAGCAGTGCGGCAATGTTGGCGCAGACGCTTACGTTATTCGACGTGGATGCAAGTTCTTGGCCGAAGATGAAGGCCAAGTTTTTTGCAATAAGTCAAAATGGAACATTGCAGCGTCCGGTGTTGGCAGAATTAGGGATGACGGAAAATGGGACTGGGCGAATCATTACCCGCGTTAATTGTCCGGCGTTCTCGAAACCAAGAGATATTTCGGCTGTGTTGGTAGTTGATATCTCTGGTTCGATGAGTAGACTTCGAGGGGGAGTAAGGAATTTGGATATCGCAAAGATTGCTGCCGGTGCATTTGTAGAATCTCTGCCGGATGTTGGTTCTGAATGTGCTGTGACATCGTTCGATAATTTCAATTACCTCGATCAAGATTTTACCTCTGATAAAGTACAATTGGTAGCTGCGATTAATGCCTTGAAGGCAGCAAGCGGGACCAACTATAATGCAGCGTTGATAGATCCAGCTGCCGGGGGATTGCTAGTTAGTGCTGCAGGAAAAAATGAAAAGGTAATTATAATGCTCACAGATGGTCAAGCGGCGGTACCATCGGTTGGCACAATTATTGCAACTGCTAAGCAACAGAAATGCGCCATCTATGTTGTAACGCTTGGAATGTCTTGTCCTCAAAGTTTGCGCGACATTGCAACACAGACCGGCGGTAATTATTTCGAAGACGTAACAACCGCAGAAGATGCCAAACGCGTGTACCAAACTATTATGCAGATTTCGCAAGGTAGCGAACCATGCGTTGTAGAGTGGGAGAGTATAGTGAGTTGCCAATCCAGTCAAACCATAGCTACACTAGAATGGCAAGCGGTGACATCAAGCGCGGAATACATTCCGCCCACTGGAAGCGGTCCCGGCGTTGTTGTCATTCCGCAGTCGATTAAAATGGGCGTTGTAGCGCCAGGCGTTACCAAGGACACATCCATCGTGATCAAAGCGTATTTAACCGACTTCGTGATTTCAAATATTTCTTTAAAGAGCGGCTCAACAGCATTCAGTATTGTTGGTGTAACGTATCCTATAATTCTTGCCGCCGATTCCTCAAAACGAATTACTGTTCGGTACAAACCAACAGACTCGACAACGAACTACACTGTGTTTGAAATCCAGGCAGGCTCGTGTCCGTCGTTTTTTAGTATGCAAGGGGGCTTTCCCGGTAAGTCTTCAACAGCACGCACACTGAAAGTTGTTCATCCAAACGGCGGCGAATTGTTCGCCGTTGGATCCGATACTGTTATTACTTGGCAAGGCATTGCACCGGCCGACAGAGTAGCGTTAGAGTATAGTATTGATGCAGGCAAATCGTGGATACTTCTTACAGATAGCGCAACTGGACTTACGTACGATTGGAAGAATATTCCTTTACCTGCCAGCGTTTCATGTTTGGTGCGGGCCCAGCAGTGGTCAGAGAGTGGTCCCATAGAACAGGCACCTAAAATTACGTGGCAGCGAAACCTAGGTGGAACGGATTACGAAGAAGCCCGCTCAATTATTCAAACCTACGATGGTGGTTACCTCATGGCGGGGCATACCGCATCGGGCGATGGCGATGTGGGACTAAAACGCGGCAATCGTGACTGCTGGGTTGTAAAGTTAGACGTGTTGGGAAATATTCAATGGAAGAATATTTATGGTGGCGCGCTTACTGATGAGGTTAGTTCTATTCAACAAACGCTTGATGGCGGGTACATATTTACCGGAAGCACTAATTCCGTTGATGGTGATGTGACACTGAACAAAGGTGCTCAGGATGTTTGGGTTGTTAAACTCAACTCAATCGGTAACATCGTGTGGCAGAAAACTTATGGTGGAACCGCAAGCGAATTTGGAAATAGCATTCAGCAAACGTCGGATGGTGGTTACATCGTTGCTGGTCAGACATCATCCGAGAATGGCGATGTAACATTGAATAAGGGGCTGAGTGATGTATGGGTGCTGAAGCTCGACCAGTCCGGCGACATTTTATGGCAAAAAACGTACGGCGGTTCAGGATCTGAAGGGGCGCAATCAATTCAACAAACAAACGACGGCGGGTATGCGTTTGCCGGTTTCACCGAATCGAATGATGGCGACGTAACAAACGCAAAAGGCAATCTTGATTATTGGGTTGTAAAAATTAATGGCAGCGGAATCATAGAGTGGCAAAAAGCCCTAGGTGGAACCGGGGTTGAGGCCGCACGCGAAATCCAGCAGACGAAGGATGATGGCTATATAGTAGCCGGTTCAACAACTTCGAACAACGGAGACGTTACCAACAACAAGGGTGCCCAAGATTTTTGGTTAGTGAAATTGAATAGTGTGGGTGACGTACTATGGCAAAGAGTTCTAGGCGGCCCAGGCGTTGATCTTGCGTATTCGGTGCAGCAAACCGCAGATGAACAATATCTAGTTGTTGGCAGCACTAGTTCGACGTCTGGAAATATTACTGAGAATAAGGGTATCGCCGACGTGTGGATTGCAAAGGTTACCGTAGACGGAAATTTGGAGTGGCAAAAAACGTACGGTGGTTCCGAAGCTGATGTGGCCTATTGCATAAAACAAACCACCGATGTAGGATACATACTTGCCGGATATACAGGGTCGAGCAACGGAGATATTACTCAACGTAAAGGCGGCGGAGATTGTTGGGTAGTGAAGTTGTCTCCCGAAGGGAAACCATTTCAACAAGATACTTCCGATGCGTGGTTTGAAATTGTAGCGCCTAAAGCTACCGCAACGGAAATAGATATGCGTCAGTGTTTTGTTGGGTCGAGTAAAGATTCCACAATAGCCCCCTTTATTAGAAATGCCGGAGTTGTGAAGTTTAGAGTTGATTCGATGTACTTTACGGGTCCCGATGCGGGAGCGTTTGCGCTGCTATCTGGAATTCCGAAATATGTTGTGCGAGTGAGTGGTACTAATTTGGTGGAACTAACATTTACTCCAGCTCGAGTTGGATTGCATAACGCACAGATTGTGATAATCACACAGTCGGATACGTTGCGGCAGAATGTTTTGGGAACGGGCGTTCAGCCCGTACTAGAAGTAGTAAATAAATTGATCGATTTTGGCAAAGTGGTTGTAGGACGCCAGAAAGATTCAGTGCAGGTGGTGACGTTAAAAAATGTGAGTAGGACGGATATTAGAATTACGAAGGTGACGCATGACGGACCTAATACTACGGATTTTATTACCGTGGCTGGCGCTCCGAGTTATTTGCTTGCTGCTGGTGAAGAACTCAAACTGAACCTCCGTTATAGTGCACGTGAGCTGGGTAGGACAAGTGGTCAGATACTCTTTACCTACCAGGGTCTGGGCAGTCCGGCGCGAGTTCAGTTGTTTGGCGAAGGCGTACGCGGAACCATTGCGCTTGTCGACTCTATTGTTGATTTTGGTAAGCATAAAGTAGGCACGCAAAAGGATTCTCTGATGGTTGCTACTATAAAAAATATCGGCAATGTTCCCGTTGATATTCAGACTGTAGATATTTCAGGAGGGGGCTTACCAGAGTTCACAATTCAGAATGGTTCGGGTGCGCCAATCACGTTGATGCCCGACAGTGTAATGTTGGTAGACCTGCGTTTTTCTCCAAACAAAATTGGTCTTGCTGTTGCGGATTTACTTTTCCATTACGATGGTGTGGGGAGTCCGGCGCGAGTATTACTTCATGGTGAAGGTACCGGCGAGCAAATTCAAATTGCAAACGCAGTAATCAATTTTGGAAGTCATAAACTTGGAACGTTCAAGGATTCTATTCAAGCGCAGACGCTGAAAAATATTGGAACTGCCTCTGTAGACATTTCCCAGATCCGAATTACCGGTGCTGATGCATCGGCATTTACTATTCAGAATGGATCGGGAAACAATGTGTCCATCGCACCGGGCGAGTCAATTAGAATTGACTTACGTTTTACACCAGAAAAAACAGGGCTCGCCGTTGCCGATTTGATTTATGAGTTCGTTGGAGGTGGAAGTCCGGCGCAAGTTCGTTTAACAGGTTCGGGTACATCGGAAAAAATTGTTGTTCTTGATACGCTGATAGATTTTGGAACGCACAGCGTAGGTGTTCGCACCGACAGTTTATTCGTCGAAACTATTCGCAACGTTGGAACACTGCCGGTACAAATTACTTCGGTTACTATTTCGGGAGTAAACGCATCCGACTTCAGTATTCTCAATGGCACGGACGGACCGTTTTTATTGACCGCTAACAACAGTGGCTACGTCGACGTTAGTTATACACCGAGCGTCATTGGAATGTCAGTTGCCGAGCTTGTGTACACACACAGCGGTGTGGGAAGTCCGGCCCGCGTGATGCTTCTCGGAAGTGGAGTAGAAGGATCCATTGCCGTCGTAAATAACGAAATCGATTTCGGTACGCATGTAATTGGCACACTTGCAGACACGGTAGCGGCACGCACTATCCGCAACATAAGTCAGGTACCAGTGAATGTAAGTGGAATTCGAATTGTTGGAATTGATGCCCTCGACTTCTCAATTCAAAACGGAACCGGTGTTGGCGTGTTACTCATGCCGGGCGATGAAATTCCGATGGACCTTCAGTACATACCTGTACGCACCGGCGTATCGTTAGCCGACATATTTTTCGACCACGATGGGGCAGGATCACCGGCAAAAGTTCAACTCATAGGAACCGGCAAACCACCAGCAGTAACACCAGGAATTGAAATTTCTGTAGGCACACATTCAGCTTACGCAGGTAGGGAAATTGTAATCCCAGTGCACCTCCGCGGCACCACCACAAAACTTCCACCGGGCGAAACCAGGATTAGTGTTCAGTTTGCATTTAATCCCACACTGTTGTATCCGCTCGATCTACCCATGACAAAAATCGACGATCAAACTGCGATAATTACGATCAACGATATCTACACAGGCACGCTGCCATCCACACAGATTGGTGGACTCCGTTTTGAATCGGGTCTGGGGAATGCAACATCCAGCCCCCTCACCCTCCTCAACCCTACCAACACACTACCGGTTACCATCACGCTTGTCGACGGCGAATTCAAAACTCTTGGCATCTGCAACGATGGCGGTGCGCGCCTCCTCAACCCCGGTGCGCTACCTGGCATCACCGCGGTATTTCCAAATCCAGCGAGCGGCAATCCCACCATCAGTTTCGAAATTGTTGAAAGGGGCTTCACCGAACTCTACCTTGTTGATGCATCCGGCAAGCGCGTGCAAAACCTTTATATCGGCATTCCATCTGATTTTGGTTTGATGACACTCACACTCAACACCACCGCGCTTGGCAGCGGTCAGTACTTTGTGGTGCTGAAAACCCCGACGTCGGTGACCAGCTCCGAAATCCAGATAAGCAGATAAGCAAGCTGCGCTTGCGGGTCGCTGTGCGGGTCGCTGCGCGGGTCGCTGTGCGTGTCGCTGTGCGGGAAGCTGTGCGGGAAGCTGCGCGGGAAGTTGCGCGGGAAGCTGCGCGGGTAATGATGGGCTGGAATGAATTTGATCGTTTCAGGCGAACAGCTTCGGACAGCCGACTTGCGTTTATGGCAATGCCTTATAACGTAGATCTTTTAGACTCCGTCTACAGCACTCATATCAAACCTGCTATAGACCAATGCGGCTTTGAGATCAGGCGACTGGACGATAAACCCAAAGCCGGGATGATAGATGATAGAATGCGAGTAGAAATTCGACGCTCGAGGTTCCTTCTGGCAGAACTTACGAAGCAGAATAAAGGAGTCTATTGGGAGGCAGGCTTTGCAGAAGGACTTGGAATACCAGTTATTTATTTGTGCAACGCTAGAGACTTCAAGAGAATACATTTTGATACGAGTCATTTGACAACAGTAAAGTGGCATTCCAACAACCTTGAACAATTGTCGGTCGATTTGAAGAACGTCATTCGAGCTACGTTGCCTGGTATCGCAGTAATGGAAGATCCAGATATATGAGGCTGGACGATGAGCGGAGTTGCCCCCCCCTCTTTACCCTCCACCTCCTATCTTTGCCCTGCACGCACTGCTCCCGTTTTTGGACCTCGATTAAAGCGATAGTGTTTGTGCGTGTCTTGGTGCAAAACATAGTGCAATTCTTTGGGCAAATCTTTTTGCCACGAACCCCATAGCCCCCTACAAAAATTATGTACGAACAAGTCTTTAGGAACATCGATGATATACTGCGCAAGGAAGCGGGTTGTACGACGGAGCTGGATTATACGGAGCAGTCGTCGTGGATTTTGTTTTTGAAGTATTTGGATGGACTCGAGCAGGATAAGGCGGATGCGGAGGCGCTGGTGGGGAAGGATTACAATTACATTCTGGAGCAGGAGTTCAGGTGGAGTGTGTGGGCGGCGCCGAAGAATGCGAAGGGGGAGATTGATTATAACAAGGCGCTCACGGGACCGGATTTTATTGAGTTTGTGGATGGGAAGTTGTTTCCGTATTTGAAGGGGTTTAAGCAGCGGGCCACCGGACCCAACACGATTGAATACAAGATTGGTGAGATATTTGGTGAGATAAAAAACAAGATCACGAGTGGTTATAATTTGCGCGAGATCGCAAATCTGGTTGACCAATTACAGTTCCGATCGCAGGTAGATAAGCATGAGCTTTCGCATTTGTATGAGGCGAAGATTAAGAATATGGGAAACGCCGGACGCAATGGCGGTGAATATTATACGCCTCGTCCGCTTATCCGTGCAATGATTCAGGTGATTCAGCCAACCATTGGCGAGAAGATTTACGATGGTGCGGTTGGGTCGGCGGGATTCTTGTGCGAATCGCACGACCATTTGCTGGCGAGCAAAAAGCTGACTACTAAGGACCTCAAAACCCTGCAGGAAAAGACGTTCTACGGTAAGGAGAAAAAATCGCTTGCCTATGTGATTGCCATCATGAATATGATTCTGCATGGCATTGAAGCGCCAAACATCATTCACACAAACACACTCACGGAAAATCTTGCAGACATTCAGGACAAGGATCGGTTCGATATTATTTTGGCCAATCCACCCTTCGGCGGCAAGGAGCGTCCGGAGGTGCAGCAGAACTTCCCAATCAAAACCGGCGAGACCGCATATCTTTTTCTGCAGCACTTTATTAAAATGCTAAAGGCAGGGGGCAGGGCAGGAGTTGTAATCAAGAATACGTTTTTGTCGAATACCGATAATGCATCGGTTAGTCTGCGGAAACTCCTACTTGAAAGCTGCAACCTGCATACCGTACTTGATTGTCCGGGTGGAACATTCCTCGGAGCAGGAGTAAAAACCGTTGTCTTGTTTTTTGAGAAAGGTTCACCAACAAAAAAAACCTGGTACTACCAGCTCGATCCCGGCAGGAACATGGGCAAGACAAATCCTCTTAACGATGCTGATTTGGCGGAGTTTATAGAACTGCAGAAGTCGTTTGCGGTAGGTGAAAGTTCTTGGATGTTAAAGATGAAGGACGTGGATCAAACCACCTTCGATCTCAGTACCAAGAATCCACACAAAAAAGCCGAAGCAGCATTACGTGATCCGAACGAAATTCTTGAAGAAATGAAGGCGCTTGATAAAGAAAGTGCGGAGATTCTGAAATCTATCAAGGCTCTGCTCAAGTAATGAAGAACAAGATAATTCTATATCGTCGGAATGAACGAGCCGAACACAAGTATATATGTGTTGCAGACGAGATCGTAGTTAAGCCCGAAAAAAATATTTTAATGAATGTTGAATTGAGGAAGTTAGTGGGTGTCGCAAAAATTGCGCCGACCACTCAACGATACGTCATTCCGACACCGTTTCGCAGAGGTTTCGAACACCTAATCTCGAGACGGCCTTCCATCGTGTGTCAGAATAGCATTGGCCAACACTCAAAATTGGGGTTATCATGAAGCCAGGTTGGGAAGTGAAGAAGCTTGGGGATGTGTTGGAGATACAAAATGGATACGCGTTCGATTCAAAACAGTTTTCAAACGAACTGGGAACGCCATTGATAAGAATAAGAGACATTAAATCTGGTGTGCGAACAAAGACAAACTTCAATGGCCAGTTTGATAAGAAATACTTGGTGGAGTCAGGTGACTACTTGATTGGGATGGACGGAGAATTTGGTTGTTATGAATGGAATGGACCAAACGCACTTTTGAACCAGCGAGTATGTCGCTTGCATAAATTTACATCCCAACTCCACCCTAGATTCGTTCTGTACGGAATTAATAAGTATTTGAAGGCTATTGAAGATGTTACGGCATTTACGACCGTTAAACACATCTCTTCGACTCAAATACTAAAAATTGAAATCCCCCTCCCACCCCTTCCCGAACAACAGCGCATCGTCGCCATCCTTGACCAAGTCTTCGCCGCCATAGCCAAGGCAAAGGCCAACGCTGAACAAAACCTCAAGAACGCCAAAGAACTCTTTGAGAGCTACCTGCAGGGGGTGTTTGAGAAGAAGGGTGAGGGATGGGAGCGTATAAGACTCGGTGACGTTTGTAAGATAAACGATGGAACACATCATTCACCGAAAAACACGGCTGAGGGTCAGTTTATGTATATCACGGCAAAAAACATTAAGCCATATCACATAGACTTGACTAAAATTTCATACCTAACTGAAGCAGACCACAGGGCAATCTTTGCACGTTGTGCGCCAGTAAAGGGTGACGTATTATACATTAAAGACGGTGCGACAGCTGGCATTGCGGCAGTGAATACCCTAGATGAGGAGTTTTCACTGCTTTCTAGTGTCGCTTTGCTGAAGTGCTCAGCGAAAGTATTGAATACTTTCTTAGTTCATTATATGAATAGCACAATAGGTAAGAAGAACTTTATGGGATATATAGATGGTGCAGCCATCACTAGAATTACTCTCATTAAGATGAAAGACGTTTGCTTTTCAATACCTTCGTTTACCACACAACAGACCATAGTTCGCGATCTAGAGATGCTCGCAGCCGAGACTAGCAAACTTGAAGGCATCTATAAATCAAAATTATCCGACCTGGAGGAGCTGAAGAAGTCGATATTGCAGAAGGCGTTTGCGGGGGAGTTGGGAAGTAAAATAATAGAAGTCTCATGATAGAAGAAGGTAAAGACACAGATTGCAAATCGCTTAGATTCCTCCGTGGTAACCAAACTGACTGGAATGAATTGGCTAAGGATTGCGCTTGTTTCGCGAATGCTCAAGGGGGCATGATTCTGATTGGTATAGAAGATGGTGAAAAATTACCACCCGTCACGCAATCTACTGTTGACCGAAATTTCCCTGATCTCATTCAGAAAAACATCGGTCATCGTACGATAAATGTAGGCTTGATAGTCACTATAGAGGTCGCTGAGAATAATGCCGAGTACATAAGAGTACAGGTCTTGAGAAGTGCTCAAACCATCGCGTCGACTACGGATGGCAAGTACTATATTAGAGTTCACGATGAATGTAAGCCCGTACCGCCAGATGAAATGGCTCGTTTGGCAGCGGATGAGAGCGCCTTTGTTTGGGAGGTGCAAACTAACAGACGTGTTCCGGAAAACAGCTGCGACATGATTAAACGATTGGCTTTCTTACGAGATATTAGGGGTTCTCAAAGAGTTAGCGACTTTGTAAAGCAAAAAAGCGACGACGAAGAAACTGGGTTAAGAAATTGGCTTGGCCGATTGGTAGATATGGAGTTGGTTGTTAGGACTGGCAAAGCAAAGGGGACTCAATACTCTATAAATCCAGAATTTGTAAGAAAAATCAATTTTAAAGGGAAAACCACCCTTAAGAACATTGAGGACCATCGACTGGTTGAGCCTAACTATAAGGACTTAGAAGCATATCCGAACAGCGGTTTTGGTGAAATCCATCGGCGCATTGGCCTCGAAATCAGTCCCTCTAAAGTTAAGAGAATGCTTAAGGCTATGGTAATTAAGGCTATTATCGACGCGACGGGTACTAGAAAGTGGACTAGGTATTCTATTAAGCAAAGCATGCAAGAAAACGACTAAATCTTTATAAGAATGCTTTATAAAACGCTCTATAGAATTTGGTGCGAAACCGAATGGGTTTTGTTTGAGGAAGTACGTTTCCATAAACTTGCTAACTATTGAGACGAACAAATCAATGACCCACACCTCATAGACAAATGATTATGGCACAATCAAGCATCGAATGGACGGAGATGACCTGGAACCCAACCACGGGTTGCGATAAACTGTCGGCGGGTTGCAAGTTCTGTTACGCTGAAGTAATGACCAGACGCCTGAAAGCCATGGGATTGGAAAAGTATTCGAACGGTTTTGACATTACTATTCATGAAAATGAACTGGAGACTCCCTATACGTGGAAGAAGTCTCGAATGGTGTTTGTGAACTCCATGAGCGATCTGTTCCATAACGATGTTCCCGTCGAGTTCATTCAGAAAGTTTTCAAGGTGATAAAGGAGAACCCTCAGCATGTGTTTCAAATATTAACAAAGCGTGCAGATGTACTGTTAGAGTATGATAATAAGGGTCTGCTAGAATGGACTCATAATATTTGGATGGGTGTCTCAGTAGAAAGCGAAAAGTTCATGGAGAGGATTGCGTTGCTGCAACAAACGCACGCTCGTACGAAATTTCTGAGTTGTGAGCCACTGATTGGCCCCTTGCCAAGAATGAATTTGAAGGGAATTGATTGGGCGATCGTAGGCGGAGAGAGCGGCCGGACGCCAAGACCAATGCAAAAGGAATGGGTAGAAGACATTACACAACAAAGAAAGCTGGGAATTTGCTTAACGGTAAGAAGTATTTAGAAATGCCAGAAGTTATTAAAGCTGCATGAACGAAGCAGAAACCAGAGCCGAACTTATTGATGTTGCATTGAGAGATGCTGGATGGGGCGTTGTGCCTGACACGCGCGTGCGACGCGAGTTTCCGATTACGGTAGGTCGACTTCAAGGTAGTGGGCGGCGTGGTTCGACTCTGGAGGCGGACTATGTTTTGGTTTACAAGAATCAGAAACTTGCAATTATTGAAGCGAAGTCTGTTACAGCTCAGCCGACGGAGGGTCTGGCGCAGGCAAAGAATTATGCGCGGCTACTTAAGGTGCGACTAGCGTATGCTACGAATGGCCGACAGTACTATTCGGTGGATATGGAAACGGGTAGAGAGGGTCCGGTGGACCGTCTGCCAACGCCCGACGAGTTATGGTCGCTAACCCATGCAACGGTTAACGTATGGCGTGATGCTTTTGCGTCCGTTCCGTTTTCCGACAAGGGTGGTACCTGGCCGCCGCGATACTACCAGGAGAATGCAGTTAATGCGGCGTTGAATGCGATATCGGATGGGAAGGATAGAATTCTACTGACGCTGGCTACTGGCACAGGAAAGACTTCGATTGCTTTTCACATTGCATGGAAATTGTTTGAATCGAAATGGAACCTGAAAGATTGGCGAGATGGGGAAGCCCCCTCCCGAAGACCGCGAATACTTTTTCTTGCCGATAGAAATATTCTTGCGAATCAGGCCTTTAATGAGTTCACTTCTTTTAGTGCGTTTCCGGATGATGGGCTGACGCGGATTAGACCCGATGAAATTCGTGAGAAGAAAGCGGTGCCAAAAAATGGAAGCGTGTTTTTTACGATTTTTCAGACATTTATGTCGGGCGTTGATAGCGCAGGAGAGCCGAAGCCCTACTTCGGTGAGTATCCGCCGGATTTTTTCGACTTCATAGTGATTGATGAGTGTCACCGTGGTGGTGCGAACGACGAAAGTACGTGGCGGGACATTCTGGAATACTTCTCGCCGGCGGTGCAGCTTGGTTTGACGGCTACGCCCAAACGCAAGGACAATGTAGACACCTACCGATACTTTGGTGAGCCGGTTTATACATACGCATTGAAAGAGGGAATCAATGACGGATTCTTAACGCCGTTCAAGGTGCGCCAGATAACGTCGAGCATGGACGAGTATGTGATTGCAGTGGATGATGAGGTGGTTGAAGGGGAGATTGAAGTTGGCTATGTGGTAACGCAAAGAGACTTTAACGTGACCGTAGAAATTGAGCAACGTGAACGCGAACGTGTGAAGCAATTCATGAGTGAGATAAACCAGAAAGAGAAGACGTTGGTGTTTTGCGCTAACCAGGCGCACGCGTTGATGGTACGTGACATTATCAATCAGCAGAAGTTGAGCAGTAGTCCGGATTACTGTCACAGAGTTACTGCCGACGACGGCAAACTAGGCGAACAACACCTGCTGGATTTCCAGGACAACGAGAGGTCTATCCCTACGATTCTCACCACGTCGCAAAAACTATCGACCGGTGTTGATGCCCGGAACATTCGCAACATCGTGTTGATGCGTCCAATAAATTCGATGATCGAATTCAAACAGATCATAGGTCGCGGCACACGTCTGTACGATGGCAAGGATTACTTCACGATTTACGACTTCGAAAAAGCCCATCACCACTTTGCCGATCCTGAATGGGATGGCGAGCCCCTTGCCCCCGAGCCATGTGATGTTTGCGGACAACTACCATGTATATGTGTGAAAGGGGCTTCCCAGCCGTGCGGTGTGTGTGGCAAAACACCATGCGAGTGCGAACTCGATTACGAACCATGCGACGAGTGCGGCCACTCGCCATGCACCTGTGAGAAGAAGCCTAAGGTGCGAGTGAAGTTAAGCGACGGCACAGCGCGCAGCATTCAGCACTACGTAACCACTTCGTATTGGGATGAAAGGGGCACACCAGTATCGGCTGCGGAATTCTTAAAAATATTGTTTGGAGAGTTGCCAAGCTTTTTTCAAAGCGAAGACGAGTTACGTGAATTATGGAGCGACCCTGAAACCAGAGCGGGTCTGCTGAAGGGTCTAGCGGATAAAGGGTTTGGTTTGGACCAACTCAAAGAAATGCAACAAATTATCAACGCCGAAAACAGCGACCTGTTCGACGTTCTAGCCTATGTGCGTTACCATTCGCCAACTGAAACACGTGAGCAACGCGCGGAGCGCGCCAAGGCGTTGTCGTCTGAAAAATTTGACACCAAGTATCAAACCTTCATCTCCTTTGTGTTGGGTCATTACGTGCAGGTCGGCGTAGAAGAACTCAGTCCCGACAAACTCAAACAACTATTGCAACTGCAATACAAAACCATCCACGATGCCCAAAAGCAGCTCGGGGAAACGCGAGATATTGGCAAGGCGTTTAGGGAGTTTCAGAAGTATTTGTATGTGCGGTAAGACAAATGTGAAAATGTGCAAATCTGAGAATGGGCAATGCAAATTTGTAAATGTGGAAATCTGAGAATGGCAATGCCAATGCTCTAATACACGCAAACTATCTTCGAGTAAGGGCGACGCATGCGTCGCCCGGAGAAAACGACCGGGTCAAATCGTCCGGGTCAGCACCACTACCGTCAAGATCTGGCCATCGATCTCCTTCTGTACTTCGCGCAGTGGGGAAGCCCCTTGCCGCACATAAAATTGCTCGGCGGGATTGCCCTTGATTACTTGGATGTGAAGTGTTGCGACGTCTGTGGCGCGCAGAAAACCCACGGCCCACTGCATGAGGGCGGTGCCGATGCCGTTGCGGAGGTGGTTGGGATGCACGTACATGGCGCGAAGTTCGGAGGCGTTGGGTGTGCGGTCGACCCGAGATGCGGTTAGGAGTGCGAAGCCGAGGAGGTGCGAGGATTGGCGGACGCAACAGAGGTGGTAGGGTGCGGCGGAAATGTTGTTCCAATACTGCTGGTAGGTATGCGGGTCGGAGCTTGCGCCGTGGAGTTCGGGATGGGCGTGCCTGAACGACGCACGATGAACGGGGATGACCTCATGTATGAGTTCTGGTGTAAGGGGGCTTTCTGTTAGCGTGTATTCCATGGCGGTTCTTGATGGGAAGCTCAAATTACAACGACAGGGAAAGATTAGAATCAAAGATTGAGGATTAAAAATTAAAAATTCACCGGGTCAAAACGACCGGGAGAAAACGACCGAAAAAAGGCCGGGGAAGCCGCCAGGACCTCAGAAAACCTGAAAAAGTCACAAAACCCAGACACTACACCACAATACTGTATTGGATACTCCAAAAAATAAGTTCCCAAAAAGGGAATAAATTCTGTGATTGTAATTATCGGAACTCTATATTTGTATGAAGGTTGTTGGCCGGCAAAAAATAGACGTTGGAATGAAGGATTTTCCTGTTGCGCGGCAGCCACTACTTGCGTGGTTGAACGAAATGGAGCATGCTAGTTGGCAGAATCCCAATGAGTTGAAAGAACAGTTTGGAGTGGCGAGCATTTTGAAAGCAGGTAGGGTGGTGTTTAATATCTGCGGAAATAAGTACCGACTTATTGTGCAGATCAGTTACGAAATGGGTATTGTGAACGTGAGGTTTTTTGGAACCCATGCTGAGTACGATAAAGTGGATGCGCAGATAATCTGAGAGATAAATATGAAACCAAGAATTATAAAGACGGCGGAACATCATGCGGCTGCGTTGGCGCGCATAGACGAGATATTCGAAGCCAAACCCGAAACTGCACAGGGGATTGAGTTGGAGTTGCTGGTAGCGCTTGTGGAAATGTATGAAAAGAAAAAGTTTCCGCAGGAGCTGCCTACGCCAATTGAGGCTATAAAATTTAGGATGGAGCAGCAGGGGTTGAAGGCGAAGGATTTGGTGAGGTACATGGGGAGTGCCGCTAAGGTGTCGGAGGTGCTAAGCGGAAAGCGGATGCTGAGTACTAACATGATTCGGCGTCTGGTGGATGGACTTGGAATTCCCGCCGAAGTGTTGCTGCAAAAAGCTGAGGTTGGATCGCCGCTTCGTCGCATGCCAAGCACGAAAAGGAATTCTCGTCTTACGGGGCATGCCCAAAAGTAACAACCGGGGAGCGAAACCCAATGTGGAGAATGTGCCCTTCGCTACGCCCAGGGTGACAAGACTAATATGAGAATTTGATGATCTGAGAATGCCAATCAGTCCAATGTGTAAATGTGGAAATCTGAGAATGGCAATGCCAATGCTCTAATACACGCAAACTATCTTCGAGTAAGGGCGACGCATGCGTCGCCCGGAGAAAATGTCCCGGAGAAAAACGACCGGGTCAAAACGAACGGGTCAAATCAACCGCATCATAGTTCCGAAAAACACAGGAATACTTCAAAAATGCGCTAAAAACCGTCGAAACATGCTCAAAACGCCAATATCTTTACACGTTATTTCGATATGTAAAGAAAAATAGCATATCTTTACACGTCATAAGGATATGTAAAGAAAATGGCATAAATCTTACATATCAATTGGATTGCGTAAAAATAATGGGAATTGCTTACAATGACATTTCAACTACAACAACTTCCGGTAGCGTCGGAATTCGAAATCGAAACACCGGCAGTGCTCCGGAAACTGGCTTCTGCACATCGGCGGTTGGCGGAGCTGAAGGGTGCCATCCAAGCAATTCCGAATGAGCTTATACTGATTAACACGCTCTCTCTGCAAGAGGCTAAGGATTCTTCGGCGATTGAAAATATCATTACCACGGAAGACGAGTTGTTTCAAAGTGATGCAGACGCTAATCAGTTCCCAAATGTGGCGGCTAAGGAAGTTCATCGGTACGCGGCTGCGTTGAAGATTGGTTTGGCGAAAGTGCGTGCGCAAGGGTTCTTGCGACTCGACGATATTCTTGAGGTTCATGCTGCGCTGGAGGATAAGAGAACGGGATTGCGCAAGATTCCTGGGACGGTGTTGCGGAATTCGCAGACGGGGCAGGCAGTGTATACTCCGCCGCAAGACGCTACAGAAATTGAACAACTAATGTCGAACTTTCTTGCCTACTTCCACGATGAAACCGCAACCAATATAGATCCACGTGAAATGGTGGACCCGCTAGTAGAGCCGGACCCACTTTTAAATATAGATCCACTTGTAAATATGGACCCGCTCGTAAAAATGGCCATACTGCATTATCAGTTTGAAAGCATTCACCCATTTTATGACGGCAACGGGCGAACTGGGCGCATCCTGAATTTGTTGTATCTAGTCCTGCACGGGCTGTTGGATATTCCGGTACTGTACTTGAGTAGATACATTGTCCGCAACAAGGCGGAATACTATGCCGGACTACAAGCCGTGCGAGATGAAAATGCATGGGAACAGTTTGTGATGTACATGCTGACTGCCGTCGAAGAAACCGCAATCGAGTCATTGTTGAAGGTGAAAGGCATTAAGAATCTGATGGTTCAAACCGAACAAAAATTGCGGAATAAACTTCCAAAAATCTACAGCCAAGACTTGCTGAACAACTTGTTCAGGCATCCCTACACAAGAACCGAATTCATTGTCAGAGACTTAAATGTTTCACGTCCGACGGCCACCAAATACCTTACCGAACTCGAAAAAATAGGCACGGTTCGAAAAACAAAAATTGGGCGGACAAACTACTTTATCAATGAAGCCCTTTTCAAATTGTTGATGAAGTAATCAAACAGCATTTGCCGGGGAAATGTTGCCGGGGAAATGTTGCCGGGGAGAATTTCAGTTCGGGGCTTCCCATGCAAATCGGAGATCGTCCATGATGGAAATCAAGCGACCATCTAGGGTTTCATTTTTATAGGCCTTGCGCATCCAGTTAATCAACTGGTCTAATTCCGAATTATCAGTTATGGATGGAATGTTGGCGTGGCCATGTTGCTGTACATATTGATTAACAAGTTCGGCAATACGCTTTCGACGATTTGCTATTGGGTTGAGTACCAGCCCAATGTCTAACAATCGTTTCCGGCGGTCTGCGCGCATTCTGCCATCGTTAGCTTTCTTTTGTTGGGTATCGCGCCACTTTCTAAGTGGCGAGGCATCGTCAGGAATATTCAAATGATCATATTGATTTTTGAATTCCAACATCATTTGGAAGCCTTCCTCCCAACTGCTTTCGAAAGGCGCCCAGTCTACGTTTATTTTGTCAAGCAAAATGCGACGTCTTTCTACAAGTACACCACGCTTGTATTCATCTCGATTCATGCGCATCCACATTCGAATTCGAAATGGCATTTCATCTTCAGTTACCTTTCTATTGCTTCTAGGATCGCGTTTCTTCCACAACTCAGTGTACACCAAATACTGATTGTACCATCTCCTAAAACCACGCTCGATCTCAAAATCAAATCCAATTCTTTGCAGATACACATGTTCGTCCGTGGTTAATGCCCCCTTCAAATATTTCCGCCTGATACTGCTAACCCAACTATTCAAAGATCTTTTGCCTTTATCTGTGGGTACGTAGCTATGACCATGCTCTTTGATGTATTTGTCTATCAATTCGTACCACACCATGAACGCTTGCCACCGCCGCGATTCCAGCGTCATAGTAGGAGTCTTAACACTTTTTCTATGCTGCATTGTCTGTCCAAAAAAAAATAGAAGTCAAACTGCAAATACCTACGAATTTAGGAAGCGCGGCTAATGTGGAAATCTCTGCTGAAGGCGAAAACCCAGGGGGCAAAAGCTGAAGGCGAAACACAGGAGCGCAGCGACTCTTCCATAACTTTGTAACAATCATTTCAGAATACTTTTGGATGTCGGCAATGGAAGATAGTGTGAAGACGGTGTATTTGTTGCGGGTTTCGTTGGATAGGGTAGACCCCGAGGTGTGGCGCACGATGGTGGTGCCGGCCGAGATTGAGTTGCCGCTGCTGCACAAGGTGATTCAGGCATCGATGGGATGGTATGATTCTCATTTGCATGAGTTCCAATTTGGTTCGGAGAGGTACGGTAACAACCCGGAGATGCACACGGAACCGGGCGTGAAACTTTCCGATGTAGCGTCGGGCACTGGTCACGCGTTCAAGTACCTGTACGATTTTGGCGACGGCTGGGAACACACAGTGGAGATCATTGCCGAGACGCGCGCAGTGCTATCGGATGCACCGATTAAACTTTTGGAGGGGGCTAATGCGTGCCCGCCAGAAGATGTGGGAGGACCAGCGGGTTACGAAAGATTCTGTGAAATTATTGACGACCAAGATCACATCGAACACGAATTCTTTTTTGATTGGAACGGTGGAGATTTCGACCGTACGGAATTTGACTTAGGAGAGGCGCAGGCGTTGGTTGCCGCGCTAGTAGACTAACAGTCAGTTACGAATTGCGAATTGCGAATTGCGAATTCGCGTTGCCGGGAGAAAATGACCGGGAGCGAAGCCCAATGTGGAAATGTGGAAATCTGAGAATGGC
>JABMNI010000057.1 GCA_013204605.1 Ignavibacteria bacterium
GGCCAATGATTGGAGATTGTGCTGCGGTTCCTGGCGTAAAGACCATTCCATCTGGGGTTCCGACTTGGTTTCCGGTTTGGTTTCCGGTTTGGTTTCCGGTTCCGTTTGGTCCGAAAGCAACTAAGTTGTGTCCACGGACCGTGTGCTCTCCATTAATTGTCAGCTCTCCTCCCAATACATATAGGCAAACCGTATCCATGTTAGGGAGGGCCAGAAAGCCCCTTGCAGAATTTGAGAAGCTACCCATGGCTGCAAACACCGGACTCTGTGTAACCGCCGGGCCGGTGGCATTTTGGTATGTGCCGGCCACCAATCGAAGTTCAACTTGATTGTCGAGCAGCTGCAGAACAGGAATGTTTTCGGCATGCAGTTCTTGATATGCCGGCGTCATCATTTTTTTTGAGGCGGGCAGATTTACCCACAATTGAATGAGCTCCAGCTCGCCGCCGGTGCGTTGTATGTTTTCCGTTGGACCCTCGCTGTGCATAATGCCGCTACCGCTGGTAATCCATTGCACTTCACCTGCACCAATGCTACCTTCGTTACCTAGAGTATCCTTATGCAGCACCTCGCCACGAAACACAAACGTAACGGGCTCGAAGCCTCGATGCGGATGTGGTTCAATGCGATGGGCTTCGGCACCAGCCTGAAACGTTTGAGGTCCAGCGTGGTGCAAAAGAACAAACGGATCCGCATCTCGAAGTGCAGGTGACGGCAGCGGTTGAGCCACTGAGAGTGGTCCAACGCTGGTCATTTGAGAATCTGTAATTATTTTAACTGGTCGCTTTTTCATTTTGTACTTCACTCGTTTTAAGGAATTGAACATCTAAATTAATTCTTACGTCGTCGGAAACCATAATTCCACTGATTTGGTAACATCGCGAATTGTTAGCATTCTCTCGACTTCGACTTTCGAGTCATGTTGAAACGATGAGATGTTTTACTTTGAAACTAATCTCGCTGTGTGCTGCATCAATAATCCATTTCGACATTATAAACTCCAGAAATATCACATAGATGTGTGTTATAACACGAAATATATGTGTTAAACACGTTTTTCCTAGTAAATGCTTAAGCTATTATTCTTCACGGGGAACTTTCGGATGACTCAGTACAGTATGTCTATTGCTTGGAGTCTCTTTTTCAACAGTTGCAAAAAGTGGTTTTATCACTTCGTAATTCGCAATTCGTAATTCGTAATTCGCAATTCGTAATTCGTAATTCGCAATTAATATCCCGTTGTTCCGGCGGCTGGGGAAGCCCCTTGCACTATTACAATGCCGCTGCTGGTGCCTAGTCTAGATGCGCCGGCTGCAATCATGAGTTGGGCGGTTTGGTAGTCGCGGATACTGCCTGAGGCTTTTACGAGTACTCCAGCGGTGACGTTGGCGTGCATGAGTTGTACGTCATGCTGGGTGGCACCGCCGGTGCTGAAGCCGGTTGAGGTTTTGATGAAGTTGGCGCCGCACTGCGAAACGATGTGACACAATTTGATTTTTTCGGCGTCGGTGAGGAGGCAGGTTTCGATGATGACCTTGACTATTCCGCCTCTTTGGTGAACGGCTTGTGTGACCTGTTGAATGTCGGCAAATACGAGGTTGAGGTGACCACTCTTGATTGCTGTAATGTTTGCAACCATGTCGATTTCAGATGCTCCGGCATCGAGCGCGGCTATGGCCTCGGCAACCTTGACGCTGGTCATGTTAGCACCAAGTGGGAAGCCCACAACGGTGCAGACGGCGACTTCGCTGCCTTCGAGTTCGTTGGCGCACAAGGCCACGTAGGTAGGCAGCACACATACGCTGGCAAACTGATACTCGCGAGCTTCATTGCAAAGTGCTACCACTTGTAGCTCAGTGCAGTCGGGTTTTAGAAGTGTGTGATCGATGTACGAAGCAAGATTTTTCATGAGTGATGTTGCACTGGATAGCGCATGAATATGATTACTACTGCACGTCAATTTCCCGACCCGATACATCGGGCGGTAGATATTTATGCGTCCCAAATGCAGAGAATAACTGACTGGTGGAAAAAATCACGCCAGCAATTTTATGATCGTCAAGGTTGTAGGCAAAATCGAAACGGAAGGTGGCATCGTCGCCGGCGGCTTTTAGGTTGTGCAGACGCAGTCCTAGGCCCACAGAGTGATGGAAACGGGCTTGCCCGAGGTTTAGGCCCTGATTCCACACCGTACCTACATCATAGAATGCTACCGAGCTTATACCAAATATCCACACTCTCCAGTCAGGGAACCAACGTAACTCGGCGTTGCCTATAACGCGGTTGTCGCCGGAGAGGCCGTTGGCATTGTAGCCCCGCAGACCCGACTCGAAATCTGCAACTAACTGACGATACGCATTCCAGTTCCACGACGTTTGGCTACGCAATCTGGCGGCTATCAAAAAATTTCCGCTTGCTCGATAGTGTCCAATTCCATTCAATTCAAGGTGCGTGTATTTCGCCGTTCTATCTCCAAAACCAGTAGCACCATTCACACTTCCATACAGGTACGCCTTTTCACTAACATATCCGGATTGCTGTGCTGTACCACTTATATACCACATGGTTTGGCCACCATTTCCAAGCGAAAAAATCCTCCCCATGGTTGCGTTCCCCCAAGCCCCCTCCATTACATCTTCGGTTTCGAATCCGTTAAGAAACGTGGTGCGCGAATACTTCTGACGCAGCGATGAAAAAGAAATGAGGAATTGACCGGTGTTATCGAATGCCTGCCTACTGCTTACGTTACTTCTGTTCACGCTGTTAATGCCAAGGCCGGCACTTACAAACAACCTGTCAACTTCGCCGCTGGCTTTTGAAATCCAACTACTCACGGTTCGTTCGTGAAATGGGAGCAAGGTTGGTTGCTGCGTGAGGTATTGGAAGTCGCGTCCGAAGGCATTGGAGAGAGTCACGCCAAACGCCCACGGGATTGACATTGTGCGATAGGGTTTTACAATTGATAAACGTTGATCCGTTCGGAATTGATTTGCCTTGATGCTGATGGTTCCGTTTAGTTCGCTGCGGAAGAGTCGGCGTTGAATTACTCTTGCAAATCCTTCCCAACCAATATCATTTTCAGTGCGATACAATCCGTACACCAACGCCTGAGTGGCGGTTCCCATCAGATTAATTTCTTCGAGTTTTCCGCCGATGTTTGAGATGCCACCGCCGGTTCCAAACAAAATTGCCGGACGCAATGACCAGCGGTCTTGGGTATATACAACCAGGTCTGCACTGTCGGCGCCAACATTTTGAACCGACACTACAACTTTACTAAACAACCCCGAGCGTCTTAAATTTCGCTCCATTTCTAGCACCGCTATCGAGTCTACTTCATCGCCTTCATCGAGCAACAACTCATCTTCCAAAATGTAGGGTCGGGTGGTAGTGTGTAGCGCGTTCGCTAACGGTCCGGCAAAAAACCAGTCGTCTTGCTTTTCATCGAACACATCGCGTTGATCAAAAATTACGCGCCGAATAATTCTACCGTCGGCACTGTTAGCGGACTGCTGAATTGACTGTTGCGTTGATTCCTGTGCTGATGCAGGGAGGTCAGGAAGAACAAGTGAGGCAACAAAAAAAACAGCTAGGCAGAATACTCTTGTCAGCGTCATGCTATCAAGTCGCCTTCCTCGCGCCATTCGTTTATACTGCGGAGTTCGGTGTACACTTCTTGAGTAGTGGTACAGTTTTCCAGACGCTCCACAAGACGCTGGCACTCACTATGCGAAACATTTAGAATTCGTTGTTTGAGTTCAAGAATTAGGGAGGGGGCTACACTGAGCTCGTGAATCCCAATTCCAATAAGCATTTCAGTTGCGGCTGCGTGACCGGCCATTTCTCCGCACACACTTACAACCTTGTTGTATTTTTTTGCAGCTTCTACAACCATTCTAACCATTCGTAAAACTGCAGGGTGAAGCGCATCATAAATATCCGCCACCATTTCATTCATCCGGTCGGTAGCCAGCGCATACTGCGCAAGATCATTTGTACCAATGCTTAAAAAATCTGCACTCTGCGCGAACGAATCTGCCATAAGTGCGGCTGCTGGCGTTTCAATCATGATTCCAACAGGCAGGTTTTCATCAAACTCAACATTCTCTGCACGCAGTTTTTTCTTGCAGTGCTCAATCATGTTTCTCGATTCCTCGAGTTCTTCCAAGGTTGAAATCATTGGAATCATGAACTTCACATTTCGATGTTCGGAGGCACGGAGGACAGCACAAATTTGATGCTCGAAAATATCGGGACGGTACAGGAGGAACCTTATTCCTCGCAGACCCAGTGCAGGATTATCTTCATGGTGAGGAATACCCAACCTAAATTTATCACTGCCAACATCGAAAGCCCGAATAGTAACAGGTAATGGGAAAGCCCGTTCCGCAATATCTTTATACCATAAATATTGTTCGTCGGAAGTTGGATAGGCTCCACGTTGAATTAGCATGAACTCCGATCGCACCAACCCAATTCCACTGCATCCTGCAATCACGGCCAATTCAGCTTGCTCAGGTGTATCAATATTAGCTAACAACGTAACCTTGGTACCATCGGTAGTAACGGTTTCTTTTTGAAGTAGGCCGCCAAGTTTTTGCCGGTGTTCCTCAGCCTTGCTTTGTTTTTCTCGGTATTCCTTTAGCGTTTGCTCGGTGGGATTTACAATTACAACGCCACTATATCCATCCACAATTAGCATTGCATTGTGTTGAATAATTTGCTTGGCATTTCTTATTCCAATTACGGCAGGGAAGCCCATGTCGCGCGCAAGTATACACGTATGCGAGTTGATTCCGCCAATCTCACTTACAAATCCTAATGTCTGCGTTTCGCGGAAGAACAACATGTCTTGCGGTGTAACACTCGAGGCAATAACAATGGTATCGTAACCGGCTGCGTGCGAAAGTGTACGGTTCCGTAGCAACGCAATTAGTCGTTCCTTGATATGATCGAAGTCTTGCACGCGCGACCTCAACACCGGATCCTTGGCACCGTTTAACAATGAGCGGTGGACATCAAATTCGTGCGCCACAGCAGCTTCGGCATTCGCACCGCTGCTTATCCTATCAGTAATCGACTCTACAATCATCGGATCTTTTACGATCATCAAATACGAATCGATTATGGTGCTGGCAGTTTTTGATTCCGCCACGGCAATGTCGAGCGCGCGTTGCAATTCACTTACAGCGGTTTCATGCGCCGCTGCAAAACGATCAATCTCGTCGGCAACTCTATGCGGTGCCGTGCGATCGGCCGGTGGCGTGACTTCATCGAACGACAATACAAATGCCTTGCCCATAACAATGCCGGGCGAAGCAGGCACACCTTTCAACACGTAATTAACGCGTGCGCCGGCTGATAAATCAGCGACGTTGGGACTCAATATGGTTCTGTCGTATTCCAAAAAATGTCTATTGAATTCGAATTCTTTTACTGTTCTCCAAACCCCGTTTCAAACAACTCAATTATCGCAGAGCTGCATGTAGCTTCATCGTCGCCTTCAATCTGCAAAGCCAATTCGCTTCCCTGCTCTGCGGCTAAGGTCATTACACCTATTATGCTTTTCGCATTGATTTGAAATCCGTCTCGTTCAAGGTACACTTCGCTCGAAAATTTCGATGCCAATTTTACTAACATCGCCGCCGGTCGGGTGTGCATTCCCGCGCGGTTCACAATTCGTACTGTTTTTTCTATCATGCATGATTCATTTTTGAGTTTTAACCTTGAGCAGCCCTGCGTAATCTGTCCATCAACGCTGGGTTTTCCATTATGTCATCCGTGCAATGTACAAGAATTTCGCTCAGTTCCAAATTATCGGCATTTCTAAGCGCGTCGTACAGCGACTGTTGGGTCAGTACAAACGTGGGCACGCCCAGCTCAAGTTGTGCCGAGCTTAACACCACGCAGCCACCCACCCCCCCGAGAGCCCCCTTCAATTCAGACTCAGAAAACACCAGTTTGACCCTTGTTTTTGGGGAGTAGTGCTTGAAACTCGTGCCCGGTGACCTACCCAATTCTTCGTTACGTTCCGGAATTACAACCCGCAAACCCGTCACTGCTTCAATTTCGGCAACCGTAATGCTTCCCTGCCGCAGTAACAATATTTCACCGGCAAGGGGCCGAATCACCGTCGATTCTATCCCCACCACGCACTCTCCCCCGTCCACCACGGGTACAGTTCCCTTGTAGTCCGCCACCACGTGTTCCCAACGCGTAGGGCTAGGCGCTCCCGATGGATTAGCCGACGGTGCGGCAAGGGGCTCTCCCAGTTCCTGTAAAATTTGGAGGAATATGGGATGGTTGGGCATGCGTACGGCTACCGTGTTGAGACCCGCTGTGATAATGCTGCTCACAGACGGATGCGCCGGCAACACTAACGTGAGGGGTCCAGGCCAGAACGCATTCGTCAACTTTTCCACGGTAGCTTCGAGGTCTTTGGGAATTTGGGCAACGTTTTTAATCTGCTCGAATGTGCCAATGTGCACGATTACCGGATTACCCGCTGGACGCCTCTTTATCTCAAAAATTCGCCTCAAGGCGGCCTCGTTTGAAATAGGTGCCGCCAGGCCATAGACCGTCTCGGTTGGCAATGCTACAGCCTCGCCAACTTTTAATAATTTAAGTATAACATTAACCCCTACGGGGTCACTATATTGAATTGAGTTCATTGAGTTGAGTTCATTTTTGTACAAATATCTATAGGTCTACATGAAAATCCTGCTCGCAGTTATAATAGCAGTAATAATAGGATTTCCCACCATGATGAAATCCGATACCGCGCTTGGTATTTCATTCGGCTACCCCGGCGTAGCTGCAACGTTCCGATCGGACAATTTTCCGGTAATTGGTTTAGCCTGGTATTACGGTAACAAGCAATACTTTGCCGCTACTATTGATTATTGGATTTAACGGGGCGATGTAGCCAGAAAACTGGACTGGTACTGGGGAGTTGGCGCTACCATTGGTGCACGCGCTGAAAATTCCAAATACTATCCTGAAAATGAAAGATTATTACTAGGAGTTCGAGTACCAGTTGGTTTGCTGTTCATGCCAACAAAGGATTGGGAAATTTTTGGTGAGTTAGCTCCCCGGGTAGACATCATTCCGGGATCATTCTTCACCATCAATGCAACCATAGGAATTAGATACGTGTGGTAGGCTTACCGTAAGTTTGTGACTTCATAAACTGAAAGTACTCAACCTGTTCATGCGACCGTATTCTTCTTTTGTTGTTTCTCCAACTCTCCCGCAATCACTTAGCCCCCTAAAAGAAATAGCCTACAATTATTGGTGGTGTTGGCATGCAAATGCCATAGCCTTGTTTAGAGAAATAGATAAGGACCTTTGGGACGAGGTCCACCATAATCCGGTAGAGCTGCTGTGCCGCGTGTCACGTGAACGCCTACACACGCTGGCCGAGCAGCCGGACTTTCTAACCGAATTGCAGAGTGTTTACCAAGACTTTCGTGCGTACATGGACGGCAAGGGCTGGTATTCAACAATCGAGCATTCCCCCACGAATTACATTGCCTATTTCTGCGCGGAATTTGGCATTCATGAAAGTTTTTCGATTTATTCAGGGGGCTTGGGTGTACTTGCTGGTGACCACCTGAAGAGTGCTAGCGACCTAGGAATCCCATTAATTGGCATAGGACTTTTGTACCAACAGGGATACTTTAAGCAATACCTCACGCAAAATGGATGGCAGAACGAGCAATATTTGGAAGTTGACTTTCATTCGCTACCGTTAACGGTGGTTACGAAGTCAGATGGACAGCCCTTGGTTATCTCCGTCATGCTCAAAAATGAAGAGTGTTTTGCTCAGCTGTGGCGGACCAACGTTGGAAGGGTTCCGCTGTATTTGCTTGACACTAACATTGAACAAAATGAAACTCCCGAGCTAAGAAATGTAACCGATCGGCTTTACGGTGGTAGTGTAGAGGACAGAATTAGACAGGAAATTGTTTTGGGAATTGGTGGAGTAAGAGCGTTGCAGGCACTGGGAATCGAACCGGCAGTTTGTCATATTAATGAAGGTCACGCCGGATTTTCAATGCTAGAGCGGTGCAAGCAATTCATGACGCGTTATAATTTAACGTTCGAGGAAGCGCTGCAGGGCACCAGTACCACCAATGTGTTTACTACCCATACGCCGGTTCCGGCGGGGAACGAAGTTTTTGAGCACGAAATGTTGAGTCCGTACTTCACCGAGTACGCAAAAGGCCTGAACCTCACCTACCAAGAATTCTCCTTGCTTGGTGCCACCTCGGCGGCAGAAACATCCAAGGGATTTTCGATGACAGTGCTGGGTCTGAATGCATCTACATACCGAAACGGTGTGAGCCAGTTGCACGGCGATGTTTCACGTAAAATGTGGCATGATGTGTGGAAGGACTTCCCGCTTAACGAAGTTCCAATTGCGGGTCTCACAAATGGAATCCACAACGCAACGTGGGTGGCCAACGAGATTGCAGAACTATACGACCGTTACCTCGGCCCTCAATGGCGCACGCAGCCGCATATAGAAGAGTCGTGGCAACGTGTACATGAAATTCCCAATGAGGAGCTTTGGAATGCACATTGTAAGCGAAGAACGCGGTTGGTTTTAGGAGCCCGGCATCATATTATTTCAAAACACACCGCTTCGCTAACCCATGAGCAGATTTCAAACATCAATGACTGTTTGGATCCTGATGTTTTGACCATCGGGTTTGCGCGACGTTTTGCGTCGTACAAAAGAGCAACCTTGCTGATGCACGATATCGAAAGATTGCGTGACATTGTAAACAACACTGATCGTCCTGTACAGTTTATTTTGGCGGGCAAGGCCCACCCAAAGGACACTCAGGGCAAGGAACTTATCCAGTCTGTGTACCAATTGATTTCGCATTACAACCTCAGCGACCGGATTGTGTTTCTTGAGGATTACAATATGGATGTGGCCAGGCTAATGGTAAGGGGCTGTGATGTTTGGTTAAATACACCGCGCCGTCCATTCGAGGCCAGTGGCACGAGTGGCATGAAGGCCGCGGTAAACGGCGTATTGAACTGTTCCATTTTAGATGGTTGGTGGTCAGAAGCCTACGATGGCGAAAACGGTTTCGCTATTGGGCGTGGTGAGGAGTTGGAACCTGACGAACAGGATACAGCGGACGCGCTTACCTTGTACGATCAATTGGAGCACCTAATAATTCCGGCATTCTATGAGAATGGGAAAGGTAATGTATCAGCCAAGTGGATGACGTTGATGAAGCATTCAATTTCATCACTAAGCTGGAGATTTTCCGCATTACGGATGGTGCACGATTACACCGTACGGACCTATTTGCCTGCCATGCGATCGTATCACACGCTCAACTCACAATCGGGTCAGCCAGCCAGAGATGCCGTGATATTCGCTACCATGGTTGAAGCAGAATGGCCTAACGTCCACGTGCCTAATGTTGATGCCGATGGCATCGGCGACGCTGTTGTTGGTCAAGTTATCAAGGTGCAGGCCGAGGTAAAATTGGGTAAATTGAACGCAAGCGATGTAATTGTGCAGATCATTCATGGTCGGTTAGATGCATCTGGTGAAATCCAGCCAGCCTTAACAAGTAACATGGAATGTATTAGGCAGAACGAAGATTCCAGTATGTTTCAAGGCGAGTATACCTGCGACTACAGCGGAATGCAAGGGTTTACGGTGCGCGTTGTGCCAACTCATCATATGATTCCATTTGTGGCTGACGGGAAAAAAATCGCCTTTCCGGCTAGGCCAAATTGAAACTAATTACGTAAAAAGCAATCTTGTAGAGTAATATAACGGAGTGTGTATGAATAGAGTTTTTAAACAATCAATTTTCGTAGTGGTATTCCTATTGTTGGGTTATGCTATTGCAGATGCTCAAGTGGCATATGTAACGTTTGTACATAATAGCCCTGATGCCTCGTTGAAAAAGATCGACTTGTACGTTGGACAGTCGGGTGTCGAAACGAAGATTGAAGACCTTGCATTTCAGGATGCTATAAATCTGAACAGCTTGGTTATAATTTTTGGAGGGTTTGAGTTAACGTATAAGGTTGCGCCATCTACAAGTTCAAGTTCTTCCGAGGCCGTGTATACTGGCACGATTACCCCGGAGGTCGACAAGGGATATGTTGCCATTTTTGGTGGAACTAGTAGCCCAACCGGCTACGTGCCAAACCCAGATGGTAAGACGTTTGAGTATAACGTGCGATCATTTTTAGTAGCTTCAGAAATTGCACAACCTGTAAAACTTGGAGCCGTGTTTGTGCATGGCGTGACAGACTTGGAAGCTTCAGACATCTACCTACGTGGTAATAACACACCTATTACTATTAACTTGAAGTATCGAGAGCAAATGGATACGACTGCCGAGTTAACTAGAGTGAAGGCGACAATTGACGTAACAAAGACCGGAGACAAAACGAAGGTACTTGCTTCCTATTCTGTTGATCTTACGTCTATCACAAGCCAGGTAGCCGTTTTTGTTGTTTCAGGATTTAAAACACCAGGAGATAACAACGGTAGCGCAGACTCGCTTGCACTATTAGCGGTACTGGAAGATGGACGCGTGATAAAGTATCCGGTACTTTCGGGCTCGCAAACATCACGCGTACAGATGGTACACGCCTCGGCGGATCCGACGTTGCAGGTTGTTGACGTTTGGATAAACGGAGTGCGCGTTTATGATAATTTAGGATTTAAAAAAGCCGGTGGTTTTCAAAACTTTGCTTCGGGCACGCCAATGGAGATTGCAATTGCAAGTGCAACTTCTACCAGCCCTGCAAACCCCATTGCCACTATAACTATCGATCCAATCCGTCCGGGAAGAACATATACCATGGTGCTTCATGGGGTTTCAGATACTTCGAAGTTCGTAAAAAACCCAGAGGGCAGAGACACAAGGTTGGGCATCGCACTTTTAGAAAATGCTCTTGAAGCGTCGCCCGTTGCGGGTAAGAATGTAGTTCGAACGGCGCATTTTGCGCCTGATCTGCCCAGAGTTACGGTTAAGAGCTCTCAGACTACATTTCTAAGCCAAGGATCTTATTCAGAGTCTAACCCTGAATATTTAGCGGCCGAAGGTGCAAACGATACACTTTGGGTTTCCGATGCAACAACTGATTCGGTTTTAGCTGGCTTTGTGGGGAGTTTTGGAGGAAGTGATAAAGCGTATTTGGTAGTTATAACGGGTTTCCTCGCGCCTGATGCCGGTAATCAAAATGGACCCAAACGCAGCCTGATGGTGGTAAGTGCAAACGGCGGTGTCGAACCAAGCTTAATCGAAGTTACGCCTCCAATGAGCGTGGCCGAAGATTTGGTTCCAGCCACGTTGTGGTCTGTAGGGCCAAACCCCGCATCAGATAAGTTTACACTGCGAATTCCGTTAACTCAAAAAGTTTTGCGTATCCACGGGGGCATTCTTACCGCCCATGTATTCACTCAACAGGGTCTTATGCTGGGCATTTACCCTATGGATATTCAAGGACTTAACGCTTCGGTAGTAATTTCAACTTCAGCTTTTGCAAACGGATCTTATATGGTTCACGTAACTACCGCCGATGGGCAACCGGTTGGCAACGCCACCGTGGCTGTAGTGCGCTGAGCAAACATCAAATAGGCAAATTCTCAAGAAAAGGTCTTCGCGTTCCCGAAATTTCGGGCAATGCGAAGACTTTTTCGTATTTTTGCTGTTCTACGGAAAACCCATGTTTGAGAACCTAAGCGATAAACTAGAATCAGCGCTAAAGCGCCTAAAAGGCCAGAATAAGATTTCGGAAGAAAACGTTTCTGAGGCCCTTGAGGAAGTGCGCCAAGCCCTGCTTGATGCCGACGTTAATTTAAACGTTGCGAAGCAATTCGTTGAAAGCGTTCGCGAGAAATCGCTGGGTATAGAAGTAAAAGCCAACGTTCTCCCAGGTCAGTTGATGATTAAGCTCATTCATGATGAGCTTGTTTTGTTAATGGGGTCTAAGAAGGCGGACCTAATTATTGCACCCCAAGCTCCAACAGTAATTATGGTAGCGGGCTTACAGGGTTCCGGAAAGACAACGTTTTGTGCTAAGCTTGCCTACATGCTAAAGAAAAAAGGTAAACAACCTTTGCTTGTAGCGTGTGACATATATCGTCCGGCGGCTATTGACCAATTGCGAACCCTTGCCGAATCAATTTCCCTTCCTGTTTTTTCGAAAGCAGATGCCAAGCCCCTTGAAATAGCAACTGAAGCGTTGGTGTATGCAAGGAAATTTGGACGTGACATAGTAATCGTGGATACGGCGGGTCGACTAACAATCGATGAAGAAATGATGAAGGAAGTTGCAGATATCAAAGCTGCAATTAAGCCTAACGAGATATTGTTTGTATGTGATGCAATGACGGGCCAAGATGCTGTAAATACAGCTCAGGCTTTCAACGACCTTTTAGAGTTGACCGGCGTTGTTTTAACAAAGCTGGATGGCGATACTCGTGGTGGTGCTGCTCTTTCAATTAAACATGTAACTGGGAAACCAATCAAGTTTGTTGGTACCGGCGAAAAAATGGATGCGCTGGAGCCCTTCTATCCGGAACGCATTGCTTCGAGAATTCTTGGAATGGGTGATATTGTCACCTTGGTTGAAAAAGCGCAATCGCAGATAGACGAGAAAGAAGCTGCGCGCCTGGAAGAGAAACTTAAGAAGAACCAGTTCACGTTTGCCGACTTTTTAGATCAAATGAAACTCATTAAGAAAATGGGCTCTTTGAGAGATTTGTTGGGCATGATTCCGGGTATGGATAAGGCCCTCAAGGGTGTTCAGATTGATGACAAAGCGTTTAGCAAGGTCGAAGCCATGGTGCTTTCCATGACGTTAGAGGAGCGCAATAGTCCCAAACTTCTAAACGGTTCTCGTAGGAAGCGCATTGCGGCAGGTAGCGGCTCATCTATTCAGGACGTAAATCGCTTGATAAAGCAATTCGAAGACATGCAGAAGATGATGAAAAACATGTCGAAAGGCAAGATGGCCAACATGTTCGGAGGCGGTATGCCTCAGCTTCCAACTGGATTTAGAAACTAAATTTTTATATGATTTTTAACTCACATTATTTTCTTGAAAGGACCACCTAAATGGTCAAACTCCGCTTGCGTCGCAGGGGTCGGAAGAAGCATCCCTTCTACGACATAGTAGCGATCGACGGACGCGTTCGTAGAGACGGCGCTTCGATTGAACGTGTTGGATATATCGATCCAATGACAAATCCAAAAGCCGTAACACTCGACGTGTCACGTGCCCTTTACTGGCTTAGCGTTGGTGCACAACCAACAGACATAGTACAACAAATCCTTAGCAGAGAAGGCGTCCTACTTCGTAGGCACCTGACCTTCAAAGGTAAAACCGAAGCTGAAATAGACGAAGCCGTGATTCAGCACAAGCAGACCGCATCTGAGCGCTACGATAGGCTTAAAAAGCGTCGTACTGAACGCACCAAGGCTAAAAAATTGGCTTCAAAAGAACCTGTTATTGAAGAAGCTCCAGCGGTTGTGGAGGCTCCAGTAGCAGAAGCTCCGGCTGTAGTTGAAGCTCCGGCGGCAGTTGAAACTCCAGTAGTTGAAGCTCCGGTAGTTGAAGCTCCTGTAGTTGAAGCTCCGGTAGTTGAAGCTCCAGAAGATGAA
>JABMNI010000058.1 GCA_013204605.1 Ignavibacteria bacterium
GCATTAACAGCCGAACGACGAATGAACAAACTTCACAATCACAAACACGTTAAAAATCTAGCGAACTCTATTTCAGAATTTCTTCGTAAATCGAAGCGTAGTAAAACCTCGTGATATTTCAACTAAGATTTGGACACTACCTTCCACGACATACCGTAGTCAGTTGAAACCACAATGGAATACCCTGAGCGGTATACAAACGTTGCTCCAATTCTATTAAACGACGACGCAATATTAAATGCCATGATTGGGTAGCCTGGTAGTAGCTTTCTTATTGATGGTTTTTCTCCGTTCTGGCAAACAAACAAACTATCTCGGTTGCCAAAAAGAATGGTTCCCAGCTCTGGAACAATGTAATTCCAAGTTATATCAACGCCACTGAACAATGTATCTTTTTGTACCGTATCCATTTTAGGATACTTAATCCAGTCAACATACACGGTAGTCTTGCCCGTAACCATGCTTTTAAAAGTTCTTATCACACCATGAATTCCATTCAAACCCAATACGTGTGGCCTAAAGCCTTTAAGCGTTTCAACAGCATCGGTGTGGATATTATAGACAAACGAATCGTTGGACAGGAAGAAATGAATAAGACTATCTGCCGATTTTCCCTCATCATAACCAATATACTTTTTCAGTTGAGTTTTTGTGGTGTCCCACTCGTTCGTTTTTGAATTAAATACAACGGCTCTCCCATTGCTCACCCCATATGGCACCCCATCTCTCACTCCGTGTAGAACCACTGTCTCTCGGGCAAAATGTTCTTCAGTCCACCCGTTCTGTGCCAATGCGCAAATAGTATTTGCAGCAAACACAATCATGCATGCAAATGCCAACGTTAAACCACTGTGGCCGAAACCGCCGCGAATAAGTGACTTTATGGGTTGGTGTAGTAGCATGCAGAAACTATGGGGCATATCGAGTTTCTGATGTTCCATTGGAGTACAAAATAATGAACATGCCCGAGGGAAGTTGACTCAAATCTCTGGTTAGTAATCGGCGTCCAAGAATGTCGTAGTATCCAAGCACTGTTGCGTCGGTTTTCGACGACTCAGTTTCATGTTGATCATCGACAGCGGTGGCCGGAAGTAGATATCTCTTCATTTCCGTTCTGTCTGCAAGAACAATTGAATTGTCAAAAACGTCGACGGCGAAATAGTATAGAGTAGAATTTGAACTAGAATACTCAGTAATTCTAGTAGGTATGTCTCGGCTTATATCCGTAACAATATAGCTGTAGGGTTTCGAGGCAGTAGAATCATACGTCTGGGTGCAGAGGTACAGTCGGCCAGAAGCCGACATTGCACTCATGATACGCCTTTGATTTGGGTACGTAGGTAAACTCCGTTTTTGCCACGTTCTTCCATAGTTAGTAGACGCGTAATAAAAGCCGCTCGACATATTAAGAAAGATTGCAGCGTTTGCTCCAGCCTGCACCAGCGTATCGATAGTTGTATACCCTTCCAACAACTCAACATTATAGAACTGTGTACTGGAGTAATGATCAGAACGGAAAACAAATCCATCCATGGCTACTACTAACAATGATGAATCTTCCATCATAGCAACGTGCCGTGTATTTGGAACTCTGATTAGCGTATCCGTTGGAAGATCCTCACGAGAAATTGTGACCACATCGAATGGTTTATTCACCACGCTGATCAACCTGTTGTCTGACAGATATACAAAGCCATTCGCAGCGTTTTCAAGCTTTCTTTTCGTGCCCGGAACCACGGCTAGCTCTTGAAGTCTGTACACTGTGTCGGTTACACCAATACCAATTGAGCTCGTAGTAACTAACGATAGTGAGTTAAGATTCCTGCCTACAATGTTGAATCTGAGCGTATTTGTACCTGGCGAACTGTACCGTGAAATGGTCCACTCTTTTGCGTTTGGTTTAACAAGCACGCAGCCTGCGCTCCGAGCTAAGAGTCCGTCCGTGCATCCCAAAAGGCTTACTACACCAATCTTGGGAAGCCCCTTTCCATAATATTCCTTAGTGTACAAATCTTCGAGCTGCCACCCATTCCACATCATAAATGTCGAGCCGTGAATACTAATGCCACTCGCACTTACTGACCCCGTGCTAAGCTGTTTATGCTCCTTCGTTGCGGTGTTATATGAAAACAAACCGGTAGAATTAAAGTAGTAAATAAGCGAAGCATCTTCATTGCAAATCAGTTTGCTGTTCGCGTTCAAACCCAGTAGCGGATTAAAGTCAGCTACCACCTTCCACGTCAAGGCGTTGTCTAGCGAAACCATAATTGAACTATCACCCAAAACCAATAACACTTTTCCGGATTTCAAATTAAGCTGCGAAGGGTAGGTAAGTCTCGAGCGCGGAAGTTGGACATCTACCTTGCGTTTGCCAAACTCAATGATGATAACCTTGCCACCGTTTGGCATCATTATGGCACCATCGTTCATACTTAAAGAGGCGCTCTCGGCCACTACCTGACCAGGTGCAAGTACAACTGTGTCAACGGATACTGTATCGGCACTGTACCTACGTATCCAGGGGAAATACGAAGTACGATAAGCAACACCTGATTCATACACATATACTGTGTATGGGGAACAATACAATGAGTCTCCAGATTTCTGCTTGCAATTCACGTTGCGCCACACATCTAGGCTATCGGTTTTCAGATTATAGAAGTACGAAGTTGAGTCGTCCTGAATGTGCACAACACCACCAACCAACCCCATGTACCCCGCATTCTTGATCTTCGAAAGGTTGGGTCTATCACTCTCCCATTCATTTGTTACGGGGTTGTATACTGTAAACACATTCAGCATTCGGCCCAACACGTAGCCACCAACTTGCGTTTCAAGCGCAACTTCGCGGTCTAATACCTCGGCATCTACCCAACCGTTCTGGGCCTTTAACTGAAGGCACGAGGCAATAACTAGAACTAATAGCCCACTCATAATTTTCATTTGACAACCTCACCCTGTTATTAACCTTGAATATAGCAAAATAGGTTGCAATGAGCTCGAATCAATTTTATCTGAGTACCAGCATGGTCTGCGTTCTTCTTTCGTTTCCAGCCCGCAGTTGCACCATGTATGTGCCCGACGGTAGAGATTGTACGTTGAATGGAACCGAATAATTTCCGGCAGATACTTCTTGCTTTTGCACGGTTGCAACGTGGAATCCAATGTTGTCGAAAACTTCTAACGACACGATCGACGTACTGTTCATCGTATATGAAAACATCACATCGGCAGCTACTGGATTTGGTGAAATTGCTTTCAGCGTGAATTGCTGCGCCACGGCATCTTCGGCAACCGCGGTTGGTGCAGATGATTTGATGACTTTGACAGTTTGGAAGTCGCTGAACAGAACCTTGTTTATCTGAGCTTTGTCTGCACCTAGCCACTGCTCTAGAACGCTTGCATAAATCTGACGGAAATCGTACTGCATTTTTAGGTTTTCTTTGTCGAGATCGGTAAGACTCGGACTGTGGCCAATAACTCCGTCTTGAACCGGCAGACCAAAGAAGAACATGGGAGCGGCTGTTCCATGATCAGTTCCAAGGCTAACGTTCGATGCAACTCGGCGTCCGAACTCAGAATACGTCATTGTAACCACACGTTCAGCGACCTTCAACTTTTCAATATCACTTTGGAATGTTGTAATTGCCTCGCTTACTTGTTTCAACAAGTTCGCATGCGATCCGCCGGTTGCATCGCCCACATCAGTTTGCGCTGCGTGCGTATCAAAGCCACCCATTTGCACAACATATACACGTGTTTTTAAGCCCCCTGCAATCAATCGAGCAACAATTTTTAACTGATCGCCCAAACGGTTGTTCGTGGGATACGTTTCTACGTTTGTTGCTTTATCGGCGGCAGCTTTAATTACCGTGGAGTACTCCATCGATTTTACTTGCACTTCTCGCACATACAATACGTTCTCGCGCGCGCACATTGCGGTTGGAAGTTCGCTGCCCGGAGCATCGGTACCACTTACTAATCGGTAAAATGTTTCGGGGTCTTGCAAGGCAATGCCCATAGAGTTGGATTCGTAGCCCATGAGCGACAAGCTCACTACGGCCGACATTTGAATGGCAATTGGATCGGGCGTATCGGTGTTTGGGAAACCAGTTGGATAGCCCGGGTAGAGCTCATTCATATAGCGTCCTAACCAACCCGACTGCAAATTCACATTCGAGGCGCTTCCTGTGTTCCAAATATCCGTAGCTCTAAAGTGTGATTGGTTTGGATTCGGGTATGAAACACCTTGCACCACTGCCACTTTTTTATCGTTGAATAGGTTGTGTACACCCGTCATCACCGGATGCAAACCCGCATCATCTGCAATCTTCAACGCCTTGTTTTCCGGAATAGCAATATTGCTGCGCACACTCATGTATTTGCTCATTTGATCGAGCGGAATAACCGTGTTGAGTCCGTCATTTCCTCCACTCAACTGCACCAGCACTAACACTCTATCGGTTTCTTGGTCACCGTTAAAAAGCTTTTGCAAAATTGGTCCGTCGAGCGCTTTCAGCGTCATACCATTCAGCAAGAACGGAACAGCCATAGCACCTGCAGAGCGGGTAATAAAACGACGGCGATTTAATAACGTAGGTTTTGTGTTTTCGTTTTTCATTTTTTTCTCCTTACCCTAATTGGAATTCTGCCATGCGGAACATATACTTCAATAATCTGTCTGCCATGATTCGTACCAGTGAAAAGTTCGCTGGGGTTTGAGCTGCGAGCCAAGCAGAATAATTTAGCGTCCAAGTATAATCTGGTTGGTTATCGTTCAGCACTTCGTTAGCCAACTGATTAACTTGGGCTTCTGTAAACTCCGAGGCAAAAAATATTTCATTCAACGTTCTTACAAGCACGTACGAATCGGAAATTTCCGCGCCGAGCGCCTTTATGAAATTCGGACTCGATAGAACTGGTTGCTTGTTTAATGCGTTGTTGTTCAGCAGCATGGCATCGGATGTACCGTTCCTGATCGGGAGTGTTGCCGTAGTAAGCCACAAGCGGTAGTACGACGGTGTTTGATAGTACGCTTCGTAACCCGCAACACTATTAGGGTCGTTCAAATTCATTTGCTGCGATGAAAGGTTAGTCACAAAGAAATTATAGAACCTGTCTTTCAACGACGCATCAGTTGGCGGAACAAACGTAGATGAAGCGCGCACTAGACCGATGGTAAAATCGGCTGGACTTCTCAGTTGGCATCCAATTACTTCGGCATCGTAAAAATGATTACTCGCAAATAATTTGCGCAACACACCCTCAACAACCCAGCCATCATTTCGTAATTGTTGGGCAAGGGGCTGAATGATTTCTGTAATCACAGTTTCTGTAATCTCACTGCTAACAAACCACCTGTAAAACTTTGTTACTAAGTATTCCGATGTAGCATTTTGCTTAAAGATCATATCCAGCATTGCGTTCAATTCAGTGTCGCCGGCTTGCGCTGTGTTAAGCCCCTTAACAATAGTATTCTGGTACCGAACTGAAAACTGTTTATCGGCTGTATCATGTTTGTTTGGATTAAAGATTGTCTTACCCGTTAACCGATCATCGCGCCATCCTGTAAGAACTCTGGCGGCAGCTTTCACATCTTGCTCGGTGTATGTGGTGTAATCGCCTTGGGAAATTTCGGGACCCTTGCCAATGGTGAACAGCTCCTGAAGTTCGCGTCCGTAGTTTTCGTTCGGACTCCCCTTAGTGTTCGTATTACCATTCAGGTACCGCAGCATGGCAGGCATCAGCGTAACATCCTTGGCCATGGTTTTAAAGTTTTTCAAATAGTTTGCGCGGAAGTAGATGTGCATATCGTACGAAAACTGGGGCTGTCCAACTACAATCATCTCCGTCGCAAAATGATTCGACCAAAACAGTGTAAGCTTTTCTCGTATGGAAGGGGGCTGATTGATCATCAGCTCCACCCACCAATTTTTTGTGATGTTGTTGAAGTAGTTGGCACCCTTCATCGGATCGTACGGCAGGCCCACCCATGTAACACCTGTGGCCGGATCGATTGGGTTAGGCGGGGTTGGCAGTGGTGCAAACAACGAATTAATGGTCTTCGTTAATCCGTCCGTAACCGCCTGATTAATCTGTGCGTTAGTGGCCCCAAAACTCAAGCGTCGCAACAAATGCGCTGCGTGCCTGCGTGTGAAGGGTCCCGAAAATGCGTCAAGTTTTCCCATAGTAGTCCTCGAATGAATAGCTTTTTCAACTTCCGTATCAAACATGAAGGCGCTTTGTAGGCTACCTATGTGTCATGGTTTAATAACGGTCTTGCGTCCGCCACAAGAATACCTCTATCTCTGGATGGTTACAAGGGAACAGTAATTAGCAATTAGCAATTGATAATTGAAGATTGGCATCCTCATATATCCACTTTTGCACATTAGTGCTGCACTATAAAAGGAGTGTGCCTGAACTCCGCATTACCCCACTTTGTTCTGACAAAGTATGTGCCCGGAACGAACCGCGAAACTTGAATTTGAATGCTTGTTGTGTAGGCTCCTGTCCATGAATACAACGTCTCACCCATTATGCTCAC
>JABMNI010000059.1 GCA_013204605.1 Ignavibacteria bacterium
CCCCCTATCAGCAGAAACAAATGTGCCGTCATCGAGACGCGATACCGAACTCACGTAGCCCTTGTATAGTGTATCTATGGTCTGGCCGGTTACAGATATTGTGCGAAGAACACCACCAGGAAACATAAGCGTTGAATCGTTAACTACCACCATGCTGATTCCCTCTGTTGGATAGAGCCAGTCAGGGTTGCCTCTCAGTTCAGTGACATACTCCGAGTTTTCTCCACGGATTTGCGCAAGTAAAGCAAAACCAATTGCTTCTTTGACTTCGATTAGTTGATCGTTATCGGTTAATATAACTGGGTAGTCCCCTGCACCTTCAACACTAAACAGCATTCGGCGTTTTCTCAAATATTCAAAATCTCGTAAGAGCGAGCCGACAACAAGAACTTCATTTTGTGGGAAGAAATGCAACAAACTAAACGGCTCATTACTATTTGCAACTATTCCAGTAGTTCCTAGGTCAGTAAATCCAGCCAAACGTAAGGTGGAATTAAAAGTCTTCATTTCATAGGTTGGTGGATCTGTTAGATGGTAAGTGCAAATCGACGTTATGCCCATCAGTCCCCGCACCTCACATCGTCTATGTCCTCTAAGTTCGTTCTTCCAGGCTTTTCCAACTGGAAACTCTTGTGGATACACGGACAACGTTCCATCTTTAATCCTTGCCGCACGACCAGACTCATCGAGATACAAAACAGCGCCCGAAGCCAAATTCAATAACTGATTGGGCCTAAAAGGAATCACTGAGTCTCCGAGATCGAAGTTCACAATCTCTTTGAATGTTGTCTCACCCTTTCGTCCCATCCTCAATCTTGGTGGGATGTCCCTGGTAAAGAATACAATGCTATCTGCGCCAAGCTTACCCGTGAAAAGTGCACTGTTGGCACTCTTAATTGGGATTTTTTCAAGAGTAAATTGACCTCCTGAAACATAACCAATAAATGATTGATTTGTAATCCTACTGCGAAAGATTGGAGTGCTGAATCCATTCAAATCGTGTTCACCAATTTCTATACTATCTGGCCAACGGTACCATGTCTCACCCAAATCAGGCGATATCACAGGTCTATCTGAACTGACAATATAGTTGCCAGGATATATGGACATGCCATACGCAACAAATTCCTGCAATGAATCTGGGACCGTTAAGGGTCGAAACCCTGAATCCGAATCATACAGACTGTGGTCATTGCGACTACTGTGAGCAAGCGCTATAAAGCCATTCAGATATGGTGTGAAATACACAACATCCATATCCCCAGCACTCAGGTAAGAGGAATCAAACACGACGCTCCTATCAACTGGATCTATAAACAAATAACCGCGCTTCTGCATGAATCCTGCTAATCTGTACGTGGTTGTATCCGATTTCACCAAAGATCGAAGATTTGCGGCAAGTACTTTTGGCTCACCCAACACTCTTTGGGAGTACACATTGTAGATTTGACAATGAGCGCAAAAAACCGAAAACAAAAGACTGAAAAACACAATGTAAAATTTCATACCTTTAGAATCCATAAAAAACTAAAGTGGGTGTGATCTTCGCAATCGCACCCACTAAACAAGTACTTAGTTGTTATTACAGCATAAAATTTCAGGACATCCCTCTTCGCAGCCTTGAGGGCAGGTATCAGTTGAAGAATTGGGGCAAACAGAACCTGGGAGAGGAGCCGGGACGCAAATCCCACCTTCACGTTTCCAACGAAGCAGTATTTGACACTTATAGCATTCTGTACCACATGCAACAATGCAGCCATTGACGTCGGTTCGCGTGCATCTTGGGGTCTGAAATGTCCAACAAAATACACCATTGTTTGGCACAGTTATTCCCCATTGATTACCAAGATTACAGGCCGAATGCTTTATGTCACAAAGTATGTAACTGATAATCTGTGCATTAGTAAGGCCAGTCGGCCTCGCTCCATTGAAACACACCTTCTTAATTGTGGAAATTCTATTTTGCCCGCCTGAATTCGCACAAATCGGCGTAAGATATGGATACGTATTGCTGACCGTTTCG
>JABMNI010000060.1 GCA_013204605.1 Ignavibacteria bacterium
ACTATTCGTCCCTCGTCGCGCTCGGGACTCGGAATTCGTAATTGGTAGTTGATAGTGACTCGATGCAGTGCCTTGCGTGCTTATTCGCTATTCGTAATTCGCAATTCGTAATTCGCAATTGATTCAGGGTTTTTCGGATAGGAGCAGCCCCTCCGACCTATCAAGCGTGTACTGAATTTCCCAGTCGCTTTTGAAGAGGGCTACCAGACGTCCGGCATCGTCGGTTACGATGGGTACGGCGTTCGACGGACGCACGGGTCCGTGAATCCACCGGGTGCGTGTGTAGGGTTGCATGTCTAGTTTTAGTTTTTCATTGTATTCGTTTTCCATTCGCCACGCAAATAATTCCAGTTGGAGCTCACCCACAACGCCCACCAGTGGCACTGGCGAACCGTCTTGCTCGGTGAAAATTTGCACCACGCCTTCTTCTTTCAACTGATCGATTCCCTTGCGGAACGACTTACTAAACGAACCCATGGCGGGCCATACCTTGGCAAAAATTTCGGGGGCAAATCTTGGGAAATCTTCAATTACGGCATTGGTTTTTACGGTGAGTGTATCGCCTACTCTGAATAGTCCAGGATTCGTAAGTCCAATCACGTCGCCGGGAAAAGCTTCGTCGATAATATTTCTATCACGTCCAAAAATCTCAAACGGATAATTTAATTTCACCTCTTTCCCCGAGCGGGGGTGAAGTGCCGTCATGCCCCTTTCAAAAACTCCCGAAACAATTCGAAAAAACGAAATCCGATCGCGATGCGATTTGTTCATATTGGCCTGCACCTTGTACACGAAGCCGGTGAACTCCGCTTCCTGTGGCTCGATTACGCCCGAACTCATCATGAAGGGTTGGGGGCAGGGGGCTAGGTGGAGGATTTGCTGTATGAAGTGTTCGATGCCGAAGTTGGTTATGGCGGAGCCCCAAAAAACTGGGGTGCATTTTTCGTGCTTGTAATCGTCGATGTTGAACGCCGGAATTACCGTTGATACGAATTCAATGTCTTCGAGAAGTTTTGCGTGCGATGCTTCGCCCAGTTGACTTCTCAACTGCGCGCTGTTAATGTCGCCAATTTTTACCGGCGCTTTGTACCTATTTCCAATTGTTCGCTCAAACTCAAAAAACTGTTTTGTTACGCGATCATAGATTCCTTTGAAATCGGAACCGTCGCCAATAGGCCATGTGAGTGGGATGGCGGTGATGCCCAAAACTTTTTCTACTTCGTCGAGTAACTCAAGTGGATCGCGCGCTGGCCGGTCCATTTTATTCATGAAGGTGATGATAGGAATTCCACGGTCGCGGCAGACCTTGAAGAGTTTGATGGTTTGCTCCTGGACACCTCTACCTGCGTCGAGAAGCATCACCGCAGAATCGACCGCCATGAGGGTGCGGTAGGTGTCTTCGGAGAAATCCTGGTGACCCGGTGTATCGAGGATATTCAGCAACAACCCATCGTACTCAACGCGCATGGCGCTGGATGAAACGCTGATTCCACGTTGCTGTTCAATTTCCATCCAATCGGAAGTTGTGGTTGTGTGCTTGCCACCAGTAACCGCTCCAGCCTTATGGATAGCGCCGGAGTATAGCAGCAGCTTTTCGGTCATTGTGGTTTTTCCCGCATCGGGATGCGAGATGATAGCCACAGTTCTGCGACGTTTGATTTCGTTTGGAAGGTTGGCCATAGCCCACAAAACTACGGCATCCGAAGATGCCGTGTTTTAATAAGTCACTATGGAATGATTGAGCTTATGGTTTAAGCGGGTTTGAAACCTTAGCAGATTTTACAATGTTGTAGACTATTCCAATTCCAAAACGAACCGACATTACGGACCAAGTAGCATCCGACATTACGGATGTGAACAGTGGAGCGATCTGAATTTCTGGAACCAACTCGAGCGTTTTTTTCGAATTCATTGGCAGGTGATAATTTACTCCTGCAAAAAATCCGAATTGAAATGCCGACGTTCCGGTTATGTCGCCCTTAGTATCGTTGCGCACACCCGAACCATCGCTATAATCGTATGGAATTGAAGGGTCGAGAGTTTCCTTCTGCGTGTACGTGCTTGAAGCTAGGGCGCCAATACGTAAACCGCCAACGGCCCGGAAGCCTTCCGTGATTGCATATTCAACGCCGGGTTCGAGCATAAAGAAGGTCAGTGACGACGTTAAGTTGTGCGTGAAAAATGTTGGAACAGCCTGGTTGTTAATTCGCACAGTAACCGGTTCATTAAAGGTCATCTCGCCACTGGAAGACTGATACATTAGTCTGGAAATAAATTCGAGCCCCGATCCAATTGGAAGTGAAAGTTCAAGACCGCCTGCAAAGCCCCCTCCCGAAGCTCCTTCGTAGCCTGGACAGCAACTGGGAATGCCAGGAAGTTTTAGCGCGGTGGCACTATGGACGGATATGTTGTACATGCCTAGAACGCCTACCGACATTACGCGTTTGTCCTCCATTTTTTCTGAGGCTGGCGCCGGAGAAAAAGTTTTACCAACTGTCTGTGCTTCCTGTGCGCATACTTTGGAAAAACATGAGCACAATATTCCAACAAAAAATACAGCGGCTACGCGCCTGAAAAATTTCATATGAATGGTCCTTACTTAGTAATAAGCACGGGCATTCTGAACACATTGCCTCGAGCATCTATGGTGAGTAAATATGTTCCGGAGCCTAGTCCGTTTACTGGGATTTTTTCAAGTGCATCGCCACTTGCATCGGGCGTGACGGGTCCGCTGGTGATTAAGGAACCTACATAGTTATAAAGCGAATACGTTCCTGCTACTTGACCGAGGCCAAGGACTTCTACTGTTAACTCTGTAGAGGCTGGTTGAGGGTACACCTTGATACTGAATCCGCTTGCCTTTGGATTTAGTAATCGCGTTCCGCCTTCGCCGCATATGTCGGTAATTGTTACTTCACCGTCGGTAGTAGTTACGAGGGCTGTTGAATCTTCGATCCACTTGAACTCGGCAATGCTAAGATTAGTTTTTTCACTTGTGCCGAGAACAATGGTAAAATCAAGATTAAACAACGTCCCAACCGTGTCTGTACGAGTGCCACTAATTTCAATCTCGCACGGTACGTATTGTCCGCTTACAAAACAGTCCGGCGTTGTTCCCATTCCCACAACTACCATAGGGTTGTAGAAAATTTTCGCCGTCCACTTCCGCGTATTTTTTTCATTAAGTCCTACGGAACTTGTTAGTCGCACTGGAACTTGAATTCGATCTCCGATCTTGCCACTTACCTTGTCTATGACAATAACGGTGGAAACACTGTTGCCCTGCTGGCAGGTGCCGGTGAATCTCGATGTTGCCGCTACCGGACATGGGGTTTGCGAAAAAGCTCGAAGCGAATCTGAAATGACTGTTCTTCCAGCGCAAGCAACGGTGTAATCGACCTCCACAACCTGACTTGGAAGCAGTTGAGAACCAGTAGCCGGGCGTACCGCTGTAATTGTAATATCAGGCGAAAGCGCGTTTGCATTTACAACCAGCGTATCAGTACCACTATTTGTAAACCTGACCGTGCCCGACGAATTGCCAACAACTACTCCTAATCCTACGTCCGCATTCACAGCCGTCAGTGCAGGTGAGGTTCGAGTTCCTGTAACCCTAATTGTTCGAGTTATACCGCACGGATCAAACACAAATTGAATACTATCAATCAGCACCCCATCGGCAGTCGGAGTCCATGTCATGTTGAATGTTACCGGCGAATTCTCAGGTAAGAACGTTCCCGCAGTTGCACTAGTGGTAACTACTACTCCCGGTGTTACGGTTTTAATATTGCCCGAAGTTGTACCCGACATCGACATTGTAAAGCTCCGTGTTGCCGTAGTTCCACCGGCGCACGTACTAATCTCGCCAAAGTCTATAACCGAAGGCGAAATCACACTAATTCCGTTTTTGATTGCACGGAGTGTAAGTGCAATTGTGGTGTTGCACGGTTGGACAGCAAGATCTACGTTCTGATTAAACGCGCCTGATGTTTGCGGCAGTATTGTGACTGTAACCTTGATAGTGGTGTTAGCGGGAATTGTAATCGGACCGGCGGGTTGGAACTTCACGTCGGTTCTAACGGGTAGCGTAATTGTTACCGGCACATCTCCATCATTACTGATAGAAATTGATGAATCGCGCGAGTCCTCGCAACCTTCCAATGTTCCGTAATCGATAGTTGTTGGCGCAGCGGCAATGGAAACAGCCGATACAGCCGCGCTAAGATTTACACGCAAGGTGTCCTTACACGAACCCGCCGTATACGGCATGTTGGCAGTTGCGCTAAATGTACCACTGGCTCCAGGTGTAAACCTGAAAACAATTCGGGCTGTGTCGTTTGGTGGAATAGTAATCTGACCCAACGGGCTAACCAAACTGAATGGCGCAACTACTACTGCAGGATCTAATATCATGGGATCGGTGCCTCCGTTCCGCACTAACACTGATGTGTCGCGAGCTACCTTATCGCAATCGACCGTTGTACCATAATTCAGAGAACTCGGAATAACTGTTGCAACAAGTTTTGACTTCGTAACCGAATATGGAAGAACGATTTTCCAATTACACGGCGAGCCGGAAATTGTAACTGTACCGGACTGCGTTCCGGACGAAGTTGGCGTAATTCGAACTGTGATTTGAACCGTATCACCCGGCTGTAGTGTTACAGGGGGCTGAAGGGGAGTTAACAAGCTTAGGTTAGGTTTATCGGCAACAAAATCCGATACCGTAACGGCAAACACTTCGTTATTGGTAATCTTGATCTTAGCATCAACACTAGCCACACAAGGGTCGATATTTCCAAAAACAATCGAGGTCACATTTGCAACCGGTTTCGGATCGATGATCGTCACCCAAACAGTGTCCTTTGCTGTACATCCAGCAGAATCTGTTAGCGTCACCTCGTATCGCGAAGACGTATTCGGATTTACACCGGGTGTGCGAAGCGTGTCATTGTCGATATTCGATGGACCCGTTTCTACCCGACGCCATTTATATTTGAAGGGGGCTGTCCCACCAATTGGATTGGCTCCAATCAACACCACGGTGTTCTTGCAGGCAGAAGTATCGCGACCCGCATACACGGATGGTTGCGGGAAACGCTGGACCTTTAACGAGTCTCGATAACGGCATCCATCAAGCGTTGTACATACAACGCTATACGTTCCTGAATCGGTGATGGTAATAGCACGCGTGGTGTCGCCCCTTGACCAAAAATACTTTGCAAATCCCGCTGGGGCTGAAAGGATGCGAGTGTCGGTTGCACACAAAACCGGGGGACCGTTTGGTACTATCTTGATGACTGAATCTTTACAGTTGGAAAAGAAACTTAAGAAGGCATTTGTTTTCAGCGTGTCTTTTTTAAGTTTTGAAGAGTCTTGATACGCCCCAGGAGTGGTGGACATTCTAAACGTTGTAGCGTTACTTACCAGTATCACATACGCGTTTCCATCACAAATTATGTTTGTGATTTCATCGTTGCCAAAATCAGTATCGGGTGGCAACGGCGGCCCCATCATTCCTGGAGGTGGAGGCAATGGATTTTGCGGCGGAGCACCGTAGTAGGTGCCGTACAAAAGTGTTTGTCCGTTAGGAGTCAGCTGCGCAAAAATTCCATCGTTGTTTCCGTAGTCCGGAGCTATGTACGGAGTTTTTTGGTACGCATCGTTGGTGATAAGGATGTTCGCGGACTGGTGCGTATACCCTCCAACCCAAATTCTGTTTGAACGGTCGAACGTTACGGTAAACAATTCATCGTAATTATCGCCTCCGTAATACGATGAATATGTAACAGCTCCCGTGTTAGTGTTGAACAGCTGAATGAATCCATCAACCTGGCCACCTAAGGCGGGTTTAATTGCGTTCACTAAAGGGAAATTATTGCCACGTGAACTACCAACGGTACACGGTACTCCATTCGCATCAACAGCAATATCGTACGCATCGTCAGTACCAGAACTGCCGGTTTGTACCGCCCACGCTCTCACCGGATTGTGCAGCGTTGGAGTGGTGAGTTTGATTGTCATGATGTCGGTACTACCTCTGTAAGTAGAACCGTCCGTTACTGGTATGTCGGTGCTTTGATGCGTGGAAACGGCGTACACGTTGCCCTGGACGTCCATGGCAACCCTCGGACCATATCCGCGACCATCTTCTCCGGAGCCACCATAGAATGTTAGCCAATCATCTTGCCACCTGTTAGGAACAGTTGGATGCTTTGTAAAACGTGCGATAAAAATGTCGTAATTCTTAGTGTCGTTAGTCGGATTTTTCGTGAACGGATTGCCCACACGTTCACCAACTCTAGGACTTCTGGAATATCCTGTAACGGCCAGGTAGTTGCCTGAAACATAGATCCCCGTTGCACCATCATCATCTCTACCAGGCATGTACCAACCATCAGAGAATAATCCGGTGCCAGTTAGTTTTAACACAAAGGCTTCGTTTCCACGAAGAGTATCTTCAGATGCAAACGCATAGGGGTCACTGCCGTCAAGCCATTGCGGGATGTGCTCGCCAACACCACCTGTTGTGCCGCATGCAAACACGTTCCCTAATTCATCTGCTGCAATGTCTGAAATTTTATCGGCGAAGTTTGTGCCGTAATACGTATGCCAAATGAACTTACCTGCATCTGTAAATTTCGCGATGAATCCATCGAGTCTTGCCTTGAACTTACGTTGAACCACACCAACAATGGCGGGCAGATCTGAGGCGAGTGTACTGCCACCCATGAATATGTTTCCATTTGGGTCGACCGCTCCTGCCAACTTGCTGTCGAAGTCTGCATTGCCACCATAGTACGTGGCCCAGATTCTTTGTGGGTCGATGACCAGCGTTTCGTTTTTGTTGTATTCGCCAATTTCAAAACGAACTGAATTACCGTTAAGAATGTAGCTGGTAGAAACCGGATCCTTGATTCTCGAACCGGCACTTTCTGTCCAACTTATTGGAGCGCTCTCTGCAATCGAACCAAGTTCAGTGGTTGCAAGTAGACTTCCGTTTTTTTGCATTTGAAGTTGTGAAGCACCGTTGTAGTTCAATGCGATTTGCTTAGGATTGCCACCTGGGTGGACAATAAAATCGATTTTAACGCCAAGTTGATTGGCCGTTAAACGCATGTCGATATAAGGATATACTTCTCGGTAAACAACTTTTTCGAAGCGCCGAACTACATTGTCGTCCTTCGAAAAGTTGGTAGTTAGGTAGCGAACAATTCCTTCAGACTGTTCACCCCACTCACGACGTGCATTCGTATTTGAACCGATTAAATCAATGTCCATCCGATACAAATCATACGAGTATTCCGGATTGTGGACTTCATCAGTTTTGTGTAGGATTTGCTGTACCACATGCATACCACCATTGTGTATGTATACTGCAGAGCCCCCTACCATGATGTGCCCATCTACCTTATCGGCGATCTGCCCGGTGGTGTACCTGAACTGACCGCGCTGTTCTTCGAACGCGGGGGGTACGTTGCGCATGGTAGACCGTGGCGTGCTGGACCATGCAACGGTTTGTAGGATGAAGAGAAATGCAACTACGTATCTGAAGTGCATAGAGTACTCCGGTGTCTTGAACATTGTTTAGAACAACTCACAAACACTTAAATGGCGAAAAAGTAACGTTGGGTTTAGGGTCGGTATTCACCGCCGAAAAGTCCGTATCATTGAACAATACGGAAACTAAGGTGAAAAAGCGTATGACGCAATTGGAAACCCTGTCTAGTTTACAAGGCAGGACCTTGTTAAGGGACATATATAGCGAGCTGAGAAACGAACGTCAACTGACTGGGATGTCGGCACTTACCCTGTGTTGGAGGATGTGTACTACGGAACGCGAGCTTTTTAAACTCTCTCGACGTGAAGTAGTGATTCTGCACCCTCTTGGAATTTGGGCGGGCACATCGCTGTGGATGCAGGAAATTGTCAACCGCTATTATTACACCACAATTAATGCATTTGTATACGCAGGAGCTGCCTTGTTGCTGCTGGCGGTGGGCCTAAACCGTACCCAGGTAGTTACTTCGCCCGGAATTGTAATTGGCGGAGTGATTCTGGAAGCTGTGTTATTGATGGTGCTTTTTGTGGTTATGTACTTCACTCCAACAGATGAGTTGGAGCTGGCTGGAGGTGCATCGCAGCAAAATTCTGCTACCGATGATTTGTTGCGAGAACTAGGGGAAATTGGTAGAGACTATGCAGCCATGGCGGTGCAGTTAGAAAGTATTTCCTCGTCGCTTACAGATTTGGTTGAAAAACAGGATCAAATTGTAAGTTCAATGAAAAGCTCTGTTCAGGCTGCCATTGATGCGGTGGCGCCAAATCCGGCACTAATGGCATCTATGGCTTCTACCACCGATTCATTGTTGCGGTTCTCACAAGGGATCGACGCGCTTGAAGTTCGTCTTCGCGTAAACGAAAAAGAAGAAGTCGAACGCATTGTTCGCACAGAGTTGGAAAGAATTTTATCGGCAAATCTCTTACGGAACAATGATCCAAACTCGCAAACCCCGTAGAAGGATTGAAATATATTTCATCCTTTATCTGGTTGCCTTGGTTTTGTTGTTGCCAGATGCAGTGCCAGTAGGCGGAGATAGCAATGGAATCTCGCTCACCGAACTCCGACTCGACATGCAGCCCGAGAGGGTTCGTTTGCAAACGAAATTAGTCACGGATTCTTTAGGGGGCTCTAGGTTAGTTAAAATGGATTCGATGAATATCATCCGGTATTATGGGAACGTGAATGATTTGAAGTTTAGTGCGCGAATAGAAGAGGTGGAGACAGGTCAGATTTTAACAATCGAACCCGGTGAGTCTTCAACGCAAATGTTCCAGATAGTTCCTGAGCCCGATAGACAAGCTGTGGTGTTTAAATGGCATCCAAACGTTCAAGATCTCGTGCCACGAACGTTTCGTGTAACCATAACAGGATCGGCCGTCCCCGTTGATGCGAATGGCGATAAAAAAGGTGCGAACCCGATGTCGGGATTGAGAATTAGCGGTTCGGCGCAGTTTGTGTTGGCAACAGTTGTTGAACGTGAGGGTCGGCAAACGTACGTGAATAATATTACCATCATCGACACTGGCAGACGCAGCACCGATGCATTTGGAAATGGGCAACAGAATTTCGGACAGTTTTGGATTGATGTAGCGCGCGATAGAATTGTAACGCTGGCAACCAAGGAGTGGGTTAACCGGATTAGCGTTGGAGGAGCTGACCCCGCGAGAGATTTAGCCGGCATGCCCGTAGTAAAAGTGACCGGTGATGTTGTGGGTGAAATAGAACGATACGTGGATGAAAAACAACGCGCCATAATTGTAAAGGGTAAGGCACCTAGGTCGGGACAATTAACTGTTGAGGTCACGGCGAAACGGAGAGATGGTCAGACGAGTACAACGAGTTTCGTAGTTGCATCGGAACCTTTGAATACGATTCAAATGCCGGATGCCATGTTTCCTGGAATCGAATATGCTATTGATGTGAAGTTGCCATCGCTTGAAAATGTGTACGCCGTTTTAAAAGATGGTGACCGTGAGATTACATCGGCACGATCGGGAGTAGTGAAATACAAACCATTGCTTAGAGATACGGGCCGAACACTTACACTTGAGCGATACGTTGATGACCAGCGAGTTGGAATGGTTTTTACCGTTGTTGTTAAGAGTTTTCCTTCGCCTGAAATAAGGGATGTGCGAGTTGTTGGCGGAGGAGATAAAAAGAAAGTATTGGTGAAATTTTTTGGTGACAAAAATCTTGATCGACCGTCGCTATTTGTGTTGGATGGAAATGCCAAGACTCCTAAAAAACTATTTGGGAACCGGCGTGAAGCCGATCCGAATGAACGTCCAACTGTTTCGTGGTTGGAGGAATTTGAAGTAGATAGAAAAGATGCATCGCGTCCGTTCACGTTCAGAATTCAGGCCAAGGACACTCGCGGTTTTTCATCGAAGGTGTGGACTGAAGAGTAAGGCTAATTGATAGATTTTCGGTACTTCCTTACGTTCTGCATGTGCTCTGCCCCAGTAACACTAAACCGATGTTGTCCACTTCCGTCACCCTTGGCCACAAAAAATATATAGTTGTGTTTTTGCGGTGAAATGGCAGCTGCAATTGCTTTTTTCCCGGGGTTGTTGATGGGTCCGGGCGGCAGTCCAAAAATCACATACGTATTGTACGCATGTTCAGTACCTACGTGCTTGTTCAAAACCCGCCGCTTCCAACCAAAGCCATACTGAACTGTTGGATCGGCTTCTAACTTCATGCTACGTTTAAGCCTGTTTGAATACACGCCCGCTATCGTAGGCATCTCATGTACATCTGCCGCCTCGGCTTGCACAATGCTTGCCAACGTGAGTACTGAGTCGAGTTCGAACTTGTTCATCAAGTCTGCGTTCAATTCATCCAACAACTCATCAAAAGCGCGGTGCAACACATCGCCAATGTGTTGTGCAGATTCCCGGAAAAAAAAGTTGTACGTATCGGGCTTGAGGTATCCCTCCATGGTGGGGGATTGTATTGAATAGTAAGCTCTCACCGAATCGCTTTCGCACCAGTTCACAAATTCCGAAGAATCTGATTTGAGTTCACGTGAGATAATTGAAGCCATCTCACGATAGGTGAGTCCTTCGGGAAACGTGACCTTTATACTGGGCTTTCTGTGAGAACTAAAAAGCCCCTTCACAATATCCATCTGTGTGTCAGTTGGCCGAATTCTAATCCAACCACTCTGCAACGTCCGGCTAGAAAACTTAAGTACAATGCGCGAACAGATTTCTATGAACCACGGATTGGGGACGCTGATGTGCTGCTGCAAACTGTCGACAATGCTTTTCACCGATGCACCGCGCGGGATGTACACGCTAACTGTAGCTCCAACGTTTACGGGTCTGCTTAACGCGTGCCACGCGTAACCGGCCACAAATATCAATCCTATTAGTGCGAACAATACTATTCTGGAAGTGGATTTTTTTCTGAGCATGAGGCAAATTGTACCTGAAATGAATTACAAAGTTATTGTGTTACCGGTTGTAGGCTGGTTTTGCCTTATGTTGGCAGGGCTGTTTGTAGCAGGACTAATTGTTGCATCCACGGTTCCAGCACATGCTCAGAGTTCATCCGCTGTACCATCGCATACAAGAAACGCAAAAAAACCAGAGTCGGCTACGGAAGGTGAAGTGAAGTTTGGGGCAACACTTTTTGCAGTAACAACAAACCGTGAAACAAAATCTTATCCCGGATTTGGATTTGGGGCCGGGGCAAATTTCCCGTTAACGGCATCGGATATTGGAATGCTGTATGCAAGTTTTTCTTGCAATATTGGTTTGGGGGCTAAACCAGCCGCAACATCGTTTGACCTACAAAGCATGCAAATCCCGCTTGGGGTAATGTTTAAAATTGGAGAAAATATTGCGGACGGCAGGCGCTTTATTGGGGGAGCGATAGGCGCGGGAGCGTGCCTTAGCTTTGGACCGTTTGACGATAACGGGGTTGACTTTCGACCATACATTTCAGCCGACATTATACTTGCCTTATTCGAACGCGGCGCGCTGAAAATTCGGTACTTCACGTTGCTTGGTAACTACGTGGGAAAAAATCAAGGCATCGTTACGCAGCATGCGTTGTACCTAATAGCTTCCACCGAGTGGTGAAGAATTAATTTTCTTGCACAGTTTGCCGAGTTACCGTTCTTACAAAAATATCGTGCAGTGAAGGTTGCGAAACCTCAAACTTAATCACCGCAAAATGTGAGATAGCCCAACTGATTACATCGTTCGTGGCAATTGTTACATCGGTGAGTTTCAACTCAATGCGTCCCTCAGATTCGCGTAGCAACTGCACGCCCATCGGCAAGGTTGGGCTTGACGATTCGCCGTCATATTCTATTATGATACTGTCTGCACGTTGCGCTGTTTTGATGCTTCGAACCGAACCATTTAGTACAACTTGCCCTTTATTAATTAACGCAATATCATCGCATAGTTTTTCAACCTGATCCATTTGATGTGTCGACAAAATAATAGTCGCACCTCGTTGCTGCATTTCCTTAACCACCTGAATCAATAGATCCGCATTTACCGGGTCGAGTCCACTAAACGGCTCATCTAAAATCATCAGTTTAGGTTCATGAAGTATGGTAGAAATAAACTGCACTTTTTGCTGCATGCCCTTGCTGAGCTCCTGAACTTTTTTTGTTTGCCACGATGAAGCGTCAAGCCGGTCAAGCCACCACAAGCTACGCGTCCGTGCGTCTCGTGAAGTAAGACCCTTCAATCGGCCGAAGTACACCAGCTGATCAATTACTGACAATTTCTTATACAAGCCGCGTTCCTCCGGCAGATATCCCATCGACTCTTGAGCTGTGGCCGAAACTTCGCTCCCATCCAGTGTAATAGTGCCTGAATCTGGCTGAATGATGTTTGTGATCATTCGAATGAGGGTGGTTTTTCCCGCACCGTTTGGACCCAAGAGTCCGAAGATCTTTCCGGCACCCACGTTAATTGAAACATCGTTATTGGCAGCAAATGCCCCATACTTTTTAGTTACGTGCGAAATTTCTAGCATTGATTTATCTGTCCTGAAAAGTAGAGTTCTGATTGACAATCTTGTTCAAAGCTACAAAGCCCCCTATAATCGCCATTCTTAATCCATGTCGAAGGCATTCGTAACTTTGTACCTTGAGTGCATCCTGACGAACGGGTTGGGAGACGATATTTTCACGTGGAGAAGATTACATGCAACCGCTTTTAGCAATATGGAATTCCACCATATTCCAAAAATGGGTGATGGCCGTGACCGGTATTGTACTGGTTGGGTTTTTAGCCGGTCACCTTTCCGGAAACCTGTTGATATTTTTAGGTCCCGACCACATGAATGCCTATGGGGTGGAACTTCGGGAGCTACTTCATGGATCGGTGATATGGGTTACGCGGATTGGGTTACTGCTAGCGTTTGTATTGCATGTCCGCGCAGGCATTGTACTTGCGGCTCGGAACCGGAAGTCGACAGGCGTCAGTAACTCTAAAGTCACCAATAAAACATCTACCATTGCATCTCGCACCATGGTGTACTCCGGACTGCTCATCCTGTTTTATGTGATTTACCACTTAGCACATTTCACATGGGGGCTGGCTCATACTGAATATTACTCATACGTTGACAGCTTAGGAAGGCACGACGTTTACCGAATGGTTGTAGAGAGTTTTAGAAATCCAGTAATTGTGGCCACGTATTCATTGGCAATGATTGTTACGGGTCTGCATTTAAACCATGCAATTAGTAGTGCGTTTCAGACATTGGGAATAAACAATCGGCGGATTAACGGTCTTATCCGTTCTGCAGGACCAATTGTAGGAATTGCGTTGGTGCTTGGATTTTTATCGGTGCCCTTATCAGTTGTGTTTGGACTTGTTAAATAATCGAATCGGAAAGAAATTACTATGTCATTTGAGAGCTATATCCCTTCCGGTCCGATTGAACAAAAATGGGACAACTACAAAGCGGAACAAAAACTAGTAAACCCCGCCAATAAGCGTAAATACAAGGTAATTGTAGTGGGAACGGGCTTGGCAGGCTCGGCAGCAGCTGCAAGCTTGGCAGAGCTTGGATACAACGTGAGCGCGTTTACCTATCATGATTCGCCAAGGCGTGCACACTCGATAGCTGCGCAGGGCGGAATTAATGCGGCGAAGAATTATCAGAACGATGGCGACTCGGTGTGGCGTCTGTTTTATGACACCGTTAAAGGGGGCGACTTCCGCGCGCGCGAAGCCAACGTGTACAGATTGGCACAGGTTAGCGAGAGCATCATTGATCAATGTGTTGCCCAAGGCGTTCCTTTTGCTCGTGAGTATGGCGGATACCTTAGCAATCGTTCGTTTGGCGGTGCGCAAGTTTCAAGAACGTTTTATGCGCGAGGTCAAACGGGTCAGCAATTATTGATTGGTGCGTATCAGGCGTTGTCGAGGCAAATTGGCCTTGGCAAGGTAACTATGCACAACAAGAATGAAATGATGGATTTGATTGTTGTGAATGGCAAGGCCCGCGGAATTGTGACTCGAGATTTAGTGACGGGCAAAATTGAATCACATATTGCCGACGCAGTTTTACTTTGCACCGGTGGTTATGGAAATGTTTTTTACTTGTCAACGAACGCCATGAATTGCAACGTAACAGCGGCATATCGGGCTTACAAAAAAGGTGCGTTTTTTGGCAATCCATGTTACACACAAATTCATCCAACCTGCATTCCTGTAAGTGGTGACTACCAATCTAAGCTTACGTTAATGAGTGAGAGCTTGCGTAACGATGGCAGAATTTGGGTCCCAAAAACTCAAGGCGAAGCACGTGGTGCTGCAGAAATTCCTGAAACAGAACGTGATTACTATTTGGAGCGCAAGTATCCATCTTTTGGCAACCTTTCCCCGCGCGACATTGCATCCAGAGCCGCCAAGGAAGCCTGCGATGACGGCCGTGGAGTAGGACCGGGTGGAAAAGGTGTGTACCTAGATTTTGCCGACGCGATAAACAGGCTGGGTCAGAGCACGATCGAAGAGCGTTACGGAAACCTCTTTGAAATGTACGAACGCATTACCGGCGAAAACCCGTACAAGGTGCCAATGCGGATTTATCCTGCTGTGCATTACACAATGGGTGGACTCTGGGTTGACTATGAATTGATGTCGACAATTCCCGGACTCTTTGTTTTGGGCGAAGCTAATTTCTCCGATCACGGTGCCAACCGTCTCGGCGCTTCTGCACTAATGCAGGGTCTCGCCGATGGCTACTTCGTTATTCCATACACACTTGCAAACTACTTTGCCAAGGGCGGCATCGAAAAAATCGACACTTCCATAAAAGAAGTCCGCGATGCCCAGCAGCAATCAACAGAAAAAATTCAATCGCTGCTTTCCATTAACGGAAAGCGCACTCCAACATCGTTCCACCGCGAGCTTGGAAAAATTATGTGGGATAAATGCGGGATGGCGAGAAATGAAAAGGGGCTTTCTGAAGCGCTCATCGAAATACCAGCCCTGCGAGAAGAGTTTTGGCAAAACCTTACGGTACCTGGTTCGGGCGAACAGCTAAATCAAAGCTTGGAAGTTGCTAATCGCGTTGCTGACTTTTTGGAATTCAGTGAGCTGATGGTTCGTGACGCAGTTGAAAGAAGAGAATCTGCCGGCGGACATTTCAGAGAAGAATATCAAACACCAGATGGCGAAGCCAAACGCAACGACGAAGAATTTAGTTACGTTGCCGCATGGGAGTACAAGGGCGAGGGTTCTAAACCTGAATTGCACAAAGAGCAGTTGGAATTTGAAAATGTTAAACTTGCAACGCGGAGTTACAAATAATGAATTTACGATTGCATATTTGGCGTCAAACTGGTCCGTCGGATCACGGAATGCTTCGCGCATATAATGTGAACAATGTTAGCGAACACATGAGCTTTCTGGAAATGCTCGATGTGTTGAATGAAGAATTGATTGAAAAAGGGGAAGAGCCCGTTGCCTTCGATCATGATTGCCGCGAGGGAATTTGTGGCACGTGTGGAATGGTTATTAATGGTCGACCTCACGGTCCACTTAGTAGAACAACCGCATGTCAACTGCACATGCGATCGTTTAAAGATGGCGATGAAATTTACATCGAACCATGGCGGGCAACAGCCTTCCCGATAGTTCGAGATTTGGTTGTAGATAGATCTGCGTTCGACCGTGTAATTCAACGCGGTGGATTTGTTAGCGTCAATACCGGAAATGCTCAAGATGGGAATGCTATTCCAATTTCGAAAATTGATGCAGATGTTTCCATGGACGCAGCAGCCTGTATTGGATGCGGTGCCTGCGTAGCGGCGTGTCCGAACTCTTCTGCTTCGTTATTTGTTGCGGCAAAAATTGGACATTTGGTTGCGCTCCCACAAGGAAAGGCTGAAGCGGCTACCAGAGCAATGAGCATGGTGTTGAGCATGGATGCCGAAGGTTTTGGCAGTTGTACCAACCACTATGAATGCGAAGCAGCCTGCCCTAAGGGTATCAGTGCAGACTTTATAGCGCAAATGAACCGAGAATTCATGAAAAGCGTGTTTTAGTCTCGTAGCAGCTGAATGTATTCTCGGACTGCCATATCCAAGCCAACGAACATGGCGCGGCACATTAGTGCATGTCCAATACTAACCTCTTCGATTTGTGGAATCGACAACACGGGTCTGAGATTTCGTAGGTCAAGGCCGTGTCCAGCGGTTACAACAAGGCCTGCTTCAGCCGCCAACTCTGCGGCTGTTTGAAGTCTCGAGAGTTCGGCCTCTGCTTCGGCCCGTGTTCGGGCGTTGGCATACGTGCCAGTGTGAAGTTCAACAATGTCGGCGCCGCACCTTATAACTGCCTCGATTTGTTGTGCATCGGGTTCAACGAACAAACTCACCGCGATGCCCTTGGCATGGAACGCGCTTGCTACGTCAGTCAACCGATTCTCGTTACCGTGCACAGCTAAGCCCCCTTCAGTAGTTAACTCAGCCCTATTTTCAGGCACAATAGTTACCAAATCCGGAACAACGTCTAGAGCAATGGCTATAATTGAATCAATTGCGGCCATCTCCAAATCTAGCTTAGTTGATACCACATCACGGAGCAAACGCACGTCGCGGTCGTTAACATGCCGGCGGTCTTCCCTCAAATGACAAACGATCCCAGAGGCTCCTGCAAGTTCTGCCAAAACGGCAGCATGCACGGGGTCAGGATCCATGCCCCCACGAGCTTCTCGAAGCGTTGCTACATGGTCGATATTAACGCAAAGTCGTATCATCGTGTAAATAAATAATTGTAACTAAGTGATTTTTGGCCAGTTGTGTGCCTATCCGGGCATATTCTAGCGTCAGTACCCGATCATGCCACGTTTTGGATATCACAAAAGTATACTTTTGGTCGGTGGATTCTACTCGAAAAGCGCAAAAAATCAAAAAAATGGAGGAAGATGTGAATTATTGGAACCAACTATTTTCAAAGACAAACCAAGTCTTTTTTTACCTGTACGTGTTGTTGTTAGCTGGCGTTCCTGCGTTTGCAAACAACCATGACCTTACCGGTTTCATTGCCAATCAAGGACAGTGGCCAGCTGAGGTTTTGTTTGTTAACAAACAGCCCAACATGAATGTCTGGATTACGAAAACTGGTGTAGTATTTGACCAGTATGGCGTGAACAAAACAAGTAGTCTAGTTGATGGAAATGTTGTAAGAATGACATGGGAAGGGGCTTCAACAAACCCTGTATCTGAAGTGAATTCTGCTCAACACGCAACTGTGAACTTCATGAAAGGCAATGATCCTTCTGCATGGAAGATTGGCGTTCCTGTGTACAATCGTGTGCGAGTTGCCGGAATTTATCCAGGCGTGGATGCCGTGTATTACATGGATAACGGCGCAGTGCGTTACGACCTGGATGTTAAGAAAGGTGTCGCTCTGAACACGATTGAGTTAAAATTTGCGGGTGACGACGGCATTGAAGTTTCCGGTTCCGAGATTAAACTCAGAACACCGGTTGGCTCGATTGTAATGACAGATCTGTTCGCATATTTCTTCGGACAGCGGAGTTTGCAAACAGCAGCTCACTTTTCTACGACCGCCAATGGCGTTAAAATTTCAGTACCGGAGCATAATGGATCGAAACCATTAACAATTGACCCACTTGTATACGGTACATATTTTGGTGGTGCGGCCAGCGATGATGTGTGTGGTGTTGAATTGACCACTGCTGGAGTAATAATTGCAGGTACAACGTCAGGAATTGATTTTCCTGTTGGAACGGGTAAATATCAATCTGCCGTTGCCGGCGAAACGGATGCTTTTGTTGCGGTGATGGACAAAAAGTTGAAGCAGGTGGTAAACTACACCTACATTGGTGGGGGCTCGCCGGAGCGAGCGCGAGCGTTAACAGTTGATAAAGATGGCAACATATACCTAACCGGCGAAACATCGTCGATTGATTTCCCTGTGACCGTTGGAGCGGCGGGTCAGTTGTATAAATTAAAGATTGACGTGTTTGTTATTAAGCTTAATCCAGGCATCGATAAGTTACTTGTTGCAACCTATATTGGGGGTAACAAGGACGATATTCCACGTACAATTGCAGTGGATGTAAATAGTAACATTTTTGTAGGCGGGTCTACCACCTCTAATGCAAATTTTCCAACAACGTTAGCACATCAGTCCGTGCACGGTGGAACTACAGATTGCTTCTTAGCAAAACTTACCCCCAATGGATCGTCGTTTTTGTTCTGCACGTACTTCGGTAAAGCAGGTAACGAGAGTATTATTGGGATGACGTTAGACGCAGACGGTGCACCGTTTGTGACCGGCTCAACTAGTTCCTCAGATTTTGAAACAGCCCCGGCACCAGCAAGGTGGTCTTCTGGGCGTGTGCCGTACGACCGTACTTACAATGGCGGTAATACCGACGGATTCTTGATTAAGTTCTTCCCCGATGGCACACTTTCAAAGAGAGACGATGGAACATTCTCTACTTACTTCGGTGGCAAGGGCGAAGATGAAGGTCGTGGGGTATGGGTAGATGCATTAGGGCGAGCAGTTTTGGTTGGAAACACAACTTCGACGGATCTACCAACGGTAGGTACAATTTTCCCTGCGAAAATCGGGGCACAAGACATATTTATGGCTGTGTTTACTGACGACGGTAGGGCTCTGACTAGCTGCACATACTATGGCGGGCTTGGGACTGACGACGTGCGAGGTGTTCGAAAAGATCCAACTGGAAACATTGGTATAATGTTTGGCTCTACTAGTTCGACAGATTTCCCAACGGTTGGCGCCGGAGCTACAATTGATCGTAGAGGAGCTTCTGATGGGTTTATAGCAGCAATAAATACATCCACAAATAAATTTTGCACATTAGTAGCAGGCTCTGATGCCGACACAGTTACTGCAATCGCTGTTGATGCTGTGGGTGACGTATATCTATCGCTGTCGAGTCAGTCGACAGATTTATACGTGGGAGATACAGCTTGGCACAACGCCCCTCAAGGTGATAACGATGGATACGTTGCAAAATTTGCATTTGGCACAATAGGTATTCAATCTCCTTTTGGTGGAGAACAGCTGTGCATTGGAACAAATCAGTCCATCACCTGGGCAACGACGGATATGTATGAGACAGACAGATATACAGTTGAGCTCTCAACTGATGGAGGTTTAACTTGGTCTGAGCTAGCTAGAGATATAACGGTTAAGGCATTCCAGTGGAAACCCGCTGCCAATCTAATTGAAGCCTCGAAGTATCGAATTAGAGTTTCCAGTCCACGGGGTCATGTCACATCGAGTCAGAATTTCTCGTTGGTAAAATCCCCATCAATTTCGGTACAACCAAAACCGGTATCTGCATGTACAGGAAAGCCCGTTACCATGAGTGTGGTGGCTGAGGGTGTTGGATTAAAGTATCAGTGGCGTAAAAACGGAACATTGGTGGCTGGTGCAACCAAGGCGCAGTATGACATTCCTGCCGTTGATGCATCGAGTGCCGGCAAATACGATGTAGTAGTGTCGGGGCAGTGTAGTCCCACCGTTACGAGTGCCCAAATTGATGTGCTTGTTGCGGTTCAGACGAAAATTACTACGCAGCCGGCAGCCAACACCACTGTGGTAGAAAACAAGCCCCTCACACTTTCGGTGGCGGCCGTTGGGGGAACGCTTACATACCAATGGCAGAAAAATGACGCCGATATTCCAAATGCGAAAGCTGCGAACTTTGAAATCATGTCGGTATCGATGGCCGATGCCGGAGTGTACACGTGTAAAATTTCGGGTGGCTGCGGTGACGTTACGTCCGATCCTGCAACAGTAATTGTCGATAAAGGCAGCTCTGTAGCCGAAGACGTTTACAACAACGTTAGAGAAGTGTTGGTTGTAGGTCCAATTCCAGCAACCGACGCCTTGCGTGTGGATGCAACGTTCAGCAAGACCGGTACGGTAACGGCCCGATTTGTAAACAGTCACGGAGCCGTAACTTTTGAGCAAAACCTAGGAATGATCGACGCCGGTAGAAACCAACTCAGCTTGTCAGTTGCTACTCTATCATCGGGCATCTATGGTTTGGAGATTATGATGAACGGTACATTACTACGAGTAATGGTTGCAGTGAGTAGGTAACGTTTTTTCTACGTTTTTTTAATAAAAATCACACTTTTATTGTTTGGTCGTTTTCTAACGACTTCGTATCTTTGTGATAAGAGAGTCTCCAATCACTTATATCATTTGAAAGACACACTATGAAATCGATTATCACAATCTTTACCATTGCGGCGCTGACGTTTGTCGTCGCTTCATGCACTTCAGAGCAAGGTAACGTCGAAAAATCAGATTCGCCTGCTGCAAAACCTGGCCAAGGTCAATCGGGTGTTCAAGATGATGAGTCCCAGAAAGACATATTGCACATCGCCATGGGCTCGAAAGATCACACCACCTTGGTTGCAGCGGTCCAGGCAGCTGAACTAGAGAATGCATTATCAAATGCAGGACCCTTTACCGTGTTTGCGCCTACTGATGCAGCTTTCGCTAAGCTTCCTGCGGGAACAGTGGAGGATTTGGTGAAACCTGAGAATAAAGACAAACTGTCCGATATCCTATATCACCACTTAGCGATTTCTGTTTTTGAAGAGTCGTCGCTAACCGATGGGTAAGATTTAGGAATGTTCGACGGAGTGAGCGCTAAAATCACCAAAAAAGATGGCTCATGGTTCATTAATGGTGCAAAAATTTTAGGCACAGTACGAGCTTCAAACGGCATTGTTCACGTTACGGATGGAGTGGTGTTAGATAAGTAATAGAACTCTATAAGTATTCCATCGAAGGGGGCTAGGTAACACTTAGCCCCTTTTTTGTCACATAATTGCTGCAATAGTACACTAGTAGGAAAATGCTACCTCAAGGTTTGTGAAATTCTCTATTTTTGTTCCTATGCGTCTATACAACTTCTTAAAAATCGGATTAGCGTCGGTAATTGCTTTTTATGCAATTCAATTGCAAGCTGGCGACGGTGGCGGACCATTTATCAACGGCAAGATGCTCGGATCCGACATGCACGAAGAAATAACGTGCATGGTAAAATTGGCCAATGGTAAGGTGGCTGTGGGTGGGTGGACAGATGCTTTTGAGCCGTGGGCAACTGGGGGGTATCAGGAGGTCCATGCCGGTACATTCGATGGCTTCATCGCCATTCTGAGTTCGGATTTACAGACCGTAGAGAACTTCACTTTTTTTGGTGGAACCGCCTCAGATTACATTACCGGGATTGCTGAAGATCCGTTGGGGAACATAATAGTAATTGGCAACACGGAAACCAACAAACTCCCAACTACTATTGGAGCACTTTTCCCTTTATACAAAGCCGGCGTTGAGGGCTTCCTTTTTGCGTTTTCGCCGCAATTGGAATCTATCAAATACGGGACATATATTACCGGCCCGAAAGACGAATTTCCCAAGGTAGTTAAACTCGACATCACGGGAAATATTTACGTATGCGGGTCCACAAATTCAACCTATGATTTTCCTACTACCAATGGTTACGATAAAACGCACAACGGGAATATGGATGCGTTTTTAATGAAATTCGCGCCCGGTGCAGCCATTCTGCATTTCTCTACGTACTTCGGTAGCGATGGTACCGATGAATTTTTGGGAATGACGGTAACTAAATCAGGAACCATACTTTGTACTGGTTACACAACCAGCGGTGGGTATCAAACGTATCCGGCGGTGATTCCTTCGCAATGGTGGCAAACTAAGGACCGACCTTATGACTGGACCTATAACGGAGGAACTTCCGACGCTGTTTTAACGGTGTTTTCGGAAGACGGAGCTCAACTAATAGTTTCAACATATTACGGTGGAGCGAATGCAGACTTTGGTAGAGCCGTGGTAGTTGACGATCGCGGACGAATAAACCTAATCGGAGATTCCTACTCAACGGACCTGCCCGTCAACTCGGGATTTCAAGGCTCAAATAAAGGGGGCTCAGATGCCTTTTTAGTCCAATTTAATGAGACAGGTAGAACCTTGCTGGCATCGACGTACTTTGGTGGCGACGGCGACGATATAGTGAGTGGTGCTGAATACTACAATCAAGATTTGTTTGCCATTTATGGCGTTTCAAAGTCGAGAAATTTCCCGATGTTTGGGGGCGGCTCTACCAACGAGTTAACGGGCGGACAAGATGCCTTTCTTGCTCTTGCAGCAAATTCTCTGATTGAAGTCTCGACCTTTATTGGTGGTAACGCAAAAGAAGAGTTCAAGGCATGTAGTATAGGTGCGAATGGTATAATCACGTTGGCAGGTTATAGCACATCCGAGAGCATTCAACTTGGAAGAGGCGTGGCTACTAATAACGGAGCTAGAAATACCTCCGACGGGTTCGTGACGAATTTTGCCCGAGGCTCTGAAAACTTGGTAACCCCAATTGGCCAAGAGAAGTTTTGCATTGGACAGCAAAACACAATTTCGTGGTCAGTAGTTGATATGCCCCCGGATGAAAGTTACTCGATTGACGTCCGTTCTAGTCCCGATGCCGAATGGATTACTATAGCCAAAGACGTTGTTTCAAAATCGTATCAATGGCGTCCAGAAACTACGTTGACTCCTTCTTCGCAGTATCAAATGCGACTCAGAAGTTCCCGCGGTCACGATTCTCGAACTCCATATCAATTCACAATCTATCCCGCTGTCAACATCGTTCAAAATCCCATAAGCGCTGTAGTTTGCCAAGGAGATACCGCTGTTGTTTCCGTTGAAGTTGTTGGTGCTGAGTTACGATATACGTGGAAGAAAGATGGGAATGTGATGAGTGGGTTTACGTCTGCGTCTATAACAATTCCTAATTTTTCAACTGAGAATGCGGGCAAGTATGAGTGTTTTGTTCAAAGCGTTTGCGGACAATCTGCCAGTTCAACTGCTGGAATTGTTTCTATAGGTTCTAAAACGTCGATAACAACACAGCCAGCAGATGTAAATGTTTCTATCGGCAGCCAACTGTCGATTAGTGTTACGGCAGTTGGATCAACGTTAACGTACCAATGGTATAAGGACGGCAGTCTGTTACCAGGAAAAGTAGCGGCAACCCTCACCGTCAGCGTCTCGACTGTTGCTGATGCTGGCACCTATTCTTGCAACGTAATCGGTGCGTGCGGTAGTCAACGATCGAAGGATGCCACAGTAAATGTTGTTACCACGTCAGTAAACGACCAAGTTGAAAATGGTCACATTGAAATGTGGCCGCAACCCGCCGACAACCTGCTCACCCTGAAGCTGAGTTATCCTGTTAAGACCTTTACGGTGTATTCTGTCCAGGGTGCCATGGTGATGGAGATGAATTCTTCGCCTACTGATGGACAAATTCAAATTGATTGTGAGAATTTCAATTCGGGATTGTACACGGTTGCACTTACTTCCACTAGTGGAGTTGTTTCAGCGCATCAGTTCGTAGTACGGCACTAATATTAGCATCGCTTAGCCTCCTTATTTAGCGTTTAACGTTGCCCCCTTCCAATATGCGACTAATAAAGTCGTATATTGCGTGTCTAAACGCATACCATCATCAAAGAATGAGAGATAATGGCTACAGATACGGAAGTGCTTAATGAAGTTGTCGAATCCGATTATAAGTATGGATTTGTCAGCTCCATCGAGCAGGATATAATTGCTAAGGGGCTAAGTGAGGACGTTGTTCGGTTTATTTCTGCGAAAAAGGATGAACCCGAGTGGCTGCTAGAATGGCGTCTTGCTGCATTTCGGCGTTGGGTTGAGATGCCCGAACCAACATGGTCAAATGTGCATTATCCGAAAATCGACTTTCAAGAAATTATTTATTGGGCAGCTCCTAAACAGAAGGAATTGTTGGGCTCGTTAGATGAGGTAGATCCTGAGTTGTTGGAGACTTTTGCCAAACTTGGGATTCCATTAGAAGAACAAAAAGTGTTAGCTGGTGTAGCCGTGGATGCGGTGTTTGACAGCGTATCCGTGAAGACTACATTTCAAGCGGCGCTAAAAGAAAAAGGCGTCATCTTCTGTCCGCTATCAGAAGCCGTTAAAACCCACCCTGAGTTAGTCAAAAAATACCTCGGCTCAGTTGTTGCAGCCACAGACAATTATTACTCGGCTTTAAACAGCGCCGTGTTTAGCGATGGTTCATTCGTGTACATACCTAACGGCGTGCGATGTCCGATGGAGCTTAGCACATACTTCCGCATTAATGCGCGTAACACCGGTCAGTTTGAGCGAACATTAATAATTGCTGATGAAGGCAGTTACGTGAGCTACCTTGAAGGTTGCACAGCTCCAATGCGAGACGAAAATCAATTGCATGCGGCCGTGGTTGAGCTCATTGCACATAAAGATGCAGAGATAAAATATTCCACCGTCCAGAACTGGTATCCCGGCGATAAAAATGGCAAGGGTGGCATCTACAATTTTGTGACAAAGCGTGGAATCTGCGAAGGAAGCGGGAGTAAAATTTCGTGGACGCAGGTTGAAACCGGCAGTGCTATTACATGGAAATATCCGAGTGTGATTTTAAAGGGCGACAACTCAATTGGAGAATTCTACAGCGTTGCCGTCACCAATAACCATCAGCAAGCAGATACCGGTACCAAGATGACGCACATAGGTAACAATACCCGAAGCCGAATTGTATCAAAAGGTATTTCAGCGGGTGTTAGTCAGAATTCATACCGTGGTCTTGTTAAAGTGCTAAAGAAGGCTCAAAATGCACGCAACTATTCACAGTGCGACTCATTGCTGTTAGGCGATAAGTGCGGAGCCCACACGTTCCCGTACATTGAAGTTGCAAATAGCAACGCCATAGTTGAACATGAAGCTACCACGTCAAAAATTGGCGAAGACATTTTATTCTATTGCAATCAGCGCGGAATTTCAACCGAAGATGCCGTTGCTCTAATTGTAAATGGATATTGTAAGGATGTATTAAATCAACTGCCAATGGAGTTCGCCGTTGAAGCGCAAAAACTCCTGGCAATTTCACTCGAAGGAAGCGTTGGATGAGTTCTCTTATTGAAATAAAAAATTTACGCGCCGGTATTGAAGGAAGAGAAATTCTGAAAGGTATTTCGCTTTCGGTACAACCAGGTGAGGTGCATGCGATTATGGGACCCAACGGTTCCGGTAAATCCACATTAGCATCGGTGTTAGCAGGTAAATCAGAATATGAGGTGCTAGGGGGCTCTGTGGAATTCCTCGGACAAGACCTCTTGGAGATGAATGCGGAAGATCGTGCACGAGCAGGATTGTTCTTGGCGTTTCAATATCCCGTGGAGATTCCAGGAGTTTCGACAGCAAATTTTCTGAAGACGGCAGTAACGCAAATTCGAAAATTTCGCAACCAGCCTGCGCTGGGTCCGGCGGAGTTTCTCGCTCTTATGCGCGAAAAAATGAAACTCGTAGAAATGGATCAGTCGTTTCTTAGCAGGTCACTCAACGAAGGTTTCTCCGGCGGCGAAAAAAAGCGCAATGAAATATTTCAAATGGCAATGCTCGAACCAAAACTCAGTGTAATGGATGAAACAGATTCCGGGTTGGATATCGATGCGCTAAAAATTGTCGCAGATGGAGTAAACACATTACGCAATAGCGACAATGCATTTGTTGTTATCACACACTATCAACGTCTACTCAATCATATCGTGCCCGACGTAGTGCACGTGCTTTGGGACGGACGCATTGTTAAATCCGGCGGTAAAGAACTTGCATTGGAACTCGAAGAAAAAGGTTACGATTGGATAAAAGCAGAATCAGCGGTAGAGGCGTAACGATGAACAAGGTTGATTTGCAAAATGAAATTGCCTCGCTCTACGAGCAGAGAAACATGCTAGTAAGAGCTAGGTCCGAAGCCGAGGCCAAGAATAGTGGTGCGAACGGAAATAACGCGAACGAGGTACGCAAGAATGGCGTGTCAAATTCAACAGTCTCCTTAAGTGAACGAGCATTTGCAGAGTTTTCAAAAATTGGAGTCCCAGACCAACGGTTTGAAGAATGGAAATATGCTGCTCCGAAGTTGTTCAAAGCTGCAAGTGCACAGGGTGCATTGTCAGCTGAACTGGTGATAAAGAACGCTATGGTTCTTACAGTTGAAGATGGCGAGTTTATTATCGAGGAGAGCTCAAATCCGAATATGTTGTCTGGCGTGACCGTGCATCTGATTAGCGATGATAACTTTGAGACCGATCCATCTGTGGCGATAGCTTTTGAAAGTATCCTCGAGAAAAAAAACCTGCCTTTCGCATCGTTGCAAACCGCTATCGAAGAGTACACAATTGCTATTCACGTGACCGGCGAAATTGAAGTTCCTATTCACATTAGGTACATCACGAACTCGCTAGGTGCCTTGCTAATTTCAACTCCTACGGTGTTGCTTTTTGCTGCACCAAATAGTAAGGTTACCTTGGTTGAAGAGCATGTTTCACATCAGCCCGGCAATACCATTGTTACCAGCCTTACCTCAGTTGTTGCTCAGTCAGGCTCGCAAGTAAATTACATCAAGGTCGATCACGGAACCGGTCAGAAATCAATTGCGCATACAACGGCCGACGTGTTTAGCAACGCTACCTTTAATGCATACACAGCATGTCTGCAGGGCGGCTTCGTTCGAAACGACCTTCATGTGCGGCTGCTGGAACCCTCAGCCGATGTTCACATGTACGGAGTATCGGTTCTTGATGCTGAAGATTTAGCCGACAACCACACCGTGGTAGATCATGTAGCACCGCATTGCACCTCGCGAGAATTGTATAAGGGGCTTTATGGTGGCAAGTCCGTTGGAGTTTTTAACGGAAAAATTTACGTCCGACCCGATGCCCAAAAAACGTTAGCGTATCAAGCTAATCATACGTTGTTGCTTTCAGATTCTGCGCAGATAAATACAAAGCCCCAACTCGAAATATGGGCCGATGATGTGAAGTGTTCGCATGGCGCAACAACGGGTCAACTTGATGAAGATGCGTTGTTCTATTTACGGTCGCGTGGGATTGGGATGCAAGCGGCAAAGCAACTTCTTACAAATGCATTTGTAGGTGAAGTTGTAGATCGTCTTCCGGTTACCGAAGTAAGAGAATTTGTGCAACAACACATTAACAACACATTGCACGTAACAGAAATTGAAGCTTGAGTGATACGCAAACCATAGCGCCCCCTTTCGATATCGAAGTTTTACGAAATGAATTTCCAAACATTTCCGACACTGCGGCTTCGGGACGTCCAATTGTGTATTTAGACACCGCGGCAACGGCCCACAAACCCTTGCAAGTGATTAACCGGATATCTGAATTCTATTCGAAACAGAACAGTAATGTACATCGAGGCGTGCACACACTTAGTGCGCAAGCAACGGCCTATTACGAGGAATCTCGAAAAGAAGTTCAAAGCTTTCTACATGCTGAATCGGCAGACGAGATAGTGTTCACCAAAGGCACTACCGAATCTGTGAATTTAGTAGCATACACATGGGGTGAACGTAACGTTGGTGCCGGCGATGAGATTTTATTGACGGAGATGGAGCATCATGCGAACATTGTTCCATGGCAAATGTTGTGCGAACGAAAATCCGCAACAATTAAGATTATACCGGTGTTGGATAATGGTGAACTTGATATGGATGCCATTGATTCGTTGATATCGGAAAAGACTAAAATCGTAGCCGTTACACATGTAAGCAATACGCTTGGTACCATTAACGATATAGCTACCATTTGCGATAAAGCGCGGCGTCATGGTATAGTGTCGTTTGTAGACGGAGCTCAGGCTGTAATGCACCTCGAGGTTGACGTGCAAAAAATCGGTTGCGATTTTTATGCTTTCTCTGCGCACAAGCTGTATGGTCCAACGGGAGTTGGAATATTGTACGGACGCAAAGCTCTCCTCGAATCCATGCCCCCATTCATGGGTGGCGGTGCTATGATTGATACGGTTACGTTTCAAAAAACCACCTACGCTAACGCACCTGGCAGATTCGAAGCAGGCACACCAAACATTGCCGGCATTATTGGAATGGCCGAGGCTATCCGATGGTTTAGAAAAATTGATGTCAACCAATTAGCTGCATATGAAGCCAATTGCACATCCATTCTTCTTGACACATTGAGAAGCATTGATAACATTACTGTTTTAGGTGCTGCCGAACATAGGATTGGCATTGCGACGTTTGTGGCTGACGGTGCGCATGCGCACGACATTGGAATCTTGCTTGACGAACAAGGTATCGCCGTTCGAACGGGACACCATTGTACAATGCCACTTTTACAACGCTTTGGCGTGCAGCAAACTGTTCGAGCATCATTAGGTGCGTATTCAAATCAAGCCGACGTTGAAGCATTTGGAAATGCATTACAAAAATCTCTACGGATGTTGCAATGAGAATTCACGGATGTTACAATGAGAATTCACGGATGTTGCAATGAGTAATCAACGTGTAATTGATCAGCTGCAGCTGGATCTAGAATCTCTTCCGGATTGGGAGGATAGGTACGCGTACATCATTTCGCTTGCGGACCGGTTAGCCCCCTTCCCAGAAAAATATAGAACGGACACGTTCTTGGTAAAGGGCTGTCAGTCGCGCGTTTGGTTGCACGCAGAAATTAACAGCGGATTAGTTACGATGGATGCCGATAGTGAAGCCCTAATTGTTAAGGGGCTAGTTGGTATGCTCATGATGATTTTCAATAACCGTACTCCGGAAGAAATTTTACAGACTACCGATGGCTTCATTGAAGTTTTAGGACTAAGCAAACACCTTTCTCAAAACCGAAGTAGCGGACTGGCCAGCATGATTAAGCAGATAAAACTTTTTGCAATTGCATTTATGGCACAACACGCATAATGACAGCTACTGAAAATATTAGGGACCGAGTAATAGATGCAATCCGGACTGTGTACGATCCGGAGATTCCGGTGGATGTTTATGATCTGGGATTGATTTACGAAGTGAGAATGGTTGATGAAACCAAGGCGCATGTATTAATGACGCTAACCACTCCCAATTGTCCTTCTGCACAGGCGTTGCCTGCCGAGGTTGAACGAGTTGTGGGTGAAGTGGATGGAGTGACAAGTGTTGAATTGGAGTTGACTTTTGATCCGCCCTGGGATAAGACAATGATGTCAGAGGCGGCGTTGTTTCAGATTGGATTGTTCTGATGTCTGTACAGTTTCATACATTAACAATTTCTGACGTTCTAAGAGTAACTGCCGATGCCGTTGCTATAACTTTTGATGTGCCCGAGGAATTGCGTCCGGTGTTTTTATACAAACATGGGCAATACATAACCATCAAGGTTGAAGTTGACGGCGTAAGCCATAGGCGCAACTATTCGTTGTGCTCAAGCCCCGTGATGGATGAACCATTAACTATTGCGGTGAAGCGAGTTAATGATGGCGTGGTGAGTTCTTGGATTGACAATCATGCCGTGGCCGGACTGAAAGTGGAAGTGTATCCGCCGATGGGAAATTTCACGAAGGATTTGGATCCAACACATGTCCGACATTACACAATGTTCGCGGGCGGCAGCGGGATTACTCCAATCCTCTCGATTTTGAAATCGATTCTCAGAGTTGAAAAGGAAAGTGTTGTCACGCTGTTTTATGCAAATAGAAACAAAGCGTCGGTAATTTTTTCTGATACGTTGGACCAGCTAGTTGCTTCAAGTAACGGCAAATTCCGACTTGTGCAGATTTTGGAAGACAACTTAGATGCATCTGATGCGTCTTTACCTGGCTCCCTTTACACCGGAATTATGGACGCTCTAATGTTGGAGCGGTTAATTGCAGACTATGTTCCTTCATTTGGCAGTGTTGAGGCCTTTGTTTGTGGTCCGGGCCCAATGATGGACAACGTGATTAGAGTTCTGCATTCCCATAATTTAGACGACAAGAAGATTCACCGAGAATATTTTACATTGAATAAAGACAACATGGAAAGTGAGATTGAAAATTCCGCAACTGCGGGCGAGGCCGACGAGGTTGTAACGAGAAGTGTGACCATTCGCATTTATGGCACATCGTTCACTTTCGACGTCGAGCCGGACGAAACCATACTTACTGCTGCGCAACGCGCTAATGTTGATCCGCCGTATGCATGCCAGATTGGTGCATGTTGCACGTGTAGGGCCAAGTTGCTTACAGGCAAGGTGCACATGGACGAGCGCGAAGCATTGAGCGACGATGAAATAGAAGACGGATACATTTTGACTTGTCAGTCGCATCCGCTAACCGCGGATGTGGTGGCGGATTACGATCAGTAAAAATTATGTTACGATTATCAAAACGAGTAGAATACGGTTTATTGGCAGTGCAGGCTATGTCTTGCGCTCCAGATTGTATTGTATCTGCTAAAGACATCGCACGCCGTTTTGACATTTCGTTAGCACTCGTTGCAAAAGTTTTGCAGCAGTTAGTGCGTGCGGAGTTGGTGGTTTCGTATCACGGTACAAACGGTGGATATACACTAGCGAGAAACGCAAGTTTGGTCTCAGTTGCCGATGTGGTAAATGCAATAGAGGGTGCAGAGGCATCTATTGTGAATTGCCAAGAACACTCGGCTGATGAATGTTCTGCACTCGATGCTTGCACGATACGCGAGCCCCTTTCAATATTACAATTACGAATACAAAAAACAATGGCGTCAATGAGCGTTGCGGAATTGACCCCTACAAATCAATTAGTTCAATTGGAGGTTCTATGAGCGTCACAATTTTAGGTGAAGACTCGATTACAATTGCTACGGGCATCGAAGGTGCTGATGAGCAAGATGGTATTACCGTTACAAGGAAAGCCATCGACGAAGTGAAAAAGATCAAAATCCAAAACAGTATACCAGAAGATTATGGTCTACGGTTAGGTGTTAAAGGTGGCGGCTGCAGTGGCATGTCGTACACACTTGGTTTTGATGCTGCCGCGCGTGACAACGATCTCGTGCTCGACGCTGAAGGTGTTAAGGTATTCATCGATACGAAATCTATGTTTTATCTCATGGAGATAACTCTGGATTTTAGCGATGGATTAATGGGAAGGGGCTTTACGTTTAACAATCCGAACGCCACAAAAACATGTGGTTGCGGATCGAGTTTTGGCGTGTAAACAATTGCCTTTTTCATGGCGTGCGTACTTGGTTGTTGAGCGCGTAAATGTTTTACGTGCGAGCATTTTTTCAGAAAATTATTTGGAGTGATACATGGCTTACGAATGGAAGTTTAATCCGCGTCCGTATTCCGACGACGAAGCAAAAGAGTTGTTAAAAGATGTGGTCTCTCCCGAGACATCAGATTGGCACTACAACACCCACCACAAAGGGTATGTAACGTTCTTGAATAAAATCGAAGAAGCGTTGCCAAAGTCCGACATCGCTGCGGCGAATGGTAATTGGAGTGAGTTTGGCGAACTGAAACGTCGGCAAACCTGGAACCACGCCGGAACCGTGCTGCACGATGTGTATTGGGAAGTGTTAGGGGGCAATGGGGATCACTCCGCTGGACCCGACATTGTAGCTGCTATCGAAAAGGAATTTGGATCGTTCGATGCATGGCGTGCAGACTTCAAAGCGACTGCCACGGCTGCAAAACTTTCAGGTTGGGGTGTGCTTTGCATAGACACGTTGTATTCAGGCAGGTTGTTAAATGTACTAGTGGACGAACATCATTACGGTGCAATCTGGGGTGGAATTCCGTTGATTTCCTGCGACGTGTTCGAACACGCGTATTACCACAAAGATGGTCCAGCGAGAGCAAAATACATCGAAAGATTTTTGAACAATTTGCACTGGGGAAGAATCAACGAGCGGTATAAGAGATTCTCTAGATAATGGCCTCATTTTCACTCGGGCTGTTTCCGTTAAACCTGGTTCTGTTTCCGGATACAACTATACCCATACACATATTCGAACCTCGATACATCGCACTCATTAACGAGTGCATGGAGTTTGGGTTGGAATTCGGAATCAATCTTGTTGAGAAGGGTAGGTTGTTCCCAGTTGGGTGTTCCGCAAAGGTTGTGAACGTAACAGACGAATTTGATGACGGACGGCTAGATATAATTGTTCAAGGCATGCGAAGATTTAATTTGGTAAACTTAAATGAGACCAGCCAGACTTATGCCACTGGGACTGCCGAAGAATTAGAAGATGATGTGGAGCTGTTGGACGGTGATTTACTAGAACGATGTTCGTTGATTTACAACAATGTGGTTGACCTCGTTTATGGCTCCGTAGGATTCAGATTCGATGCGGATACTATGCACGATAACGCGGCTTCTTTTTTTATGGCGCCAAAGTCGGGCCTGTCATTAGACCAAAAGCAAGCGCTGATTGAAATGACAAGTGAGAATCAGCGACTTGAAGTGCTGCTCAACCACTTAACAGAAATTATTCCCACGGTGCGACAGGCGGAAACATTGAATCGCATTATCCGGAGCGACGGATATTTACCGGCAGTTACATAGAAAAAAAGTATGCAAAGTCAGGGGTTATCTCAACGGTCGATATATAAGATTATCGACGGATTGTTGCAGAGCAATGCAACGAGTGCCGTAGAGATATTGTCGGCGCTGGTTACAGACATTGTTAACAGCGATCAGCTAGTAATGACGGGCGGTCGGCTCTGGGAATTAGTACCGGCCAAGCAACAGTACAGATTGAAGTTCCAGGATGGAGAAATGGAGGAACTGGAGTTAGGTCTCATGCGTAGCATCCAGGAAATGCCACCTATTTCAACAATGACATCACAGTCGACCTTGACATCTGGTGCGGTTTCGTTGGAAGGTCGGGGAGACCGGGTGTTTTCAGTAACCGGCGTAGGCGATCGGGTTGAAAGTATTGAAGGGAGCCCCTTCCCATTCGTTTTAGCGTTTACAGCAAAAGCCCATTCGGAAGAATTTATCGATTCCATGACCGTGGTGGGCAGCGCAGCCAGCACGGCATTGCGAAATATGCACGCGAAGGTGGGGGACAAAAGACTCCAGAAGGATTTAGACCAGGCTTGGCAAATTCAGCGAGATTTGGTGCCAACGCATAAGAGAACCTATAATGACTACCAACTATATGGCATTTCTATTCCGGATAGAATTGTTGGCGGCGACTATTTCGATTACATTACCGGTAGTGCCGAGACGGACCGTTTGGGCGTAGTTATTAGTGATGCGGCCAGTAAGGGTCTACCCGCGGCAGTGCAAGCGCTATTTGTGAGCGGAGCCATACGCATGGGTTCATCGTACGACACTAAGATGTCGGCCCTCGTTTCTCGCTTAAACACGCTCATCTACGACACCTTTCCGCACGAGCGGTTTGTGAGCTTGTGTTATTGCGAGCTCCTGAACTCAGATACTGGCCTAATGCTATACGTGAACGCTGGGCACTGTCCACCAATTCATTACATAGCCGCCACGGGCCAAATTGAGTTCCTACAACCTACTGGAGGCATACTAGGTATAATTTCGGAGCAGAAGTTCAAGGTCGAGAACATAAACATGGCCGTGGGCGATGTGCTGGTTTTGTACACCGATGGCATTACCGAGGCACTTGATAGCGAAGGCAAAGTATTCGGAGAATCGCGTCTTTCGGAGGTTATAGCTGCACATGCCACCCTGGCCCCCGAGCTAATAGCGCAGCACATTCTGGAGCGGGTAACCCAGTACAGCGTAGGTGCTAACTACAGTGACGACAAGACCTTAGTAGTTATCCGTAGGTAGGGGGCTTCCCCAATAAATAGGAAATTACTATCCGTAGAAAACTCAAATCGGCTTTTGGGTTTCCAACTTATCAATCAGTTCAAGCCAAAATAAATGATTTTTTCTTAGAGAATGTGTGGAAAACTTACATAAAATCCGTAAATTTACGTACTTTATTTACTTAAGAAAAATTCTAGTACTTAAAATGATTATGGTTGAAGGCCCGACGACGATAATCGAGCAATCACTCGGTAGGTCTCAAATAGTCGAAAAATATTAATGGTCAAGGCGCTTGTGTCGCGTAAGTGTCATATTTATCAACCAATTTGGATGTAAATACGTATTTCTTTTCACTAAACCCAATAACCAGCTAAATTGCAGTTTAAATCAATTACGTGATAAGCCTAGAGGCGGTTTAGAAATTGGGAATAGTAAAATTCAACATGATTTGATTTTTTTCAACAAAATAGTCCGAACTCTGGCAGGTTCGATGATAATGCTATCAAGCATAGTTGCTTTTGCCATACCGTCAAGTGCGCAGTACACAGACAATGTGGGAATTGGAACGGCGACCCCCGACCCATCCGCATTGTTAGAGTTGAATAGTACCACAAAGGGATTCCTAACCACTCGGCTCACACAACTTCAGCGTGACGCCCTAACTCTTCCTGCCACAGGGTTGATAATATTTAATACAACAGCAAAGACATTCCAGTATAACATTGGTACAAATTTCGCGCCAATTTGGGTGTCGATGTTGTACATAAATATCGACGGCGGATCTAGCTCCAAAGCCTTTTGGAGTTTGCGTGGAAACAACTCTGTGGATGCGGCCGTCGACTTTCTAGGCACTCGGAACGACCAGTCCCTAATTATAAAAACCAACGACTCAACTCGAATAATTCTAACGCCAACCGGCCAGATGCTCATTAATTCCAACGTGGAAATAACGGGAAGTCTGTTGCTTGTTGGAAATACATCGCCCTTGATATTGGATGGAGATCCGGGAGTAGCCGGTCAAGTGTTAGTTAGTAGGGGGCTAGGACTAACGCCCGAATACACAGACAGTTTGGGACTAAGCCGCCTGAGTGTTTCCGGTGGTTCTTCGTTTGGAGATACTGCCGTATTTCTAAACCTCCCACGCCTCCCTTTAAACCGTGGCTACATGTTGGTTGGCGATTCATCCAATATTGCCCAGCCATTTGCCCCGGGTACCGATAGTACCTTCCTTGCCACCTTTAATGGCACTCCCGTTTGGTTTGATTTGGCAAAACTCTTGCGTAACACCGCTTGGATAGTTGGCGGAAATACATCTCTATCAAGTCCGATTATTGGAAATATGGACACCACCGGTGTTCGCGACTTGGATGTGCGAGCAGGTGGAAGCAGTCTGATCTATTTAAACGGTACAGCAAAAACTATCGAGCTTAAAGCTCCAACGAATATTACGGGAGCAACTAGTTCACTTGGCATGAATGGCAACGAGGGGATAAGCGGAAGTCCGTTGGTTTCTCAGGGTCCAGCACTCACTCCAAGGTGGATTTCCAGTATTAACATCTCCGATACGGCCTTTAAAATATCGGCCCCAAATTTTGAAACATCTTTATCAACTAATTCAAGTTTTTATGGTCCCACTTTATTTACAAATTCGGTTGCCATCACTGGACAAGCAACCTTCACACTGCTGCCCTCGATACCGCTAGACTACGGACACATCCTAGTAGGCGACACTTCGAACGTTGCAGTTCCTATTGCACCTGGAACAATTGGCTCGATCTTCCAAATAGTGGGAGGCAAGCCAACGTGGGTTCAGCCATCTCAGTCAGCATATTGGTCGCGTGTTGGTAACGCGGGAATATCGCCTACTGAGTTTGTTGGAACTACAGACGCTAATGATTTACGACTGGCAACGGACGGCCAAACAAGGCTTACGCTGTCAGCTGGTTCAGGGATAGTCACTCTTTCGTCACTCGGCGGTACACCGAGCTCAGTACCGTTAGGTCCGACAGATGGAGTGGTAGTAGCGGATGCCAATGGACAGTTAGGAAAGGTTGACAAATCAACCCTACTTAACCTCCTAGGTATCCACAGTGGTCGTTTTGAGAACAGTACAACTGCAACAATGTTCACCGTTGTTATTACAATGCCGGTGGGTATAACTTTTGCAGGGAATGCCTCTATAAACCTCACTCCCGAAGCCTCTACGAGTGTGTCAATCACCCCTTTTGTTGTCAACGGGTCACGGACCTCAACCCAATTCACAGTAAACTTCCCAGGCGGCCTCAACCCAGGGGAAGCTCTTAACTGGACTGTCCACAGTCCTTGATTACACGCTAAAAAAACAAAAATTGTTAACAGGAAAAAAAATAAATACATCTAATAATTCTCACTTATTTAATCACACTTCATGGAGTAAAACCATGCGATTTTCAACTTTTCTGAAGGGCGGCTTATTACTAGCTGCTTTCTTCATCATTTCATCTGAAGCGTTTGCACAGTTACCTGTACGAACACGTACGCTTCAATTATTGGGTTCCACAAGTGGTGCCGTTACTCAAGACGCACCAGCAGTGGTGACACCGTATACTGTCTCTTGGCCAGCCAGTGCTACAGGTTTCCTTGCAGATGCAGATAAAGGCTACTTGCTAGGAACTAGAACGGCCGCTAACGACATCGACATGACCTGGGTACAACTGTCAGGCGACCTTGTTGACGGTGCGGGTGCTGCAGGACAGGTTGCTTACTGGACTGACGCTAACACGTTAGCAGGTGACGCTGGTTTCACTTACACAGCGGGTGGAACCGTAACGGTAGGTGAAGCAGGTAACAATGGTGTTGTAGTATTCCATGACGCTGGACTTGCTGCTGACGACTTTACAACAACCCTTGGTAATGGAACGCAAACCACAAACAACACGTTCAATTTTGATGCGCCAACAGTTGGTGGCACATATACAGTGCCTGTTTCGACAAACGGTGCAGGTGCAGGTACTACGAATTTCATTTTCGTAAGTAATGGAAATGGAACTGGAACTTGGGTTACCAATCCAACAGCAGGATTGAAATCAGGTATCGTTACTCCTGCCAATGGTGCATTCTCAGCAGCAATCGTGTTCGGAACTGCATTCGCGTTAACTCCATCTGTAACCGTAACGGCTAGTGGACCGGTGGCTAACGGATACATTCTGCAGGTTACTGCTATTACATTTAACGGTTGCACAGTTCTTTCTTCGGCTCCATTTGATGGTACTGACGTAATCAACTGGGTAGCTAACGCTCAATACAACCCGTAATTCTTCAAACGCAGGGGACCTTGTCCCCAGCGTTCAGGGCGCAGCCGCGCGTTGCTCCCTGAACGTTTACGCATCATGAGATTGCCTAACAACCATATCGTCCGCCTAATGGCGGTAATAATCACAGTGCTACTCAGCACAGCGATAAACACGTACGCGCAACTGCCCGTGCGTGCACGCGAAGTGCAGCTAATTTCGAACAACAGCACGAATTATACTCGCTTGCAAGCCGTGAATGGTCAGGTGACTAATTGGACGTTGACGTATCCTGCAACAGTGGGTACAACAGGATCCTTACTATCGAGCACGGTAACTGGTGCTACGGCTGCTACTAGTTGGCTTGCACCAGGTAGCAATGGAGATCTACTTTCAATTTCAGCGGGTATTCCCGCTTGGAGCAATCCGTCCACAATTATGTGGCTACTTGCAGGTAACCCTACCACCACAGCATGGAATGGTGCTGCAGGATCTTTCATAGGTACCACCACCACACAGCCCCTTTCGATAGCAACAACTAACGCAACGGCGCAAGACATCAACTTTTACACCGGTGCAGCTGGTGCGAATTTGCGAATGACAATTGGCAGTGCAGGAGCAATTACGTTGTATGGAACGGCCGGAACTCCGAATGTCACACTTACATCGGCGGGCGGAGCGGCAAATGTTGCTATTCCAGGTGGTTATGATAGGGTATTGGTTTCGAATGCAACGGGAGATGTTTCGCAGACAACCTACAGTGCTATTGCAGCGCAAAGTTCTTGGACGCTGCTAGGTAACGCGGGAACAGCTCCAGGAACAAACTTCTTAGGAACTACGGATGCGCAAGCGTTGGTACTCCGTACAAATAATGTTGAGCGGCTTCGCGTAAACTCGACAGGTGAACTTGGCATTGGTACAACTGCTGCGGCTGGATATTCGTTGCATGTAGGTGGAACCGCCGGGACTCCGAACGTGCGGTTAGACGCAACGGGTGGAGTTGCGAATGTTGGTATTCCAATTGGTTATGATAGAGTATTAGTTTCGAACGCGACAGGCGATGTGTCACAAACATCCTATAACTCCGTGGTTTCGACATTTGCCTGGTTACTTGCAGGTAATGCATCCGCTTCGGCCTGGAATGGTGCCGCAGGATCGTTCCTTGGTACAACAACCACGCAGCCCCTTTCAATAGCAACAACGAATGCAACAGCGCAAGACATCAACTTTTACACCGGTGCAGCTGGTGCAAACTTGCGGATGACAATTGGCAGTGCAGGAGCAATTACGTTGAATGGAACGGCCGGAACTCCGAATGTTACGTTAACATCGGTGAGTGGTGTTGCTAATGTTGCCATTCCTGTTGGATATGACCGCGTGTTGGTTTCCAATGCTACAGGAGATGTTTTTCAAACGACTTACAACGCCATAGCATCGCAAAGTTCTTGGACGCTGCTAGGTAACGCAGGAACAGCTCCAGGAACAAACTTCTTAGGAACTACGGATGCACAAGCATTGGTGCTCCGTACAAATAATGTGGAACGGCTTCGCGTAAACTCGACAGGTGAACTTGGCATTGGGACGACGGCAGCAGCGGGCTACTCGTTGCATGTTGGAGGCACCGTGGGAACACCGAATGTTCGACTTGATGCAACCGGGGGAGTTGCCAACGTTGCGATACCGGTTGGATTTGACAGGGTGTTATTATCGAATGCACTTGGCCAAGTATCGCAGACGAGTTACTCAGCGTTGGCGGCCGCGACTGCATGGACACTGTTGGGAAATGCAGCTACAAATCCTTTGATTAACTTTTTGGGCACAACAGATGCACAACCACTTATAATAAGTACGAATAGTTTAGAACGAATCAGAGTAATGTCGAGCGGTGAAGTGGGAATTGGCACAACGGCTCCTGCCACGGCTTTCGAAGTAAACAATGGTAACATTCAAATTGGTACCAGTGTATTAGGTTTGGCTGGAAGTTTACGTTTTGAAGAAGATGCCATTAACGGTAATAATTTCGCTAGTTTTAAAGCGGCTTCATCTATGGTGGATGATATGACGTACACCCTGCCGGCTACCATTGGTACCACAGCCCAGGTGCTTAGAATTGCATCACTACCATTGCCAACAGCTACTACAGCTACATTAGAGTGGGCTCCGGTTTTCGTGACCCCAGGTGTGGTAACAGTGGACATCATTATAGATGATCAAAATGTAGTAGTCGCCGCAAGTACGACGTTTTTGAGACTCGTTGGAGATGCTCTTCCTGCTGCACGGACCGTACTTTTGGCAAATGGTGTTACTAACGGTCAGCACTTGGTGATACGTTGCGTGGCGGCTGGTGCCAATGGAGTTCAATTCTTGGATGCTGGTAATTTGGCACTTTCTGGTAATTTTAACTTGAATAACAGTGATACTATCACATTGATTTGGGATGCTGCCACGAACGAATGGTTGGAAGTAGCACGACGGAACAATTAGTAATCAGCAATTAACAATTAGCAATTAGCATTTTTTTCATTAATATTTCGGAGGCCTCATGCGCGCCCTTTTGACCTCAGTCTTGGTGCTCCTCCTAGGTTCTATGATCTCCTTGGCCCAGGATACATCGTACGAAACCTTTAACGCTATCAGGTTGGAAAACTCTTCCAATCCTGGTGCCTTTGTAACTCTAACAGCGCCTACGGCAACCACGAGTTACACTCTAATCATGCCAGCATCCGGACCCACGGCTTCAGGTAGCTGGTCGTTTTCGGCAAATAGTTCGGGTGATGCCATGAGCTGGTTTGAAACACCTACGGGTGCAGCCAACCAGGTTGGATTCTTTACGGGAACCAATGCGGTGGTGAGTACCAGTAACCTTACATGGACCCAAGCATCGCAACAACTTGGGGTGAATAGTACGTTACCCGGGGCGATGTTAACGTTGTCGAAAACTGGCGTGACCCCGTCGGCATCTAAATCTATGACATTGTCGAATACCATGACTTCGGCCGTCAGCACAACAAAAACATTATTGTCATTAGATGCATCGGGAAGCATGGCCTCTGGGTCCACTGTCACCGGATTAAATGTCACCGTTGCGGGCGGTACGAATAACTACGCAGCCCTGTTCAACGGCGGAAGAATCGGAATTGGGACTACCACTCCTAATACTCGGTTGGATATAGCCGGATCGTACTCCGTGAGGGAGTATAATTATACCGGAGCATTGTCGAATACGAACAACGACTTTTCGTTCGTCGCCGGCAACGACCAGAGTTTCATTCGTGTGGGAACAGCTAGAACCGTCGAAACCATTTTCAATGGTTTTGCCGGTGGTGTAAATGGAAAGTTTCTTACCATTTATAACGCAACGGGTAGCATGATTAGGTTAGCTCACGAGAGTACTGTATCGACTTCTACAAATCGTATTTCTGCCCCGGGAGGAATTGATGTTTTGGTTCCGAGCACCGCAGCCTACCAGCTAGTGTATTCAGAAACGGATCAGCGCTGGATAATTCCATACGTAGGTGGTGGAAATGGTAACTGGCAAGGTTACAAGGATGTTGAGGCGACCTTAACAAACGGTACAACTGGAATGCCTACGGCGAATGCATCCTACATTCGAGTGACCACGGGAGATAATCAACCAAAGTATGAGGTATCGTTGGAAGACGGCACGGCTATTGGTCAGTTTTTGGTCGTTGAAAATTTTGGTCCGAAAAACATAGAGTTCACCGGCACTAACTTCCAAATTCATGCCGCTGATCAAGTTTTATCTTTGGGAAATTCAATCCTATTCATCTGGAACGGAGCGAAGTGGATTCAAGTTGCAGAGGCACAGAACTAATTCATGCCGATTGCTCGGTACCATATTGTCAGTCTTCTGTTTATCACGTTGGTCGGATTTTGTGTTTTTTTTCCAACAATGACAAAGTCCCAAACATTGGTAAACATGGGCGCTACCATTACGTTAACTGGTGGCGCACGAATGTTTGTGAGTGGCAACACGGTAAACGAAAAGGGAAAGATTGATGTTCTCGATCTTGCTCGAATTACGTTCGATGGCGATGTGACTATCAAGCGCGATGGCATCTATTTTTACAAGGATGCTTTCGGTACAATTACGAAGGACCTTGACATCAAACTTGATGGAGTGTGCTGGCGGTACAAACCGGGCACTCTAAATGTTTTTGGAACAATTCGTAACGATGGCGAATTGAATAACGATGGTGAGATAAATATCGGCAAGCCATGACAAGTAATGTAAAATACATTTCAGATTCAACGGCGGCGTATATCGTCGCCGTTGTTTTCTGTGTGTGCTTTTTACTAACAGGAATGGTTCAGCCCCTTGCCGCCCAACACCTTGAAAATACCGTGACGGGGAGGGTGAAAAATAATGGGACGATACGTTTTAAAAGTGACTCTGGACGTTACAAAAACGATGCGCCGCTAACATCGATTACCAACAACGTAATTGAATTTGCCGGACAGAATAACCTGTTTACAGATCTGGCCGGATCTCAGTTTAATACAAACGCACTTGGGCAAAATGCTCTGTGGCGTGTGCCTGGAATGGTGCGATATGCGCTAAAGGATGGCCGCGCACAACTTGTGCAACAGCGCTATTACACCAACTTGGAAATGTCCGACAGTTCAGACAAACAAATTCCCGACAGTGTTTTTGTGAGCGAATGGTATACGATTTTCTTGTCGGGTCCGCGAACATATTCGGGAACGTTTTTCTACGATGGGAATCTCCGTCAGATAATTATGCAGGAAAAGGGGCTAAGTGGTACGGTGAATAGGTACAACAACCTCACGTTTCAGAATGGACCCAAAACAGTTGCTTCGGGTTCGGAAGTTTGGATGGACGGAATATTTTTCACCGATTCGTTATCGCCCTCTACTATTGAAGGTGACTTTCACTGGGGATCAAAATCCTATTTGCATTCGCGTGCAGAGTTAATTATTGGTGGAACGCTTACTGCCGGTAACGACATAAGTGACTTGCATGCAAACGTGGATGTGCGCCGCGGAACGTTCATCATAAAAGACGATGCTGGATTAGTTACGATTTTTCCGATCGCTACACTTACAACGGAAGACAACGTAGCGGCAGAACTTGTGATGGGTAAGAATACCAAAATGGACGTGCGTGGTTCGTTTGTAAATCTCCATGGTCCATTGGTGAACACCACTTTCGATATTACATCGTTGGTGAATTACATCGGCTTACAAGATCCACAAATCATGCAGGCAACGGCACTCACTAATCCGTATGGAAATTTGCGAACTGCAACAACGGTGAAAAATGCGTCGGGCGATATTCATGTTGCGGGCACGTTGTCTGTGAACGACACAAACGTTGTGATGGTGCCCTACACTATGAACCTTACCCTCGGTGATGCCTCGTACACAAACAATGCAGAAGTTGTTGGAAACTTCCGTCGGCGTCTAACTGGTGCTGTGTTGAATACGACCTACATGTACAATAACAGTGAGACATTTTTCCAGTACACAACAATTCCACAAGAGCTGGCACTGGATGTTAGACCTACAACAAGACCGAACGACTATGACATGACTACCGACGTCTTCCGTAAGGTGACAGTAAGCCACACTGGTGACTGGAAAGCCAAGGTAAGAGTAGGCTATAAAGCAGAAGATATTCCCGCAACGTGGGGTCCGCTCACCGCCGAGCGACTACTAAAAATATACAACGCCTATCCCGCACCCAACGAGCGCTCAACAAAACTTACTCCTACATTGCCCCCTACCTATGACCGGCGCCCATTATTGCTAAGCACTGGAATTGCCTATGTAGAACTGACTGGCATTCAAAACAACGGCCCCGACAATCTGCGTCTGGATAATGGTAACGATTTGTTGCTCCGTGGTAGCCGCGATACATTGCGTGCCGCAGCAAGTGGCCGTTGGAGCAATCCGTTTACCTGGGATGAAGCGCGCGAGCCCGAGCCTCTTGACCGAGTTATTATTGATGGCTTTACCGTCCACACAGGATACGTGAGAGCCAATGATAATTACGCGATTGAAGAGCGTTGGCCCGACAGTATGGCTGTGAGCGTTACTATTAGTAACACACCGGCTTCAACATTGACCTTTGGTAGTGTGGGATCATTCAACACGTTCTCACTTGTTCCAAACGCTGTTGTTACGTTAACAAATCAGCGCGTTGCGCCAACGTTGGTGCCAACACTTACGCAAGACATAACAGCGGCCGATATAGATGGTGGCTTGATTGTGTATCCGGCTTCAAACTTCACCGCACCCAATCTAATTCTCACCCTTGGTGCCACAGCGTTCAACGCCGGCACGTTACAAATTGGTGTTAAATAGTTCACGAACCATATTGCCCCTTTTAAAAGCAATCATGCACGCAAGTGTGTTAGCGCTTCTGATGTGTGTACTTTCATCCGTCGAAGCCGTCAGCCAACTGCCTAGTATTTTAAATTCCGATGGCGTGATTTACAACACCGGCACAGTAAAAATTGTTGGCGACGCGCAGCTCGCACAGGATTCAATTGGCGGTGTAGTGCGGTACGAAAGAGACAATGTGCTGGACACACAAAAGGTTGCACATTTGGTATACAACGATGTGCACTTTGAAGGCGCTTCGAGAAAAATGCTGACCGATGCCAGCAAACCATTGATTGCCGACCATCTTTTTTGGAGTATCGATTCGAGTGTAGTTTTCACACTCATCCCCAACACGTATATCCAGGCAAACCAAACTGTCGTGCACGAGGGCGTAATTAATCCAGCATTCAGATACGGGCGATTTGTTCTGCGTGGCACTGCAAACCAAGATGTTTCCGGTAAGGGGCTTATCCCCATTCTTGAACTAGATAACTCGCAGGGGGCAACGGTTACAAGGTCGGGCGGACTACGAGTTTTTGAGCGACTTGATCTTCAGCGCGGATTACTAAGTAACTCTACTTCTGATAACGTTAACATGGAACGCAACGCGTGGATTTGGCGCGATGATAGTGGTTCGATTGCTGAGCAACCCGTTACCGATCGCGATTTGAGTCTTAGGTATTATGGTGGTGCACCAATGGTTGGCGGACCGGAAATGCTCAGGTCGAAAACGTTGATACGTAATCTTTTTCAGCATGATACGGCCGGGCTAACTCTCCCGTGGGATGTATACGTGAAGGACTCACTTGTGCTTCGTGGACACATTCTTACGGAACCAACAACAGCTGACCGATACACGTTTTATTACACAAGCAAGAACGATCCGTTGTTCGAGAGTGTATGGCCCGAGATAAATGGTACGATGGTTCGGACTAGTTTAGAAATCGACAGTCCGATGATGATGAATAATCAGTACACAAATATATACTTTGCAAATGCGGCAGAAATGGGAACGGTGTCGAGTTACTCTGTACGTAGTAAACCGCTCACTATTCCTCTTCCACTGACCGACATTGTATTTAAGGCAGAACGATTCCTGCAACTCAAGGCGTTTGACGCTGCCGGTGATCCTGTGCCTGATAGTACGTACACGCTAACGTTTGGATATGCATGGAGAAACCGTGAAGCTGCAAGTTTCGAAACTCCTAGTGTAGTTGAAACCATCCCACAGCTTCGTGGAAAGGAAGATTTACTTGGCCTTATGCGTCACGATGGTTTTAGTTATAACCCATACGGTTTTTCAACATTGCCAACAAAGTTTACAACAAGCCCACTAGAAGTTTGGAGATATTCAAAGGCCAACTTTGTTAGAGCAAGTGGAGATTTTGCCATAGGCTTGTCGACCGGTCCGTTGTGGGTATTGAATACGAGAATATTTCTTGAAGGACCCATGCGTGAGTATGGCGATGGTATACAACCTATCATGTCAACCGACCTTGCGCTCCGAGGCTTGATACCCAATGTGGCTCCAGACATTTACCCCTATTCACTGGACCCAGACAGGCTAGTTGATACGGCGCTGTTTGTACCCGACTCCATAGTGGACTGGGTAACTGTCGAATTCCGAACTACTGCAACGGCAAGTGGTCCGCCAGCACTAATTGAATCTTTGCTTCTCACGCGCGATGGAATGGTGCTCGATCCGCAGACACTTAAGCCGCGAGTAATTGCGGGCATTTCGCCTGGACAGTACAACCTTGCGTTTCGCCACAGGAATCACTTGGCAGCAGTTTTAGAAGACAAAGTTTTAGTTGACCGTTCGAACATTGGTTTTGTCGTTGATCTTACCAAGGGCGTCGGCCTTCTGGGCGGAGCGTCATCGCAAAAACTTTTGGGCACGGTTGGTGGCACAAGATTCTTTGGTCTGATTGCGGGTGTTGTTACATCGGCCGATGAAATCCTGCGTACTGATTACAACCTCGTATGGGACAGTAGAGATTTGGAAGCCTACTCGCTATTCGACACTAACCTCAACGGAATAGTAAATACTCGCGATTTAAATATTACGTGGAATAACAGGAACAGGTTGAGTGTTGCGCCGCGTTAACATATTTGTATTTCTCGTGTTGTGCTGGTTAGCCCCTTTCAATGAAATGGCGGCTCAGCCAACTGATGCAATAGTTCGAATTTCGCCGTTGCTAGATCCGGTGTTTGAGCGGATGACGTTTGACGTTACGCTGCATAGGGTAAGCGATAAGTGGCATTACTGGGCAAATATTTCGCTGAGAATTGAGAGTGTGGATTTACAACTGACTGGTGGTTTTAATCCTGCTGTACACGTACTTACTATGGTGCCGGGCTCGTCGGATTTACTGCAAGTGCCATACACGCCGGGCGCTATGGCTGGGTATTTTATCGACGCAAAGTTTGTAAACGGTCAGATTGCTTTGCACGTTATTGGTCCCGACAGCGTACAATTTGCGAAGTCGATTGCAAATCCTGATTCGATTAAAATTGGGCAGTTCATAGTAACTGCCACCGACAATTCATTTGTGCCGGAAGTTCTTGCGGCTTCAACTCCGCTTGACTACTTCAACGCCAACGCATTTAAAATCGATCACGATTCGGCTACAGGAGCAGGCGCGGGGTCGAACACGTGGTATGTAAAACACGATAACCCGCCGCTTGTTACCGAGTATTTAGCTTCGCCACCACCGCCCGACATTTGCGATGCAAAGTTTGTGTTTACCGGACAATACGAGGGCGATTTAAAAGTAGGCCTGCAGTTTAAAGTATCAGACGAACACTGCTACGAAGGTTTTTGGATTGAGCGATCGATAGTAAACTTGAGAGACCTAACAGATTTAACATTCGAGACCCTACCACAATTGTTGTATCAAAATGAACCGCGGTTGTTGTCGTGCCAATGTTTACTGCCTCAGGTTCACGACAGTTTGTTTGATGACGTAGAGTACCGCCGCGAGATATACGCATATCGACTGATAGGTCAGCGCTTGCCAAACTATGGTGACACCGCCCAAATCATCGACACAATTTTTGTTAGAATTCCCAACGCGATTATTTCAAATGCCAAACTGCTCGACAACCCGTTTAGAGATGAAACTACAGTGCAGTTTAATGTTGATGATCGGTTGTTCCTCACAGCGCGCGTTTTTGATTTAGGTGGTAGGCTAATAGGAACCTTGGTCGACGACAAAGGCCAGGAAATTGTAAACAAAGAATATGCCGCCGGAGTTGGGTACCGTGCCCTCTGGGAAGCCCCAGACATCGCCTCGCAGGGTCTATTCAACATCGTACTCATTGGCATCCCATACCGCGACAATTCCATTGAAGAACTATCCCGAGTAATCTTAAAAGCTCAGCTTGTAAGATGAAAAAGTTGCTACTCAATATCGCTGTTATTTCTGTGCTAGGGGGCTCTCCCATGCTTGCTCAGATATTTCAGACGGGAACGTCCGACGAGATAGATCAAGCAAAGGACTCACTGATTTTACATCATGAGTGGTGGTTGGGATTAAATACTTCGGCTTTTTACGCACTGAATTTTGGCACACTCACAGTGGAATATGTTGGAGGCACATCTCCAGGTTCCGAACCGATTTATGCTAAAACACAGGGTGGTTTTGCCTATGGTATTGGTACAGGCATCGCTCTTGAGTACAGGCCGTTTCAATCGCCGTTGGGTTTCATACTAACCTTGGCGCCGGAGTGGCGATGGATGAAAAGCGAATCAACGGTTCCGATAAAAAATGATATTTATGCGTACAACGCTACATTTGAAACGCAGTCCAGAATTATATACGCGGTAGCATCATTAGCAACAAAAGTTCAAATTGGAAGAAGCGGAACCTTCCTATTATTCGGACTTAACTTTGACTTACCGTTGTACACTATTGATACGTTTCTATGGCAGCATGAAATTCCCGACGGAAATCCAACCAACGATGAACCGGGAGCGCCACAAACCAGTATCAAGTTTGCTACGCATGTAAATTTCAAACCAAGGGTTGGATTGCAAATTGGCGTTGGACACGATATATTAGCCGGGCTTTTCGGATACCGCGGTCAGCTAATCACGCCATACATTTGTTTACAAGGAGCAACGCCAACAGTTTCAGACCCATCATCGTGGAATGGCGCTAATGTGCGCTTGGGAGCGATTTGGAGGTTTGGTTTATAAGAAGATCGCATTTGTTCTGCTAGTACGAAACGAGGTCAACCGAAATGAACCGGGTCGAAAGATCAAGTACAAATCGGGTTAAGGGGAGTCTTAATGGTGGTTCGTGCGAATTGAGATCACAGTGCGCCCCGGTTTACCCGGGGTTTGCTGTTTCTAACACGTTGGTTGGCTTTACTTTTACCCGAAGCGTAAAGCATGCTCCACAATCAGGATGTTCTTCAAGATAGATAGTACCATCTGTTCTTTCCGCCATACGTTTCGCTAGGTACAAACCTAATCCAAGAGAATCCTCGCCAGCTGTCGGCTTATTGCTCAGTTTAGCGTACTTGGTAAACAACTTGTTGCGTTCTTCAATTTTGATTCCAGGGCCCTGATCAATCACCCGGGAAAAAGCATAATTCTCATCGGCGGAAACATCTAAAACAACTTCTGAATTCTTCGGAGAGTACTTAATAGCGTTCGAGATGAGATTGTCCATTACAGCATCAACTATCGACGCGTCGGCCATACCCCAAACTTGTTGTTGAGAAGCTATCGACAATGCAATTTTCTTTTGGTCTGCTCTCGACTCAAATCTTTCCATGGCTCTATGTGCCATGTGAACCATGTCCAGAGTCCCAGACATCGTTTCTGAAGCTCTCCTGTCTGTTCTACTTACTTCCAGGAACGAGTGCACGGTTGCACTCATTCTTGTTGTTGTGGTAAGTAGATCTTTGCAAATAGCGAAGCAATCTTCCATTCCCAAATCGCCGTAATGATTTAGTATGGTTAAAAGCATACCGCGCATATCGGCTAACGGGTTACGCAAATCATGCGCCGCTATGGCCATGAATTCATCTTTCTCAGCAGCAAGTTCTTTCAATTCCGCATTGGCGGTTTCAATGGCCAGCATGGCTGTCGATAACTCGACATTTCGTAGCCGGTAGATTTCTTCTTCGCGATCCTTGCGTTCTTTTTCAAGAATACGTTGGACGTTTCGAAGCCTATTACTCATGGCTTCGTCATGCTCAAGAACATATTCATCCGCCCATGTTGCTAACATTCTCACCGACTCTTCACCCCGGCCTACGTCTGCAAGTGTCAACGCAAGCTCCTTCAGTGCCTGCATTGTTGCAATGTGTGCTCGAACTTCCCGTAAATAGCTGATCGATTTTTGCAAGAGGCTAATAGCGAGTTCATGGTTGCCGAGTTCGCGTTCCAACTTGCCCAAGCCCATTAACCAGTAGCCCATCCGATACTTGTTGTCTTCAAGTTTGCTGAGTTGATATGCTTGTTCTAAAAGTGGCCTTGCTTCGTCGCGCTTTCGTTGTTCTAAATAAAGAAAACCAAGGTTGCCAAGTACAGGACCAAGTATAGCGTCGAATTTGTGAATCTTCAAAAAATCACGCGCTTCCAATAACGCTTGCTCATGCTTGGCTTCATCGCCTAGGTATTCATGTACACTTGCTTTATTAGCCAGTACATAAGCCATAACAATTGGAACAGCTGCAGATCGGGCAGCCGTCATAGCTTCTTCAATGAATTCTTGTGCTGTTTCGCGTTTTTTACGCTTCGCGTGCAGGATTCCAATTTGACATGCAGATTGCGCTACGTCACTAAATCCACCAGACTCTTTCTCGATATTATAAGCACGAGTGAAAAACTCAAGTGCTTGAGCATCATCATCTCTACGGGCACAAAGTTCGGCGTAGTTATAGTAAACTACAGCCAACCCAGATTTTCCCCCAAGTTTTTCTCTTAGGTCTAGCGCAACTTTATACGCTACATCTGCCTTATCGGAAAATCCTAGAGAGTCATACACCCCGGCCATCATCGTCCACACCTTAGCCTGAATTCCAGGCTCGGCAACATTAGCGTTCCCGTGAATCAACGACTCCAGAATTTCCATCGCATCTTTGTTTCGCTGATGCTGGTGGTACACCATAGCCAAAGTGTATTCACTGTAAACCTGAACAGCCGGATCTTTCGACGATCTTACCTGTGATTCTTTGGCTGCCTTTAGGGCTTCTTCATATTGCCCAAATCGACTAAAGTGTTGGCTCAATAAGTGTTATACTTCAACCGCATCCTTTGCAGATACCGAAGTGTTGCGTGCAAAAGCATACGCCTCAGTACGAATGGTATGCAAATCTTGGGCAATCGGAGCTAGTATTAGCTCCTGTTTAAACTTTACTTTAAGCGCAGCGCAAGCCTCTGCAGACAAGGCTCGGTTAGTAGACCCATTTAGATATGATTCATAGTTTGTCACGGGGTGTAAAAATACGAAATTCTACTACATTTTGATAGTAACAATCGAAGTTTCTTTGTTTGCTATATTGCGCTTCTAATTGACTACAAAACCTAATAAATCGGATTAATCGCGTATGGGCGTAACGGCATTGCTGTGTACTCTTTTCGCACCACTCGTTGGTGCTGCAGTTTTGGCTTTAATAGACCGTGACCAGCACAAGGCTATTAAGATTACAGCGTTGCTGTTTACGGTTGCCACCTTGGTCACTGCCATTCTGCTGATTCCTGCTTTTGACTCAGATAACGGGCAAATGCAGTTCGCAGTCAATCAAACCTGGATTTCATCCTTAGATGCCGGTTTTAGGATTGGAATCGATGGTATATCGCTATTGATGGTGCTTTTAACAGCGCTCATCATGCCCATTTCGCTCCTTGCTTCATGGAATACCATCGGAAAACACCTGAAGGAATATTATGCGCTGCTGTTAATTCTTCAATTTGGAATGACCGGTGTTTTTATAGCTACCGACACGTTTTTGTTCTACGTTTTCTGGGAGTTAATCCTCATCCCAATGTATTTTATTATTGGAATTTGGGGAGGTAAAGACCGAATATATGCGGCCGTAAAGTTCTTTCTTTATACACTGTTAGGTTCATTGTTGATGTTGATCGCCATTCTTTGGCTTGGATTTGCAGCCGAGGCTGCCGGCGTTGGGTTTACGGCTGACTTGATAAAACTAAAGGCAATTGCACCCCATATTCCCATCGAAGTTCAATTTTGGCTTTTTCTAGCTTTTGCGTTGTCATTTTTCATAAAAGTGCCACTCTTCCCGTTCCACACCTGGCTGCCAGACGCACACGTTCAGGCTCCTACAGCCGGATCCGTAATTCTAGCCGGGGTATTGTTGAAAATGGGAACCTATGGTCTAATTAGGTTCAACTTGGAGCTTTTCCCCCAAACATCTGCGGATTTGTCAGGGATTATAGCTTGGTTGGCGGTTATTGGAATAATCTACGGGGCTCTAGTAGCCATGGTGCAAACCGACATTAAAAAGCTGGTAGCGTATTCGTCAGTAAGCCACTTAGGGTTTGTGGTGTTAGGGATTTTCTCGTTAACCGTAGAAGGTGTTCAAGGAGCCGTAATACAAATGGTTAATCACGGTCTGTCAACGGGCATGCTTTTCCTCTGCGTTGGAGTGTTATATGACCGCCGGCATACCAGAGAAATTTCTGATTATGGTGGAATCACGAACGTAATGCCCCGATTTGCTGTATTCTTTGCGATAGCAATGTTTGCCTCAGTAGGGCTGCCCGGACTAAACGGATTTGTGGGAGAATATTTGACGTTGCTCGGCGCTTTTAGAAGCCCCTTCTTAGGCTCATGGAGCTTTGCAATTATAGGCGCTACAGGAGTAGTTTTTGCAGCGGTCTACCTGCTTTGGATGTTCCAGCGAGTAATGTTTGGCAAGAATGACAACCCTGAAAATCAACATCTACGCGATATGAGCCGAATTGAATATTGGCAGATGGTTCCGCTAGTGTTGTTCATAATCTGGATTGGTGTTTCACCTCGAACTTTTATGGACCTGTCAGAAAAAAGTGTAAAAGCTGTTGTTGAAAAAGTTGAGCACTTCAAATTCGGTAAAACAACGGCTGGTCTGCCATAACTCCTCTCGGATTTACGTAACGAACAAATGTTCCTGAACCTGTAATAATAGTTATGAATATCGATTTTTTCGGATCCCTCCCCTTAGTTGCTATTTGGCTTGCCCTTGGAGCTATTGGTATTGTAATTCAGGCTTTCGTTCGTAATAACACAAAACTGGTTTTTGGATACTACGTTGGTACGTTAGCACTGACGGCGTTCTTAGCAATCTTGAGCTCTGGTGCAAAGGGTTCATCCTTTGGTGGTATGATAGTCTTGGGTGGCTACGCCGCCTATTTTGATGTGTTGTTCTGTGGTGCTGGGATTTTGGCTATGCTTGCCGCCCGACCCTACCTGGATCGTTTGAATGCCGAGTTGGATGAATTCTACACGCTAATGGTATCAGCCGTAGCAGGTATGATGCTTATGGCCCACGCGTCAAACCTCGTTGTGTTATTTGTAGGTGTAGAGTTAATGTCGATCTCATTCTATGTGATGGCTGGTTTCCTCCGCACCGATATTAAAAGTGTCGAATCTGCTTTGAAATATTTTCTGTTAGGAGCTTTTGCAACGGGCTTTCTGGTGTACGGAATGGCAATGCTCTACGGCGGAACGGGCTCTCTTGATTACGTAGAGATAGGCAAAGCGGTTTCCAACGGCACTGCCACCTATCCTATGTTCCTTGCAATTGGCACGGTGTTAATGGCGGCGGGTCTCTCTTTCAAGGTTGCTGCCTTCCCATTCCATCAATGGGCGCCGGATGTATACGATGGTGCTCCAACTGTTGTAACGGCATTCATGAGTACGGCCGGTAAAGCGGCTGCCTTCAGTGCCTTCAATCCAGTATTTGCCGCAATCATGCCTGATGGTGTAGGTGGTATCACAGATACAATGCGACTCGCACTAGCTGTTATGGCAGCAGTTACTATGTTGGTCGGAAATATTACAGCAATAGCACAGACAAGTGTTAAACGAATGCTGGCTTTTTCTTCAGTAGCGCATGCTGGCTATTTGATGATGGGTATAGTGGCCGGCACGGCCTACGGACATTCCGCTATAGTTTTCTACCTTACGGCTTACATGTTCATGCAAATGGGATCCTTCGTCATTGTTGGATATCTAGAGCGCGAACAAGGCGATGGGTCTGATATCGAAAATTATTCCGGACTGTCAAAACAACATCCTATGTTAGCCGCAATGATGGCCATGTTTATGTTTTCACTTGCGGGCATTCCTCCCTTTGCAGGCTTCTTTGGTAAGTACATGCTTTTCTATGCAGCAATTCAGAGTGGGTATACTTGGTTGACTATAGTAGCAGTTGCGTCGAGTGTGATTTCGGTTTACTTCTACCTAGGTCTCATTGTAAAAATGTATTTCACAGATGCGCCAGGTAAGAAAACTACTTTTGCAACGGGTACTGCTGGATTTACAATTGCTATCTGCTCGGTTGCTATTTTATTACTGGGCATTTTTCCGTGGTTGCTGACTAATATTATCAGCACATGGTAGAGAGGTTACGTGTCTGCCATACGCCTCATCTTCTGTTGTCTGTTACTTGCATTGTGCGCCGTAACAGAGAACTATTCGCAACCCAATGTTGAGCTGTTTTGGAATGCCGCCGACCGCCAAGATACCGTAATGGATTTTGGAGTAACACTCCAAGGATTCCCAATAACGCTTAGCTTTTTTGTTGAGAACAATTCCTCACAGACTGTTGCCATCTATGACTCTCGGCCTAATGCAGCCCCATACTATCAAATAGTAAACGTCCCAGAAGTAGAACCGCAACACCCCAGAAAAGAGGAATTTGCCTCTGTTGACTTTCAGCCGTTCTTCATACCTGCCGGGCAAACGAGATCCTTCGGAGTAATATTTAAGGCCGTTATTGGCAATGTTGAATTGCCGCCCGATTCAGTGAACGAATCATTGCTAATTCTACGAGTAGTAGATAGTCTTGATCCTCTCGGAAAATCTCGCGATAAAGTTTTTAGATTGAGGGCTCTTAAAACCACAAAAATTTTAGCGTCAACAACGCCGCTAGTAAAATTCGACTCTGTGTACGTCGACCCTAAGCCCCTTACTCCAGAAAAAAAATACACAGTAGAAAATGTTACCACACAAAGTATTGTGGTTGATGATCAAAGACTGACGATGAAAACGGCGGTGATTGGAACTCCGGAAATCACGTTTGAAAAATATCCTACAGCACAGTTTGGACCGAAGGGTTCTATTCCGTGGACGTTTAAATATTCACCGCGAGACAAGGGCAAGGATAGCGCTACGTTTACTCTGGTGTATAGGCCGAATGTCAGCTCGGCGCCTGATAGTCTGCTTGCCGAAGTTTGGGGCATTGGTGTTCAACAACAACTTGAGTTGATTGGTGGTACTGGTACACCTGCACCAGTGAGTATTCGGGCCGACACTGTAGATTTTGGGGACGTGTTTGCGGGACAGAAATATGTGGCAACAGTGGTTCTTAAAAATCATGGAAATTTAGTAATTGGATATACCGGCGAGCAGAAATTTGGTGCGGCGAAAGACACCGCCGCATTCCAGTTTACGCAGCCTATTATGCAAGGGGGCTCGGCGCTTCGGACAAATGATTTCGACACAATTAAAATTGAGTTCTCACCAATTGACGGTGGTGCTCATGTTGTTGAATACCGGATTGAAACTGATTTGTTGAGTAGGAAAATTCAAGGTATTCCCGATGGTGCTCAAACTACAAAGCTTACGGTGATTGGATTTAGTAAGCGTCCACAAATTCAACTCACGCCATCGGTGTTAGATTTTGGAACCCTAGTATTGTATCCTAGCTGCGTTTCCGTTTCGGAAAGAATTATTACCGTGAGGAATCTTGGAAATGCCGATCTGATAGTCGACTCAATTATTGTCTCACCTGAGTCGAACTCGATACTCATAGACGCAACATCATTTACAGTCCCAATTGCTTCTTCAAAAGATGTAAGGGTTAAATATTCGGCCATGCAACTTGGCGACATAACCAATCAGCTGTTGTTGGCTACGAATAGCGTGAACGTTCCGCTACCAATTCAGAGCATTGGAAAAGTGGTTGCGCCCGACACCATTTCAGTGCGTATCCCGGAACAGTTCAAGGCCAAACCCGGCAGGGAACTGGTGATTCCTATTGTGGTGGAAGGCAAGGCTGTTTCGTTAACAAGTACGTCTACAATTGTTGTGTCGTTCGATCCGAACCTAATGCGTTATAGGTCTGCAATTACTGCGGGCACCGCGGCGGAGGGAGCCAATATCACATCGGACATAGAATCTCCAAGAGGAGTGCTAACTCTATCTGTAACGGCCAACGGAAATTTTCGTCAACGGGATACGTTCGCTCTACTTTCATTCGATACGTTCATTGGGGGCAGAGCGGAAACCCCGATTTCACTTTCCAATCTCACAACGATATTTGGCAACGCAGGCTGCCCGAATGTGTTAGATGTTCGCACGTACAACGGTCAGTTCAGACTCGACTCATTGTGTGGACTTTCCATAAAAACCGGGTCTAATTTACACCCCGTTTTTCAAGCGGGCGTTTACCCAAATCCAACCAACGGTACCGTAAATGTGGTTATCGTAAAAGGAAATCCCATTAAAGGCGGCGCAGACAAATTCGATATTCGAATTGTTGATTCTTTTGGCAGAGTACTTGTAAAAAAATCAGATCTCGAATTCGCCGACGAAACTTCCATAGTGAATTTCAACATAGAACAGTTCGAACCCGGAATGTACTTTGTTGAGGTAAGCAAGGGAGTCGTTTCTTTTGTTATTCTTCTAGCGGTGCAGCAATGAGAATTGCCACATGGATGTGCACCCTGATAGCTCTATTGGCAGGGGGCGATGTGTTTGCGCAGGGATTCGATTGGGAGTGGACACCAAGATCGCCCAAGCAAATGCCTAATACGTTTGTTGGAATTGAAGTTATATCTGGTGCTGGTTTTCATATGGGCGAACTTCAATATTTGGAAGATCTTACAGGATTCCAATGTTGCACTTTTACGAATGGAACGGGAACGCCTTTGAGAATTTCATTGAGCGCTGAAAAATGGGTGGCTCCAAGCATCGCCGTTATTTTGAATGCCGGCGTAACGTCTATGACTGCCAACTTTGCTCAACTTTCCAACCCTGTTCCGATTTCCGATGGTAGAGAACTGCAAACCGAGTACCATTTTGATAATTCGTTGATGTATGTTACAATGAGTATCGGTACTCGTGTGAAATTGTTTGCCACGCACCTTTCAGTTGGTGGAACAATAAGAGCCCATTTCAACCTGGCTAAATCTGCAAAACTTACCGAGAGTGTGGTTAGTCCGAGCGACTTTTTTTTCGACACCAATCCACCTACGAAGGATTATGAGTGGGTTCCAATTGCTCGCCTTGCGGACATTGCGAAGGTGATTGTAGAGCCCGCTGTATTTATAGCCTACGATATTCCAGTTGCCGCGGGGATGTTTCTTCAACCGATGATTCTTCTAAGTACGCAGCTTAATAGCGTCTCTACAGTGTATCCATGGCGTTTTGTGGACATTGGGGTTGGATTACGTTTAATGAAGGGTTTCGACCTTGGGATATAGTGTGGGAAGGCTGTGAGATATAGTCTGGATGGGCTGTACTATATTTGTAGCCTAATCGTCCGTAGGACGGTTTCACAAAAGTCAATTGCGGAGTAAAACATGTTCTCAAAGATTCTTTCAATAGCAGGTGTCTTTTTAGCCTGCCTTTCAATAACAATTGCCCAACCCAAGCTTGAAATTGTGGGCGGTGAAACGTTTGATTGGGGTAAGGTAAAGCCCCCTACATCTGGACATCTTGAAGCAACGATTAAGATGAAGAATGTCGGAACGGGTAAGTTGAAGCTTGTTGAAGTCCGTCCGGGCTGTGGATGCACGAAGACAGATCCCGATAAAATGGAGATGGGTCCTGACGAGGTTAGCAGTATGAGTGTCAAACTGAACATCGGACCAGCGCAAGGCGGACCTATTACTAAGAGCGTTACAATTACGTGGGGCGATGATGCTGGGTTAGCCGCTCGTGACGAATTTCACAAGAGTGGAAAGGCAATTCCAGCCGATGCCGATACTACGCAGCATATGGCGTTCTTGTATTTGAAAGCCGATATACAGCGCCCGATTATGGTGCAACCATCAATCTTTTTTGCCTTCTCAGATTTGAAAATAGGAGTAGCTTCTACTGCTAAGGTTGAAATTTTAAACAACGATGACATTCCGATTACGTTTTCAGACTGGGTAACAGAAAATGGTTTGATTATTAATCAATCTGGAAAAGTCACAGTTAAGCCGGGCGAAAAAATGGAGCTTATAGCAACGTTGGTGCCGGGTCAAAAAGGTTCTTACGCCGGTGCCGTAAAGTGCAAAACTTCTCACCCCGACAATCCCGATTTGGATATCCGAGCGTACGGAAATGTTCTTGAAAGTCAGTCGCCGGTGTTCCAAACAAACACCCCAAAATAGGGTTTGTTTCTATTTCGGTAAACAGATTTCCCAGGAGCCGCCCTTGGAAGGGGTGGGTAGTGTCCGACCAAGAATCCAAGGGTTTAGTAACTTCACATCCTTGTAATTGGATCCATGATCCTGTGCCCACTGTGACATACTTGGAATTGATTCTCGTTCTGTAATTATCCTGCAACTCTGCTCTACGTACTTGCCATTCTGAGGGAGGATAACTCCGTGCTCGGCAGCATGCTCAAGAATGTGTTTGATTACGGCAATTCGCAGAACGTATCGTGAGGTTTCTTCATTCAGGTACAGACTGTAAAAATCACTCGCCTGTTGATACCGAGTATTTTCGCTAAAATTTTCGTGCCCCATGTTGTACCCCGCCGCTGCATTTGTCCATGAACCGTTCGATTGATACCCAGCCTTTAGGTACTTCGCCGCAGCATATGTACTCTTTTCCGGATGCCTCCGCTCATCAACTTGATCCGTAACCACTAGGCCCATAGCCCGTGCTGTTGCCGGCATAAACTGCCAAAGACCAACTGCATCTTTAGAAGATCTGGCCATAAACAACGCGCTCTCTGCTACAGATACATACTTTAGATCATCGGGAAGTTGGAGTTCTTTCAGAACTCTTTCGTACATAGGAAAAAATCTACCAGATCTTTTCATATACAAAACAATTTGCCCCTTCGATTGAAGATTTAACAAAAATTCGCGCTCGGCTCTTTCTTTCACTTCTGGAATATCAAGCGGAACTTCCTCTCCACAAAATGTCAATTTTTCGGGTAGTTCCCACGCGAAAGAATCGTTGCCTACGTTAGGACTAGGCTGGGAAGAATTGTGACCCTTAGCCGTATTGGTGTATGAGTAGAATATTGCAGCAACGCAAAGAATTGCGACTAATATTACTAAAGCTGGAAGTAGGCGTCGCATAAAGTTTTCTCCTGTTCATCATTTGTGGCCAATAAAACTATGCCACCTTTAGACTTGTGCAAGTGGATTTCTTGCACCACTAATTTTCTGCCTTCCGGATCCATTGTAACCGAAGGTTCGTCAAGCAACAATAACGGCTGTTGTAAATGAACAGCCAACGCCAGCAGCATCCGCTGCAATAAACCGCTTGAAAATTCTCGAATGGTATCGTTCTTTCTTCCGTCAAGACCAACGCGCTCTAGTACTTCGTTACTAGTTGCAGCGTCGTGATTTTTGCCGTGCAATTTGGAGTGCAAATTAAGCAGCTCCAATGGTGAGAATTCATCGTAGATCCTCAAATAGGGTGCAACCATACCGCAATGGTAGGGGATTTCGCTTGAAATGACGGACGTGCCGTCGATAGAAAGGCTAACGGTGCCGGTGTTTGGACGTTGAATGCCGCCAAGTATCTGCAGTAATGTAGATTTCCCGGAACCGTTGGATCCCAGAATACCGAAGCACACTCCCTGTGTTACTCGAAATGAAACATCCTTTAGAACCGGTCTATTCCCGTACCATTTGCTTGCCTTGCTGATTTCAATTTCAATCATCGCTTAACAAATATTTTGTACAATGAATTCGACGTAGCAGATTTGATACGCACTACATAGGTTCCAGGCTCGAGAAAGTCCGGCACATTATATTGAGCAACTATCCGATCGTCGTTTAAAAGTACCGGTAGCTGTCCCGAATCTATGCCTACTAACTGGGTGTTCAGCAGCTCAAACGCCACAACGTTACCCGGCAACTCTCCAACCACCGGAAAATTTGTCGTTTGATGTTGCGACAGTACAACCGGGTGTGGGAATGGAAATTCAGGTTGAGTTGTTTGCGAACCTGTTACACCATAACAAACCTCCGTTGGACTTATCCCTACGCCCCAAGCAGTTCCCGCAATCGGGAGGTCACTCCCTAAAGGGTTTGCCGTTGTAACAACCGTAAACGTCAGTCTAGAAAGACTTTCAGAGTTGATGAATGCATTTATGTCTGGCCAAGTAATTGTTGTTACAACGCTCTTAGGCAACGCGGAACTGTGCGATGGAATTGAGTACCGAAAGGCTCTCACCTCGAACGGAAGAATGTCACCCACGGCAAGCATTGAAGGGGGCTTAGCCTGTTCGTCCACAGCAAGACGTAACTCTGGGAGTAGCTCTGCATTTCGAAGATAATTGTTGTTCATCCCACGCGAACCGGTATAATATAGGGTGGACATTGACTTGCAAAACACATCGGCTAAATCTCTACCTAAAACAGAATTGCACGCTTGAACAAGTGCCTCAAATGGTCGAGTATTTTTTTTAATATTGTCCCACACTTCAGTCAAGACGCGTTGATTATCTCCCGAACACAAAACATTGCCAAACCAACTCCAAACGTACCCTGTGCTGGATTGCGAGCCACTCATAGGCCATAGGGAGGGTCTGACAAGCAGTTCTCTTACATAAATGTGCCAATCGTTCACGTTTGGCCAAAGTCTCTGCTCGTAATACGTGGATGTAAACTCGTACATCATTAGTTGCGTGAGCGCAATGCCGTAGCTACCTATTTGGACAACGTGATGATACTCGTGACTGCATGTAATTCTTAGCGCGTCGATCCCATTAGTTTCAAAAACCTTGGTACCAGAACTATTAACATCGTTCACTGAAAAATCATTATCAATTTGTATCCAGGTTGTGTAGCGTTCCGGTGGGCCAGCAGAAATTAAATTCTCTGGTACGGTTTCGCCATAAAGTCCAAAACCGTTTTGTCCGGCCTTACTGAGATCTAGTAAATACACGTCAACGGCTGGAGAGCCCCCTTCCATACCATCGGTTGGCGGAACTGCGTAGTTAAACGAGTCCAAATACATGGTGCGCGAGTATATAAGGGCAGCCATGCATTCTTCAACGTAATCGGGAATGCCGGAAGCACTTACGTCATCAAGAGGTATAGCGTTTTCGCCCGACGTAGCGTAGTGTACTCTGAATAGACTGTTGGGGTCATCGTACTGCAATGGCAGGTTAGGGCGCGTTCGGTCACCTAAAATTCCGTTACGAATACTAGCAATTTGATCTGAGAATTGAGTGCTGCCGAGATTGCATTTGTTCTTAAAATGCGGTGCGTCGGAAGCTGTCGTAGTGTCGACTAAAAGAAAGGTGTAGCCAAAAAAAACGAAAAGTAGTGTCCAGTAAATGCGATGGAACCGCACAACGTTATCTGAACATCTCTTTTATCATTCCCCAAGTGCGTCTAATACTACTAACGCTGTGCGTAACTCCGGAGGTGCTGGAGTATGCAATTGATTTATCGGTGTGAACTAATTTCAGACGGTAGGTGAAATAATTTTTGGTTATCTGACCGTCTGTGCCATCTCGTTTGCCAAACGCTTCATCATCATTGTACGTGTAGGTTTGGTTGCTCCCCTTCGCTTGAACGGTCGAGACAAAACGAAACACTTGGTCTTCGCCGGCACGTTCAACTTCGTAAAAATCCAAATCTCCTTCGGCCGAAGACTTCCATTCAAGAGTTACTGAAGTGCCCGTAGATTTCGCATTGAAAAATTGCAGCGAGGCATCCACTGCAAAAAGCGTGGAAACTGAAATCAACAATACAGATATAATGGCGAGGAATTTCACAGGGCAAATATACGCATGATTTATTAGTTCCAAATTCCGAAATCTTCCACACGAACCTATTTGTCCGTTGTTTTATCCAAATTGGATTTCACGTGCGATCCGTCGCAAAATGGCTTCTTGGTGGACTGACCGCAGCGGCATAACGCCGTAACGCTGTTTCGCTCTGTAATTGTGCCATCGTGGTGTTTAATTGTCACAACTCCGGTAATCATGTAGGGTCCGCCATGGGTGACCTTTACCGTAACGTTTTTGGCCGGTATCAGCTCTGATACCGAATTTTTCTCAGCATTTTCAGCAAGGGGCTCAGAGGTCTCGTCATTAGAATCCCCTAAAATAGTAAGTGCCCCTGATGGGCATGCTCTAACTACCTCAATCAACTCGCTGGAACTTGCATTTTCAGGCTTAATCCACGGGTTTATTCTTGGGTTAAAAACGTCCGGAAGATTACCGAAACAATTCCCGGAATGCTCACATAGGTCCGGCTTCCAAACTATTGTTACCGTGCCATTGGTGTATTGCTTTTCCATACTACTCAGTTAAGCCTCAGTTAGAAAATCTAGCTATAAACTTCTCGCATCCGACAGCAAATTATCGAAAATTACCTTCATCCATTAGCATGCCAGCAAAATTCACGTATAACCATTTCGTTAAATTGCGACGTTGAAAAGAATCACGATCATATTTTATTGTCTATTAGGGCTTACGTACGCCGTTGCCACAACGGGAATGCCCATTATTTTGGAACTATGCTGCGGCACCGCAGTAGAGCATAGCAATGCAAGCAGGCACGGCGGTAAGGGGGCTTGTTGTGGGGAGGAGTCGGACCAAGAGGCATCCCCAAACACAGATCCAAGTGCGGCAAACACAGATCCATGTGGGGAATCAACCGATTGTCATCAGATTAAAATCGACGTGAAACGTGTCTCAAATTCCGGGCTAATGGCTGCAAAGCCCCTTCTCAATAGATTATCAGTAATAATTGCGTTACTAGCGTCGACACCACCTGCTGAGCGACTCTTCTCGTTGTGGGTTGACCGTGAAATTGCGCTTACTTCGTACAGCCCACCAATATATACGAAGAACTGTGTGTATTTGATCTAGAATTCCATTGTCTGTTTTGTTGACCTCCGCTAGGGCGGACGATTTCATTTCATAACAAGGAATTTTACCTCATGTCTATTCGAATTCTAAGCGTTTCAGTACTTACACTATTCTCATTTGCATTTCATTGCTCCCACGTGATGGCTCAAGGTCAAGGCGGGAAGACGGCGAAGGCTGTTACCGGTGTTGTTTTAGGTAGCAATCCTGATGGCAAGACGGAACCTCTTCCTGGCGCTACTGTTACATGGCGCGGCACACAGGTGGGGGTGTACACCAATAACTTGGGTGGATTTACTATCAACCGAGTTGAGGGCGCCGATACGTTGGAGATTAGATACGTGGCGTATGAAACGACCGTGATGATAGGTCCTGCGGATTCCATTTCTGTGACACTTGTCCCGCTCACCACTTCCGAAGTACAAGTCACCGCCGAGCAACCAACAATTACCACGGCCGTTCAAAAAACAGAACGAATTAGTTCTCGTGATTTGTCAAAGTCGGCCTGCTGCTCGCTTGCAGAGTCGTTTGAAAAGAGTCCAACGGTGGAGGTTTCGTTTTCCGATGCGGTTAGCGGGGCCCGGCAAATTCAGCTGTTGGGTTTGAGCGGACATTACACGCAGTTCATGATCGATGCCGTGCCACTTGTCAGATCAGTAGAGTTGCCTTTCGGTTTGGATCACATTCCCGGTCCGTTCATGGAGTCGGTTTCTATCTCAAAAGGGGCGTCATCGGTTACCAACGGCTACGATGGTATGACGGGTCAGATAAACATCCGGTACAAGGATCCGTGGGCGGCTCCGCGGCTGCATGTGAACGCGTACGGTAACACAATGCAGCGTGCCGAGCTGAATTTGGTTTCGGGTCAAAGGTTGAGTTCGGAGTTAGCCACTGAAACCATGGTGCACGGAAGAATCTTACAGAACGAAATCGACAACAACGGAGATGGATTTCAGGACATTCCAATGTTTAAGCAGTTGAATCTTGTTCATTCTTGGATGTATGCCGATGATAACTACGAGGTTCACGTTTTTGGACGGGGGATACTGGATAATTATTCGTCGGGTCAGTTGACAGGCTCACTTGATTCAAATGGCCAGAGAGTGGACCCGTATCGGATTTCGACCGATATTGGTAGACTCGATGGGTATGTAAAACTTGGCTTGTTAAATCCGTTTCCAGATATGGAGGGAAGCGGTATCTCGTTAGTATTTGGCGGAGCCATGCACAATCAGTTCTCTGCTTTTGGTGAACGGCGGGCGGACTCGCGTCAGAGAACACTGCAAGTGCGCGGTGTTGCTGCACTTCCGTTCAGTGATGATTTTAAATTGGTAACGGGCTTCTCATATCTCTACGACAACGTTGTAGAATCATTGGAATCGAATAATTTCAAACGAACCGAAAACGTACCGGGCGTGTATGCCGAAGCAACACTAAGCCCCCTAACCGATATCACTGTTGTGGCGGGAATACGCAGTGATTGGCACAACCTATACGGCACGTTTGTAAGTCCACGCGTACATGCAAAGTGGTCGATAAGCCCCTTCTCAACACTTAGAGCCTCGGTTGGCAAGGGTTACCGAGTGCCTACTGTTATTTCGGAAAATATCTCCGCTTATATCAATTCAAGGAGCTTGAATTTCGACGCTGCATTCCGGCCAGAAGAATCTTGGAATTATGGTTTCTCTTTGACGACGGCGGCAGAGATAGCAAGCAGAGTTCTGACATTTGATGTTGAATTGTATCAGACAAATTTTAACAATCAAGTTATCATCGACTTCGATAGGTCTGCTCGTGAGTTATGGGTCACAAACTTGAATGGGAAAAGCATTGCTACACATGCCATGGTGCAGGCGCTATTTTCTCCTATTCCCCGGCTGGATTTGGTTGCTGCGTACAGATGGGTGGATGTTCAAGCACCATTCAACAATCAAATGATGCAAAAGCCAATGATTAGCAGAACTCGAATGCTATTCACGGCAAGTTATACCACGGTAGAAAACGATTGGCAATTTGATGTAACCGTTTCAAGAAACGGGGCGGGCAGGTTGCCTTCGACGGCGGAAAATGCCGAGCCGTATGTGCGGCCATCAGAATTTCCCGCATTCTGGCGTCTGAACTCACAAGTCACAAAGAAATTCAAAGATCTCGACGTGTACTTCGGAGCCGAGAACTTGACGAATTTTATTCAGAGCAACCCAATAGTTGCCGCAGCACAACCTTTCTCGCCATACTTTGATGCATCGATGACGTGGGGATCACTCGACCCACGGATGTTTTATTTAGGCGTACGGTACACGATCAACTAAACAGCCGAACACTTTCAGTGAAATGTTTGCTACAATTCCGAATTGTTGTTTCTATTTATCTGACGTGTGAACTAATGGACTTGTCATGATAGGGGGCTTTGGCAGGTCTCCCTCAATTGGTCTAATCTCAACATCTTCGAACAGAAGATCGGGTGTTATAATCGAGGCAATCACGTATTGAGAGCCACCGCTCATAAAGGAAGGGCTTACACTACTTGCTAGCAGATTGTGTAAATGCTGCTGCTTTCCTACCGCGAGAATGTCCTTAAATGTTGGTGGGGTGACTCCGGCAATCTCCACGCCACGAATTTGTTCTTCTCGTCCATCTGGAAACACTCGAAACACTTCCAACGCGCCCAATTTATTTTCACCGCGCATTTGAATCATTCCCGACGCAGCGATTGGATACAATCCGGTTGCAAGTAAATTTTGATTCATTGCTTTTCGAACGATGATTCCGTACTGCAAATCACGATCCTTTACAAGCTTCATCAATTTCTGCTTGAGTGCTTTATCCGTGAGTTGTTTTTTGTTGTCAGTGCATTGTACCTCAACAACGCTAAACATGGCTCCACCACCACGCTGATGACCATTGGACTGCTGCACACGCTTGGTTGGTGTTCTCGATGAAAGTAGAGTCTTTAGATACCCATTGTCCACCAACTGCACATCCTTGGCTTGAACGGCTTCGTCATCCAATTCATAATACCCGGCTACTTCATTGCCACTGAAATAACGTTTCGATGGAGTGTCGAAAACCGAAAGGAATTCTGGCAGCACTCTTGCACCAATTTTATTCTGGAATGCCAAGTTGCGTTCGCCAGCTGAAAATCCACCCTCGGATAATGGCTGACGTTGAGAAACTAAATTCGGCGCAAAAACTTGTGCAATAACTTCGCCCGCTGCCTGACCCTCAAAAATCACCGGACCCGAATATGCCTCGATTGATGCGGCGTGTATTTCAGCAGAAATACTTCGGGCAAGATCTTTAACAGCATGAAGTAAGGAGTCGGCGCTCGGCAATTTCGAAGGCGATATTCCGTACGCAGCATATGTGTTGAAGGCCGGCATACCGTCATCTGCCTGTGCAATGGCTACCACCTCTATGCCGGTAAAACACTCAATTTTCTTCGACTTTCTACCATCGGAACTCAAATAATAAATTGTTTCGGGTACAAATTCCATTCCAACTTTCGATGCAACAACATCTGGGAAATCACGAAAAACCATGCTCAACGCATTACATGTTTCCTGCATGTTAGGTATGGAAGTTCTCAGGGTTGCATACTTCTCGTCGTAAAATTCTCCCGGTGGTATCGGCTTGAAATCCCACGTGGGATCTGTGCGGGCACGATTCATCACTGCCGATTTTTTCTTCGCGAACAACTCAACAGATTGTTTATAACAAGCATCTGTAGCTAACCATAGTTCTCTACGCAACATGTTGTATGACAATTCAATTGGCAGTCGCCTGTTCTTGAATCCCTCCTCATCATCACTCGATCCAAAAAAACCTAAACTCACATCAAAAAAGTTTGTGTTGTCGAATTTAGGTTCACCAACTCGAACCTTCACCGTTAACGATGCCGATTCCGATGTGTCAACATCTTGAGTGATGCCCAGCACTGAGTGAGTTCCAATTCTGTTTCGGCGAGTTAAAATATACTCTATGTGATACGGACGCTCCAAGTCTCCCAGCTTCAGCTCACTCAATGATCGGTTCATTTCATCGTTGAGTGCGCGAAATATCATGGCGTCGAAATCTTCAGCCGCATTCATTTGAAGGGGGCTTACCAGGCACACCCATGCTGTCATCAATAGTACAGTGACGTTCATTTTCATTTTGCACCTCCATCAGTTTCAATCGACGGATTGCTGAGGATGGGCAATTTTGCCTGCGACTTCTGTTTCTTTTGAACTTCAATTGTGCTTACCAATAAACTAGGTGAACTAGCGCTCACCGGCACTCCGCCAGATTCGGCACCACATACTCCATTGAATATCCCCATGTCATCGGCAGCTGCTGTAATGTTATTGAATGTGGTTAATGGGGTGCCAATCAAATCCACACCACGCACCAATTCATTGGGTCTGCCATCTGCAAAAATCTTATATACTACCAACGGCAAAACATTAAAAGCGTTTGGAACAGTCCTACCTGTAAACGTAAAGCCCCCTTGAATGTCTTCGAAGAGTAAACCAAATTCTTTGCCTTGCTTTTTGCACTCTCTTCGAAGGGATGCAACAAGCGAATCGTAAGGAATAGTTTTGGATGCTTCCACAATTAAATTTGATTGTCGCGAAACACACTTGAATCCGGCTTGACGCCTGCCGTGACCGTTGGAAACGGGAAAGTATTCAATTGGTGAACGTGATTGGAGAAAGTTTTTGAATACTCCGTTCTCAACTGCAACAACTTTCTGACCCGGTACGCCTTCGTCATCAAACTTATAGGCACCAACAATATCCTCGCCGCGTAACTCCGAAACAGTTGGATCGAACACCACGCTAATAAAATCGGGCAGAATCGATTTCCCTAAGAATGCCTTAAAAGTTTGGCTAGAGTTGGCATCCTTCTGTCTATGACCCTCCGCACGATGTCCAAAGATTTCATGAAAAAACACCCCCGCACTTCTTCCAGAAAGAATTGCAGGTCCGCTGTATGTTTCCATTAGCGGAGCAACTCGCAGCTTTTCCGAAAGTGCAATCATGTCGTTAGCATCGGCGATGAGTTTTCCGATTGTAGGAAGTCGGCTTTCCGAATACGCAGAGTAACTGTTGTATAATGGCAGGCTCATTCCATCGGCAGACTTGGTTTTGCAAATGATGAACAGTTTAACAATTGGCTCGCTCGACTGAATAATCGTGCCTTCGGAGTTCACAAAGTACTTAGTGATGTACTCCGCATGAAAAGTGGCCTCGGCCGTATAAATGTGTGGACTGTTTTTGAACATCCCGGAAAGTAGTTTTACTCTTTCGCGCCAAGCAACGGTATCAAATTGAAATGGGGCAGGATCTTGGATAAAGCGGTGGGGTTTTTCGTGCGATAAATCTGCCGACGTGTCTTCTTCACGAACCTTTACTTGGCGATTTGTAAGTACTTTGCCCAGTCGTTCCGACGCCGACTTATACGCCTTATCTGTTGAATTCCAGATAATGGTTCTTAGCGCACGCTGGTCGTTACCTATGGGCATTAAAACCCCGCGAGTGCCTTGGCCCATCTCGAATGCTACTCCACGAATGGCTCTTGTGTTGTCCATCTCATAGCTTCCAACGCGAAGATCAACATCTAGAATACGACGGTCCGAAACATTCTGCGTAAGCAAGTCTCCAAACGATGCCGCAATGTACGTTGAACGCACATCGTGCACGCCATACGAAAGGTAGTACGGAGGAGTGGGCAGTTTTCCTAACTCTATCATCGACCTTTGAAGTTCGGACTGCATGGCCTGAAGTACTGGAAGTTCTTTCCCGTTTTGAGAGTACACTGAATTGCTGTTGAAGAAAAACAACAATAGCAGGGCAGGTGACAACCGCACAAAAAAAGAATGCATATCAGCGTAACACTTTTTTAGAAACAACTTTTAAATCCTCATCTAATTCATAGCAGATTGGAACGCCGGTAGCGATCTCTGTTTTCAAAATTTCTTCGGGCGACAAATGCTCCACAAACATTACGAGTGCTCGCAATGAGTTGCCATGAGCAACTACCAATACATTCTTTCCTTGTTTAAGTAACGGAACAATCTGCGCGTTGTAATACGGAGCTACTCGTTCCTGAGTATCCTTTAACGATTCACCGTTTGGCGGTGGAATATCATAACTACGTCGCCACGTATGCACCTGCTCTGCCCCATACTTCTCAGCGGTTTCCGACTTATCCAACCCCTGTAAATCACCGTAGTGACGTTCATTTAGGGCTTCGTCTCGAAACACGGGGATATTGGTTAAGCCCCTTTCAGATAAAACAAAATCAGCAGTTCGTATAGCGCGTTTCAGTACAGACGTAAACAACACGTCGATTGGAATTTCAGCAAGTTTTTCGCCGGCGTCGTGCGCTTCTTGTTCGCCTTTTGGCGAAAGGTCTACATCGACCCAACCTGTAAAACGATTTTCCAAATTCCACTGCGATTCACCGTGCCGCAATAACGTAAGCATTGGCATTTATTTTTTCTCCGCACATAATTCCATCAGCACTCCGCCTGTAGATTTCGGATGAACAAATGCAATCATCATATTGTGAGCTCCCGGTTGAGGGGCGTGGTTAATAAGTTTCAGACCGGCGGAATCCAATCGTTCAAGATCTTGTTCGAGTGAATCAGTTCTATATGCAATGTGATGAATGCCCTCACCCCTTTTCTCGATGAATCCACTTATGGGTGAAGTTTCATTGGTAGGAGCCGTCAATTCTATGCGGATGCCATTGAGCTCGAACGATGCAACCGAGACTCCCTGACTCTCCACCACTTCTTCGTGGAAGGATTCAACACCGAACAGCAAACGGTAAAGTTCTTTGGCCTTCTCGAGGTCAGAAACCGCAATTCCAATATGATCAATGGAATGTATCACAACATTGCACTCGCAGCGGCCTGCAGATCCATTGGTGTGTTGATACCTTGTACTTCCCAAAAATTGGGAGTGTGATACCGCATCACCGAACTACCTTGTTGTTTTAAAATTTTAATGATGTCAGTCAAGTAATACTCTCCCTGTGCGTTAACGTTTCCAACTTGAGTTAGACTCTCAAAAAGGCTATCAGCCTTCACTACGTATACACCTGAATTGATTTCAGAAACTGCCAGCTCGGTATCTGTTGCATCTTTTTGTTCAACTATTCTAAGAAACTCACCGTCGGCCGAGGTAATAATTCGACCATAGCCGGTTGGGTCTGCCACAGTAGTGGTAAGCACAGTAGCTGAAGCCAGATTCTCGTTGTGGAAATCAATTAGTCCCTGCAAGGTTTGGGCAGTAAGCAATGGAACGTCGCCACTCAATATCAAAACGTTCATATTTGGCTTATCCAGCAACTCCTTGGCTTGCAAAACGGCGTGGCCGGTACCTAATTGTTCGTCTTGCGAAACACAAGAAACGCTGGGCATATACGTGGCTACAAAGTCCTTTACAGCTTGTTTCTGGTGCCCAACTATTACCACAATTCCGGTTGCTGGTAGTGATTTGGTTTGGTCCAGGACGTACTGAATTAATGGCGCTCCATGTAACTCGGTCAAAACTTTCGCTACATCCGGGTTCCCCATACGTTTGCCCTTGCCTGCCGCGAGTATGGCAATTGCGAGCTGCGAGTTGGTACTCAACATTCTACGCTTGATCCATTTGCGTATAGGCTTCAACTGTCCTACTAACACTTACAATGTCATTGTTCCCATCAAGCAGAACTGCGGTTGGTTGCCATGTTTTTGCATCGGCGTCAGAAACAGATACATAGGAAATGACAATCACGGCATCGCCCACCTGCCCCTTACGAGCAGCAGCACCATTAAGTCCAATTTCTCTCTTCCCACGTGTTCCAGGAATTACATAGGTTTCGAAACGTTCGCCATTATTGATATTTACAACGGAAACCTTCTCGTAAGCCAAAAGGTCTGCGGCCTCCATCAAATCTTCGTCAATAGTCAAACTGCCCTCGTAATAAAGGTCAGCCTGCGTAATAACGGCGCGATGAAGCTTCGATTTAAACATTATACGATTCATAGAGATTTCCTTAATTACCTAGCGTTTCCGCGTGCAAATTTACCCAATTCCATGGCAAGAGCCACACTAAGACGAGCAACCTACATACTTCGTATTTTTGAAGCATGATTGTAAAACTCTCAAAATTGGCACATGCCAGGAGCGGTGATAAAGGCGACGCCGCAAATTGCGGTGTAATTGCCTACAAGGCCGAATGGTACCCAATAATTTCGAAGGCTTTAACGAAAGAACGTGTCAAAGAATATTTTAAAGGTATCTGCCACGGCGATGTTGACAGATTTGAATTGCCCAATTTGTGGGCGTTGAATTTTGTTCTGCACAATACCTTGGGCGGCGGTGGAACAGTGTCGTTAAAGTTGGATGCTCAAGGCAAGACCATTGCATCAGCTATTATGATGATGGAAATTGAGGTGACAGACGATCTGAAATTGTCGTAAATGGTGTGTTTATGGGGAGGGGGCTAAAGGGTTACCCAAGCCGCAGGCTGATTCTAGAGAGATCATAATGGGGCGCATCCACTCTTTAACATCTTCACCTGACCACCTTTTATCCCAAGTTTGCCTGACGTCGCTACCATCTAAGCGAGTAGAGACGCTCCAGACATCCACAAAAACAGAGTCCTTACTATGTTCAATTCGCCAGGTCCTTACAAGTGCGCTGTATCGCCATTCAATTCTCTCAACCGAGTCTTGAACAACCAGCACACCAGCGTCATAGTCTTCTACTAGCGTTGAATAACCATTACGCTCGAAGATCTCTTTTGCTTGTGAAACATACACTCGTGGCTCGGTTGAACACTTCATCTTGATCGTTCTCTGTTTGTCGAGATAATTACAAGATGGAATAGTAAGCAGAACTGACCCGCTCAAAAGAATCACGAGTAGCGATTTTATTGATTTAAATATCATCTACAGAAAGTTTTACGAAGAATTAGTCAAATTTATACAGAATGTTGCTTTCATCACACTACAATATCGATACTTTATGAATAAATCGACGTTAATGAGTAAGGCAGAGGGTCTAGACGCGGAAGATAAATTGTCGAGATTCCGAGACCTTTTTTCAATTCCTACCATTAATAATAATCAAGTCCTGTACTTCTGTGGGAACTCTTTGGGCTTGATGCCGAAGTCGGCTACAGAGTACCTATCGAGGGAGACTGCAGATTGGTCAATGTTAGGTGTGGCGGGACACCACGAGGCAAGTTCTCCGTGGTTATCCTATCATCGAATGTTTGCAAAGCCCCTTTCAAAAATTGTGGGAGCACTGCCATCTGAAGTTGTAGCAATGAATTCGTTGACGGTAAATCTTCATCTCATGATGGTGTCGTTTTATCGTCCAACAACAACGCGAAATAAAATTTTGATTGTTGGCCAGGAATTCCCCTCAGACAGATATGCGGCGGCAAGTCAGATCCTTTTTCATGGTTTTGATCCGCAGCACTCACTAATTGAGGCAATGCCGGAGCCGGGGAGTCAGATTATCGAGGAATCGCATATTGAAAGCATCCTTGCCGAACATGCGGATTCGATAGCGATGGTGTTGATAAGTGGAGTTCATTACTATTCGGGCCAGAGATTCGATATTGAACGAATATGCAAGGCGGCGCACAATGCGGGTGCGACATTTGGAGTGGATTTGGCGCACGCTGTGGGAAATGTGGAACTGAAGTTGCACGATTGGAATGTTGACTTTGCTGTTTGGTGTTCCTACAAATACCTGAATTCCGGTCCTGGTGGTGTTGGGGGCGCATTTGTTCATCAGCAACACGCTGCAAACCCGAGTTTACCCAGATTTGCTGGTTGGTGGGGGAACGATGAGGCAAGCAGGTTTCAAATGGAGTATGATTTTTCAGCTGCAAATGGGGCCGACGGATGGCAATTGTCGAACGCGCCTATTTTGTCTATGGCAGCTCACAAAGCTAGTTTGGACATTTTTGATCAGGTTGAAATGGTTGACATTTTTCGGAAACGAGATCAATTAACGCAGTTTTTTTTCGATGTTATCTGCTCGATTGCCGACGAATTCGATTTTGTATCAATTGTTTCGCATGCAGACCCTCAACGCAGGGGAGCTCAGATCTCAATTCGTTTCGAAAAGCAGGGTAAGGAAATATTTAACAGGCTAGCAGAGCAAGGCGTAGTTGTTGACTGGCGTAATCCATCAGTTATAAGGGTAGCACCGGCACCCTTGTATAATTCATATACCGATGTTGCAAAATTCGGTATACTTTTACACGAAATTCTTGAGGACTTGAGAAACTAATGAGTGAATATAACCCATCGAATTATGTCATAGGACGGCGTGCTGTATTTGAAGCAATCGAGGCAGGCGCTAAACTTCAAAAAGTAATGATAGCCTACGGAACGGAAGAACCGGTAGCTGCTAAATTGAGGGCTGTAACTTCGAGTCAGGGAGTTGCATGCGCGCTTATGGATAGGAGAAAGTTTGCAATTCTAGAAGAAGAATTGGGGTGCGAGAAAAATGCTGCACAGGGCGTTATTGCTATACGCATCCAGCACACCAATGTCCAACTTGATGAGTTATTGGAAACTGCAAAACGGGGCTCCGAATTCCCAATAGTGTTGGTGTTAGATGGGATTACCGACCCTCATAACTTAGGTGCCATTGCTAGAAGCGCAGAGTGCGTAGGTGCTGCCGGTTTGATTTTACCCACAAAGTATTCCGCTCCAATTACTTCGGCTGCCGTAAAAGCGTCGGCCGGTGCTTTAGAACACCTTCCGGTAGCAAATATTACGAGAGTGAGCAATACACTTAGGGAGTGTAAAGCAGCGGGTTGGTCTGTGATTGGTACGGCTAGTCCAGGGACAAATGTGTACGACTTTGAGGTACCCAAGGCGCCACTGTTGATCGTTATTGGCAGTGAAGGGGAGGGGCTTCACGAGGTGGTGTTAGCCGAGTGCGATGCGGTGGTAGAAATCCCGATGATGGGCAAAATCAGTTCCTTAAACGCCTCTGTTGCTGCCGGGATAATCCTATTTGAAATTCGGAGAAAACAGGCACAGAAGTAGGTAACATGTTTAGAATTAAGGGCTTATAAAAAAGCGCCTCTCGCTTGGTGAGGGGCGAGAGGCAGTATGAGGGGGTTATACTCGGATTCTGCAGCACGTTGTGCGAATGCTGCAGGCCGATTTTCTCAAGGTTTGTGTGTGTGTGCTATTTCAATGAAAACCGTTTCGAATTTTCAATACCGTTCTGACTCGTTAGTCGGCGTAACGGTACTCAATAAGCGCATTCAGTTTCCATTTTCAACTTAACAGATTTTCTATTACGATGCAAGTAAAAGTTATCAAATCCTTGCTTATCTCAAAAATCCGTGAATTAGAATGTCTAATGCCATTTCCGGATCTAAGGTCATATCAGATCGCGGTGAAACGCCATCGTTAGCTATTGTTGCAATAGCAATGATCACTACAGCCGTTAAAGCTCGGATTTCAATGTCATTCCTCACTGAGCCAATTAGTTGGCCGCGCTCCAGAATTCGCTTTACGGTAAACCCTAAAAATTTAGACTTCCAGATTCTGATCCTTTTGGAAACTAATGGATGTTCTTTATCAAGTTCCGCTAGCAAAGATTCACGAAAGCATCCAAACTCATTGCAGAAATTTGAAATAAATTTACCAAGCTCTGTAGGAAATTTATCAGGACTTGCAAACTCCAAGTCTGCGTTTCCGGCTCGTACAAGTCGAACACTTTCAATAAACAATCCCTTTACAAGATTGATCTTGGAAGGGTAGAATTGGTAAAGGGTTCGTTTAGAAATGACAGTTGCCTTTGCGACTTTCTCAGTGGATACCCTTGCATAGCCATTTTTTTCCAACAACCCCTTAGTTACCAAAAGAATCCGACCCTGGGTACTGGTGGAAGTTTTTGGTTGAGCGGGGTCGGTAGGTTGAGCGCTTTCCTGGCCTTCAGTCAATGTGAGCCTCCCTCACGAGGAGTCCGTGCATTAAGACTTGCGTGAGAGCCTCGTATAAATCTTCCGATGAAACTTCGAATTCTTTCAAGAACGCTTTATCCATACCGTTCGTGAGTAAACTGATATACGTTTTCATTACGTCGCCCGGACCTACTCCCTCCGTTAACATTTTATTCTCTGCAACTTCACGTAACAATCCATAGATCAACTGAATCCTATACTCTCGCCATCCAATGAATTCGTGCCAGACTTGTGGCGCACTTAGGCGGATATCATCCAAGAACCATTGCGAACGTAAACGCGCAAAGTCGTTGTCGATGTTCTGTAGCATTCGCGTGAAACGATCGGCGATAGGCATTTCGGGGCTGGAAAAAATGTGGTCGGTAGTCAACTCAGCCCGCTCCGTAATTCTTGCAGCCACAGCACGTAAAAGTTCCTCTTTTGAACCAAAAATCTTGTACACAGTCTTTTTCGAAACCTTGCATGTCTTTGCAATAAGCTCAGAGCTGGTATTTGAATAGCCCCTTTCCAAAAAAAGAGCCGTGGCAACACGTATTATGAGTTCCTTGGGAATGTCTTCTTCAATAGGTACTATTTGACTTTGCGGCATAGAACTATAGGTAAAAAGGAACCGGCTGAGAATGGAATCGACGGAGAAAGGAGACCGACCAAGAATTTGAGACGGCTTGATATTTCATAAATACGAAAGCAATACAGCTGTCTTACAACATAAACACTTGAATTTGCCCAAGGTGACAACTCCACAGGAAATTGTACCTCGTATCTTTGTAATTCTGTAAAACAACTCACTCCACAACTGCACAATATGTCATTCAACGGCTTAAACGACCAAGAAATCAGGCGTCGCGAAGAATTGTCGAAACTACGGGAACTTGGTGTAAATCCATACCCATCGTCCTACACAAAGTCACATAACTCATCCGATGTGTTATCGCAGTTTTCAGATGAAGACGCATCGGCGTTGTCTGACATTAGCATTGCGGGCAGAATTGTAGCAGTTCGAAAAATGGGCAAGGCAACATTTTGCCACATCCAAGATGAAGCAGGTAAAATTCAAGTGTACCTCAAAAAGGATGACCTTGGAGAGGTGTACGATCACTTTAGCCTTTTCGACATTGGGGATATAATTGGAGTTAAGGGCTACGCGTTTAGAACGAAAGTTGGTGAGATAAGTGTGCGCGCCACCGTGCTTACGTTGTTGGCTAAATCGTTAACGCCTATACCTCTTGGTAAGGAAGAAACGGACGAGAATGGTGTGGTGACCAGGTACGATGCCATTGCCGATAAAGAACAACGCTACAGAAAACGCTACTTGGATTTGATAGCCAATCCGGAAATCAAAGCTACCTTCATTAAACGAAGCAAGATTATTACTGCAATGCGCAGATATTTTGATGAAAGGGGCTGGCTGGAAGTTGAAACACCGATTTTACAGCCGTTGTATGGTGGGGCAACCGCGCGACCTTTCATTACGCATCATAATGCGCTTGACATTGAATTATATCTGAGAATTGCCGACGAGTTGTACTTAAAGCGTCTGATTGTTGGCGGGTTTGAAGGCGTATATGAGATTTCAAAAAACTTTCGCAACGAAGGCATGGATAAGACTCACAACCCTGAGTACACTTCAATGGAGTTGTACGTAGCGTACAAGGACTATACGTGGATGATGGAAATGACGGAAGATTTGTTGCAGACAATTGCAATGCAAGCGTGTGGTGGAACTGATGTTGATTTCAAGGGTACGGCACTTTCATTCAAAGCTCCGTTTGCTCGAGCAAAAATGTACGATTTGTTCCAAGAACACACCGGCAAAGATCTTCGTGGTGCATCTCGTGAAGCCTTGTATGCAATTGCTAGAGAACTTCATGTTGAAGTTGAACCCAGTGCGAGCTCGATGAAAATATTGGATGAGATATTTAGTGAGAAGGTCGAACACCATTTGGTTCAACCAACATTTGTAATGGACTATCCTGTTGAAATGTCGCCACTTGCAAAAGCGCACAGCACAGAAAGCGGACTCGTGGAGCGATTCGAATTGTTTGTTATGGGAAAGGAAGTTGCAAACGCATTTTCAGAGCTGAATGATCCGATAGATCAACGTGAGCGGTTAGAAGAGCAGTCTAGAATTCGAGCGGATGGCGATGATGAGGCCATGGTTTTAGACGAAGACTTTTTGAACGCCATCGAGGTTGGAATGCCTCCCACGGCAGGTATAGGCGTTGGGATTGACCGACTTGTAATGTTGTTAACGAATAATGATTCGATTCGAGATGTGTTGTTTTTCCCTCAAATGCGACCGGAGAAAACTCAAGCCCAACGGTCGGAGGAATAATGGGGCACACAAAATATTGGCTTCATGCTTTGCTGTTCGTTTTGACATTTATATCTGCAATGGGCGCCGGAGCTTCTTGGTTAATGAAGGACGTTACAGAAGTGACACAATGGCATTACGGTTTCACCTACGCCGCGTTGCTACTTGGTTTTCTGACCGCCCATGAATTTGGCCATTACTTTGCAGCCAGATATCATGGAGTTGATGCAACCCTCCCGTATTTCATTCCAATGCCGATTTTTAGTCTGAACCCATTTGGTACGTTTGGGGCGGTGATTAAAACGCGGAGTCAAATTTTATCACGGAAGGTATTGTTTGATATTGCTGTTAGCGGACCGGTTGCGGGATTTATTGCTTGCTTGATAATCTTGACAATTGGTTTTGCCACGCTTCCGCCTTTCGAATATATTCTCACCATCCATCCTGAGTACGCATATACAAATGTGCCGTTGGCTGGGATGTATTTTGGCGATACTATATTGTTTTCCGTGTTCAAAGACATTTTTTCTGGTTCAGCCCCCTACATTCCTCCAATGAACGAAGTGTATCATTATCCGTTTTTATGTGTTGGCTGGTTTGGATTGGTAGTTACTACACTTAACATGCTTCCGTTTGGACAGTTGGATGGTGGACATGTGTTGTATGCGTTGATTGGTAAAAAACAACATGTAGTGGCTACAGTTTTGTGGAGAGTGATTGTTGTGTTGTTTTTCTGTGCGTTGATTTCAATAATGCACGATCTTTTGCAAATCCCATCGGCCAATGGTGCCGTGATGTGGCTGCAATTGAATATCGATCCAACGCTATCAGGAATGATTAATGCGGCGCCCTGGTTGTTCAAATATTTCACGGGTTGGATTCCGTTCGCTATACTCGTCCGATTTATTATCGGTATCAAACACCCTGTCATTCAGGATCCGGAGCCGCTTTCACGTGGACGGATGTTCATTGGTTGGGCTAGTTTGGCTATCCTCATTTTATGCTTCGCCCCTCGGTTTATCTACTTCGTACCGTGACCGCAAATCAACATACAATAGTAGCGTCAGTGATGGTTATTGTGGGACTTTATGTAGTTCACTTGTCGAAGTATGAAATTCAACCGTGGGACGAAGGACTCTACGCCGTGCGCGGTGAGAGCATTGTGCGTTTTGGAAACATCATCGATCAGTCAGAACATGCACTCGGCGGCGAGTACTCCAGCACGCCACCACCAATGGCATCGTGGGGAGTCGCTCTAGGCATTGCAGCATTCGGCAGGAACACGTTCGGCGTTAGAGTGTTTTCAATTGTATGCTCTGCCATTTGCCTGTTGGCATTGTATTCTATCTGCGTCCGACACCTTTCGCATCGGTCATCACTAATCGCAGTAATTCTGTTGGCCACAGCCATCCCCTGGGTGGTGTACTCGCGTCAAGCCATGTCGGAAATTCCCCTTATCACAGGCATGCTCCTCTGTTGGAGCGCATTGTATTTAGCTGCCAACAACCGAATCAAAAACAATCTGCTAATTGCAGTAGCACTCTTTGCCGCAGGCTTCGCCGCAGCACTTCTGTCAAAGTACGTGATAGGATTTCTGCCGCTCGTGTTGATAATCTTAGTGTGGGAAAACTCACGCGCAAAAAAAACTTTCTTGGTAGGGGGCTTGATAGGATTTGCACTAGCCATGCCGTGGTTTGTTTGGATGGCTATCAATCATCAAGCGGCGTTCATCGATGCAATTGTGTTACGGCATCTAACTGAAGTGGTGGAGGGTAACTCTGGTGGCGGAAACTATCTATATACTTTGAACCAATTAATTGTTGGACAACCCGCATTCATAATAGCAATCGGGTCGGTGATTGCATTAACGAGGACTCTTAGAAAGTCATTCGATTCAGAGCCTTGGGTTGTAGTAGCTATGCTGTGGTTTAGCATTGGATTGGTAGTGTTTACATTGTCGGCAACCAAGAACCCTCACTATGTTGTGCTTTTGTTGCCACCAGCGGCAATGCTCACACTCTGGGCATATGAAAGAGTTACGCGTAGATTGAAAACGGCATCCGTGTATATCTTGTGTGCTATTGTGTGGACCACAGCTGTGTGGTCTGCACTGCCATCATTGCGTGGAGATGTAAAGGCTTTGCATTTTTCTCCGTTGGTGTTTGTAAGTATAGCCTTTATAGCTGCCGCCGTATTCTTTGTTATAGTGTTTCATCGGAAAAAGTTTTTCGATGGAGTTACGATGAGGATGGTTCAATATTCATTGGTCGGACTTTGTATAGTTGGCTTTACACGAGCTGCCTTTGTAGTGTGGAAAGGGCGCCCCGATGACATTAAAGGGGGCAAGGCAGTAGCGGCGCAGTTGTTGGAGAGTACGCCGTTTAATAAGCATTTCGCCTATCTTTTCCATGCGCAAAATGTAGCAGATTCTATAAACCCTCAGCTTGCTTGGTACACCGCGGGTTGGATGTCGAATTGGGACAGTTCATACACCTATACACCACACGCAATGCCAAATGATTCTGCCGACGTAGGAATTGCAGCTACAACTGTTTACCAAATGCCATTATACATTGTGTACTATCATCCTGGAATAGCAAAAGAGCAACAACAATTGGTGGCAACAACGGCGGCATTGCTGTATGATGTGGCGGAAGAATCCGGCGTGTACACTCTTTTTCGCCGACGCTGAAGATTGCCCTAAAACCTATCCCTAAGATTGCCCTAAAACCTATCCCTAAGATTGCCTAGAATTACTCCCAAACTGCAATGAATGCAATTTGAAGTAGGCTCCGCGTTTATCTAGCAGCTCATTGTGCGAGCCTTCCTCTACTATAGAACCGTTCTCGAATACGAGAATTCTCGTGGCATTAACAATGGTAGATAGTCTATGCGCTACCACCACGGCAGTTCGATTCTTCAAAACGGCTGAGATTGCTTCTTGAACAATTCTTTCGCTTTCGGTATCTAACGCAGACGTTGCTTCGTCGAATAATAATATTTCAGGCTCATTCGCTATCGCTCTGGCAATAGCTATTCGCTGCCGCTGTCCACCTGATAACTTCATCCCTCTGTCACCAAGAATAGTGTGATACCCCTCCGGCAAAGCAGAAACGAATTCATGTGCATGTGCAACCGAGGCCGCGCGCTCCACTTGCGCTTCAGTGGGTTGTATCATTCCTATTGCGATGTTGTTCATGGCAGTGTCGTTAAACAAAACCGTGTCTTGCCCAACAATACCAAACAACTTCCGGTATTGAACCATGTTCAGCCTCTTAACATCTACGCCATCAATTGAGATACCCCCACTTGTTGGGTCGTAAAATCGTAGTAGTAAATCCAGCATCGTCGATTTACCACTTCCACTTGCTCCTACCAACGCAACTGTATCACCTTTTCTAATGCGGAACGAAACGTCCCGAAGTACCGGCGCATTTTCGTAGGCAAAATTTAGCCGGTCAACCACAATCGAATCTTTGAATTCGGTAACGGGCTCAACCCCGCTTATCACTATGGGTTTTTCATCGAGTAGTTGAACAATATTCTCAGCCGCTGAAATTCCACGTTGCATTGTGCCAATTGTAGACACAATCACCGTGATTGGCTGCATTAATCCAAACAATAGAAACAAAAACGTTACCAAGCTGGACGGCTCAATATTACCTTCAGCTAATTGAATTCCACCAGCATAGAACACACCCACAAGTGCCAGAATTCCAAACGTATCGTTAACCAGTGGAACAAGACCAAGGACCTTAGTGTTCTTAATTGCGGTCTTGACAAAATGCAATGTTTGGGAGTAGAACTTGGTTTGCATTGTAACCTCAAGTCCCATTGCCTTGACAACCCTAACGCCACCTACCGTCTCTTGCAAGGTTGAAGTGTATTCTGCCTGAGCCTTTTGTAACCGCGATCCATAACGTCTCAAAAACTTTGTCGACGTTTTAATAAACCCAAACCCCAAAAGGCTTATGGTTACTGAAACCAACGTCAGCATAGGTGAAATTGCAATTAGTAAGGCCACGTAAATGAGAATGGTTGTGGATTCTCTCCACATCGTGGTTATGGAGTTAATCGTAGCGCTATTCATTACGGCTACGTCATTTGTCAATAATGATATCACAGAACCGGATTTCGTGCGAGAGTAGAATGCCATTGGAAGTTCCGTCAACTTCGTAAACAACGTATCTCGAATATTCTTCATTACGCCTTCTTCAAGCTTTGTGGAAATAATATTCCCGAAGTACTTAGAAAGCCCCCTAACAACAAACAGGCAGAAAATCAAAATGCTGAGGTTGCGAATGGAATCGAAAAATTGATCCGAAACAATAACAGAGTAAACAATGTCATCGAACCAAGCCTTGAATCCCGATGCCAATTTCGAGGCTACGGGTATTGTACTCGAAGCATCACCCTTACCGAAAAGCGTGCGAAAAACTGGTTCTACAATGGCCAGCACCAAGGCATTCACTGCTGAGAACACAAGATTTGCTATGAACGAAATCAATAACAATGGCCAAAACGGTTTCACGAAGTGGAAAACGCGCGGCATTATTGAACGGAATGAATATGGTGTGGGCTGACTCAATCTTGTGTAAGAATAATTGCTTGAATATGAAATTACTTGTTCAAAGTTTCTTGATATTTCTCGGCATACTGTACAATTGCGTTACTCATTGCATTTACCATTTTTGTTTGCCCACTGCTACTTGAAATGAATGACGCATCTTTTTCGTTGGATAAAAACGCAGTCTCAAAAAGTACGTTGGGCATCGAAGCACCGACCAATACATAAAAGCCGGCTTGATTGACACCGCGGTTTTGGAGTGGCGAATTTTGTGCAACGGTTTTCTGAAGATTTGATGCAAACAGCTCACTAAACCGAACAAAACTACGTTGGGCCATAGTTGCAACAATAATCTGCTCCTCATCCATGGCTCCATACCGCTTGTTGGGTTTTTCAAACTGAACCGAAGAGTTCTCGCGAGACGCTACTCTGGCGGCATCTGCGTTGCGTCCCGGACGCAATATGTACGTCTCGCAACCATTTGCCGGATGCGGCTTTGTTGGCATACTGTTGCAGTGAATGCTAACAAATAGTTTCCCACCCGCTTCATTTGCTATCTGTGTGCGCCGAAACAACTCCACAAACACATCTGTTTCTCTCGTCATTACCACCTTAGTATCTGGCATCAACGTTCGTAGCTTGTCGCGAAGTTGCAGCGCTAGCTGCAACGTCACGTCTTTTTCAAAGACACCGTTCACACCTTCAGCACCCCCATCAACACCGCCGTGGCCAGCATCGATAACAATTACATCTAACATCCATTTTCTGCCATTTGCGCCTGAAGCGCGCACCTTGGCGCCGCGGGAGACTGACAACACAAGAGCATTTGAACCATCACGAGTAATCTCAACTTCCGAATTTGCAACACCTGCTTCGATACGTAGAACAAGAATGTTGCGTATGAGCTTGCTACTTACTGCAATGCTGTGCAGAGCACAAGATTCGTGCACGGCATCGTTTTCAATTCCCATATCCGGCAGCCGTACAAGAATTTCAGACCCAGACAATTCCGGCTTTTGGAATGACTCAATAGTTGTCGACGCGATAATTCGAATGGTAACAACATCGTTTATCAATTCGCAGCGGACAGACTCAATGCGATTAGCAGATGGGGAGGCTTGAGAAAACAGGGTAGGGGGCTGAGTGGTTGTCAGCGCAGAAATAAACAACAGGAACAGAGAAAATTGTAGACTCTTGTTAATCAAGCCAACCTCGGCGCTTGAATGAGACTATCATGAGAACGGCGATCAATACAATTACAACAATGACTGCTGGATAGGCCCATTGTAAGCGTAACTCAGGCATATGCTGAAAGTTCATCCCGTAGAAACTTGTTATAAAGGTTATGGGTAAAAAGACAGTGCTAATAACGGTGAGTACCTTCATCACGTTATTTAATCTTGACGAAGTAACAGAAAAATAAACTTCAACCAGACCAGAAACTAATTCCTTTACGGTTTCAACTTGATCAGAAACACGGACTAAATGATCGTAGACATTCCTATAATACACAGATTCGACGATCGAGACCATGGGAAATTCACCCCTACTTAGGCGGTACACAATTTCGCGGAGATAATGAATAGTGCGGAGAAATTTTTGCAACGATCTACGAAGATGTAACAATCGCATCAACGTCTTTGTGGAAGGTTGATTTAATACTACACCCTCTAAACTCTCCACTTTCTGTTCGTAATGATTTGAAATCTCAATGTAGTTGTCAACAACAAAGTCGAGCACCAAATGTAAAACGAAATCCGGCCCTTTTCTCATTACCTGAGGATTTTTCGTGCAGCTAGCCGTTGTTTGACTAATTGACTGAAGTGAATGTGAATGGTGGGTAACTAATACGTTGGAATTTACTACGGCACTCAATTGAGTCGTTAAAATGTGTAATCCCTTGTGACCTGATTCATCAGACGCTGCGGCTTTCCGCAATTCCATTGCGTGTGCTATGACCAGCAAATAGAATTCGAATTCCTCCACCTTTGGGTGATGAATTTCTTCGTTATCAGTTTTGTTTAGCCCCCTACGAATATCAGACAAAGCCAATGTGTGGATTGGCAAGCAGTCTTCAAAAACCAGCTTCTCCTCCTCTGGAGTTGGATCAGCGATATCAATCCAAACCATTGTGTTGGCACCGAATTCCGACTTGACAACTTGGACCAATTCATCGGTTTGAATTTCCTTTAATGTCAGGCCATCATAGTATAAAATGTTGAGCATTGCTTACTGATCAATTAACGATAACGTAGATTTGCCGTTCAATTTACGCTATGAAAAGAAAGAAAGACGATAGAATTGGGACTGAGGTCGATATAACTATCGACAGTATTGGAACAGAGGGCGTTAGTGTTGGGCGATTAGACGGTATAGTGTACTTCGTTCGAGGGGCACTGCCGGGTGAGCAAGTACGAGCAAAAATTGTTCGTAGTCACCGCCGACATCTTGAAGCCGAAGCCGTACAAATTCAGGTCGCATCATCCGAACGGACACAACCTGTGTGCCCGGAGTTTGGCGTATGTGGTGGTTGTAAGTGGCAGCATCTGGAATATTTTGCTCAAACCACGTGGAAACGTCAGCATGTTGTGGATGCCTTTGAACGCATTGCAAATATGAAGAACATCGACGTGCGAGAAATTGTGACTGCGGATAAGGTTTACGGTTATCGCAACAAGATGGAATTTTCGTTTGGAGCTTCGAAGTGGCTAACCTCGGCTGAGATAGAATCGGGCGAAACATTCGAAACAGATTTTGCTCTTGGCCTTCACGTGCCTGGTCGTTTCGATAAAGTTCGAGATGTAGAACGTTGCTATCTGCAATCAGATCTTGCAAATACTTTGTTAAAATTCGTTCGTGATCTAACCGAATCGAATCCGTTGCCAGCTTACCATCCAAGAAGTCACGATGGGTTTCTTAGAAACCTGGTATTGCGATCGAGTATGTTGAATAACAACGTGATGGCAATGTTGATTACAACATCGGTGCTCGATGATGTGCAACAGAGTTTTGTTGATGCTTGGATGAAGTGCAACTCGTTGCTGCCGGAAGGCTCCACGGTTATTCACGCCGTTAGCGACTCTTGGTCGCCAGTTGCCGTGGGCGAAATAATGCAACAAATTGGCCCCGGGTTTTTACGTGAGAAAACACACGATGTAGAATTCAATATCTCGCCGTTTTCGTTTTTTCAAACCAACACTTTGCAACTGCCCAAGTTAGTATCATTGGCGCTTGCAGCTGCTGAGATAGATGATGCAGACTGTGTGTGGGACCTATACTGCGGAACGGGTACACTGAGTCTGCCCGCCGCGGGAATGGCCAAACATGTGGTAGGTGTTGAACTTTCAGCGTCATCGATAGACGATGCAGAGAGCAACGCTCAATTGAATTCAATCAACAACGTTGAGTTTCACGCACTCGACCTCCATTCAAAAAAAGCAATTTCATACTTAACGTCGCTCCCCAAACCCGATGTTGTGATTATTGATCCGCCTCGTTCAGGCATGCATCCACAAGTGGTTGAACACCTGCTGGAATTGGGACCATCTCGGATTTCTTATGTGTCGTGCAACCCGGCAACACAGGCGCGAGATTGCCAGTTGTTGTCTGAAAAGTATGAAGTAGTATTTGTCACGCCAGTAGATATGTTCCCACAAACTCATCATGTGGAAGCAGTGGCAATGTTACGACTGAAACCTATTGCGTAGGGGGCTTAGCGGTATATCGCGATGGGTAGTATTGCGGTTGTAGAGGCCGTTAACATGCGAAGAAAATAGGCTGCACCGGCGGTGTTAGGAATGTCGATTGTCTCCGTGAAAGTTCCGCTTTGGTATTCCTTGTTAGGACCCAATATTTTGACAGTTCTACCGAACAAGTCAACTATGTCGAACACAACATTTGTGCTAGATCGAATCTGAAAGGTAATTTCAGTGGGTCCTGCCGAGAGGGTAGGACCACCCTCCAGATGGATGATTCTATCTTGTAATGGGCTAGGTACATACGTAGCTACATTCAACCCCATGCCGATTGCCAAATTTCTGCCGGCCTGTATTCCGTCGGCGCTGGTTGAATACACGTTGCCAACTCCAATTATAAAACACACTTGCTGACTTGATTTTGGTTGAATGGTAAATGGTCCTGCACCAATAACCATCGACACGTCATTTATAAGTGAGTTAGGCCGTGCAATGCCGCCTGTCATTGTTTGCCATTTCTCAGATCGCAGAAACTGATCGTAGATGCTAGGCGACTCCAAACTCCCACCATTATCCAATGCGTAGAAATTAATGGTGAGCGGAGAAATCATGGACATTGCAACAGTTGGGTACGAACTGTTGCGAACGTTCTGTACCAACCCATTCCCGAGTGTATGATCCCACGCACAACCATTACCATCGCCCATAGGTCCAACATCCCAATCGGTAAAATATGCCGCGTAAATATTTGAGAGCGAGGTATCTGAAGTGTTAAAAATGTCGAATGTGAGTATAATAATATTTCGAACCGAATCTGCCGTTGGTTGATAGACCTTTTGTATAATCTCAACTCCAATCTTATCTACTTCAAACAAATCTGCGTAAGAGCATGTGACTACCGAGCCTGTAAATGCACTGTCCTTTCTTTCAACAACTACAACGCGTGTAGTAAAGCTAGTGTCGGCAATTGACGTGTTCACTCCGCGCACTACATTCGGAACGCGGTTGAGGTCTTTAGCAACCATCAAGCCCCCTTCAAAAAGTAGTGACTGATCTGACTTGTAGCCTAATCCTATCCCTTGAATGTTAGACGGAAAATCATTATACCCAATGTTTCCGCGCGAATTTACTGTGACGTGAATGTCGTTTTCCTGCATCGTGATGTAGGACGGATTCACCGTGAAAACTGCGAGTTGGCGTCCGATTTCGATGGTGGAATCTTTGATTGAAAATAGAAGACCAAGTTCGGCATTAAATGAAACAGTGTCTGGAATTCTTACAAACACTTTTGAAATTGTTTGCGACTCCCCGTGGCGCATTGGTCCTATTTGAACTACTGATTGTAGAATGATAGGTGTGAAATGAAACTGTGCGCCTTTTACTTCAATTGAAACGTTAGGGCAACTGTCCAAAATGTTATTGATAACAATTTCAAATGTTAAAGTCTCGCCTGGACTGATAATGCCGTTACCGTCTTGATCCGTAGGCACTACAGATGTTAGCTCGGCGTATTTGCTTTTGGTTTTCGCCAGGACCTTTAGCGCGTTAACTCGGCCGGTACCAATTCTTCCTATTACGTAGGCGTTAACGGAATCTATGTTGTCTACGTTTGCTTTAACAAATGCGATTGTTTCCATCGGCGTAGCGTCTAGATACACAAATCTGAACATTGCAGCAATCGCGGTTACAACCGGTGCCGCCATTGAAGTACCGTCGAACATGGCGTACTGAGAATTTGGAACGGTGGACAGGATAGCCACTCCGGGCGCACTAACATCAACCGTAGAATGGATGTTGGCGAAAGATGCCAGCACATCACTCCAATTGGTTGCTGTAACGGAAATCACCTCAGGATACGAAGCAGGGTAGAAGGCTTGGTCGAGCGTTTCATTGCCCGAGGCGCCAACAATTAACGCGCCTAACTGTGTTGCTTCTCGAATTACGTCGGCATTCGCAAATGACTGCGAAGGACTACCAAACGAACAGTTAATCACTTTTGCATTGTTCGAGGCAGCGTACAAAATTGCATCGGCTGTGCGAAGAACCGAGGTCGACCCCGAACTATTCACCGAGACTTTTACCGGCATAAGTTTGATTCGTTGTCCAACTCCCGAAACCCCAATTTTGTTGTTAGAAATTGCGGCAATTATTCCTCCAATGTGAGTTCCGTGCACATGTCCAGGCAGCGGGGTGTTGTCTGGAGTAAGTCCGTCAGCGCCCGCAAAATCCCAGCCAAACCAGTCGTCAGTAAATCCATTCCCGTCATCATCAATACCATTGAACCGTTTGTCTAATTTGTTCAGATCTAGCCCCATTTCACCAACATTTCTCCACACGTTGGCGCCGATATCCGGATGAGTAGTATCAATGCCCGTATCAACAATTCCCACAACAATTTCGCCAGTAGGGGGCAGCAATTCCCACGCATCGAACGCTTTGATAAGTGGTAGATGATATTGATCCGCAATCAAAGAATCGTTTGGAGTTGCAAAAATCCGTTCAACAGCCATTGGCTCTGCATACTCGACGTTTAAATTCGAGGCCAACTTTCGCGCAGCAACAACTGGGTCGATTTGTGAGTTGTACGTGATAACGCATATCAATGCTAGGGGGCTTATCGGCTCTCGGAACAGAAATTTACTCTGTTTTGCGTGGGCAGTGGCCAATCCAACTAATGTTGCATCTAACAAATAACCACTGCTTTTGTGTGAGCCAAGCAACGATACAAATTCCGGAATTTCACCGCTGCGGTTTTGCTTCATCCACATGACTGCAATGTCTGAACCGCTCTTGAATTTCACCACTACAGTACTGGGAACAAAATCCTGGGCAACAGCAGTAATTACGAAGGCAGGGGTAGAAAGCAGAAATAGCGTTAGTAGAAGGCTAAGAAGTTGAGGACGGAGCATAGAGGGTGGTACCGGAATATTGACTCCAAAGACGCCAAGCGCACAATGTAGTTACTTAATTACTCTGGTGGCCAGAGTATTCGCTTTCGCATCAGACGCTCAAAACCAAGTCTGACCTCGGCAACATAATCTCCCCTAGGAGCTGGTTTGCCACTGTCATCACGACCGTTCCACGTGATCTCATAAGCGCCTGGTACCTGAATCCCTCTAAAAATCGTGGCTATAGCAATTGCCTGTGTTGAGTATATAACAACAGAAATTTCGATTGTTTCATCCACAACATATCGAATTCGCGGCGACACATCTTCTACCATCCCTAGCAGTTTCCCAATATCACCCAATTTCGCTTGAAAGTTACCGGTTCCCATGGGATACATTAGTACTCCGGGCACTCTCATAGAGTTAGCAATGTTGATTTTGTATTGAGTTATTTCCGCTGCAGTTGGGGCCAGAATATTGTCGGGAATTGCCATATTACGGGCAATGTTCTCCCATTGGGTTGGGCGTCGGGTAAGCTCGTTAGCCGCGGTCATAGCTGCGCTCAAAGAGCGTATATCATATGAAAATCGGACGGAAGAAGAAACGTTCAAGCTAAGCGCACGTTTATACAAACTATCTTGTACTCTGGAGTATCGCGTTGATACTTCACCAGGCATGGAAGATCTTCCAGTGCTTCTCGAAGTATCGCCTGTTAGATATTCTTCTGGGGTTAGCACTCGAGGTTGCAACAAAACAGTGCCCCCTGAACCATTCTGAGCCACTACTACGATGTATGAACTCAAGAGGGTAGCGGTAACTACCAATACCCTCAACCATAAAGAATAAAAAATCGATCTTCTAATTATCACTTATTTCATCAGATTTGATTTGTCCATGTCTTTAAGCATGTCGCCTAAAGTAACCGTGCTGGACGCTGTCGACGCATCAGGGAAAGAATTATGGGATTGCTTGGAATGCGATCTTTCGTCCGATCTAGAATGCGAGCGGTCGCCCGAGCGCGAATGAGATCCTTCGCCCGAGCGTTCGTTCGTTCTCTCTTCAAAAGCGTTAACCACCTCACCGGCTTCGTTTTTCATGCCTACAATCAATGAACACGTCTCCGCGTTAAGGTCTACCACAACACAATTGACGTTTTCTCCTACTTCAAAGGGGGCTTTCCTTTCCTTGCCAACTGTGCTCATTTTGCTTCGTGGCATAAAGGCATCAATCTCTCCATTTACCCTAATTACAGCACCTTGCGTGGATAATTGTTGAACTACTCCAGTAATGTCTGTTCCAACAGGAATAGAGGTCGGTAAATCAGTCCACGGATTTGGTAACGTTTGTTTGTACCCCAACGAAATTTGATGTTTTTCCAGGTCAAAGTTCAACACTTCAACCGTGATCTCCTGTCCTTCGGCTAAAACATCGGCCGGTGTCTTAACACGAATTCCCCAAGAAAGTTCGCCAATTCGAAGCAAGCCTTCAATTTTTGGGGCAATTTGAACGTAGGCACCGAATTGAGTTATGCGCTTTACCAATCCATTAACGCGTTTTCCATTTGGAAACTCTGAACCCAAATTCTTCCATGGGTCTTCCTCATGTTCCTTGTGGCTAAGCGACAGTTTCTTCTTTTCTTTATCAACGGCAGAAATCGTAACCTTAAGTTTGTCACCCTTTTTAACAACGTCAGAGGCATTATCAATACGAGATTTTGACAGTTTGGATATGTGAACCAAACCTTCAACCCCACCAATGTTCACAAAAGCTCCAAATTGCGTTACGGAGGTTACTACACCGTCGTACACGCCACCTGCCTCAATTCCACCCCAAAACTCATTGGCAACCAACTCTTTTCGAGTTACAACCGCCGATTTATAACCTGTATCGTCTGATTGAAGTTCGTGTACCTTGACCGTGATTGTTGTGCCAACTGCAGCATTAAGATCATCTTCAGGAACGCTTTTTCTCATGCCAAACTGGGAGGCCGGTAAAAACAGACGGAGCCCATTATACTCACCGCGCAATCCACCTTTTACTCGTTCTTGCACCAAGAACTCAATAGTTCCATCTTGGGTTTTTACAGCGGATAATTCTTCGTAAGCTTCATCGCGCTTCTTTTTTTCTTCTTCTTTTCGTTTTCGATCTTCTTCCTTGGCCAATCTTTCGGCCTCTTTGGCAGCTAACTGCTCTTCGGTTAACTGCACGGGTTCAGCAACCGCAGGTGATTCAGCAACCGCAGGTGATTCAGCAACCGCAGGTGATTCAGCAACCGCAGGTGATTCAGCAACCGCAGGTGATTCAGCAACCGCAGGTG
>JABMNI010000005.1 GCA_013204605.1 Ignavibacteria bacterium
CCCCCCCCCCCCAACCCCCCTCCCAACTTGCCCCAAGTTGAAGCCCATTAGCATTGCTTCAAGAATGAATGAAAAGTGAAAAATCATTCACTTGACGGATTAGTGCAGTTCACGGAAATTGCGCTACAATGATTCGTGCATTACATATTCTTCGCACTTCGATTGGCGCTGAATTTGCTCCCGTGGATACCACGCAAGTAAAGACAAAGCCAATGGTTACAACTGGGCAATCGCCCACGGGCCGGTTGTATGCGCTGGATCTTGCTCGTTTTGTGGCAATGTGTTTCATGATGCAGGGTCACGTGCTGGATGCCATGGTGCAGGGCAGTGCTATCGACACTACAATTTTCCCATGGAATGTTTGGCAATTTGTAAGGGGCTTAACGGCACCGGTATTCCTGATGGTATCTGGAGCTGTTCATGCGTTTGCTACAAAGCGTAATGCCGATGGCAGTGTGCGCGAAGATGTTATTGCTAAACGAATTCGAATGGCCATTACGATAATCGGCATTGGATACTTAATGGTGTTTCCGGCAAACAGAGTGTGGGACCTACCGTTTGTTCCCGCTCAAAACTGGATGAATTTCTATGCTGTTAATATTCTTCAGCTGACCGGCGCTGCGCTAATACTGTTTGTATTCTCGATGGCAACAACAACCAACGTCAAACAAATGGGTAAGAGGGCAGCCATAGTTCTGGCAGCTATACTTGCATTAGCGCCAGTGTTTCAATTCACACAATTAGCATCAGCGTTTCCAGATTGGTTTTCTTCGTACCTAACTTCTGATTCGGGTTCGTTGTTTCCAATGTTTCCGTTTGCCGGGTATTTGTTTGCTGGTCTAATGGTTGGTGTTTGGTTAAAAGGATTGCCAGAGGAACAGCGAGATACCAAGTTGAAACGCTACGGATGGCGTGTAGGATTAGCAGTTGCTTCGCTTGCAGTTCTCACCCAGCTAACACTTGAATCCTTGGGGGTTGCTAACTCCGTGCTTGAATCACCAATGAGTACGATATTGTTTTTCAGGCGCGCAGGAATTGTTTTAATGATTTTCAGTCTTGCAGTTTTGGTGCTGCAGCGCACCTGGAATATGCGTGAATGGTATTCATTGTTCGGCACAAAATCGTTGTACATATATATCATTCACCTAGTGTTACTGTTTGGAACACCGTGGTGGAATGGACCGGGTAGGTGGGGCTTTAGGCAATTTACATTAGCCGAAGGCGCAATGTTTGCAGTTGGAATTATTACTACCACACTTTTTGTGGCTTGGATTCTAAATTGGTTAGCGAGTAACTCCAGAGTAACCATACTGCGCACGAGTATTAATTACGGACTGGCTGTTGGCCTGTTCTATCTGTTGCTGGTTTAGCCCCCTAGCAAAAACTAAAATCCCTTTTTCAATTTTGTTAGCAGCATTTCTTTAATGGCGCTGCGGGCTTCGTCGTTTAGTAGACCGTACCCTAGAATGCTTTGACGGAAGGTGTAGGCTTTGTCGAGTGGGAACGACTGACCCTGCAACACCCACGTGAGAAAAATTCCGTTCGATATACCAACTTCCATGCGGGCAAACGAGGCAGCATCGACAGTTTGAAACCAACCAGCCTTGATCAACTCTCGCGTGAGTTTAGCGCCGAGTTCCTGCAAGAATTCTTGATGAAGATCTATGCGTTTTAAGAAAGCCGGATTATCAGTGCGAAGTGTGTGAGCCCAAAATTCGAGCAGTAGTGGGGCTTGCGTGGCGCGTGACTGATAGAAGTCTACGGCACTCTCTCGAATTGCATCAACCTTACTTAAAGCGCCCTCGGCGGCATCTACACGTTCTTGAACCGTGGCTTCGTACTCCGTCATCCACGAATCATACACAGCAAGAAACAAGTCTTCTTTTGTTGCAAAGTATTCGTAAATGGTACCCTTACCAATGTCGGCCGAGGTTGCAACATCCTGCATTTTAGTAACGTGAAACCCACGTTTCGAAAACTCATTTGCAGCGTGACTTATTATCTCGGCTCTCTTTATGGATTTATCAACCGTGGGAGGCATAAGCTTAGCTCTTTGCCGTCAACATTTTTTGATGGTCCTTCAAAAATGCGTCTAAGCCCGCATCGGTGAGCGGATGATTCATGCACTGCATTAGCACCTTGTACGGCACGGTGGCTATGTGGGCTCCGGCTTTTGCACATTCTAAGAAGTGTAATGGGTTACGAATTGAGGCTGCAATAATCAGCGATTCCAATCCATGCATTTCCCAAATCTCACACGTGTCTCTTACAGCTTGAACTCCGTCGGTCGAAATGTCATCTAATCTTCCAAGAAAAAGACTAACGTAGGTGGCACCGGCGTTGGCTGCGATGAGCGCCTGATTTGCAGTGAATAGCAAGGTTACGTTGGTGGGAATTTCTTGGTCAGATAACTTGCGCACAGCCGAAAGGCCGGCAGGAATAAACGGAATTTTAATTGTTGCTTCGGGAAACCACTGTAATATCTCGTCGGCCTCGCGTAGCATACCGTCGGTGTCGGTGCTCACAACCTCAACACTTGTATGTCCGCCTACCGACTCGTGAATTTCAAGTAACAGTTTTTTGATGTCGAGCGTTGGATCTTCCTTGGCTAAGAGTGATGGATTGGTTGTAACACCACTCAAAATTCCCAAAGAGGCTGCGTGTTTGATGTCTTTAAGATTTGCGCTATCAACGTATAGTTGCATGGATATTTCTCCGTTCAATGTGTATTTGACTAAACAAAAATACAGACCCAGCAGCTGTCGAACAGATTAGTCGTGAATTCCAAGTTTTGTTAGTCGTGAATTCCGAGCATTTTGACCGCTGGTATTTCCGTGAGGTATTGGTGGAAATACAGCGTTTGCAGTACTTCATCGAGGGCAGGAATTATATCTGGTGACCACGTGTAGGAAATTTTCCCTTCGCGAGGAAACTGGTCGCTACCAATGGTCAACTCTTCCGATACGGCGATCTCGGCAACATCGGGGTCGGCCATTCGGCGCACCGCGTCGGCAATATGCTCAACGTCGGCTTCAACGCGGCTGGCCCACATTGCAACCGGCAAGGCAAGATCCGTCATGTCGTACCATTCTTCACACAGGTCCAATGTGGAAGGATTCTCTGCTGAGGAATATTCGATAACGCAGTCAACCTTCTGGTTGTCTGTGAGCTTTACAACCTGCGTTGCCGGCAATTCATATTTCTCTCTCAGAATGATCGAAGCTATAGCAGAAAAGTACGAGCCCGGCTCGGCCGAGCCTATCGTTTCTATTGAGTCTCCCGAGTGACTGAAGTTGATGCCTACCATGTTCGTGAAATCCGTCATCACCACGCACGGACCCACCACAATTCGATAGTCCACCTTACCAACACCCAAGCCATAACCCAACGGACTCACCAACGCTAACTGAACAAGGTTCCGCAGTAACAGCTTGCCACATTCCTCTTCGGTAGTCACAGTTAACTCCCAACCATGCGCATCGCATACAGCACGTGCATGCTCAACAATGGGTCGGCAAAACGGGCTATCCGGAATGGCTACCTTCATCAATCCTTCTCCAATAATATTTTCTGTGTTACTGCAAACAACGCAATCCCAGCCGCAACTGCTACATTTAACGAGTGCTTTATACCATACATCGGAATCTGTAAAGCCCCCTCACAAACCTCCAAAACCTCGGGGTACACTCCGGTCACCTCGTTGCCCAAGACCAACGCCAATGGCAATTCGGAAAACTGTACGTCCGATACGTTGCGTGCTCCGTGAGCCAACTCTAAAGCAAAAACTTTGATATTTTCCTTCTGTAAATGTGCCACAGCTTCTAGCGCGGTGGGGAAGTACAACCACGGGACAACTTCATCGGCCCCTAAGGCTGTTTTCGAGATTTCCTTTCTTGGCGGTTGTGGAGTGTAGCCAGTAAGAATCAGTCGCGCCACCCGAAATGCATCGGCGCTTCTAAATATACTGCCCACATTATACAGACTGCGAATATCCTGCAACACCACCGTAATAGGAAAACGGTTTGCCTGAATTTCCGCCGCATTTGAGGCGTGTTTTGTCTGTAATTCTGAATACGATAGCTTTTGCACAGTGCGAATATCGTACATTACAACTCTATGGACAGACGCAAGTTTATTTTTTGGATTCCAGCCGCATTTTTTTGGCGTCCCACAATTGGCCTGGCCGCACACTGTACGGTGGCAAATCAGCCCGCCGCACCCCATTTTGATTTGGTGCAAGGGGCTTTGTGGGACGTGAAATTAGCAGTGTTAGGCGACTGGGGAACTGGTGGCGCATTGCAGAAGCGAGTGGGACAGGCCATGTATGGGCAACACTCGCTTATTGGTGGTTTTAACGCTGTTGTGAGCACTGGCGATAACATTTATCCCAATGGGGTGTCGAGCGCAACTGATGTACAGTGGCAACGCAAATACCTGAACATGTACCCCGAGCAGTTGCTCCAGCTTAAGTGGATTGCTGTTTTAGGAAATCACGATTACAGGAAAAGTGCCGATGCGCAGATAGAATTTGGTGAGCTTCATAAAAAGTGGATAATGCCATCAAAATTTTATAGTTATGTTATCGGTTCAAATGCTAGAACGGCAGTGACCATTGTAGCTATAGATACACAACAACTGCTGACAAGGTCAGACGGATGGCAGGTGCAATTGGAGTGGTTGCGAAGAACGTTGGAAGGAGTGAAAACTAAATGGAAGGTCGTGGTTGGACATCACCCTACAAGATCGTACGGATTGTATGGAGACCAAGACTGGATGTTAAAGTCTGTGAAACCTATTATGGACGCAGCGGGTGTGCAGGCATATTTGTGTGGACACGATCACGACTTACAAATAATCAAACATCCCGATGATGGTTTTCACTGTATAGTGTCGGGTGCGGGAGGTGGATGCAGGTCCACCGCCTATGGCAAGCATACGCTTGCTGCCGCAACCAATGGTGGATTTGTAACGTGGCAATCGAATGAGCAAAAAGCTATGATTCAAATAGTCGATGATAAATCTCTTGTTAAAGCTTCGGTGGTAATTAGTGCATGAAATCCATTGTTAAAATATTTCTGATGTGCGTTGTATTGTTTGTGTCCAGTTACACTGCATACGCACAAATACCAGATAGTAGGGGTCGTGACTTTTGGTTTACCTTCCTACCAAATTTCCACAACAACATCGATGAAACCGCAACCGATTCAGTACTAATTCTTCAACACCAATTGTACGTGTACATCGGATCGGAAGTGCCAACTACCGGTACAATAACAATCACAGATTCTAGCGGTAGTGTATATAACTATCCATTCACTATTACTGATCCGAGCAAGTTGTATGAGTTCAAAACTTTCTACGGACCGTTCGAATTGCAAGGATGGAACAATGGCGGGAAAGTTAGTTTCGGTGGAAGGCAGAATGAAGTTGCGGCGAATCAATCTTTTCATGTTGTTTCGTCGGAAGACGTTTCCGTATATGCATTAACCCAGGCCGATCTTACAAGCGATGCCTTTATGGTACTACCAACCGACGCTCTTGGAGTTGACTATGTGGTAATGTCGTATAAATCCGATTTTAAAGATACAGCGAATAGTAACACGCCCTCGCAGTTTGCTATTGTAGCAACTGAGAATAACACCTCGGTTACCATAGTGCCCACAGCAAAAACGATGTACATCGATTCGGGCGCAGTACGGACAGTGAACTTGAACAAAGGCGAAAGCTTTCTTGTGCAAACCAATCCTTCGCCACCTGTACCTATGTCGGACCTATCGGGTACGTTAGTTAGATCGGATAAACCGATTGCTTTGTTTGGTGGACATGAAAGGGCAACCATTCCGGTGGAGCTAAACAATGTTTTAATATCGAGGGATTGCGTGGTAGAACAAATGACGCCAATTGGAACGTGGGGCAAAAGCGCGTATATCACGCCGTTTGTAAAGTCATCCGACGAACTAGACATTGGTACCAATCTGTACCGTGTTGGCGCGGCCTTCGATTCGACCGAGATATATGTTGATGGTGCTTTTGTGCAAATGATCAACGCAAGTGAGTACTACGAAGCCCCCTTAACAATTGCAAGTGAGATTATTACCTCGAAACCTACGCAGGTTGCAACGTTTAAGAAAACCACGAGCCAGCCGAGTCAAGGTAATTCTGGTTCTCGTTTTGGCGACCCCTTCATGATGTTGGTTCCACCTGCCGAGCAGTTCATGAAAAGCTATCGGTTTATCAGCATCCAGGCTTACAGATTTGTTCGAGACTTTACTGGCAGAATTCAAGTTGATGGACCGGTATACCTGGAGCAGTACCTTAACGTGGTGATTCCTTCCACGTCAATATCCACCTTGGTTATAGATGGTGTGCCCGTGCCAGCCTCGAGGTTCATTCCAATTGGTACAACAAAGTTTTCGTACGCGCAGTTGGTTATGAAGGATGGGGTTCATTCAATTTCGGCCGACACATTGTTCGGCATTTATGTGTACGGATATGGGAGTGCGAACTCGTATGGCTATATAGGGGGCATGGCGTTTCGCCCACTCGATGTATATCCTCCACGCGCTTTGGGTAAGGCGAACTGCGGAACATTTACGGGTTCGATTACTGATTCGTTGTTAGGCGACTCAAGAGTTCGCTCAGTTGATGTTGTACCTGGTTCCGATGAGAACGTGGTGTTTACCATGGGTGCATTCTCTCCACCTCAAGCCGTGGTTCCTATTAGTGTTGGTTTGGTTGATGTGTATATGGACGGAAGAATTTCAATCCTGGCAACGGATAATGTCTTACAAAAAGCAACCATTGGTTTAGATCTGGCTGGATTTACATTGAGTGTTCAAGGGAAAAACAGTAGTAGAGTTTTAGAAGACAAGAAAATAATTCTTCCAGTGGGGAGAGAATCTTGCGATACTATTGTGATAGAAAATTACGGTCGCCACCCGCAAAGAATTACTCAGTTCTCATCTCAGCGTGGTGCACGAATCACCGAGCCCCCTTTACCAATAACTTTTTCGCCGGGTAAGAAAATCGAATTAGTTATTTGTCGTTCTGAAGCAAATCGCGGGATATTTGAGGACACGATTTCTATTGGCGACACTTGCCGTCAGCGTTCAATAGTTTCGTATTACGTTGATGCAAGAAACGATGACGAAGGACCAGTTGTGAACGCTACGTTAGATCCGTGCTCGACCGAAGTTACCGTGTTGGTATCAGATATCAGACCCTTCGACTTTGGACTGAAAGCATCGGCTGTAAAAACAGATGTACTTGTTAATTGTGTTGTTGATGCAGATACCTCAGATAATAGAATTCACCGGTATACGGTGAAGGTGACGGATCCATTTTACGATGCTATTTATGGGTTTTATTCAGTCGACTCGGCAAATAATATAACCGACGTGGTGGATACACTGCAAGGATTCACGCTATCGTTAGATGGTGTGGCCGAAGCGTTTGGTTCGCGTCAAGTTCCTACTGTCGACTTAGGAACGTATCAGTGTGCGAAGATAATGGTGAAAAACTATGGTCTGCTTCCATTTGTGATTTCGAATATCTATGTCAGGCAGAATATTCGGTTCAGCCTTCCTCAAAATCAGTTGACTATTACGCTGCAACCGGGCGAGACGGCACCAATTACGGTTTGCTATGAACCGATTGCCGTTGTTGAAACGCCTGATTTAGACACTTTAGAATTTGCATTTGGTTGTAATACCAAGCGCATAGAATTAGCCGGCTATGGGTCGTCTGTTACGTATCAAGGCGCAAGCAAATGTGACGTTCCCATTGGTATGGCGGTGAATCAAACAAAGGCCCGGGCGTTGGCCATACCAACGCCAACAGATGGCAATGTAGTGTTTGTGCTAGAGAGTGAAAGTCGCGAAATGACAATCAAGATTTCCGACCTAAGCGGCTCTGTCGTGAGAAATGTGTCGTTCAAAGGCAATGCCACTCGCTCCGTCCGCGTTGACCTTACCAACCTACCTAAAGGCACCTATATGTGTCTAATTGTGCACGATAATGGTGTAGCAACTACGCCCCTAATAATCCAATAGCAACACTCTCCAAGCTCTAACCACGTCAGCTAGGCGGTTTGATGCCACCTCAATACGTATTTTTGCAGGCTAAACACCAACATATCTCGCTATTATGAAGAAACAAACACTCAGACTAACCATAATTACAGCTTCCGCCATTGCGTTGGGAGTACTGCTCGGTATCTACGTCCAACCAGCCGTGTCGGGCGATAGCGCTTACGAGCAAATCCGTAAGTATGGCGAAGTACTGAACATGGCAGTGAAGAACTATGTAGAGGATGTAGATACTCAGAAGCTAACTGAGTCTGCCATTCGCGGCATGCTGAATGAGTTGGACCCGCACAGTGTATACATCACTGCAAAGGATATGCAGCGCGTTGAAGAAGATTTTAAAGGTTCGTTCGAGGGCATTGGAGTTGAATTCGATGTGGTGAAAGACACCATCACTATCGTTTCTCCCATCATGGGTGGACCGAGTGATGCACTGGGAATTCAGGCCGGCGATAAGATTGTAAAGATCGACGATTCGAGTGCTGTAAAAATGACTAGAGAAATGGTTCCCAAAAAACTTCGCGGTGCAAAAGGTACGGTTGTAAAGGTTCACATTAAAAGATCTGGCGAAAAAGATCTGCTCGTGTTCGATATTACTCGCGACAAAATTCCGCTGAATTCTGTTGATTCGTATTTCATTATAGATGGAACCGATGTGGGCTACATCAGCGCCAACAGGTTTAGTGCAACAACACACGATGAAATAGTTAAGGCAGCAACCTTATTGCGTTCCCAAGGAATGAAAAAAGTTATTCTCGACCTTCGAAATAATCCCGGCGGCTATCTAGATCAAGCTTTTCGAATAGCAGATGAGTTTATTCCAGCCGGAAATAAGTTGGTGTACACAAAAGGTAGACGTCCAGAATTTGATGAGGATTTCATGTCCACAGACTTCGGTGATTTTGAAAAAATTCCACTTGTGGTGCTAATTAATGGTGGTTCGGCAAGTGCCAGCGAGATTGTATCAGGCGCTGTTCAAGATTTGGATAGAGGAATCGTAGTTGGCGAAACATCATTTGGAAAGGGGCTAGTCCAGCGCCAATATCCGTTAGGTGATGGAAGTGCCTTCAGGTTGACAATTTCTCGATACTATACTCCTTCTGGTAGATTGATTCAACGCCCGTATTCAGATAAGGCCAAGTACTACGGCGGACAAGGAAGAGACGAAGGAGAAGAAGGCGACAACATTGAGCATAAGAGTGAAACCTCGGATGATTCTGCAAATGCGCGTCCTAAGTATAGCACAAAGGGCGGACGCACAGTATACGGTGGCGGTGGAATTACGCCAGATTATATCGTGAAGTCCGATACTATTGGATTCCTTGCAAGAAATATCCGTGCAAAGAATTTATTGTGGGAAACAGCTGATGCAATTATGAAACTTCGTGGCAAAGAAATTCGAAGCACATATGGCGATGACATGAAAAAGTTCCTTCATAATTTCAATATCTCCGATGCCGATATTGACAGACTAAAGCAGTTGGCTGAATCAAAAGAAGTAGTATGGAAAGAAGATGAGTACAAGATTGATGAAGTGTTCTTGAGAACGGCGATAAAAGCGCAAATAGCTCGCGCAATTTTTAATAACAATGGATTTACGGCGGTGATGCAAAAACTTGACAAGCAAACAATGAAGGCTTTAGAATTATTTCCTGAAGCTTCCAAAATTGCAAACTTGAAATAGTAGTAGCTCCTTCCATTTGATTATCTAGGTTAATAATGAAACGAACTATGGCAAGTATTACTTGCCTTGTTTTGACGATGGTTTTTGTGCATCAGGCGTCGGCGCAAATGATATACCCTGGCGAAGAATTGGTGTATCGGGTATCATATTTAAATATTACACTGGGCACTATTAAGTGTGTGGTTGAGCCCTACATAACGTATAATGGCGTTCGAAATGCCAAGGTTAAGGTCTACATAGATACACACCCCAACATTCCTTTTGTGTCTATCCACTCCATATACGAAAGCTGGCTAGACGAAGGCGGCACGTTCTCAAATAAATTTAATGCGAACACCAAGATTGATGACGACAATTGGGAGTTCGACCAGTATCTGATGGATTATAAGGCACGTACACTCACATTGGAGAAGTACAAACAAAAGGTTAAGGTTGAAACAAAAACTATGGAGATTCGAAAACGGTTTAACGATGGCAGCTCAATTCTATATGCCGCTCGAGCTTTGCTGTATGCAAAGAAGACCTATAAGATTCCTACCGTAATAATGGGTGACACAGTTAATACAGTAATCAACTTTCAAGCTAAACAGGAGACGGTTGAAATTGATGCTGTGCCATATCCTATTAAGACGGCGTATTTGAATGGAGACGCGAATTGGACCGGAGTGTATGGTTTGTCTGGAAGATTTGAAGGATGGTTTAGCGACGACGAAGCACGAATTCCAATAAAAGCAAAAATGAAATTGTATGTTGGATCGGCAGTATTAGAGTTGCAGTCTTGGAAACGCGGATCGTGGCAACCTCCAAAAGCTGGGTAATAATTGATGGTGGTGGAACGCAAACCAAGGTTGCGTTAGTAGTAAGCGGTCATATAGTTGAACGCGGATTATTTGCGAGTTATAAACCACTAACAAATGACTTACAAACCGACGCAGTTTGTGCCGCATTGAGCGCCTGGTTAGCCCCCTACAAATTAGAGTATGCGTTAGAAGCTATCGATTACGTTGTGATTGGGATGAGCGGTGTGTGGGGACAATTCGAATCGCAAAACTACATGAACGCATTCACCGATAGCTGGATGCGCTACCTCAACTTTAAAGTTCCTAGAATGTCGGTGATCAGCGACGTAGAATTAGTACGTCTGGCGGCACTTGGCGCCAGTATTGGAACCGTACTAATTGCCGGAACCGGCAGCATTGCTCTTGGGGTTTTGGAAAACGGCGAGATGAAACGTTGCGGCGGATGGGGTCCGGTGGCCGACGATGTTGGTAGCGGTTCCTGGTTAGGCATTCAAGCCGTTCGCGCCGTTATGCGAATGCTGGATGGACGCGGTCCCGTGACGTTGTTACTCCGCCCCGTTGCCCTACACCTCAGAGTGAACCCATTGCAGGTTGATGAATTGCAGGGGGCTATACGGACCATGAATTATAGGAACGTAGCAAGGCTTGCGATTTCCGTTTTGAGTTATGCAGATGAGGGCGACAACGTAGCACGCGATATCAGAATTGCAGGTGCAAAGGAACTAGCGTTACTTGTGCGAACGGTGCTAGTATCTGCACCCGAATTGCAAACTGCACCGGTTGTGCTTTACGGTTCATTGTTTAATGACAAGTCCTACAAGATTCTCGTTTCAGATTTTATTCATCGATCGTATTCCTGCGCCATCTCGCAAATGGACGACGTGCTACAGTCTACTGCCGAAGTGCTGTCGGCTACTGAGCTGTAAGTTGCTGGTTGTGATGTGAAATCGAATGCCCATTGTAGTTGCATACCATTGAGTCTAGAGTATGTTCTGCCCAGCCGATATGGCTATATCCACAATATTGACAATTGTCAATTAGGAGCGCCAAAGTACCCGCGTATTTCGTACGTTGGTGTAGTTGTATAATGGCCATGAATCAATCGACCGATCAAAATGCGGCTTTCGCATGTTTTCCCATTAGTAAACAGAGAAAATCCTATGCTTGTCTTCTCTTCTCCGAACTTCTCAGCAGATTCAAATACTGCTTTATCAAAATCCACGCGTGTTATTACTCAGGGCATTCATATAAGTCCCACACCTACAAACAGATTAATGCTTTTGAACATCGGTTTTATGTTATTGTTCATGAGCTTTCTCATGGTATCTAGTTATGGAGAATTGTATGCAGCCGAACCGATGGATACAGTAGCAAAGTTGGATCCCCGTGAGGTATGGAAGAGTGATCCCATTTTTACCGAGTTGCATGAAACCGAGCCTGAAGACTTCGCATTATCGCCAGATCATCAGTTTCTGTTTGTTGGGACAATGGCAACGACGCACTTTTTAAGTTGCGACTGTAGCCCAGATATTGTGATTCGCCGTGCCAGTAATGGTGACACCGTTAGAACTTTATCCCTGTTAACCTATGCTGAGAAGTGCAGCTCCTATCAGAACAACATTCAAGTTATCGATCCGCTAAACCGCATTATACTTAGCACTTGCA
>JABMNI010000061.1 GCA_013204605.1 Ignavibacteria bacterium
ACGATGCAAGAACTATTTACACTTAACTGGAAACATTAATCTCTTTGCCTTTTGGGTAACCCATGCGTAGCGATAGCGTTCACAAGAAAAGTATGCGTTGTGGGCGTATCTTCGGTTATAAATATGTCGTCCCTTCGGGACTATTAAATGATTTGCTGATTGTACATTTCACATTTTGACAATTAGCAATTAGCAATTGACAATTAGCAATTAGCAATTAGCAATTAGCAGTTAGCAATTGGCAATTAGCAATTCGTTTTCGTCTTCAGCTTTTGCACTTTAGATTTCGCCTACAGCTTTTGCCTTCAGCTTTCGACTTTAGGTTTCGCCTTCAGCTTTCGCACAGCATGTTACTCCACTACCATCACCATTCTTCTCCCTTGCCCCGCTGTTACGGCATACACGCCTACAGGAATTCGCGATGCTAGTTGAGCTGTTTCAGGAGTCAGTTGGAGGTTTGTTCCGTTAACACTACTAAGATTGATTTGCGTTTGTTCTGGGTTGGAGCGCATCCAGTTGATCAACGCTTGACGTGTTAAGGCGACTGGTGTGGATTCAAAATCTGATGTTGTGGCTTGCTCGGTAAGAACCGACGTAGGCTTGTCCATGCGTTGCACGCCTGTGGTGCTGGAGATGAGCATGGTTCCGCCGTTACCCGCCGACAAACTAATTGGTATGTTGGGATAGGTGTAGTTGAGATCGGGGTACCACGACACACCGTCGTTGTTACTATGAAACAAGCCACCCATGGTGGCAATGCTTAGTATTCCATTTGTGTTCCACTGGTACAAACTTCCAGCGCCGAGAATGTAGGGTCCATTGTAGAAAATGTTCCCCACAGATGACCACGAAAGGCCGTTATCTGTTGATCGAATAATGGTGATATTATCACACGAATACGTCATAGGATTTGCTTCGGGGTTCTGCTCCACCCTCACACACAGTGCAATCAACGCGTTCGAATTTGTTTTTGAAATGTTCACAACGTAGGTGGCTGCTGAATCGGGAAGTGGAACTTCTTTCCAAGTCTTTCCATTGTCCGTGGACCGAAGTATTCCACCCCACGCATACGGGTCGGCATCGGGCTCGGTTGGAGCGCGGCGCGTCATACCCAAGACTCCACACAGAAGTGAACCATCGAAAGCGCTCACAACCTTACTCGGGTACCCAACAACGCCAGCACCTTGCAAATTGGCTGGAGCAAGTTCAACTGAATCAACAACACCAGAGCGGTGGAACCGGAGAAGCCCCTTATCAGCAGATACGAATGTGCCGTCATCGAGACGCGATACCGAACTCACGTAGCCATTGTACAACGTGTCGATCGTTTGACCGGTCACAGAAATTGTGCGCAACACACCGCCGGGAAACATAAGCGTTGAATCATTCACTACCACCATGCTGATGCCTTCGGTTGGATAGAGCCAGTCGGGTTCGGAACGTAGCGCGTCAAAGTAAGTTGAATTAGCGCCTCTAATCTGCGCAAGTTGTGCGTATCCAATAAAGTCTTGAGCCTTAACCAACTGGTCTATATCTGTTAACGCATAGTTGGTGCCAGAGTCTGTCCCAACACAAAACAACATTCTGCGAAGCTGTAGCAATTCATTGTCTCGCATTAATGAACCTACAACGAACACCTTGTGTGTTGGTAAATGAAACAAGAATTCATGCGATTCCACTCCAAGTGTATATACCCCAACCATTCCTACGTCGAAAATGCCTTTCTCTAATAAGGCTGGGTGGGTACGCCAAATTTCAAAGGATGGTGGATCCGTTAACCGATATGTACAGATTCCCTCGTATCCATCGTTGAATCTAACCTTACACTTTCTCGACCCCCTATATTCGGCCATCCATGACAATCCGACTGGAAACAGTTCAGAGTAAAGCGTTAACCTACCTTTTTGTATTCGTGCCCCTCTGCCTGATTCGTCAATATACAGCACTGCACCAGATGCAAGATTCAACAATCTGTTTGGTTTAAACGGAACAACCGTGTCGCCCAAATCAAACATAGCAATCTCGCTATACGTCGGATCACCAATCCGACCCATTCGCATTTTTGGGGGGAAATCCCTTGTAAACCACACAAGAGAATCTGTTCCCAACTTTCCAACGAAATTGATGTAGTTCGTTCCCTTCATAGGGATAAGCTCCAACTCAAACATTTTGTTTTTAACATATCCAACAAACGATTGCCTTGTTATCCTGCTTCGAAATATAGGAGTGCTAAAGCCATTAAGATCATGTTCTGCTATTTCCAAACTGTCAGGTATACCGAACCAAGAGTTTCCTAAGTCTGGTGAAAGTGCACCTGGGACTGGGTTAAGAATGTAGTTACCAGGATACATAATCATCCCGTGTCCCGCAACCTGATTCAATGAATCCGGAATATTCAATTGGCTGAAACCCCTCTCTGCGTCGTACCGATAGTGCGCGTTTTGGTTACTTCGAGTCAGTGCGATAAATCCATTTAAATAATCTGATATTGTAGCATAAGATTGTATTGAGGCACTTGGAACGGTAGTGTCCATCCATGTCGTGCCGTTTACTGGATCTATGAAAAAAAATCCCTTATTCACCATAAATCCAACCAATTCACCACTAGTAGTATCTGCCGCAAAAATTGTAGTCACCCATGTATTAGACAATGTGGTATGCCCTAGCGCGCGCTGCTTATAAACATTTCTTAACTGACCTTGCACCGAGCCAATCGACAAGAAACTAATAACCAAAACCAACAAAATCGTTCTCATTTAATACACTCCTGAATGAAAAATACAGGGGCGTCATTAGTATTAAACGCCCCGAACAACAAGTTTCAATTATTTTCACAACAAACTATTTCTGGGCAGCCTTCCTCGCAAGTACTAACACAGGTGGCGTTAGAAGTAGGACACACTGCACCAGCTATGGGAGCCCAAAGACAAACTCCTGAACTCCTAGTCCACCTAAACTGAAAGATACACTTCTCACATGTCGGACCGCAGGCATTGATGCAACCATCCAGTCCAACTCGAGTACACCGAGGTGTCTGAAATGTCCAACAATAGGCACCATTGTTTGGCACTGTAAAGCCCCATTGATTTGGATTTGGGAAAGCACATCCAACGTTGAATATATCACACATAATGTACCCAATGATTTGCACATTTGTCAACCCAACTGGTCTGGTACTATCAAAGCAGATCTTTTTAATAGTTGAAATTCTATCCTGATAAAGCCCAGGTGAACATGGATCAAGCAATGCAGCGGGTGCCGTATTCGACTCGCAAGTTTCCACCACCATACCATAGGTAGTACCAGCGATACACACGTTCACATGTCTCTGCGTTACGTTGTTGCAATTGCAGCTATCATGGGTTTCTACAGCAAAGAGGTTTGTAGCTGCAGCAGAACACAAAAGGGTTGCGATGCACAATGAAATTGCACATCTAGTTATTATTTTCATTTCAAGTTCCTTAATATAGGAATACTAAAAAATAGTTATTTATTTTGGATTAGCACTGCAGCGCTACTAGACGCAACCTATAAAAAAAAAAACTATGCAAAGCAAGTATTATTTTCACGTAAATGAAAATAGCTGTTGTTTCAAATTTGTGGCGACTCATGCGGCGCCTTTACCCAAAGATACCGTCCATTCTGGGCTATCATACAGGTGCCGGCATTAGACCAATTCCGCATTGGACATTGGCATTCTCACTGTCATCTTGAGCGTAGCGAAAGGCACTGTCACCCTGAGCGCAGCGAAGGGTTCACATTTGGACGAGTTTCGAGAACTCGTCCTCTGTCAGCACCTGCACGCCCAGCTCTTGGGCTTTGGTGAGTTTGCTGCCGGCGTTGGGACCGGCTACGATGTAAGTGGTTCTTTTGCTGACGCTGCCTGAGGCTTTGCCGCCGAGTTGTTCAACGAGTTCTTCGGCTTCACGTCGGATGAAGGTGGTTAGTTCGCCGGTGAATACAAAGGTCATGCCGGCAAAGATTTGTTCACGTTGTTCGGGTTGTGCTTCAGCGTGCATGGTTACGCCGGCATCTTGTAGGTGCTGAACCATTTTTTGTTCTGATAGATCAGCAAAAAATTCCAACACCGAATCTGCAATGCGTCCGCCGATGTCCGAAACTTCTTCAAGTTGTTCGCGAGTTGCAGCACGCAGCAATTCAATGTTGTTAAAAACCTTGGTGAGAGTTTTTGCAACACCTTCGCCAATGTGCCTGATGCCCATTGCAAACAACACGCGCGCAAAAGGTTGTTGCAGAGATTTTTCTATGCCGGCAATTAGTTTGTCTACACTTTTTGGTGCCCATCTGTCGAGCGCTAAAATTTCTTCGCGCTTGTTTGGCAGATCATATATGTCGGCAATAGTGCGTAACAATCCGGCTTCAACAAATTGATCTACCGCCTTGTCGCCTAGACCGTCAATGTCCATAGCGTCGCGTCCAACAAAGTGCTGCAGACGTCGCCTAATCTGCCACGGACACTCCGAATGTACACAGTACCAGTTTGCTTCACCGTCGGGTTTGTGCAGCGCCGAACCAACCGGACACGGGCACGTTGTAGGCATAGCAAACGGAACGGAATCATCGCGTCGTTTTTCCACTACCACCCCAACCACCTTGGGAATCACATCGCCCCCTTTCTCAATAATTACGGTATCGGAAATCCGTAACTCGAGCTCGTTCACAAAATCTTCGTTGTGCAACGTGGCGCGCGAAATTGTGGAGCCCGCAAGCAGCACGGGCTGCAGCTCGGCAACGGGCGTAACCACACCGGTGCGTCCAACTTGGAAGGTGATGTCGTTCAAAATTGTGGTGGCCTTTTTCGACTCATACTTATACGCAATAGCCCATCGCGGGGCGCGCGCTACCATGCCCAGCTCGGCCTGATGACGCATGTTGTTCACCTTGATCACTACGCCGTCAATCTGAAACGGAAGCTGATCGCGCTGCTCATCCCACAACTGCAGATACGCCAGCACCTCTTCAACGTTCGTGCACTTTTGTGTGGCATTGCCCACGTTAAATCCCAGCGATCGCAGCTCGCGAATATTATCGAAATGATTTTGTTCGGCAAGGGGCTTTGTGTTTACGCGAACATCCAACCAGTACGCAACAAACTGAAGTGTGCGCTGGGCAACTTGTCGAGAATCTTTTTGCTTTAAAGTGCCGGCTGTTGTGTTACGCGGATTTGCATACGGCTTCTCGCCGCGCTCTTCGGCTTGTTTATTCAGTTCCACAAAATCAGAAATCAACATGTACACTTCGCCGCGCACTTCAAATTCGTCCTTGACATTCACGCTAAGCGGAACAGATTTTATCGTCTTAATATTTTGCGTTACATCGTCGCCACGCTCCCCATCGCCCCTTGTAGCAGCTCTTACCAACATGCCGTTGTTGTAGGTTAAACTCATTGCAACGCCATCGTATTTCAACTCGCACACATACTCCACTCGTTCACTCTCCAGCGTCTCACGAATACGCTTGTCAAACTGCAACACCTCATCGGCCGAGTACGTGTTGCTCAACGAAAGCATCGGAACCGCATGCGTAACCTGTTCGAAATCCGCCAATGTGGCATCGCCCAGACGCTGAGTTGGAGAGTCGGGCGTAGCAAACTCAGGATGCACCTTTTCAAGTTCCATCAACTCGCCAAACAACGCATCGTACTCGCGGTCTGAAATTGTTGACCGCGCCTCCACATAATACAACCGGTCGTGCCGATTTATCTCCTCACGCAGCCACTGAATTCTTTTCAGGGGGCTAGGTGTTTGTTCATCAGAATCGAAATTGAGAGTGGATTGGGGCATGGGTGAAATTGACGTAGCAGAAATGGCGTGACAGAAAAGCACCGACAATTATTAGATGATAAAATCGACGCGACAAAAATACATCTGGAAGTTTAGATGCCTGCGCTTATTATCACCATGTAGTAGCGTAATTTAGTTGTCCTTGTCCATTTCAGAGTGGACTCCATGCAGAATGCCGATTACATTTTAACCCTATATATATGAAAATATTAGCGACGCTTTTTTCCTGTTTGTTGTTGTGCTCCACCGGCTGGGCGCAGTTGTCGTTTACAACCTCTTCGGAATCTCAGTTATTTACCGGTGAAAAGCTGCCCTCTGATGCCGTGGTTGTGGTGCCGCCTAAAGACTTTGCCGCAACGATACGTAGTACACAATTTGATTCGCAAAAAATTGCTGTTTCTGTTCCAACACGTATGGGTACGTGGGTGTTGGACTGTGAGCGGTTTGAGGTGATGATGCCCACCGCGGTGGTGGTGAAGCGCACTGCGCAAAACGAGGAGTACCACCAAGCCCCTCACCATGCATTGATTCGCGGAGTAGTTAGGGGGATTCCGAACTCGTATGTGTACATGGCCGTGTTTGAAAATTTTGCGTCGGCAATTATTGAAGTGGATGAAGCGGGCGGAAAACGACGCTGGATTATTGCGCCGGATAAGGTGGTGTCGGGTAAAATGGCCACGCATGTTTTTTACGAAGAGCGTGCAGATGGAACCGCACCGTGGCGATGCCATGCCGAGGAGCTGCCTAACTATCAGAGTAGTGCAGATGAAGTAATGCGAAAGGCGTTTGGAGAATACGCGGTTGAGAAAAAAATGGACAGCGTTCAATCATCCACGCAGCATTCGTTGGGTCTGGCTTTAGAGTGTTCGTACAGTTACTACCAAAAACACGACACAAGTTTTGCGTACGCCGCGCAGTATGCAATTACATTGGCGGGTGCCTGCAGTTCAGTGTTTCAGCGCGATGCAAACGTGAAGGTGGTGGTGCCGTACTTGCGCGTGTGGACAGTGGATGATCCGTACCCCGGTGAGATTGGCGATAAGTTGGGATTGATTAGAACCGTGTGGGAAAATTCTATGCAACACGTGCAACGTTCCACAACATGTTTGCTGAGTGGAAGTGGGGGAGGGGGCTTAGCGTGGGTTGGAGTATTGTGTGGTGGGTACGCATATAATGTTTCGGGCGTAAACGGCAAGGTAAATTTCCCAAGTGCGGGATACGTGTGGGATATTGATGTGGTGAGCCACGAGCTTGGACACAACATTGGTTCATCGCACACACACAACTGTGCATGGAATCCGCCGTTGGATTCATGTTGGAATTCCGAAGGTGGTTGCTACAAGTTCACGCTTCCGCAGCGTGGCACAATAATGTCGTACTGCCATTTGCAGTGGCAAGGAACTGCGCTAACATTTCATCCGCGCGTTGCATCGTTGTTCAATGCGGTAATGGAGCAAGCCGCATGTGTGTGGCCTTCGACGCCGAAGCATGATACAGATGTTGCCGTTGTTGCAATTGCAATTCCACGTAATGGTGCTGTGGTGAAAAGCGGAGAACTATTTACACCGTCGGTGATGTTTAAGAATGTGGGTACAACCGCTATGATGCAGGTGAGCGCTGGCTACCGAATTACTACGCGCGATAATGTTACGTTGCTCACAAACACCTTGAACTTAGGAACGCTATTTCCTGATGTTACTGTAACGAAATCCTTCCCTCCTATTAAACTCGATACTACCGGAGATTTCTTATTCGAAGCGTTTATTGTTATGAAGGGTGACGACTATTTGCCTAACAATAAATTAGTACGTCCAATTCAAGTTGCGAATGCAACCGCAAGAACCGTTAAAGTGCTCGTGCCAAACGGTGGCGAAACGTTAGCAACGGGGAGTAAGTTTACTGTCAAGTTTCAGCAGCAGAATACCAAGAAACTTACTGTGCAGTATTCTACCGACGATGGTGAGCAGTGGTTGAATGTGCGGAGTGTAGTGGTTGCGGGAGTAGATTCGGTAGATTGGATTGTACCGGCAACGCCAACAACCAAGGGACGCATTAGAGTCTCGGATTTGGATAATGGAGCGTGGTGCGACATTTCTGACGGACCATTTACAATTCAAACGCAGATAGATGTTCAACCTATAGATATTACTCGACCACTTATACGTGGCACCGTGCAGAGTCCGGTTACTCCCGAAGTTGTTGTCCGCAATACCGGAAGCCAAACCGCCAACAACGTATCCGTGCGTTTAACAATGCGGTGGGTACGACGCTCGACAAACTCGTACGATACTACAATTGTTGTTTCGGCAATTGCACCAACCAGTTCAGTTAAAGTTGCGTTTCCTGAGTCGGCGTATTTGGCAGACGGTGTGCATGTAATTGTTGCGACGGTGAGTGCCGTAGGAGATGCCGATACAACAAACAATACCTTCGGACGCGACTTTACATCGATAGGACTATCACCACCGAGAAGTATTAGAGTGGAGCCCGGTGCAAAACGCGTGCAGTTCAGGTGGGAACTACCTAGCCCCCTACCATTATCGCGCGTGGAGTTGTGGGGTGGAATTAGTGTTGCCACAATGAAATTGATACGTTCATTTAATCCGTCGGTGATGGCCTACATTGTGAATGATTTAGACGATGATGTTTCGTACACCTGCGCGCTTCGCACCGTGTTGAACAATCAGAGTTCTGTGTTCACAGATTTGTTCACAGTAACACCGCACACATATCCGGGTGGGTTGGCTATTCCAAAACTGAGTTTGATTTCTCCGTTACCGAATGCGTTGAACGTTTCTGTCCCGTTAACCTTGCGGTGGGAATCTGCTGCGAATTACGATCGGTACGAAGTGCAAATTGCTTCTGATAGTACGTTCCAAAATTTACGCGGAGTGTACATAACAACAACGGATGGTGCGTTGTTGCCAGATGTGGGATACACCACAACACTCTGGTGGCGGGTGCGAGCGTTGAACCAAACGGTGAATGGTGAATGGTCAGACCTATCAAAATTTACCAGCACAAAAAATTGCGCGGGAAATGCACTCTCGTTTGATGGCAGTGCGCAAAATGCATCAAGCATGGCTGGCACGTGGAGCGGTGGACCTGTTACGGTAGAGTATTGGACACGCGTAGCTAAGAACAGTGTCAAAAATTCTACTTCGTTTATGCTAGGTGAAACAGATAACTCGCGGAACAGATTTCAGGCGCATTCGCCGTGGAGTGACGAGAATTTGTATTGGGACTATGGCGACATTTCAAACAATGGACGCCTCGCAACTTCGTTCAGTAATTACTTGGATAAGTGGACGCATGTTGCGTTGGTGAGCGATGCTGTTGGGTACATGGCTATTTATTTGAACGGCGAATTGGTAGAGTTCAAAGACGTTGCCTCTAGTCCGTCGAATTTGAATGGCGTCACACTCGGCTCCATGCGCAATGGCAACTTTTTCAACGGTCAGTTGGATGAGTTTCGCATTTGGAATGTTGTTCGAACTCCGGATCAAATTCGGTTAAACATGAACGTTCGCACGCAAGATTTGGCCAACCGATCATCGCTAATTCACGCTTGGTCTTTCAATGAGGTAAAGGGGCTAGATGTGGCTGACGACGGAATTGCAAACACCACACTCACAATTCCGAGTTTGTCAATGCGAGTAGCAAGTCTTGCGGCAGTGGGTTGCGATGTGATAAAAGACCTACCACTGCCTGGACAGTTTTCCGGCGCGTCAACCAATCATTGGGAGTCGTGGCTATCGTGGGCATCGGTGGCTGATGCAGATTGCTACGAGTTGGAATTGTTTGTACCGGACGGACCCAATTTGAAAAAAGTTGCGACAATACCAAATCAACGTGGACTCTACACACCGGCAATAACGGGTCTGCCGGCTTCTACGTTAATCACCGCAAAAATTCGTGGAATCTCAACATCGGAACGCTCTGAGTGGGCAACGGCAGTTTTCAAAACTGCCGATCCATGTAATTCTGCCGTTAGTGTGTTTGACGGTAAGGGAAGTTTTTTCAACAATTCTTCATTTACGTTTGATGGTCGCGCGGGCACGGTGGAATTTTGGACGTATGTTGTCGATACGGCACTAGTGAATGGTTCGACGTTCAGAATTGGTACATCTCCCGATCAAAATTATCGTATGCAGGCACACGTTCCGTGGAGCGACAAAATGGTCCAATGGGATGCGGGAAACTATCGAGCGGGTGGACGTTTAGGAACTTCGTTTGCAAATAAATTTAACAAGTGGACGCATGTTGCCTTAACTACCAACGGCATCGATGAAATGCACATTTTCTTTGATGGCGTCGAAGTACTTAACTCTGATTTTGCATCGGCATTGCAAAAATCCATTGGTATTGCCATTGGTGGACATCCCGAATTCGGGGTGTTTTTCAAAGGTCAGCTCAGTGATGTTCGCGTATGGAATATCATGCGAAGTGAAGAACAAATACGAGAGTCGATGTACGAACGAATGGTCGGCCAACGCTCCGGTTTGGTTGGCTCGTGGCTATTCGATGATGCGCGTGATAGCATAGCACAAGACGTAACTATGTACGCGAACGACGTGCTATCAAACAAACCTGGGCAGTGGGCGATTTCCACACAGCCCCTTGCCCAAGCCAAACCCTGGTTGCGGGGTCCGGCTATTTCACGCAAGGCCGACTCGGCTACCTATACGTTGCACGGCAGTATGGCGGGCGGCACGCAGTGGGTTGTTACTGGCGGCACAATTATGGGAGCGGCGGATGCGCGTACGGTCCGTGTTGCGTGGTCGGCCGATGCCACCATTGGCACAATCTGCGTCACCCGATCATTCCCCGGCGGCTGTTCCGACAAAGCCTGTTTCACCATCGAACTTCAAAATCCCGTTGGTGTGCAAGAATCTATTGCCACTGAATTTTCGCTCACACCAAACCCTGCTACTGAGACTATTACCGTGCGCATTCCGGAATTCTTCAACGCAACGCGAATAGAAGTTTTTTCTGTTAACGGGCTTTATGTTGGCGAGTTAAATGTTGGAGGAAATTCAATTGCGCAGTTGCCTTCGGGTACCTACATCGTCCGAGTCTACTCAAATGAAAAAGTGTTATCGAAATTGTTTTCAATAGTTCGGTAACGTGTTCAATTGTTAACGAGTTGTTTTCTTCGCAAAAAATGTTGTTTGAATCAATAAATTGTATGCACCAGTAGGCATTTGCATACAGGCGTGTTAACCAAACAGTAGTCAGTCTCAAATAATGTAGAACGCAAATGTTTTCAAATCAGTATCGTGTAGAAAAATCTTCTGAATTAATTGCATCGACGCGTGCGATTATTGGCGACGAAAAAAATGCCATAGCAAACATGGCAAATGTTGCCGCTGTGTTATTCAATGGATTGCGTGATGTGAATTGGGCCGGCTTTTACTTATTCGATGGTACCGAACTCGTGTTGGGTCCGTTTCAGGGTCAACCCGCCTGTCTCCGCATCGCCCTCGGCAAAGGCGTCTGCGGCACCTCTGCCGCCGAAAAGCGCACCATCATTGTCCCCAACGTTGAAGCCTTCCCGGGTCACATAGCCTGCGACGCCAACTCCAAATCCGAGATCGTGATTCCTCTCGTTCAAAACGGAAATCTCCTCGGTGTGCTCGACGTGGACAGTCCAACGCTCGACCGCTTCACTCTTGCCGACGCCACCGCGCTCGAAGAAATCGTCGGCCTGCTTGTCTACTCTTCCGATTTTGGGCAAGGGGCTAGCCAGCCGATGATTAGACGCTAGAAGAACCCCTTCGGGGCAAAACCCCTTCGGGGCAAAACCCCTTCGGGGCAAAACCCCTTCGGGGCAAGACAAAACCCCTTCGGGGCAAGACAAAACCCCTTCGGGGCAAAACCCTTAGGCAAAACCTGAAGGCGAAAGCTGAG
>JABMNI010000001.1 GCA_013204605.1 Ignavibacteria bacterium
CCCCAAACCTTCTGATACGTAGTCAGATGCTCTATCCAGTTGAGCTACGGGTCCAAAACAACGTTCACACAAACGTGTGAGGTGTAATTTTTATGCCGATTCTAGGGTGCGAACGTGTCTGCTGAGTGAACTTTTTCTGTGTGCTACAGTGTTCTTTTTCATGATTCCACGCGCCGTTACTCTATCTAAAGCACTAAACGCTGCACTAAGTGCGGCCTGTGCGGTATCGAGTGTACTTGCTGCTCGTACGGCCTTGATGGCCTCACGAACAGTTTTCATATTGGCGCGATTGTAAATTTTGCGCTTACGTGTTTGCCGGATTCTTTTAATGGCGGACTTATGATGTGCCATGTCGCTTTTCGGTAGTTTGAAATGATAGGACTACAAATATACGAATTGTAATGTGTCAGAACCAACCTAACTTTGTTTATGACGCTATTTGAACAGCTGCAGGCTCTAACTACTGAGCAAGTTAACCTTGAAACCTTGGATATCGATGGTCTAGATACCGCCGGGGTGGTGGAAAGGCTGTATTCACAGGAACTTTCCGTTGCCGCAGCCGTGGGAGAGGTCCGTAGCGAGGTAGCAACCGTGGTAGAGGAAACTGTCAAAGCCATTCGCGCCGGAGGCAGCCTAATCTACGTTGGGGCCGGCACTTCGGGCAGAATTGGCGTGGTTGATGCCTCCGAGATGCCACCCACCTTTGGCACGGCGCCAAGCACCGTTATGGCCGTTATGGCAGGCGGTGATAAGGCAATGTTCCAGGCTGTGGAAGGAGCCGAGGATTCTCGCGAAGGTGGTGCCGAGGCCATGCAGCAGGTGTTGGACCGGGTTCCCGCGAAGTGTGTGGTGGTGGGTTTATCGGCCTCCGGACGCACCCCATTTGTTTTGGGGGCTTTGGAGTACGCTCAAAACGCCGGACACTTCACGGCGCTGGTTAGCACCAATCCGAGTACCGTTGTGTGGGGGCACGCCCCGTTTGTTGGTCAGCTGATATGTGTAGATGTTGGCCCCGAGCCTATTGCAGGATCGACGCGCATGAAGAGCGGTACAGCTCAAAAACTCGTGCTCAATATGATCTCTACAGCCACCATGGTGCGCTTAGGCAAGACGTACGGCAACGTGATGGTCGACTTAAAACTTACCAATAACAAACTCCGAGAGCGCGCCAAAAAAATAATTATGACCATCACGGATTGCACCTATGATGAAGCTACCGCCTTACTAGTAGCCGCCAACGATCACGTAAAAACTGCCATCGTAATGCAAAAACGCGGCTGCTCAGAACCAGAAGCCGAACGCTTGCTTGATATTTGTAATGGATTCGTTCGCCAAGCAATTTCGCATTCGCTATGAACTGCCACTGAGTTAAAACCGCTGAAAGCCGATGAGTTCAGTGCCGTAGCTTGAAGAACTATTGCAAAAGGTGGCAACTCTAATAATGAACCTCTGAAAACCACAAAACCAAGAGCACATGAACATTTTTTCCGCGATGATCGACTTCATACTGCACATCGACGTGCATCTAACCACACTTACAGCCGAATATGGCGTGTGGACATATCTGATTTTGTTCCTAATAGTTTTTGCTGAAACGGGCTTAGTGGTTGCGCCATTTCTGCCGGGAGATTCGCTGCTTTTTACGGCTGGAGCAGTTTGTGCGTTGGGTACGCTGGATGTTACTACACTTATTGCGTTGCTGATTATAGCAGCTGTGTTGGGCGACGCATTGAACTACACAATTGGTAACAGGTTGGGTGCTGCGCTGTTTAAGGGAAAACTTGGACGTTTCATAAAACAGGAGCACATAGATAGAACTCATGCTTTTTATGAAAAGCACGGCGGCAAGACAATTATCATTGCTCGGTTCATGCCGATAATCAGAACTTTTGCACCGTTTGTAGCGGGAATTGGAAAAATGTCGTACCGCAAGTTTTTCGTGTATAACGTGGTAGGAGCCGTTGCTTGGGTGATTGGTTTTATTGAGCTTGGATATCTTTTTGGTAACCAGCCGTTCGTGAAAAAGTATTTCACCCTTGTGATCGGCGCTATTATTGTGATTAGCATTCTGCCGGGAATAATTGAGTTTATTCGATTTCGATTACGTAAGAACAATGCGTAACTCAGAGCTGCCAGACCTTTCATTGCGCAATGTTCTAACAGTTCACCGAGTTACATTCTACCTGAAACTTGCATTATTTTCTGTCCGATGGTTGAGGCTATAAATCAATTCCGTAGTTTTGTTGTTCTGCTTGGATGGCGAAATCGGCAGACGCACGGGACTTAAAATCCCGTGTCCCGTAAGGGACGTGCGGGTTCGACCCCCGCTCCAAGCACTCATGACGCGGCGATACATCTTTGTACTTTTAACGGCAATGTTGTGTGTGGTATTTGCCGCAAGCCCCTTGCCAGCTCAAAAAGTTTTTACCCGATTGCTTCCTGCAACTTCGGGTATTGGGTATCAAGTATCCTATACATCAATCAACGTTTCAGCAGATTCCATGGCAGCCATTAATCAGATGGTTCCAGGTTGTGGCGTTGCAGTTGGCGATGTTACGGGCGACGGAAAACCAGACCTTATTTTTTCGTCGTTCAGCGGAGTTAGCGTCTACCGAAACGATGGCAAACTCAAGTTTACGGATGTAACTCCCTCTAGCGGAATTCAAACCGATTCCGCCAACTTCGCCACGGGTGTAACGTTGGTAGACATCGACGCCGACGGCGATTTAGATCTATTCGTAGCGCGGTGGCAAAATCCGTGTAGACTGTATTTGAACAACGGCAAGGGAAATTTTGAAGAACGCGCGGCCGCGTTCGGACTGAACGTAATTGAAGAATCAGTACACTCGGTTTTTTTCGACTACGATAAAGATGGACTGGTTGACTGCTACATTCTGGTGTATTCGAACTCTTCAAGCGTTCAAGGCAGCCGGATAAGTAGAACCGAACCCAACGCCGAAACCAACGCCGATTCCAAACACTCTCCCACTGAAGTCCGGCATACCGGAAAGTCGGATTACCTTTTCCGAAACATGGGAAATAGCGCGTTTAAAAACGTATCGAAAGCCGCAGGAATTAGTGATGTTGGAATGGGGCTAAGTGCTACAGTTGGAGACATTAACATGGATGGTTGGCCAGATATTTATGTGGCTAATGATTTTAATAGCACCGACATTATTTACATCAACAACCAGAACGGAACATTCACTCCCCGGCAAAATGAAATGACGCGGCGCAGTTCACTTTTTAGCATGGGAAGTGATATTGCCGATATGAATAATGATGGATTGCCGGACATTGTTACCACTGATATGTTGCCAGACAAACACGTGCGCAGGATTACAAACGGATCGATGACGGGCGACATGAGTATTTACAATCCAACGTACGATTCAAACCAAATAAGCCGAAACATGGTGTTGCTAAACCGCGGTAATAATCTGTTTAGCGATGTTGGATATTTGACCGGAATGGCTGCTACAGATTGGAGCTGGTCATGCTTGATTGCAGACTTCAATAACGATGGAAAACAAGACGTCTTTATCGCGAACGGCTATGCTTCCGATATATCAAATCAAGACTATGTGTACAACCTTAGTCAGTCTGCAGCCGCTGCTGTAAAAGGAGACTATCTTCGAGAGCCCAATTACATGTTTAGGAACGACGGACCTCTCCTTTATAAAAATGTGAGCGACGAGTGGGGGATAGATGATATAAGTGCAACCATGGGCGCTGCCTATGCTGACTTGGATGGCGATGGCGACCTGGATTTGGTTGTTGCCAATCTCGACACCGTCCCATACATCTACCAGAACAACACGTCCAACCAGAACAACACGTCCAACCGAAAAGGCGGTAACTGGGTTGAATTCAACGTAGCAGGAAATCGCACCGCACCGGATGGATTTGGATTGAAGGTTTGGGTAGTGGCCGGCGGACAAAAACAGTACAGAGAACAATATGTTGTCCGCGGATATCAAAGTTCAGTTAGCCGCCAACTGCACGTTGGCATTGGAGAATCTTCAACAATCGACAGTGTAATTATTGAATGGCCGGATGGTCGAAGAGAAGTTCGAACGAAGGTCAAACCAAATAACATTTACACGTTGAACTACGCAAACGCTAAGGCTAATACTAAATCGAATGCAAGTGCGAATGAGAATGCGGATGTTAGATCGAAAGCGAAATCAAATTCGATTGCGAATGCCGATACGAAAACAAAAATAAAATTCAGTTCAAATGAAGGTCAAGTGAGTTTAGTTGCAAAAAAACTTTTCACCGAGGTTTCGGGTACAGCTAAACTGAATCACATTCACTACGAAAACGCGTTCGATGATTTTAAGCGGTACCGCCTAGCCCCCTTGCGATTATCATGGGGAGGTCCGCCGGTGGCTGTGAGTGACATCAACAACGATGGCACCGATGATGTAGTAATTGGTGGTGCGCGTGGATATCCAACCACAACCTACCTACAGCAAATTGATGGGACTTTCAAAAAAACCAATACAAACATTGTCGACGCTGATTCGGTGATTGAAGATCAGGCAATACTGTTGATCGATATCGATGCGGATGGAGACAACGATTTATTGATTGCAGGGGGCGGACCAGAATTTCCCGAGGGTGACCCAGCGCGGGACTTGCATGTATATGTGAATGACGGGCATGGCGTATTCAAGCACAAGCTGTCGGGCATTCCTCCCGTTGTAACCAACGCGACCTGCATGGCGGCCGCTGATTTTGATTTGGATGGCGACCTTGATATTGTTGTTGGTGGGGGAGTATTAACGGATACATATCCATATCCGTCAAGGTCGTTTTTATTGCGCAACGATGGAGCGGGAAATTTTACCGATGTAACCGAAAGTGTGATTCCAGAACTGCGTTACGTTGGAATAACGAGAAGTATTTTATGGACGGATATCAATAATGATAGCAGGCCCGATCTCATTGTTTGTGGTGAGTGGATGCCAATTACCGTGTTCATAAACAACGGAACAGAATTCACCAATGCAACAAAGTTGATGGGTCTGGAGAATACTACCGGCTGGTGGTATTCCGTAAACGGCGCCGACATCGACAACGACGGCGACATCGATTACGTGCTCGGCAACATGGGTTTGAACACGCGCTACCGTGGCACACCAGAAAATCCAATTGATTTATTTGCGGCTGACTTTGACGAGAACGGAAGCATTGATGCGCTCATTACATACGATGTTGACGGCAAAAAATGTTTAGTGCGTGACCGAGGTAAAATTTTCTCGCAGATGCCAACTCTCAACCGAAAATTTAACAAGTACAGCGATTTTGCGCACGCATCAATCGAAGACATCGCCGTGCAATCCGTACTCGACACCGCCATGCACCGTCAGGCAATCGAGATGCGCAGCCTTGTCCTGCTAAACAACTGGAATTCAAACAGCGGGAAAGCAAACAACGGGAAAGCCCCTTTCACAATAATTCTATTGCCCCAAATCGCGCAGGTTTCACCCATCCTAGGCACACAGTTCGCGGACCTAAACAACGACGATTTTCTCGACCTCATTACCGTGGGCAACATGTATGGCGCCGAAGACGATGTAGTGCGCTACGATGCCGGCAAAGGCTTGGTGTTGTTTGGTAACGGGAAGGGGGCTTTCCAGCCCGCCACCCTTGCGGAATCTGGGTTTTTCACGCAATATGACAGTCGGGGTTTAGTGGCAATTACTAACACGGCAAACAAATCTATCCCACTGCGTTTTTTATCGGTTACAAATCAAGCACCCAGCAAATTATTCGAGGTTGCAAACAGCAACACTCAAGTAAAGAAGATCAAAAAATCTCGCAAGGTTGAGATTTATTTAGGTAGCGGTTACAGATCTCAATCTAGCAAAGCATACTACCAAAGAATTTCGCCATCGAATTGATGAATGGGGTGTTGGCAGCTAATAAAACTATTGGCAAACAAACAAGGAAACTGGCAAACGAACAAGGATGATTGACTTTTGCTCTCGATCGGCGCTCGTCTAGCGCATACGGATTGCTTCTACACAGCACTTTAGGGTATCCAAATTCATAACATATGCTTCTCTTTTTGGGTTACATAGATCATGAGGAAACGTTTACTCCGACAATAGTCGCCCGGTTGCATTATTATGTGGCAATTCGTTAGAAACTTCGCGTTGGTGGAATTCCGTATATTACTGAGAGGTTTGTAAGTAATAACGAAAGCAGAGTATCGCTATGGTGGCATTAGTTCGTTGTTATTAGTAAGCATTGGCTCAAAAAATAGTTGTCTACAGGCTTATTGTTTTACCTATTTTTCAAAAATTATTCGTAACTCATGAAACAGTTTGAGCTTTGAGTTGTTATTAGACAAGTAGCGCGCCCCTTTTCAGCATAATTCATTCCGTTTTTTACTAAAAAGGTTGAGGTCCATTGATAGTATGCAGCGCTGCGGAGCTTCGAAAAGTTAGAATTGAAATCATTAATTTTTTACAAACAAGCAGGGAGTTCTGATGTTACAGTCGAACTACTTTAAGTCTACGAAGCTCATAGCTTTGCTAGCGGTACTGTTTATGGCGGCATCTTCGATGTTTGCCCAGCAGTATTACACCATTACCGGAAAGCCGGGTACGTTATGGGTGCAGGGGAATTACCACAATGGCTATACTGAGCCAAATGTTTGGTACTATTCATATTCATACATGTGGTACGACTACTTTGATGTGTATATGGAAGAATTCTTGGTGCTTGCTACAGACATGAAGCGCCAGGGCATGTGTGCTGGGCCGATTTCATCGCTTTCATTGAGATTCATTGGAACACGAGCGTGGCAGGCCGGCATAAGAATGTTTGCTAAGCACATAGCTGCCACCACATACGAAGTTCCGGCAGGAAACCGATATACGGTAACCAGGCCTACGGCTACGGTAAATATGGCAGCCTCTACTGGTGCAGTGGAAGTATATAATAA
>JABMNI010000062.1 GCA_013204605.1 Ignavibacteria bacterium
TCGTAATTCGTAATTCGTAATTCGTAATTCGTAATTCGTAATTCGTAATTCGTAATTCGTAATTCGTAATTCGTAATTCGTAATTCGTAATTCGTAATTCGTAATTCGTAATTCACCGAGGGGTAGTTAAATTGGCGTCGTCTAACTCCGACAGCCAACATGTAGCATCTTGCCTCACTCGTAAATTTCACTTTCACTTGCCACAGTTACTCATGAAAACCTTATTCTTAGTTTTTATCGTTGTTCTACAAACGGCATTCGCTGCCGCCCAAACCAACCCAGCCATCACGTCGTGGATGCAGAATACAACGGTGACGGCCCGACATTACGTTAAGGGGAATTCGACGCCGATCGAAGATGCAGCCCTGGTGAACGTTCAAAAGGTGCAGTACTCAGATGATTTTGTGTACGTGTCCACCACGGGATTACCGAGCTATGTTACCGGACCCTTCCTCGATGGAAATCCATCGTTAGCAACAAACCAGAATGCAATTTTTAAACTTCCCCTGAAGCCCCTTGCCAATGCTGGAACGGTAACTGCAACTAAAGGAGGAAACATTGGAATTTTTGTTAATGGCGTGGCACTGTTCGATTACAGGGATGGTGTGGCGTGGAATGCTAATACGAACTCGTTGTGCGGCGGACCCGGCAACCCGCCGTGTCCGGGCGGAATGGGCTCAGCCCAGCCGTGGAACCGCGATGCTATTGTGGCCGAGCGTGGCGGTTTTGATTGTGCAAAGGCGCACCCAGCGATGGGCAACTATCACCATCACCAAAATCCAAGTGCGTTCAATCTAGACTTGGTGGTAATCTCAACGATTTGTAATCTGTACAATGCCGATGGACTGTACGCCATGGACAGCACTAAACATTCGCCGCTGCTTGGATTTGCCTACGATGGTTTCCCGATTTATGGCGCATACGGTTTTAAGAATGCCGATGGGTCAGGGGGCTTGGTGAGAATTAAATCGAGCTATACCTTGAGAGATATTACCGTCCGCAATACTAGTCCAACGGGAGCCACTGTAACTGCCGGAGCACCAATCAACGCCACGTATCCACTAGGCTACTTCCGCGAAGACTATCAATACAACGCCACCTCTGCCGCCACGCCAGATTACCTAGACGAGCATAACGGTCGGTTTTGCGTCACCCCCGAATACCCGAACGGTATATACTGCTACTTTACTACCGTGGATGCAAACTGGAACTCCACCTATCCGTACGTGATTGGTCCAACCTTTTACGGAAAACTTGCAACTCAAAAAGTAACAAGTATCACAGAGCCCGTTACCACCTATACCTCGGGTGCTAAAACGTTAACGGTATCTCCGAGTGCAGTAACTATTGATGCAGCGGCGGGAAGCAAGAAAACGTTCGATATTGTAACAACTGTTGCTTGGACATTAGCGGTGGACGAACCGTGGGTTTCTGCCGATAAAACAAGTGGAATTGGAAGTGCAACTATTACATTAACAGCGCTTCAGAACTCTGATCCAGATAGGCGTGCTACTGGTGTCACGGTGGTTGGCGAAGGTGTTCCTATGATTACCGTTGCTGTTACTCAACTGGGAACTGCGCCTACTCTTGCTGTTTCGAAAGCTATCGTGATTATCAAGGCGCCAGCTAACAGCACCGGTACGTTCGAGATAAGTTCAAACACCAACTGGACAATATCTGGGCTTCCTACCTGGTTATCTGCCAGCACTACCACCGGAAATGGAAATGCAACCATCACACTTACCGCGCAGGAAAACTCAACTGGTAGTCCACGGACAGCTTCGTTCTCCGTATCAATTACTGGGCAGTCCGCCGCTGTTACCGTTACACAAGAAACTATCACGCTAGGAGTTGACGACGAAAGCGGTCTTGCTAATTCCGTATCGGTATTCCCAAACCCAAGTACTGACATTGTGGCTATTCAGTTAAAGTCGATCAACACCGAAACCCTGAACATCGAATTGTTCGACATTACAGGTCGCGTTGTTCAAAAAACCGCGTTGCTTCAAGGAAGCACCATTGCTTACTTCGATACCCGCACTCTGTACAGCGGTGAGTACCTGATTCGCATCTATTCGCCGACTGGGGTGGTTACGAAGAAGTTCACACTACTCAAGTAATCAATTGCGAATTACGAATTACGAGTTGTCAATTACGAATTACGAGTTGTCAATTACGAGCAGAATTACCGGGTGATTTGCACCGGGTGATTTGCTTTTCGTGGGCGACGCATGCATCGCCCCTACCTGGAAATTGAGAATTATGGATTATGGATTGAAGATTGAGGATTGGCATTCTCAGATTTCCACATTCTCACGTTGGCATTGCCATGTCCACATTATCAAATTCTCATATTGACATTATCAAATTGCCATTCTCAGATTTACACATTTCCACATTGGTATGCTTAGCGTAGCGCGTTATTTATCTCTGCTAGCTTCTCATTTCCCGGACACAGCACGTCTTGACCAAGTGAATTGAGCGGTGTTGGAGTTGTGTTGAGTATGTCGTGCAGTTCGTTGGAGGTTTCGTTTGCATACAACAGGCCGGTAAGTACCTTTCCGTCGGTGCGGGCATTGTGCAAGGCGGTTATGGCAGACAGACGGTTATTAGGATCCCAGTCTTTGGCAAGTTTTTTCAATGCAATTACGCTTCCGTCGTGCATGGTTACCTTGGCATCGGCACCTTCGGCATAATCTGCAGAAATGGTTTTCATCATGGGAACAAAATCAACTGTGGCTGTCGCGGCTACGTGTTCGCGGACGTAATCATAGGATTTGGTTGAGCCAACGTTGTTATTAAACGTAACACACGGAGAGATTACGTTGAGGAAGGCAAATCCTTTATGTGCAATTGCGGCTTTTATAAGTGGCAGAAGTTGCGAACGATCGCCACTGAAACTCTGGCCAACAAAGGTGCCGCCTAGTTCGAGTACTAATCCGGCAAGGTCGATGGGCTCGAATTGATTTACAGAACCGGCCTTGCTTTTTGAACCTACGTCGGCAGTGGCGGAGTCTTGACCCTTAGTCAGACCGTAGCAGCCGTTATTCATCACGATGTACACCATATTCAAATTGCGCCTAACAGCATGCACGAACTGACCCATTCCAATAGATGCTGTGTCTCCATCGCCCGATACACCTATGTACACCAAATCTCTGTTTGCCAAATATGCCCCGGTTGAAACCGACGGCATGCGTCCGTGCACGGAATTAAAACCGTGGGACTTTCCTAAAAAGTAGGCAGGTGTTTTTGAGGAACAACCAATGCCCGACATCTTAGCAACCCGGTGCGGCTCGATTGACATTTCAAAACATGCCTGCATGATGGCCGCGCCAATACTATCGTGACCACACCCGGCGCACAAAGTAGAGAGTGAACCTTCGTATTCTTTTGATGTATACCCAACTTCGTTCTTAAGTAGATTCGGATGTCGGAATTGCGGACGTACGTAACTCATGATGTGGCCAAGGTTGGATTGAGTTGATTGGTTATGCTGCGATAAATAAAATCTGCTGTAATAGGAAGTCCATCGTAATTCAACACCGATAAAAATTTCTTGGGGTCCTCATTCAATTCAGTTATCATCAAACTGCGCATTTGCGCATCGCGGTTTTGCTCAACTACGATAATGGTTTCATGCTGCGCGATAAAGTCAACTACCGCTTTCCCAAACGGAAATGCCAACAAGCGTAGCTTATCAATTACTACTCCATCTGCCGTTAACATGTCTGCCGCTTCAACTGCAGATTGCGAAGTAGTTCCAAAAAATATAACTCCAACGTTGCTATTGTTTTTTGTTTGAAATACTTCGGGTTGAGGGACAAGGGTCTTTATGGTTTCCCACTTCTTCGTCAGACGGTCCATGTTGCGCTTGTATGCCGGCGACTCTTCGGTGTACACTGCATATTCATCACGACTAGTTCCACGCGCCACAAAAGCCCCCTTAGTAGGATGTACTCCAGGAATAGTTCTGTGCCCTACTCCATCATCATCAACATCTAGATATCTGCCGTAGCGTCCAATTTCATTGAGCTGCTCGGCCGACATTATCTTGCCCTTGTTGTACACACGTGCGTCGTCCCACGTGAACGGCGCACTCATGTGGTCGTTCATCCCCAAGTCTAAATCCGTCATTACCATTACGGGGGTTTGTGCAATATCTGCAAGGTCGAAACTTGCAGCCGTTAGTTCAAAACACTCTAGCGGTGTGCATGGAAAAATCATGGGGTGTTTGGTATCGCCGTGCGAAGCGTATGCGGCCAACGTTAAGTCCGACTGTTGCGTGCGCGTGGGCATGCCGGTGCTGGGTCCGGTGCGTTGCACGTCGATAAGCACCGACGGGATTTCCGCGAAGTACGCCAGACCCAAGAACTCATTCATCAGCGAAACTCCGGGACCACTAGTTGCGGTAAATCCTCGCGCTCCATTCCAATTTGCACCAATCACCATTCCTATCGCGGCCAACTCATCTTCGGCCTGCACGATGGCATAATTATTCTTTCCATCTTCATCAACGCGTAATTTTTCGGCATACATTTCAAAGCCTTCGGCAACCGACGTACTTGGCGTAATTGGATACCACGCACAAACAGTTGCCCCGGCGTACACTGCGCCCAAACCGCACGCCGAATTTCCATCCGTCAAGATTTGATTTCCAACTAAATCGCGTCGCTCCAAATGCACATCCAACGGATACGAAAAATTCTGATGCACGTAATCGATTCCTAGTTGCAGCGCTTTAATATTTGGGGCAATTACTTTTAGCTTTCCAGCAAACTGCTCCTCAATTATTTGTTGCAATACATCAAACTCAATTTTCAGAAGTGCCGAGAGTGCGCCCACATACATTACGTTTTTGAAAAGTTGTCGCAAACGCGGATCGGTATATTCCTCGTTACACTTTTCCATAAAAGGAATTCCGAGGTACGTAATGTCGGCACGAATCATTTCTTCGTGAAGGGGCTTTGTGGAATCGTAAATAAAATACCCCCCCGGAAGCACACTGCGAATATCTTCGGTCATGCTTTGAGGGTTCACACTCACCATTACATCAATGCCTTCTCGGCGGCCCAGATAGCCCCTTTCACTCACTCGAACTTCATACCAAGTTGGTAGACCTTGAATGTTTGAGGGGAAAATATTTTTGGGCGAAACGGGAATACCCATTCGGAAAATACTTTTTGCGAATAAATAATTCGCGCTTGCAGAACCTGTGCCATTCACGTTGGCAAAACGCACAACAAAATCGTTTATCTTAGGCATGTACGTTTTGACTCCCCGCATTGGCAGTGTAGTAGCTAAACAATTGCATATCCCACGCGGCTGTTGGACACCGCTCGGCGCACAGACCGCAATGCACACATACGTCTTCGTCCTTCACCATAACGCGTCCGGTTGGCAGCAAATCACTCACTAACAAATCTTGCGTTCTATTCATCGCCGGAACGATAAGTTTCATACGAAGTTCATCTTCGTCGGCGTTTATAGTGAACGTTATGCATTGCGTTGGGCATACGTCCATGCAGGCATCGCACTCAATGCAACGGCTGGTTTCGAATACTGTTTGCACGTCACAGTTCAAACAACGTTCGGCTTCTTTAAAAGCCATAGCGGCTTCGTAGCCCAACTCAACTTCGACCTTCCGATCCTTTAGTGTAATTTTTTTGTCGGCATGCGGAACTTTAAAACGCTCATCGATGGTTACCACACTATCGTAGCTCCACTCGTGAATTCCCATCTTGGTGCTAATTAAATTCGTGGCGGGATGTAAACGATTTGCGAGTGGTTCGCCCTTGCAAAATAAATCAATCGACACGGCCGCCTGGTGTCCTTGGGCTACGGCGGTAATAATATTCGTCGGACCAAACGCTGAGTCGCCACCAAAAAACACTTTTGGAATACTAGACTGATACGTCACTTTATCTACCGACGGCATTTCCCATTTATCAAATTCAATTCCTATTCCGCGTTCAATCCACGGAAAACTATTTTCTTGTCCAATTGCAATTAGCACATCATCGGCTTCAAAAAATACATCCGGCTCGCCCGTTGGAACCAGTTTTCGTTTTCCATTATCGTCGTATACAGGCGAAACTTTTTCAAATATCATTCCGATAAGTTTTCCATCTTTCAGTTCAAAACTTTTCGGCACGTGATTATCGATAATTGGAATGTCTTCATGTTGCGCATCTTCTTTTTCCCAAGGCGACGCTTTCATTTCATCAAAGGGGCTTCGCACAACAACCTTCACTTCATCGCCACCCATCCTACGCGACGTGCGGCAACAATCCATTGCTGTATTACCACCGCCAAGCACAATAACCTTGCGTCCAATTTTTGTTACGTGTTCAAACGCAACGCTCTGCAACCAATCAATTCCGATGTGAATATTTTTTGTCGCCTCATCGCGTCCGGGGACTTCCAGATTGCGTCCACGCGGAGCCCCCGTGCCCACAAACACCGCATCATAATCCTTCTCCAACATTTCTTTCAAGCTATCCACATAGTGGTTGAACTGTGTATGGATTCCCATATTTAGAATGTAGCCAACTTCTTCTTGCAGCACCGTAATTGGCAATCGGAACGAAGGAATTTGCGTAAGCATCATTCCACCGCCGGCGGGTTGTTCGTCGTACAAATGCAATTCATAGCCCAGCGGTGCCAGGTCGCGCGCAACGGTTAACGAGGCTGGACCGCCTCCTATCAGCGCAATCTTTTTCCCATTTTGGGGAAAGGGGCCTTGTGGAATGTAATCGGCAACCGCGTCCATTTCTTTCATATCGGCGGCTACACGTTTCAGGCGGCAAATTGCCACCGGCTCAGTTTCCACTCGCACACGCCTGCACGCCGGCTCGCACGGCCTATCGCACGTTCTACCAAGCACGCCCGGAAACACATTCGATTCCCAGTTAACAATGTACGCCTCGGTGTATTTCTGAGCTGCAATCAGCCGAATGTATTCGGGCACTGGTGTGTGGGCAGGGCATGCATACTGGCAATCCACCACCTTATGGTAGTACTCGGGGTCGGCCGTATTTGTTGGTTCCAACGCAAATCTCCTTGGTAGTTACCATGGATTTAAGAAAACAATTCCGCCAAAATACGTAGAAGATTGACTACGTGGAAGAGTCACTGCGTTCCTGCGAGAGTCGCGGTGCGCCTGGGAGAGTTTGTGAGAGCCAGACGAGGCGACAATTTTATAGCTGGAGATCGCAAACCACCCGCAAGTTTTTCACAGCACAGTCGATCTAATTCCGCTCATCTTTTTTTGTGTCACGTTTTTGAATGGTGGGTGCACTTGAAATTAATGGATAGGGAAAAAGTCGGAGTTGAAAAATTGCGTGTATACAGAGTAGCGCGAGAAATTGCCAAATAGATACACTCCATGGTAACTACTTGGAATCAATTCGAGAAGAATACTTTGGGTAGTCAAATAGTTCGTGCCGCCGATAGCATAGTGAATAATATAGCTGAAGGATACAGCCGCGTGTCGACGGGAGAAAGATTGACATTTTTGATGTATAGTGAAGGTTCACTACTATAGGTGCGAACTCAACTGTCTGTAGCATACGAACGCAAACACGTATCTATTGAGCACTTAAAAGAACTAGATCGCAAGCTGTTTAAGTTGTCAGTATCACTTATTGAATTCTGTCACGCCCAAATTCAGCGAGACAAGTCATATAAGGGGCGATTTGTTGAATACATCCGTTTGAGACGCGCATGGAGATCTAAGTGATTGGTTTGTCTCCCAGAAGCGCAGCGACGTTTTGTAATTTGCTGGCATGGGAAAAGCGCAATGATTAACCGTCGCAGATTTATTGAACAATGCGCACTTGGAGGTGCGGCCCTTATGGCACTATCAAACGATTCGGTGAGCGCAAAAACTATGGTGCAAGAGTTGGCCGGTGCAAAGGCAACGCCAGTTATGCCGGTGTTGTTTTTAGGGCACGGCACACCTATGAATGCCATCGAGCTGAACACTTTTTCAGCAGGTTGGAAACGCATTACTGAAAGCATTCCCACGCCTACAGCAATTCTGTGTGTGAGTGCTCATTGGGAGACATCGGGCACTAAGGTGACAGCAATGCAAACGCCACCAACAATTCACGACTTTGGAGGATTTCCGCAGGAGCTGTTTGATACCCAATACCCTGCGCCCGGATCGCCGGAGCTTGCCGCAGAGATTGCGCAGCATACACCGGACGATCAGGAAGCGCAAAACATGAAACACCATGTAGAGTTGGACCACGCTTGGGGTTTGGATCACGGTGCGTGGAGTGTGCTTAACCAAATGTATCCGTTGGCAAACATTCCAACTCTTCAGTTGTCTTTAGATACAACCGCAAAGCCCCTTACCCACCTTGAAATTGCGCGTCAACTTGCGTTTTTGCGCAGCAAAGGCGTTCTGGTAATTGGGTCGGGGAATATTGCGCACAACTTGAGAACGATGCGACCGGGCGTGGATCCGTTCGACTGGAATGTGGAGTTCGATAATATTGTTACGCCGCTCATCCAAGAAAACCGCGTTACTGAATTGGCCGAATATCACAAACTTGGTGCCGCCGCACAGCTAGCCATTCCCACAAACGAGCACTACCTGCCCATGCTATACGCCGCCGCCCTTCGCACAAAAACTGACGACATTCAGTTTTTTAACGATCAACTAATTCTTGGTAGCATGAGCATGAAATCGTTTATGATTTTTTAAAGGGGCTTTGCAGTGATAAAAAAATTGGAGCAGCTGTGTATACCGTGATGGATGATGTCTTTGGGGACATGCCTTCGCGATTAATGAATGGTTTGATTTTTACGGGGATTGATATTTCAATTAGTCATCACCTCAACATTGATGTTCGATGTGGAGCGTGATGCGCAAAATCCTGCTACTATGTGGTGGGCAACCGCAACGTTAACTACCGTAGGTTGCGGCGACGTGTATCCCATTACGCCAGGGGGCAAGTTTTTGGCAAGTATGGTTGCCATTATTGCTTATCAAATATTATTACTACCTGTCAACCACACACAAACTGTTGTGTATTCTTCCTGCCGATGTGCGAAGTGTAAGGTTGTAGAGTCCTGCAGCAAGCGAGGATGTGTCTAGTGCTAGCGCTTCAGTTTCTGCAATACTTGGAATCGCAAAGGTTCTTCCTTGCGCATTCGTGGCCAGTACTTGATGCTGTTCGCCTTTTTCCAGTGCTATTGTAATTCGGCACTTGTCTGAGCACGGCATAGGGTAGGCTACGCTTTTCCCCGCAGCATTAATTTGGTTTACACTAGAAGCTCGTCCGAATAGAGGAAGCTCGTCAAATCTTCTCGGAAGTAACAATCGCTCAGAATCTGCAGGATTAATCAAGAACCATTGGCTTAGAATAGAATTGTAAATCTGTCTGAAGTCTATTTCCCATCGCAGGTTGTCATCAATATCTAAGTCTGTTAAACTTGGTGCAGTTCCATAAATGCCGCCATTAACTTCCGAGCCAATTACAAATACCGGAGCGGCTGTGCCGTGATCAGTTCCTGATTCTGTTGGATCTACTCTCCTACCAAACTCTGAAATAGGCATAATCACCACCCGTGTATCATCACCAGATTCCTCGAGTTCGCGTTGGAAATCGTGGATGTTTCTGAAGAACTCGTCAAGTTGCTGGGTGTGAACTTGCTGCTGTCGGTGATGCGTGTCAAACATACCCGAGTGCAACACATAAAGTTGGGTTTCTAGTCCGCCCCTAATGCACCTTGATACGGTTTTCAAATACGATGCAATTGGACTCGCATCATATGGCTGAGTATTTGTCTTTGCTCTGTCAAGTGCAGCCTCGATTGATATAATGTTTGAGTTGCCTTCACGCATTATCTGAGCAAGATTATACTCAAGCACAGCCGAGTCGTCACTTCCATCGAACACTGGAATTTTTTTAGTAAACTCAGACTGTCCAATAGTCATTCTATGTCCGTACATCGAATTCTGTCCCGCCAACGCATATCCTAATACATCCCCCATTTCAATCGCGTATGGATCGGCCCCGTAAGCAGGCCTACTCCCACCGTGCGTAAACTCCAACATGCGTCCCATCCAACCTGAGTGCTCAAAATTTGATGCATCCGATGCTGATAACCAAATATCTGCGCCACGGAAATGCGACAAGTTCATATTTGGGTAACCCACACCCTGAATTACCGCTACTTTTCCTTCAGAATACAGTTCTGCAAGGGGGCTTAGTGATGGGTGAAAACCGTGATCTTTTAAACCGTCGATTTTAATTACCGTTTCAGCGGCAATCGACATATCTCGAAGTGCTTCAACCTTGCGGACCCGGTAATACTCATCGCTGGCGTACGGAACTATAGTATTTAGCCCGTCGTTCCCGCCAAACATTCGCACAACAACAAGTATTCTGTTGCCTTGATTTGGTGGTGCAGCAATTCTTGCAATGCCAGAGTAAGGCGCTGCAAAAGTTTTAATTGGTGTGCTCAACACTCCCGGTAGTGCCACCGATGCTGATAAAAGCGATTTAATGAGTTGCCTGCGATTCATATTCTAGCCTTTAACACAAGTTTACTCGAACGGTGGTTTGCAGCACGGAATGAATTGTTCGAACGGAATGAATTGTTGGAGATTTTTCAATGGCCGTTTTGCATTCGTTTACAAAGGCCTCGTTCCTCGGATCTTTATCCGAAAAACCGAGATACGAAATACCTACGCGTCTTGCATATTCAAGCGCATCGTTGTTAATTCCCAAGCTTTCTAAAATCTCGTCGGGATTGTAGGTGTATACGGGCCTACCATTGTAGTTTCTAAACTTTAAGTTTCCAAGTGCAATGGCATATCCGGTTTCTGCTCGCATTATCATTCTTGAGCCGTCTAGCCAATCCATTCCGTTAGTCCAGCCCGCCACGTGAGGTGGGTAAAACGGACAATGTTCAAAGTTTCGCAACCTCAACACCAAATCGTCTTGCGCCCTTGCATCTGAATCGTGAAAGTCAGGTATGTAGTCCACTTTATACCTTCTAATAATCGAAATCATGTATTCGAATGGAGTCACAACCATCGTCATTCTATTTTTTGCGTCAAAGAAATGCGCACTTGTAAAGAGCGCTTTCAGCACTGGCTTCATCTGGAAATTGTTCTGTTCTAAAACCTGAACCATCTCCTTGATGAAAGCAACATCTTCCTTGTCGTTTACATATTCCCTATATAGGCGTCTGCAAATCTTTTCAGCAATATTGCGCTTTTTTTTGCTGAACACTAGGTTCAAAACATCATCTCTATTCCATGTGCTTGTTTCACCAAAAATTGTCTTTTGTCTTGGGTCCCACCAAGTTTTTTCAAAGATCAGATTTCTACTTCTCATCAAAGACGTACTTCCATCTGCATTCGGCCGGAGCCATTCGTTCAATTTCCACCCCGACATGGAATAAGCCATTGCCTTAATATCGGCTTGCGTGTAGTTGGCTTTTCCATCTAAATCGTAAACCCCAGTGGCGTGAAGTTCTAGTAATTCACGAGCATGGTTTTCATTCACACCATCACGTCCCGAATTCCAAAAACTATCTACTCCATTCAGAAAAATTCCCATTGCTACACCAGTTGAAACTTCCCGCAACAGTTTCAACGCATCGCCGCTGCCGTTTTCGAACAGAATATTAATGTAGTCTAAACAATGTTCAGTAAACTGTGCCCCATTTAGTGAAATAGGGAGTGCCGAGTGCCAACCCATGAGGAGTTTTGGAAGTATCGATGCCGGCGCGTTGGCCACCTCCTGACACAACCACTGAACAGTATCTGTGTACCGAAGATCTTTATCCTTGAAGAAAACTTCCCAATACGGGTGATCTATTGGAGTCACCCAAGCTTGCACGTCACCAGTACGGTATTTTTCTATTCGCTGAAAGCTCATATTCCATGGAGCTAACATTTGATCAACTGTCATATATAGGCCGTCAGCATACGCGGCCTCGACCTCGTCGATTCTAACACCTATCATTGCCCTACGCATAAGGTGTGCCGCATGGTCCATTGACCACGGGTCCGAACCGTCATTTTTAAACTTCTCAATCACTTAACCTCCACGGTATTTAGTATTGTCAAAGTCGCAAAACTTCGAATCTTTACAACATACACAAACACAACGTACACAACGTACACAACATGCACAAACGCAATAAACTTTACACAAATCCAGCAAACTTTATACAATCACAAACAATCGTCAAGGTTACACAAGCTAGGCAACACTTGACTTCGGCACCTAAATACGCGGCAGTGCAAACTCTAGTGCTTTATATGGTTGTCTCCGAAATTGGGAAATTCCCCAAACGTTAATGGTTTAGGCATTATAGATAGTTTTGCCCTATGAAAATCTTGATTTTGGGTGCAGGTAGCCTTACTGGTGGATCCTTGATTCCAATGTTGCTCGATGAAACCGATGCTGTGTTGTACACGGTATCCGCCAAGCCCCTTTTACCTTGGCCTAAAAAACCTGAACATCTTAACAGAGTGGTCCACAAATCACTTAACATATTGGATAAGCAGGCGCTGCGTGAATACGGCACTTCGGTCATGCCCGATGTGATAGTTAATCTGGCTGCCATGACCAACGTAGATCAATGCGAAACCGATAAGCAGCTGGCGTGGCAAATGAATGTAACGTTGGTTGAAAATGTTGTGCGAATTGCTCGGATTACGGATGCGTACTTGGTACACTTGTCTACAGACTACGTGTTTGATGGAACCAAGGGACCATACGCTGAAACTGATACTCCTCAGCCCCTTAACTATTATGGAAAATCAAAATTAGCGGGAGAGACCGCGGTGACCACGTCGGGCGTAGCGCATGCAATTATTCGGACCATAGTGGTGTACGGGTATAATGTTGGCCGGCCCGATTTTGTGCGTTGGGTACTTGATGCGTTTGATAAGGAAACTCCTATAAAAGTGGCTACCGACCAAATTGCTAATGCCACATACGTTGATGATTTGTCTGAGGCGATAATGATTATGTTGTTGGAGCGAAAGCTTGGCCTGTACAATGTTGGCGGCGCCGATCTGGTTAGCCGATACGATTTTGCACTGCAGATAGCCGATGTGTTTAAGTCGGACCCGTTGCTGATTCAAGGCGTTCCAACATCCGAACTACTCCAAACTGCCACGCGGCCGCTACTTGGTGGATTGGTAACCCTGAAGGCCGAATCGGCCTTGCGAATGAAGTTCCGAACCATACACAGCGGTCTGCTCTCATATCGCCACGAGCTATTCGAATAGCATGTTAGTACGGTTCAGCGGAAGCCCTAGCACGTTGTGGGTAGCAGGTGCGGGTGGCAAGATGCGGGTGGCAAGATGCGGGTGGCAAGATGCGGGTGGCA
>JABMNI010000063.1 GCA_013204605.1 Ignavibacteria bacterium
CTTGAATGCCATTCAAGCGCTCTCCCAGCTGAGCTATGGGCCCGTCCTCATTGAACGGATGGCAAATATACGAGGAGTGAGGGAATTTGCAATTACGTAAGGAACTGTAAATCACACCAATGTTGATATCTTCCTCCGGAAATTGCTATCAAATCCTTGTGTGTACCGCTTTCAACAATTTTTCCTTTTTCGAAAACAATTATTAAATCTGCTGTTCTTACCGTGCTTAGCCTGTGCGCAATTATTACGGCCGTACGATTTATCATGAGTTTTTGCAACGCATCCTGAATTAAACCCTCACTTTCGGCATCCAACGAACTCGTGGCTTCGTCCAGGATGAGTACCGACGGATTTTTCAGCACGGCCCGAGCAATGGCTATGCGCTGACGCTGTCCACCACTCAATTTTGTTCCGCGTTCACCCACCAACGTCTCAAAACCTTCCGGGAATTCTTGAATAAAATCATACGCATTAGCATTTCGTGCCGCTTCCTTTACCATTTCCATTGTAGCCGCAGGATTACCGTATAGTATATTGTCGGCTATCGTTCCACCAAACAAGACCACGTCTTGAGGAACAATGGCAATGGCCGATCTAATTTGCTGCAGTGTAAAATCGGAACCGGGCTGGTTGTTGTACAAAATCTCGCCCTTCGTTGGCTCGTACAAGCGCTGAATTATTGAAGCGGTGGTGCTCTTTCCGGCGCCACTCTGTCCCACAAAGGCTACACGTGCACCCCGCGGAATCTCCAACGAAATTCCCTGAAGCACCTGCTGATCTTCTCTGTCCGGGTATTCAAAGTACAGGTCTCGAAGTTCGATGTTGTGAATTACTAGCGGTGGACTTGAAATGGCATCGTTCAGACCCTCTGTTGGCGTCTCCATTATTTCGCTTACTCGTACTGCCGCTCCTAGCGTCTTTTGCACCTGACCAAATAGCTCTGCAAAACTTCCAAGCGCTCCGCCAACAAACATGGCATACATCAAGAACGAGAGCAGCTCGCCCATCGTTATAGCGCCAACCGAAACGAGATTCGCACCATATAAAATCACCGCAGCAATTCCACCAAACACCGTAAAAATTATAAACGTCACAAACAACGCCCTGAGTTTAGCCCCCTTTATCGCTAACCGAACATTTTCCTTTAACGCTTCTCCATACCTGGCACTCTCGTACAGTTCGCGCACAAATGATTTTACGGCGGCAACAGATTGCAACGATTCTTCAACAATCGTAGATGTGACTGCCAGTGCATCCTGAGTCTTGGTGCTCAGCTTTCTAATCTTCTTGCCAATCGTTAACGCTATCAGTACAATAATCGGGGTGACAAGTAAAATTGGAATGGTCAGCTCAACACTAGTCATCACGATAATTACAACACTACCAATCAGAAAAACTGACTGACGCAATATTTGCAAAACGGAAAAAGAAAATGTTTCTTGAATAAGGGCTAGATCGGAAGACAAGCGCGACGTAAGATCGCCCACTCTTTTCTGCGACAAATAACTCAGTGGGGTCCGCACAATGTGCGAAAACAAATCCAGCCGCAATGCCGCAATAACGTTTTCGGTAATAGTTGCTAACGTTATAGAAATCGCATACCCAACCGCTGCTTGTACCAGTAGCAGACCCAAGAACAACGCCCCAACCGTATACAGATTACTCGGATTGTCGGCCTTCAATATTCCATCAATCAGTCCACCCGTCAGCATCGGAAACAACAAACTAATTCCGCTACTCGGCAACATGAAAAGCAGCGCCACAATAATTTTAGTTGTATGCGGACGGTAATACGCCAGAAGAAATGAAATCTGAGATGTACCTTTTCTTAGCATAATATTTCTATATTTTTCTAAAGCAAGTTTGTAAGGCGAGTTCGTTACTCGTGTTTTAAAATGGAATTTTCCCGTACATCGGAATTGTTGCACCACTAGTTGCGCACGACGGATCAGCAAGAAAACAAATGGTTTCCGCAATTTCCTCCGGTGTTACCCACGCCGCTTCTTCGCCACCCTGCGCCCAGCTCAAGTTGGCATCGGTTCTGATAATACTAGGCACAACGCAGTTTGCTCGTATTGAAAGGGGCTTTCCCTCTTCGGCAACAGACATGGTAAGCGCTATTACGGCAGCCTTGGTTGCAGCGTACAATGCCTTTCCTGCCACAGGGTGAATTGATGGTTGCGCACCAATGGTAATTATGCTTCCCTTACCACTGCGTTTCATTACTTCAAATGATGCACGAACAACGTTAAATGTTGAAACGAAATTCAAATCAATCATAGATTGCATTTCAACATCACTATACATCGAAACATCGTTCGCGGTTTTTATCCCACCTACCAAGTGAACTACTGCATCCACCTCAACAATACTGCTTGCAAAATATTCACGCACGCTTTCCGAACTCACAACATTCAACTCCGCTTGCGAAGGAGTATGAACCAGCCAGCCCCTTTCAGAAAATATACGAGATACCACAGTGCCTAAGCCACCGTGGGCTCCCGTTATTAAAACAGAATTCGATTTCATTCTCACTTTCTCATTTGTTGTTGTGCTCACATTCTCACTCTCATTCTCACGCTCATTCAAACTCTCATTCTCATTCTCATTCTCATTCTCACTCTCATTCTCACTCTCATTCAAACTCGTGAAAGTTTCTCGTGACAATTTTCACATAACCACTAGTGGTAGGATAAATGTTTTTGCCGCGCAGGTAACTCTCACATAGTACATCCCGGCAGTGAGGCGCGAAGGAATTGTTACGCTAATAGAATTTTCACCGACAGAATTTTCACCGACAGAATTTTCGCCGACAACAAATGTGCATGGCTTGGTAGGATTTCCGTTCATGCTGAGAACTTCTACAAACAACACGTCATGGCCAACATTGCGTACGTTGATGTGCTCGGACTCTCGAGCAACAGGGTTGGGCCATACCAGTGGTGGTGGGGCAGGGGAACTAGCAACGGCATCTGCAACGTGCGTAACCCTACTTGGCAGGCGCATGCCACATGGAATGTTGGTTTGTTCCCACGTGAGAATTGCATACGGATCATTTGTTGGAAATCGCGCGCTGAAGCCTTGATTGTTTTGCGTTGTAATTATTGCTCGAATAGTTTTTCGCGCAACCAAGGTGTCGGGCATTTTAAAAATGTACCATAAATTATTTATCGATCTCACCGGCACTACGTTCACGGTATCCAAATCGTCTGCGAACAACGACAGTACAACCATTTCAGACTGGTACGAAAATATTGGCACCACGACGGCAACCGTATCAAACACCAGCACTGCAGGTTCTGAAATTGCCGTTCCAATTTCGCGCACTGCATTCGAGGCGTTGGGAAAGCCCCTTCCAATTTTTGTCAGACCCGACAATTCGAACTGCGAAGATGTATACATCGCATTTTTTATTTGGTAGGGGGCTATGTTGGGATGCATCTGTTTGATGAGCGCAAGCACGCCGGCAATTTGCGGAGCCGCAATGGAAGTACCGCTTATGGCCTTGTAGGTATTCTCGGCCGTTTGCGCTACAACATCAACACCCAGCGCCATAACCTCGGGCTTCTGGCGTCCGTCGGCCGTTGGACCATACGAAGAGGCGTACCACGCCGAATCAGCATCCAACATGGCACCCACGGAAATACTACTATCGGCATCGGCCGGAATTTCCAGTGTGCGAGGAGAGGTGCCACTGTTACCGATAGCGCATACAAACAACAACCCGCGTTCCGCCGCCATATTTACGGCTCGCGATGCAAACGCCGTTTTACCATCTAACAACGAATACGTGTTGACTTGCTGAGTAGAATCGAAAAAATAATACACTACCGAAGTGCTTGCTATATCGGCACCGTTCCGCTCAGCCCATTCAATTGCAGCACACAAATTATCTTCTTCAATTCTCCGCTCAGATCGCATGTCTTCGGTCTTAGCAACGTAAAATGTTGCGAAGGGGGCTATCCCAACTATGCTATCGGGCAACCACGCGCCAACTACCGAGAGGACAAGGCTTCCGTGACCCGATTGATCGGCAGGCTCGTCGGGTTCATTCTGCACAATGGTATCTGAATAGACGAAGTCGTACTTTTTTTCAATGTCTAAGTGTTGCATGCTCGACATCAACCTGGCATCGAATCCGTTATCAATCATGCATATCCTAGCCCCCTTACCAAAAACACCGGCGTCGTGAAGTTCATCTACACCGAGTAATGTTGTGGGGAGTTGTAACACACCGGGGTCGGCAGGAGTGCAGTCCATGGCGGCTAATCGGTACGACATTTCCGATGTTTTGACAACGGATTTTACGAACGACAAATTGCTGCACTGAATGCGTTGTTGTTCGGTGAGCGTTGCAGTTACGCAATTTCGCCACCGCAGAGGAAGTGATGTGGTAATGCCAAGAGCGGAAATAGCGTTGGTATACCCGCTATAGATTGGACGGTCATCATCGGTAAGTAATGGCGTGAATCCGGTGAGCTGTCTGCGCTTTAATGCATTAGAATGGAACTCAGATTTTACGGATAAATACTCGGCACTATCCACGTGAAAATTATTGGGTCCTTTGTCTACAAACGTTATCCGATACAATTCGCTTTGCGCATACAAACAATTAGCGAACAGGAACGTCACGGCCACGCAGCCAAAAGCCAGAAATGGTACCCGAGGTAATTCGTAATTTCGAAGCTTACACAAAATTGATCTATACATGAGTTCAGCCGAAGAATATTCAAAATTAGCAGACGCAGCAACATCAACGATGGATATTGGTTGGCGGCGATGCGATTCTATTTCAGTTCTGAAATTCTCCGGAACAGATAGAATTGATTTTTTGCACCGTCTTACAACGAACAATATACAGGGTCTAAAACCAAACAGCGGCGTGATTACCACACTGTTGAACGTAAAAGGTAGGTTGATTGATGTGCTGACCGTGTTGGAGGGTGATCAGTTTGCGTATGTTTTGTGCAACGCAACAAAGTGCGATGACGTTGTAAAGTGGTTCAAAACCTACATCATAATGGACGATGTGAAGATTTCAAAACCCGCCGAAGTGGTTGTGGGTCTGGAAATATTTGGAAATTCTGCTCCGAGTGCCGTGAGTTCCTTATTCGAAAGCCCAGTTATCGATTTGCCTATGTCGAGTTGGGTGGAGAGTACGGTGAACGGCGAGCAAGTTGTAATTGTTCGAGTACCGTCGATTTTCGACGTGTCGTATCAAATAATTGCATCACCAAAAACTATCGAGAGCATTGCAGATACATTGTTAGAATCCGACACGGCAATTCCTTTGATCTCCGGCGAGGCGTACGAGCATCAGCGAATTCTTATGGGATTCCCAGTTTCGCCAAACGAGTTAAATGACAATTATAATCCACTCGAATCCGGCCTGTTACATTACATTTCGTTTACCAAGGGCTGCTATATTGGACAGGAAGTAATTGCCAGACTTGATTCATATAATAAGGTGCAACGACATTTAGTTGGAATAAGCTCGGAGAATACGGTGCGGGCTTGTTCGAAGATTTTCTTTGAAGACAAGGAGGTAGGATTGGTTACCAGCACTTCAGATGAGATGCACAACAATCGGCACATAGCACTTGCCTATGTTCGTTCGGAATATTCGGTTGACGGAGCAAAAGTAAAAATCGCAGATTCCGATTCCAATACGGAGTCATTCGTCGATGCCCTCGTTCATCAATTACCGTTTGCCAATTAAGTGTCTATAGTTTTTGTTACGGGCGGTGCCCGCCGTATTGGAAGAGCTCTGGTGGAGAGATTTTGCAGCGCAGAGAACCAAGTATTTTTCACCTACAATAGCTCGCAGAGTCAGGCCGATGAATTGGTAATCGAGCTATCTGGCAAGGGGCTCAATGTTTCTGCCACACATTGCGAAGTATCAAATCCACAGTCAATTATTGATGCAATTGGAAAATGTACATCTACATATGGATTGCCCAACGTAGTTGTAAGTAGCGCCGGTATATTTCCTGAACCAGTTCACGTGAACCAGCTTGACGTGGAAGCGTTGATTTCAACTATGAATGTAAACACATTTCCGTTGCTTACAATTGCAGCGGAATACATGAGGTTAGTTCAAGAAGCCCAGACGCACGGTAGGTTGATTGCAATAACGTCGGTAGGCGCATTCGAAACCTGGAAAAATAGAACTGAGTACAACGTATCAAAATCTGCACAACATGCGCTAATGTTAAGTCTGGCAAGAAACTGCGCTCCGCACCTTAGTGTGAATGCAGTTGCACCAGGCGCCATAGTTTTTACTACGGATCCAACGGTAGCCGATGAGTCGGCCGGGAGTATCGCTAGTATACCAATGGGACGCTATGGCGTTGGCAATGATGTGGCCGATGCGGTTACATTTTTTGCAGAATGCACGTCATACATCACCGGTCAGACGCTGACCGTAGACGGTGGTTATCTTTTAACACGATAATAATTATCAGAATGAATATGAGAAACAAAATCTTTACAGTAATCGCTTTCCTTGCCGTGCTTTATTCAGCACCGGTTTTCGCTGGGACATTTTCCTACCTGCCTATGGCGCCAAAGGAGAATTCAGAAATCGCGTTGGAGTACACGCCAAATAAGCAAGACGCTAAGTGGTGTGAGAATGCTAAAAATCTGCACGCCGTTGTGTTTACCTTCACGTACGAGAATGATGTACCGGAAGCACACGAGGTACCTCTTTCAAAATCTGGCGACAAGTATCAAGGTACGTATCTCATTCCAAACAAAACAGTTTATATAATGTTCAAGGTTGGAGATGGTCAGAGGTACGATACCAATGTGGAAAGTTATTGGTCTACAATTGTCTACGGCGAAAACGGTCGTCCACTTCTCGGTGCCCACATGAAGGATGCCTTTTCGTATTTCGGAGCCTTGCCCGCACAATGTAAACGCGCTCAAGATTTGAACGAAGCCGTTTCTATTTTGTCGAATGAACTTATGGCGCACCCAAACAATATCGTAGCAAGAGTTAATCAAGTTTTTCTGTCGGCGCAGTTAGGGCAGTTAGACGAGCAGGAATCGAAAGCCAAGCTTCGCGAGATAGTTGCAAACAATTTAAAGGCAAGTACGGCGCTCGACGCCATTGCACTCTCGCAAGCGTATGAAAAACTTGATCAGCATGAAGAAGGTGTGCGAGTAATGAACGATGCCACCAGAAGATTTCCAAAGGGTCGAGCCGAAGAGCAGTTGGATATTCAGCAACTTCAGGGCGTGCCCAACATCAAGAATTTTGCCGATAACGTTTTGATACATCTAAAGAAGTATCCAAATTCGTTTGCCAAGCAAAACCTACTCGATATTATTGTAAAGGCAAGTACTCAGCAAGGTGAATTAGGGGTTCTGGCCGATTTTCTCGACAAAGCAACAGCAGTTCCGGCACTCACATATTACATGGCCGTCAACTACCTCGGCGCCAACGATAGCCTTCGCCCGTTCACATACAAGTACATCGAAAAGGGTCTCGAATCTGCAAAAGACGTAAAGACCAAACCAACCTACATGGGCATCTCTGAATGGCGCACTGAACAACGCATTGCAACTTCGCAGTTATTATTTGTGAAGGGGGCTTTATACAAGGCTGATAAAAAATTGGATAAGGCCGAGCAGACGTTACTTTCGTCGATAGAAGTTGGTGGCGACGAAGTTGAAAAAGCACCGTACGAATTATTGGTCAACCTGTATAAGGAACAAGATCAAACTGCAAAGGCAATTGAAAAATGCTCTACAGCAATTGTACGTGGAGTTGCTAGTCAGGTAGTAATGGATACGTATCGCATTCTTCAGCGCGAAAAAGGAATTGATTCTGCAAAGGTTGAACTCGGGCTAGCTGAGTTGCGTAAGGCAGGAAGATCGAAGCATCTCGACAAGCTTGCTCGCGAAATGCTAAACCTTTCGTTGATCGATGGTGAGCTACAGAATTTAGATAGCTCAAAGATGCGTCTGTCAGATTACAAAGGAAGCGTAGTAATCTTGGACTATTGGGCCACTTGGTGTGGTCCGTGCAAAATGTCGTTCCCTTCGCTTCAAAAACTATACGAGCGGTATAAGGACAATCCGAAAGTAAAATTCGCCATTGTAAACGTCTGGGAAAAGGGCGATGATAGGTTTCAGATTGTGCGAGATTTCCTCTCAAAAAACAAGAACTTGAAATTCCCAATGCTGCTAGATGAGAACGATGAACTGGTGGCGAAATATGGCGTGACGGGAATTCCAACCAAATTTTACTTGGGTATGGACGGCAAGATTCAATTCAAAGAGGTTGGTCTGTTACCAGACGAACAATTCCTTGATGAAGCTACCAACAGAATTGAATTGCTTTTACGACAGGAATAAAACTAGTACGGGGTTGTGCTAGCAATTCACAGATTGTCCTAGCCCCTTACAAAAAGACATCCACTGCTTCCTGTCCACGGAAGCATGTTGTACCTAGCGCCCATCATCTCGCTCCTGCCGGTGCGTGCTAGGCTCATAACGGGAAGTGGTGCTGCGTGACCTTCGGGCCATATTAGCATAACTCGAATTTCAACCTTGTTGTTGCCAAACGGCGTGGCAATACACTCGGCGTATTTTACTTTTTCTTGCAAGATCCAATTTGACGCATCGGTATTCAGTGCCGTTTCAACGTCTTGAACGGTTGGATTTACGTTCACACCCTTGCCAGCAAACGAGTATAGTGGCTTCAAGACAAAGTCGTGTAAATTTTCGGGAATAGATTGTAATGCATCCAGAAAGTGTGTGACCGGCACGGAATCATGCTGCAAAAAAGGCATGATATATTTACTAATTCTGAAGTACCAATTAGGGTGTCCGGCCCATTCAACATCGATGTCCTGATTCCATTCAAAGTTCAACCGCGCTCCAACATCGTCGAGCTCATCAATAATTGCCCGGTTAAAAACGCGCTTCAGTACTCGTGTTTTACCATCCACCGTGGCCACGAGTTTGCCGCGTTGCACCGATAGGTCTCGGATATTTATAGTATCGAGATCGATATATTTCTTGAGCGCAATAAAATCAGATTTTGTTTTTTGTTTGTGCGGATCAATTTCAATCAATGCACATTCGGCGGGATCGTGGCTCCCAAATATTGCTTCGCTAATAATTCTGAAGTATTGTTCTTCCGACAACTCGCTAAAAAACGCACCAGTGTTTTTCAACTCATACCGCAACTTCATCTGCGAAGCATAGGCATACTGATACCCCAACAGTGAAGGGAAACCCTGCAACTCAATGAGTCGGGGTACATACTCGCCATTGCGTTCGGTGACCGCAAAATCTACAACAGAAAAGAGGGGAGTGGTACTTTGGTGCGGGACGTTATAGCGTTCCTCAATGGTACCGTCGGTACGCGCTACAACTTTCGCATCGGCACTTTGCACAATAATATCTACTGCTGCCTTTTCAAGTTTCCGTCTGAAATTGTCAGAAACAAAGATTGGCATTTCGCATATCCTGTACTCAATTTCATAGCCTACCCACTCATTCATTTCGCGTACAAAACCATTGTACGATTTGTCTGTCACCTTGGCTATAAACGCCTCTTGCAAATCTGGTCTCATACCGAATACTTTCTCTTACCGGCAACAAAGGTTGCCAGCACATTTATATCAGCAATTCGATCGGCCGGGGTTGCCTCTATTTCCGCATCAAGAATTACAAAGTCTGCATCGTATCCAATTTCAATTTTCCCGCGCCTATAATCCATATCGGCAGTGGCATGCGCCCAATCCGTAAATGCATGCAAGGCTTGCTCCACCGTCAACCGTTCCTCACCAAACCACGCCTCATCTTTCCCAATTGGAATACGATTCACAAACGCACTAATTCCCTGCAAGGGGCTTGGTGGTTCGATAGGGAAGTCACTCCCGGCGCCAAGTTTTACGCCCTGTTCTACCAACGACCTCCAGCGGTAGGCCCACGGAAGTCTGTTGGCATCTAGGCGGTGCTCAGCCATTATGGCATCGCTCATACAATGACTCGGTTGCACACAGGCAAACACCCGTAGTTCGGCAAACCGCTTCACATCATCGGGATGCACATGCTGCGCATGTTCTATGCGTAACAACACATCTGCTCCGCCATCCCACTCGCGTATTTCCTGATACGCATCCAGCACCATTCGGTTTGCTGCGCAGCCAATTGCGTGGACGGCAATGGAAGACCAGCCCGACTCGACCGCATGCTTGATGTTTTGTACCAATTCATTTTTATGAAGAAGTTGAATTCCAATGTTATCGGGGTCGTCAGCGTACGCACTCAACAACCACGCTCCGCGCGATCCAAGTGCACCATCGGCATAGTACTTTACGCCAACTATTCTATGCAGCTCACCACCAGCCGGTAGCACGCCTACTTTGTCCCACTCGGAATGTTGGGCTTGTACGAACGACTGGACACGAATTGGTAAAGCCCCCTCCTCAGCCAAACTTCTGAATGCATTCAGCCACTCCGGGTGCACATCCATATCGTGTACCTCGGTGATGCCCTTTGTGCTGCATTCGTTTGCGGCAAGAATTATTCTGGCACGAAGCTCAGCCTCGGTAACGGGTGGTATGGCGTTCCAGATATCGTCCATCTCGGCATCGATTAAAATTCCGTTCACCGATTGCGTTCCTGCAATTTTTTCGGCTGCTGAGTTCACCCACATTGCATGACCATCTACACGGGATGCGTACACGGGAGTGTCGGGAAAGGCTGCGTTTAAATTTACGTTGGTAGGAAAATTTTTAGTGTGCCACAACTCTTGATTCCAACCCATGGCATAAAGCCAACCGTTAGCGGGAATTTCTGCTTGCTGAAGTGTTTGAATGCATTCTTCTTCACTCGTGCAGGTATGCAAACTGACTACCGATAATTTGTTGCCAAGCCCCACAATGTGTGCATGGTTGTCAACAAAGCCGGGGTAGATTGAGCAGCCGGGAAATTGAAACGTGCTCGACTCTGTTATAATAATCGATCCGGTGTGGCAGGGAAGCACCGCGCGAATTCTTCCGCGCTCAACATGGATTTCAGCAAACACTTTAGCTACGCAAACGAATTGTGTCAACCGAATCGAGATAATCTTTTTTCAATAACAACTGCTGTTCCGTCTCAACATTTTGCGGGTCGGGTAAACAGCAATCCACCGGGCAAACGGCAGCACACTGCGGCTCATCGTGAAAGCCTTTGCATTCGGTGCATTTGTCCGGGACAATAAAGTACAGGTCGGGCGACCAAAAATCACCCTTTAAACCACCCGGGGATGTGCTGTCAGAGAACTTACTTCCAGCCAACTCCCACTCCACACCAGCCTCATAAATAGCGGTATTCGGACACTCCGGTTCGCATGCTCCGCAATTAATACAATCCGATGTGATATATATAGCCATTGGTTTCCTAATTTGAATCGGTACAAAGTTAACACTCAAAAAAATGAGTACATATATATTTGACACTGCAACATGTTGCACCTTGCAACGTTATAGGCGTCCATTGATTCACACAGTATAACGGTAGCTAGCGCTTTTGACTCGACTTATCCTTCTTCTCGCCTTACTCTTTTCAACCTTAGTTGTGCCCACGTTTTCCTCTGATTCTTCCCCGATGGACGGAGTTGTGAGTGGTTTTGTGCAGGACAGCATTACCAAAGAAACCCTGGTTGGAGCCACCGTTTCGTTAGTTGGTACTCGTCTGGGTTCAATTACAAACAAGAGTGGTTTCTTCTCAATTCCAAAGGTTGCAACAGGCAAGTACACGCTACGAGTTTCGTACGTGAGTTACAAAACAAATGAGTTGCCCATAGTTGTAGAGGAAACCGGTTCACTTTCACTTCGCGTTTTGATGGTGGCATCAAGCGTTATGGGAAACGAAGTGACCGTGCAGGCCGATCGCATCGATGAACGCCGACAAATCAACGTCTCGCGCGTTAACATTCCCATGGCCCAGCTCTCGCAAATTCGAATTGGTGGCGAGGCCGACATTTTTCGCGCACTCCAAATGCTTCCCGGCGTGCTTACATCGTCGCAAATTTCCAGCGGCCTTTACATTCGCGGCGGCTCGCCCGACCAAAACCTGGTCCTACTAGATGGAATGACCGTATACAACCCCACCCACTTATTCGGATTCATTTCGGCATTCAATAACGATGCTGTTAAGGATGTCGAGTTATTGAAAGGGGGCTTCCCAGCTGAATACGGCGGACGCATGAGTGCGGTGCTGAACGTAACACAAAAAGATGGAAATCAAGATCATGTAGAGGGTCTAGTTGGCGTTGGTCTAATTTCCTCGCGCGCCTCGGCGCAGGGTCCGATAGGAAATGGCTCGTGGTTTATTGGCGGACGTCGCACCTACCTTGACCTATTGTTAGGACTGCTACCATCAGATCCAGAAAGCCCCTTCCCATCCTTTAATTTTTACGATGTGAATGCAAAAATCACGCAGAACTTTGGACCATATGACAAGGTATCGATAAGCGGATTTTTAACAAGCGATGCGTTGGGATTGGAACAGCCTGGTTTGCTTTTTGAAATTGGAATAGGAAACAAAGCCACGTCGGCAAGGTGGAGTCACATTTTTTCTCCTGACCTATTTAGCGTATTTACTGTTTCGGCGAGCAACTATCGCAACGGATTTAACGGCAACAATTCGGGATTCCGTTTTGAAATTAGCAACAGTATAACGGACTACACTATTAAGAGTGAGCTGGAGTGGTTTGCTACCAACAAGCTGACAATAAAAGGTGGATACGAAGGGAATCTTTTCAACTTTACGTACGCGCAAACCACGGGCTCGGGCGATGAGTCTTCGCCGGGGCAGAGTTCTACTTCGTTGTTAAATATTTGGGACAACTTGCACAATTTGTTTGCGCAGGGTAATTATTTGGCAACAGAAGATGTATCGGTGCAGTTTGGATTGCGCAGTAATTACTGGTCGAAGAGCAACTTGCTAACGTTCGATCCACGTGCAGCCGTGCGGGTTCAGCTAACAGAAGACATAGCGATAAAGGGTGCGTGGGGAATTTTCCATCAGTACCTGCGTTTGGCAGCAGCACCAGACTTTTCATTCTTTGATACATGGTTGCCAACTGATAACACCGTACCTGCCGGACGCTCTGACCACTACATATTTGCAATAGAAACAAAGCCTTGGGACGGATTTAATTTTAATGTTGATGTGTATTACAAGAGTCTATTCAACATCAATGAATTGCGTCAGAACCAAACCCGAGCATCATCAGTTGCAGAAGTCTTCTATGTTGGAAACGGACACGCGTATGGTCTGGAGTTTTTCTTGCAAAAGAAAATGGGCAAGCTCACGGGATGGATTGGTTATGGATTGGGTTGGGTGAACGCAAGGTTCGACAGTGTGAATAGGGGAGAAGAGTTCAGGCCTAAATACGACCGACGTCACGACGTAAAGGTAAACGCGCTATTCACGCTTGATGAACGCTGGGATCTTGGAGCCTCGTTCATATTTCAATCAGGTCAGTCGTACACTGGCGCCACATCGCAACTCATGGGCGGCGCACCCGGGTGGGATGGCGGCCTTGTTATGGTTAATCCATCCCAGCGGTGGGGTCTACGTCTACCCGCTTCCCACCAGCTAAACCTCAACGTCAATTACAAGACCACCATATTCGATTTACCGCTTCGGATTTTCTTGGACATTTATAACGTGTATTCGCGCAGGGACATTTGGTTTAGGTATTACGATACCACAAAGCCACTTCCCGAAGTAACCGATGTAAGGTTACTCCCAATACTTCCAACAATTTCCTTCGAGTTAAAATTTTAATATGAATTTCAATTATGTACAATGGCTGGTAAAGCCCCTTGCAACAATTTCTATTTCGGTGATGTTGTTTACCGCGTGTGCCGATCCTGTTCCGGATGACTATACTGAAGAAGTTGTGGTTGAAGGATTTGCAATAAGTGGACGTCCGTTGAACAACATTAAAATTTACCGATCAATCCCACTCTCCGACACGTTCAAACTCTCGTCGGCAATTATTACTGACGCACAAATATTTGTGTCGGAAAATGGAACGCCGGTACAAATGGAATTTGTGCCCGACTCACTTGGCGGACGCTATCAAGCTACCGACACTTCATTCCGAGTAAAACCAAATTCAACCTACACATTAAATGTCAGCGCCCGCGGCAAGGTACTCACGGGAACCGCATACACGCCAAATGATTTTTCGTGGTTAAAAAAACCAGCCGACACATTGATGTACCCAGGGTTGAAAAACGAAATTAAAATCTACGACTCACTCAACATATCATGGACTCCCACACCCAGTGCCAGCCGATATGTAATTGCAATGGAGTGTTTAGATACCATCCGGTACGGCGTGTACTTACAAACTCCAACCGCCGATAGCAACCGAAGAATTCGGGACAAAGAGCAATTTGAAAGCGGTTCATTAATAGCCAGCGAGCGCACAAGATTTGGTTTTGCCCTCGTCTCTAATACACCTACTGTCTGGCTAGCTTTCAAATGGTTCGGTGCGCACCGTCTGCACATCTATTCCGGCGACAAAAGTTTCTCCGATTGGTTCAGTCTAGTAGGCTTTGGCCGCGCCTCCCAGTACGACTACCGTCGGGGCAGCATAAAGGGCGGTCTAGGCGTCTGGGCCGGCGCCACGCCCATCACAGCCGATATATTTCTGAAAAAGGATAAGCCGTAGGGGCTGTGCTTCTCCATCTTTTTCCGTACGTTGGCATGGTTGTGTGCAACCCAACAACTTCGAACGGCCCAAATTAGGGTTTTTGCACGTTGCAATTCACGAACATGGATTTCATCTCATGCAAGTTTTATCCAACATGATACCCGCAAACAAAAGTATAACTACCGATCATAATTTTGGTAGCGTCAGGTATTGCGCCCCATTTTCAAACCGCATCCGCGCTGCTGTATTTGTGTCTCTCATCACGAGTATTATAGTGCTGTTAGGGGGCTCACCAATCGCAGCACAACCAGTGGACACTACAAAGCTTGATCCACGTGAGGTGTGGAAACGCCCAGCAATATTTAATGAAATTTCTCGGAGTGGCCCAGAAGATTTTGCCATATCTCCAGATCATCAGTTTTTGTTTAGCGGAGTATTCAGTCAGGGCCGATACCCTAATTGTAACTGCTACTCCGATCTCATTGTTACCCGGGCAAGTGACGGCGATACAGTAGGTTTCCCTACGTTCTTTGAGCTGGCGGATAAATGCGAGAGCTCAGATAATTCGGTCCAAGTGATCAACCAGCTTAACCGCATCATATTAACAAACTGCAAAATGATAAAGTTTGTTGAGTATCCATCTTTTGAGGTTACTGCCACATTCAGAACGGATAGTGGACTGTATAACGGATACATTCGTCATTCATCCAACGGACAGTATTTTGCAAAAAAAGGAAAATCTGATTTTGTAATTGCAACTGATGGTGGCGATACTGTGATGACTATTCCAGCAGCGACAATTAACAAAGAGCTTCTAAAGTTGGACTTTAGTGGCGATGGTTCAAAAATCTCTTTGAGTTATATTACCAATGAAATAGTGAAGAATGAAAGAATGTTGGTCATTGAAGCATGGGACATTCCTTCAAGATCAAGGCTGATGCGGGATACGACTTATTGGGTAACGGTGGCAGCTAACAAAATTTACACTTATGTTGCTGATGCTGGTAAAATAGCAGATTCTGGAGACTGGATGATGTATACAAAAGTGTACAGTCCACCTGGTCAGTCAAGCGTTGCAACAATTTACGAATACGATGTTCGAGCGTCGAAAGTTGCAAAATCAACAAAGTTTGAAACAGGTGCTCCCGGTCCTTATGGTTATTTGATGGGAGGGAGTGTTGCGTACCATGATGATGGTACTACATATAGATTTACGAATACTCTATCAAGCACTCAAGTTGACTCACTTCAAGTTAGATTTCCAGGATACTATCCATATGTTATCGATGAGTCTTCTATGCGCTGTTACGGCAGGTTCAATAATGGCCAAAATTATCTGTTCTGTTTACAGTTGAGTATGCCAACTAGCACCGTTCCAAATTCTCAAGAAACTTCAGCTATTATAGTTGTTCCGAACCCTGCGCAAAACAACCTCAGTATCATTGGCCTTGACTCTGCCGAGAGCGCGCACATCGTCATGACCACAATCACGGGCGAATCCGTTTTTCAATCTGACGTGCAGGTTCGCGAAGGCACTGCAGGAATTTCCCCGACGCTCGCACCCGGCACGTATGCCTTGCGCGCTACCACCAATCTGGGTACTTCGTTCACTACAATGGTAGTGGTGGTGAAATGAGAAATTCACTTAATACTACCACACCACAACCCTTGTTGATTGAATATACCCCGCGCTGTGCTACAAGTAACATTGATTTGAGACCTGTAAGCACGGCAATACTTCGGACGCTGAATGTGTTTGTGTTGTTAATGTGCTTAGGGGGCTCACTGGCCGCCGCCGAACCGATGGATACAGTAGCAAAGTGGGATCAACGCGAGGTTTGGAAAAGTGAACCCATTTTTATAGAGTTGCAAGAAACCGAATCTGAAGACTTTACATTATCGCCAGATCATCAATTTTTGTTTGTTGGGACGCTGACCCAACGAGGCTTTTCAAGCTGCGGCTGCTACCCAGATATTGTGGTTCGGCGTGCAAGTACGGGCGACACTGTAAGAGTTCTTTCTTTTTTAGAAAAAGCGGACAAGTGCAGCTCTTATCAGAACAACATTCAAGTTATCGATCCGCTAAACCGCATTATACTTAGCACTTGCAAGGTGATAAAATTCATTGAATATCCATCCTATAAAGTAACTGCTACGTTTCGCGTGGATAGTGGACTATACGCGGGGTACATCCGCCATGCTTCGCACGGACGGTACTTTGCAAAGTTGGGGAGTTCAGGGTTTGTTATCGCTACGGATGCTGGGGACACAGTATTTACTATTCCCACTGCCACGACGCGCGATGAGTTTCTGAGATTGAATTTCAGTAACGACGGCTCAAAAGTATCGTTGAGCTACGTAACATACGATACGTTGAGTAATGGAAAGCGTGAAAGAAAATTGGTTATTGAAGCCTGGGATATTCCTACTAAAACAAGGTTAATGAGGGATACTGATTGGTGGGAAACCCTCCAGGATAACAAGATTTATCGGATTACAGCTGACGCTGGAAAGATTTCAGATTCCGGGGACTGGATGATGTACTATAAATACTTCACTCCACCAGGGCAGTCCAGCTCAGTCGTTATTTTCGAGTACGATGTGCGTGCCGCTAAGGTCGCAAGATTTACAGCGTTTAGTACTGGTGGGATAACTCCGTATGGGTACTTGCAGGGTGGCGCAATAGCCTACCACGACTACGGTTCCTCGTTTAAATTCACGAATGCAGCAACTGGCGCTCAAGTGGATTCTCTACGCGAATACCTACCGTACTTTATAGATGAAACTACTATGCGCTGCTATGGTCAAACTTACTACAATGGTAGGTACTTGTTTTGTTTACAGCTTGGCTTACTTAGTTCCGTACCCGATACTCAGGAACCTACAGGTATAGTTGTCGTGCCCAACCCTGCGCAAAATAACTTTAGCATCCGAGGGTTAGGCGCAGCCGAGAGCGCTCTGATGGTGATGACAACTATTTCTGGCGAAACCGTTTTTGATGTCAACGTACCGGTTCGAGAAGGCGTTGCCAACATAGCCCTGATGTTACCACCTGGTACATATGCATTGCGAGCTACTACCAATCTGGGTGGTTCGTTTACGACGATGGTAGTGATTGTCAGATAAACATTCGTTGTAAAGACTACACTTTGGCGTCGATAGTGCGTTTGGTGATAGCCCCCTAAAAACTATTACCGGAGTGGTGAAGCGATTTACTTCCTCGCAAAACTTGCCAGACGCATGCAGATGAGGTCTTGGAAGTTGTGCGCCATGGCCATGGGGACCACAACGTTGTTCATAAGAATTGCAAACGCGAGTTGCTCGCCATCCTTTGTTGTTACGTAGCCAGCAAGCGTTGATACGTTGTTCATCGAGCCGGTTTTGGCGTGTACCGACTTTTCAGCACGCGTTCCCATCATGCGTCGTTTTAGCGTTCCGTTCTCGCCTGGGGCCGCCAACGAAGCGATAAATGTATTTTTGAGTTCGTGATGGTACATGTAGTTGAGTAGCATACACACTTGACGCGGCGTGGTGAGATTGAAACGCGACAGACCCGATCCGTCAACCAGATTGACGGTGTTGCCTGCAATGCCTATGTTCTGCATCCACGCACGAACTACCTCAGCCCCCTTTGCAAAAGATCCCTCGCCACCCGATTCTTTGCCGATCGTTTTTAAAATGCATTCGGCCGCTAGGTTGTGGCTGGTGTGATTTACGGTGCTGATTATTTGGGAAAGGGGCTGAGACGTGAACGTAGCAACACGGACAACAGAATCGTACACAATCTGCTCGTGCCAGTCATCTACATCTATGAGTGCGCCTCTAAAACGGATGCCTCTTTTTACTAGGGCGTCGCGCACGAGGTTGAGGAAGAAGATGGTGGGATTTTCAACGCTGACGTTTACGGTGACGGTGTCGGCCACGGGTTTTGCTACCACGGTTCCCACTAAATCAACGATGTGCGAGCGGAGTTCGCGGGTGGGTCGGACGTCGGTAACGCCGGTTGAATCGACGGTGCGGAGAGCCGAGACTACGCGGACATAATCTGTAGGTGGAGCTATGCGCACGGTTGCTATATCGTTGACAGTTAAAGGCGTTACAACCTTTACACTAACCGAATTATCAGCTATGTTTAAGCCCCCTACCTGGGCAGCGTAGGCGTAACTGAGGTCATCCCAAGCCCAGCCGGAGCCGTACTCGAGGTCATCCAGAAAGTCATCGTCGCCAATTATCGTACCTCGGATACTTTGAATTCCCAGCGAGTCTAAAACCGAAGCAAACTGCTCAGCATACTCTTCTGGGTTTACTCCAAACGCGGCTGAGTTGGAGGGATCGGCGCCGCCGCGAATGATGATGTTGCCATCGAATTTTCCGCCGGGTAGAATGTCGCCGTCCAAATAAATGGAGGTGGCAAATCGATACTGCGGACCCAACAAACACAATGCCGCTGCGGTTGTAAAAAGCTTTTGAACCGAAGCAGGCGTGAAATATTTATCGGGATCGCTCGCAAATATTTGTTCGCTGGTTTCAACCGAGATCACACTAACACCAAGGTTGGCGCTGCTCCACTCCGGTGCCGATGCCAACGCATTGATGTCATCGCGCAATTCCTTGATAGCGGAAATTCGACTTACTCGCTTTACACTATCCACATTTACAGGCTTGGTTTCACGTGCACCTGTCACGCCCGTCTGCGCCACCGCAGTTGTGGTGTGCAGAACAGTGATGAAGGCGAGTAATACTGCATAACCGGTGATTAACATACATGAGCGTAACACAGTTGTGCGCGCGCGAGTTGAGAATTTGTTGAACGTAAAATTGTTAATCACTGAGTTTTTTTAATATGGATTCAAATTCCTCGACGTATTCTGCGCCGCACAGTTCGCAAATCAAATCGGCTACTGCTTTAACTTGAGCACGAGGCACGCCAACTAACAGAGCGCCTCGGATGTGCGAAAATAACTGCGTGTGACGTTGTTGCACGGCCAACATGGCAATGATACAAAGTTCGCGTGTTTGAATGTCGAGTCCGGCCCGACTCAAGGTTTTACCGTAACCCTCAAGAATCATCCAGGCCGACAACTCAGGTGAAACATCGGTAAGCCTTTCCAACATAGGATCGAGCACCGAGCCGTACACCTGACCAGCCAATGCCATTCCCTGATGCTTGTATGCTGCCAACGGTTGCTCATTCCACGCGGGTAGTGTAAACGCAGGCAGGTGCTGGCTGCAATGCCGGTGCAGAACCGTGAGCGAATCGAGTGCGGCTGGAAAGCCCCCAAACAAGTATGACTGTAGCAACACTTCGTACATGCGTGTTGCGGACGGAACATCATGCACGTGCACAGCTATGATGTCCTGCAACAATTTGATGTTGTTTGTTGCCGTTGCAATGGCCGCACGAACAAGGTGCTCAAAATCATCGGTGTGGCTTGCAATTGGTTCTACTACTGCCTGCATTGTTGAAGGTTCATCGTTTGCGAGTAACTCGGACAGCGTAACTACGAGGTTGGCAACGGCGCGTCCGCGGTGACTCAACGCATTTTTTTCAGCAGGTTGCAATTCTGCAAACGACCGATCATTTCCTTCGGCGCGAAAGATAGGATCGTAGCCGAATCCAGAGGTACCACTTTCGGTTGTGGAAACCGTACCAATGCAGGTGCCTTCGGCAAATACTGTTCGCAGCGAATCCGCGTAACACAATACGCATCGGAACTGCGCCATTGATTCAGAATGTCCTTCCGACAGCAATTCGTTAATAACTTTTTTTCGGTTCATTTCATCGGTCGCATTTTCGCCGGCCCAGCGTGCCGAGTACACTCCAGGTGCACCATATAGTGCATGTACTTCTAGGCCGCTATCGTCTGCGAGTACTGGAAAGCCCGTTGCCAAATGCACAAAATGGGCTTTGATAAATGCGTTTTCTTCGAAGGTTTTTCCCGTTTCCTCGATGTGCGTTTCACCGATGTAGCTCGATGCACTTTCCAGTTCGATGTGGGGGAGTGAGACCTTGAACATTGCGCGGAGCTCGTCGATTTTGTGCTCGTTTTGAGACGCTACTAAAATTTTCATGCGTTCGAGGTAGAGGCTGTGAATTCTGTTGCGGTTGGTTCAGACACAAATGACGTCATTCCAGCAATGAGTTGTTGTTCGGCGTCTGCCGTGATATCGCCCATGATTCCAATCCGAATCAGCTTACCGCGCAGGTGCTGCTGTCCGCCGGATACCGAAATCCCGAAATTCGTTTTCAAATGCTCGGCCAACTGCTTCGCCTCGGAATGCTCCACTAGCATAACGGAATTGGAATTCGACAGACCGAACAGCGTGTAACCCAAACCCAAAAGCGTTTGCTTTATTCGAGCTGCCCGCTGCGCCTGCAAATCAATTGTAGCCTGAAGTCCGTTTGCCAGAATTAACTGTAACGACACGTCCAAGCTGCGCATCAGCGTAACAGGTGGAGTGTAGGGAAACGACCCAATGGCATACTCGGTGAGAAACGTAATCAGGTCCATACAATACGTGGCGTTACTCATGCTTTGGATCAACTCAATTGCCCTCGGACTAAGAGCAACGCAAGCTGCGCCAGGAACGCACTGCAGACCCTTTTGTGTGGCCGTAACAGCAATATCAATTTTCCACTCGTCGAACATCATTTGTTCCACACCAACGGTCAGCACGGCATCAACACACAACAGGATATTCGGATGTATTGATCGAACCAGTTCGCTAATTTTTCTAAGGGGCTGAACCACTCCCGTAGATGTTTCACCGTGAACCATCCACAATGCTTTGCAGTTTGAATGCGATTTGAGAACGGATTCTAATTGCTCCAGATCAACATACTCACCCCACGGCACCGTGACTTCAACAACGGTAGCACCGTTAAGTTTTGCAATTACCACCAGCCGTTCAGAAAAGCGTCCGTGGTTGATCACGATAATAGTGTCGGAACTGTTCAACGTGCAAACCATGGCTGCCTCGATACCCGTCATTCCACTTCCTGGTAAGATAAGCACCACCGATTCGGTGCAAAACACGCGCTGCAGATTTTTCCAAACTGTGGCCGAAAGTTCTTTGAACTCATCCGACCTGTGATGCATAAGCGGCAGGGCGCTGGCATTTAATACATCAGGATGTATTTGAACCGGACCCGGGGTAAACAAGTATTTTGTCATTCGTTACTAACCTCGTAGCACAATATTGCTGCCGCAATTGCAGCGTTAAGCGATTCTGTTCCGTGGCCACCTTGAATGGTAACCTGAACATTGCATAGTTGCACAACTTCTTTCGGCAAACCATGTGCCTCGGACCCGATAACAATTGCGTATTTGCCGGGCACTTCTGCATTACGCAACAGTACTCCGTTACGTGCAACGGTGGCAATCTTTGTGTGGCTGTGCAGACCCGCCAACGTACTGTAAATATTTTTTTTTCTCAAAATATTTACCGCGAACATCGAGCCCGCTGTTGATCGAATTGTTTTGTCGTTATACAGATCAGCACAACCCTCACCCAAAATAACATCGGTCAATCCAAACCATGCGGCCGTTCTAATTATGGTTCCAACATTTCCTGGATCGCTCACCGAATCCAAAACCAAAACGCGGTCACCAATTTCTTTTTCAACCAAGTACGGCAGCACGCATAGAATGTCTTGCGCATTTTTTGTCTGCGAAATTTTCTCCATGTCTTTCACGCCACACTGAACAACCACAGAGCCCCTTGCAGAAAAATTATCTGCCAGCTCAATACTTTGTTCCTTTGCATCGGACCTCAGCACCACCGTATCCGGCACTGCATCTGCATTTAGGACATCGGTGCAGGCACGAATTCCTTCAAGCACAAACTGTTGTTGAGTTTCACGAACAGATGCATCCTTGAGGTCGCGAATCTGATTTCGTAGATTGTGGGTAAGCGTATTTTCACTATCGAACATTCAACAAAACTATGAAGACCAACTATGAAGACCATTAAGGAACTACTTCGGGCAAAACGCGATGGTCACAATTGGACCGCTGCCGAGGTTGAATTCTTCGTCAATTCGGTAGTGACGGGCGCTGCATCGAACGCCCAGGCGGCGGCGTTTTTGATGGCCGCATGTACCCGCGGACTCAACACAATGGAAATAGCGGCGCTTACAAGCTCGATGGCCGCAAGTGGAGCGCAATTAGGTAGGGGGCTTTCCAGCCGCAAAGCAATTGACAAACATTCAACCGGCGGGGTGGGCGATAAGATTAGCCTTGTACTGACACCTATTGCCGTAGAGTGTGGTTTGGCTGTGCCTATGATATCTGGCAGGGGACTGGGGCATACCGGCGGCACCACGGATAAACTGGAAAGTGTACAGGGGTTTCAAACTATTCTGCCTATGGACCAGATGCAGCAGCTTTTAGTGGAGCACCATACGTTCATGGTGGGTCAGTCAGATTTGATTGCACCGGCAGATAAAATTTTGTACCGCTTGCGAGATGTAACTGGGACGGTGGAGAACGTGGGGCTGATTGCCTCGTCGATTTTAAGTAAGAAATTGACTGAGGGATTAGACGGATTGGTGATGGACATGAAGGTTGGTTCGGCGGCATTTATGCAGTCGTTCGACGATTCACGTCAACTAGCCGAGGAGATGCTACGAATCTGCAAGGCGTGTAGCCTGCCAATAACGTTTGTATTCACCCGCATGGACACGGTAATAGGCAACTCGGTAGGTAACTGGGTTGAGATGGTAGAGGCCGAGCAGACGTTGGCTGGAAACGGATGGGAAGATGTTAACGAGATTACCAAGCAACTTGCCATTGAAATGGTGTTACTCGGTGGAGAAGTGGCCAACGAAGACCTGGCAGAAAAAAAGGTGTCGGACGTGATTTCTAGCGGCCGTGGTGTTACAACCTTTCATGACATTCTTAAGCGCCAAGGTGGAGATTGGGATGCCTCGGCTAAGAAATTTGAGCGAGTTTTTTCCAAGGATATCGTTGGGTTGGCAGGAGCGGTGCCGCATGTAGATGCGCGCGAGTTATCGCTGGCGGTGTTACGTGCCGGGGGCGGGCGTCAAATTGAAACCGATGTGATTGATCCGTTTGCGGGAATTGTCTTTCACAAAAAACCGTTCGACGTATTGGAACACGACGGTGTGGTTGCCACGGTGTACGCATCGCTTCCGGAAAAATGCTTGGCCTTGCAACGCGAAGTGGAGCAGTTGCTACAAACAACGATGGCTCCCGTTGTAGAGGAGCCATCAAGAATTATCGACATTTGGAGGTGGGGCTAGGGGGCCTTTTTGGAGCTGGGGTTAGTTAGCCCGCTGAAGTGCCGTCATAAACTGCGCCTTAGTTTGACCACCAACAATTTTCTGAATTACGTTGCCTTGTCGGTCAATGATGAACGTAGTAGGGATAGACTGAATTCCACCGTACGCCGTTGAAATTTTCTTCATCTCATCATCGATGATATTGATGTAGTTGATGGAAGTTTTCTCAACAAAGTTGTTTACCAAGGTTACTTTGCGATCATCTCCGTCTACCGAAACACCAAAAACAACCACACCTTTTGATTCCATTTCATTAGCAATTTCAATGAGGTCGGGGATTTCGCGCTTGCATGGTGCGCACCACGTTGCCCACAAATTCAACAGGACTACCTTGCCCTTGGTGTACTCTGAGAACGACATTACTTTCGACCCGTCTTTCCACGTAAAATCTACGGCTTTACCTACAGGACCTTTTGTAACGGTCTCGACGGTAAAAACCTTTCCGGGGATCTGCGGTTGGCGGCTTATGCAAGAAACACTACTCACAACAAAGGTGCAAAGTGATAGTGCGATTATTTTACGTAACATATTTTCGATTCCAGTTGAGTTATTTATTTCCAGCGCTGTACTGACGGCTGGCGCAACGTACTTATTGCTAACAACCGTCACACTTGTCTAACAAGCGCTATACCAAAACCTACCTCACCAGTTTTTAATTGCTTCGGTTAACAATCGGACACCAACTCCGGTACATCCACGCGGAGTGTAATGCGTTGCCTTCGATGTCATTCCCGTTCCGGCTATATCCAAATGCACCCACGGATAACTCACAAAGTGTTGTAGGAATAAACCTGCCGTAATCGAGCCGGCACCACGTCCACCAGAGTTCTTAATATCGGCATAGTCACTGGAAATCAATTCCTCATACTCTTCGTACAGCGGCAGCTCACAAACGTATTCTGAGGTCCGTGCGGCAGCCTTCTTAAGCTTGGCCTTGATACCATCATCATTACCCATCATTCCCGTTGTAACGTTGCCTAGAGCCACTACTACAGCTCCCGTAAGCGTAGCTAAGTCGATAACAGCTTGTGGCTTATAGCGCTCTGCATAACATAATGCATCAGCCAATACCAAACGGCCTTCGGCATCGGTATTATCGATTTCCGCAGTCTTACCGTTCATGAAGGTCAATATGTCACCCGGTACCATCGCTGTACCGCTTGGCATATTCTCGGTTGATGGAACCAGTCCAATAACGTTTCTCTTAATGCCCGATGCTGCGATAGTTGCCATTGTTCCAATAACGGTAGCCGAGCCGTGCATGTCACCCTTCATATCACTCATACCGGCCGCAGGTTTAATTGAAATTCCGCCAGTGTCGAACGTAATGCCCTTACCCACAAGCACAATCGGCTTCTCAGATTTCGGCCCGCCATAATATTCCATGATAATGAAAACCGGCGGACGCACACTGCCTTGATTTACGCCTAAGAGTCCACCCATTTTTAGAGCCTGAATCTTCTTTTTATCAAGAACAGTTGTTTTAAAGCCGTGCATTTTGCCTAGGGCAACAGCGGCTTTGCCGAGCGTTTCCGGATAGATCTCATTATTAGGAGCATTTGCTAGATCTCTAGCAGCCATTACTCCGGCAATAATTGCGTTTGCAGAATCTGCGCCTTTTTTCACCAGTTTAGCTGAAGTCTTATCACTTAGAATAGTAAACTTCTTTACTAGTTGACCATTTTTATTTTTAGATACAGTTTTATGCTTGTCATACTTGTACTGACTCAAGCATGCACCCTCTGAAACTGCTTGTGCAATTTCTTCGGCGTCTAATCCCTTTACTTCGGGAAGGTCATACGCAACACTGGAGCTTTTACAAGCTGCCGCAGCCTTTGTTGCAACTGCTGCTGCACGGCGCACAATTTCGATGCTTACGTCAGCTTTTTTTCCTAAACCAACAAGGATAATCCTGTTAGTAGCATATCCCGACCCACAGTACACAAGAGCTGTTTGAAGTGCTTTACCTTCGAAGTCTTTCGAATCTATTACAGGCTTAGCATGAGGCACATCCTTAATAAGGTTTTTCACTGCTGCATCGAAATCTTTTTGATCTTGGTAAAAGAACAATACAACCGCGTCGGCCTTAACTGAAGCTCTGGTGGAAAGTGATGTTGTTACTGACATGTGTGGTCCTAATGTGGAGTATCTTATGGTTTTCTAAAAATAATAGCCCGAAATTTACGGAACCTTCCGGTAATGCGCTGAATTAACTACTCGGAACGAAAATGTGGAATAGTCTAAACGCTATGTGCGGAGTTGGAGCGCAGGGAATTCTGACGAACCCTCCCTTAAGCCAAAGTTGCATTTGATCGGAGTAATGTGCGTCAAGGGGCTGGCCCGAAACGCCCCCCGGAACAACACTATACTGAATTGAATCTCGGATGTCTGAAATTACTCTCATAGATGCCGCAACGTGAGTATTGTATGGCTTGTAGATACTCCATTCGGTGTTGTTTATGGTAGTTGCGCTGCCACCAATTTCAAATGGACCCAGGTCCATAACAGGCTTCATTAACGGGTTGCGCCCAAACATGTGCGGAAACGAGATTGAATGTATCTGTCCGTAGCGCCATTCTTGAATCGGCGCTGAATGAAACGTGCTTTGCAGACTTGCGATTGCTTCTTTGAAGGCTCTAATTGCTATCCACTGCATGTCTTCGATTGGCTTCGTACGCACATCATCGAAAAGCTGATGCTGTGGCGAATTCATAAGCTCATCGATTCTACGAAGCGCATTACTTGTCAAGAACGTCCAGTCATAAAACAGGGGAGTGCCTAACTCATCTTCGAATGTATTCCAAATAAATCTTTGAAGTGTTACGGCATAAATAGCTGTGACAGGATCGATTGGTGATTCTGTACCATCCCATTTTACTAGTCGTTTAAGCGCATCTGTTTCCACAGCGGAATATTTCGATCCTGCCTTTTGAAGTAACGGAATAATTCTTTTAACGAATCTTCGGGCGTATGGACTTATCTGATCCATTTGCATTAACTGCGCATCTCTCACTGTGTAGTCTTTATAAATTTTCAGCAAGTTCAGAATTCGCTCGGCACGAGAACTAGGCTGGTTTAGACTGCCCATAAAGTTAGGGGGCTTAGGCATGGTAGTGTTATTTGCCGAAACCACATAGCCCCTTACAGGATTTTTTAATACTCCAAGCGTTGAAAGATGAACGTATCCTTTCCAGGCAGCACTGGCATCCCATGCGGGCGCAAGTAGGTGCGGATCGGCATTGCCACGTATGGGAATAATTCCGGCTACTACTGTAGCCACGTCGCCGGAATTGGTACCGATGCTGAAATTTAGTGCCGGAGCATTCCACGTGTGGGTGGCTTTTACAAATTCATCTACAGTTTTAGCTGTGTTCATTTTGTACAAAGCCAAAACCTCATCAGATGCCGTGCGGGCAGTCCATCTGAACGTTAGGCAAGTAGAATGTAATAGTTTAGACGAAGCTTCACGTTGGATTCCAAACAACCACGACGGTGTTTTCATTGCATGGAAATCTGAAATCACGCAAGAACGATTTGTATACCGATAGTCAATTAAAATGTCGGCTTTGTCCTTGACCTTTATAGTATCGCGTTTGAAGCGGAACTTTACACGCTCATCATTCACGTCGAAATAATAGTTTTCATTTGTTGAATCGATCTTTTCGATAACGTAATCAACGTCGTCGATCATGGCGTTTGAAAAACCCCACGCTAGACTATCGTTGCGTCCGGAAAGAATTAGGGGCAGGCCGGGAACGCTCATACCTACTACGTTGAAGTTCGGACAACTCAGGTGGACTTGATACCACTTTGGAGGCATGGACACACTCAAGTGTGGATCGTTTGCAACTATTGCACCGCCACCAGTTTTTGTGACGGCCCACGTGTTGCTTCCAAACGCACTGCCTTGAATGCCGAGCTTCATTCTAACATCCGAAAGTGAATTGCGAATGTGAATAATATTTTTTATCAAAGAAGAAGCATGCGAAGAATCGGCCGAAGATTTGTCGGAGACAGAGTCGATGGTGGTTTGAATTTGCGTTTGTGTAGTGGTAGTATCTAGTACGTAGGGCGACGAATTACCCTGTGGAATGTACATGCTCATAGAGGAGCTTCCTCTTTGAGCTGCTATTTGCGCATACGCAATATCATTCCAAAATGCCAGGCTGAGCTCAAACGCCATGGCTCTGCCAACTACTAAACAATCTTCGGGAAGCCATTCGCCAGGTGAATAATCGAGGGCATCAAATTCAAACGGATAATCACCTTTGGCGCTTTTAATATAGGCGTTTACTCCTGCCGAATATGCCGTTAGAAGTTTCTTGGTAGTTGGGCTAATGGAATGCATTTGCTCTTGCACAATTTCTGCGATACCTATGCTTCGCATAAATCTATCTGGCTCTACAAGTTGCTCGCCGAGTACTTCAGCTAACGTGCCTCTTCCTAATCTCCTCCACGCATCCATTTGCCACAGTCTGTCTTGCGCATGCGCATACCCTTGCGCGAAAACTACATCCGTAATTGACTTTCCAATTATGTGTGGAATGCCAAAGGAATTTCGGTACACAAAAGTAGAATCGGTAACCAAACCCTTTTCCTCGGAGTAGGGTTCGGGATGACTCCTTGTTGCTAGCCTAACTGCAAAAAAAGCAAAACAAACGAATAGTACGAAAAGCGTTATGCCAAGCCCGATTGTGCCTTGCAGCCACTCGCGGATTTTTACAACCATTTGTTTTTCTTATACCATTGAACAGTGTCTACAATTCCGTTTGCGATGTTCATCTTTTGCCTGTACCCAAGATCGCGTCGAGCCTTTTCTGAACTCGCAGTCCAAAACGACTGCGTAATATCGATGCCTTTTTCGTAATTCAAAACGGGTGGCTTTTTTGTCATGTTACCAAAGAACCCCACCACGCCTGCAATGCCCATTATCAGCACGTGAGGAACCTTTACGGTTAGCACCCTGCGTTTGCCCAAGGCTGCAGCCATGAGGTTGGTAACTTCCGGCCATGTGTACGTAACCTCCGACGAAATAAAATACGTTTCTCCTTTAGCTTTTTCAGAGGTGGCTGCAAGAAATATTCCTTGTACCAAATCAGAAACGTGAATAAGACTCACGCGTTTTTCATCGAAACCAATAAGAGGAGCAATGCCTTTTGCAATGGTTTGAAAGACCGTCAGAATTGCTGCGTCGCGCGGACCAAACACGGCCGGAGGACGAATTATTGTTATCGGAAATTCTTTGCCGGCTTCATTCACAAGATGCTCGGCTTTCAACTTTGTTCGGCCGTATCCGGTGAGTGGGTGGCATGGAGTTTCTTCATCGGCCGGGTATTCCGCCGAACTAGACGGACCCACCACGGCTTGCGTTGAGATATGCACAAAACGTTTCAACCCTGGATTATATGCTCGGACTGCATCCAATAAATTCTTCGTGGCTAGCACGTTATTTTTTTCAAGTTCCGCTTCGTTCCTACCAGCTACGGCTGCGGCAACGTGAATAATAATGTCAACACCATCAACCGCCTCCTTCATTGAATCAAGGTCGTGCAACGATCCTTCCACCTGAGTGGCCGCAGTATCCTTCAACCAACGCAGGTTACTGGTCGACCTCGCAATAAACGTTACGTCGTGTCCTTCAGCCAGAAATTTATCCACCACGTGACTGCCCACAAATCCCGTTGCACCTGTCACTAAAATTTTCACGATTTTTCCTTTTCTATCATACCTGTTTTACCATGTCGATTCTACTATACCCGCATACCCATTGGTACACTCACCTTAACATCACCGGAATGGATTGCAAAAATCTTCCATGCTTAAATACAACTATCACTGCACCAGTCACCGTACTCGGCAAAGTGGTAGAAATATGATGTTCTCCCGGTTTAACCTGCGCATTCAACAACAAACCTATCAACCTTCCATCAACTGCATACAATTCAACCGTCAACGGATGGTCAGTATTTGTCACCACATCAAACTCCAACGCTGTAGTTGTGCTTCCGGTTAAAATTGCTGAAGGGGGCTTCCCTAACGCAATAGTCTTTGTCTCAATTGAACAGTCGCCAATTACCGTCACCTTACCGGGCACACCATTTATCACCATTCCATTCGAGATTATCGAATCGATGTTGATCGGTGAGAATAATTCCGATCCTAAATACACTTTTGTTACCAACGAGAAAATGTGTCCAGTGTCCTTTATGGGTGAGGCCGATGAAAGCGTGACCATGGATTTCTGCGTTCCAACATTCACTACGCTACCAGAAAGCCCCTTGCCAAAATCGGCGAGCGATGTTGGGTATATAACGGAGCCGTTGTAGGAAATGTAAATGAGTAGTTGGGTGGTTACGGAGGAATCGAGTGGAACGGTAGAGTGCAATGATACGGGAACGTTAACTACAGACCCGATGGTGGCCGTAGAGGTATCGGCAATTTGCAACAACACACCACTCAACACACCGCGCGAAGTTGTTGCGCCGGTGATGGTGTTAGATGTGGTGTCGGCACACAGACCGGAAACGACAGATTGAAATGTAAGTGTGTCTTTGCGATCATATCCGGCAAACTGGTACTCCAACGTAAACACCACGGAATCTGCCGGCTGCAACGTAGTTGGTACCGGCTTTGAAGTGGAGGCAACAATCCACGGTGCTACGATTCCTTGTAGGGGTTCGACGGTGATGGTTGAAGTGCCGGAATTTTTAACAACATATTTTTCTTGTTTTGAGGTGCCTGGCAGGACGGTTCCAAAACTATTGTTTGAGATGTACGAGGTAGTTCCCGGTGTTGTACGACTGCCTTGCACAATGCATCTGACGGTATCGAAGCACGGACCCACCACGAGTATTAGTGTATCGATGTGCGAACCATCGTTCAACGGGCGGTAGGTAACGGTAAAGGTTTCGGTATCGACAATGAAGTTGTTCGGTTTTGCGGTTGTGGAAAATGGCGCCGAAACATCAACGGTGGAAATGTTTGCACGCAAACCACCAAGCCCCGTAACCGTCACAGTAACATCTAGTGTTTTTTCCGTTTGTCCGATGCAACGATCAATACTTCCAAATGTTAGCGAGGTAGGAGAAATACTAACCTTTGGCGCTACCACTCTTCCCGTGAATTGAATTGGGGTTTTAATATTACAAGGCGAAAGATTCAGCGTATCGGTCACTGAAAATAGACCAGGCGTAATTGCAACCGTTGTTCTAATTCGAATACTTTTCGTTGTGCCCGGTGAAATTGTAATTGGTGTACCCACAACTTCTATTCCGCCATTTGCTATGCCCTTCGAAGATGATTCAACGGTAACTGGTACCAAACTTGTATTGGTCACATCTATGGAAGTATCAATTGCGGGATTGCAAGAAAGCACTAAGCCCAGATCGAGAGCGGCTGTATCGAATGCAACCTTTGGTTTAAACGAGGCCGCCTCGAGAGTGGCCTTTAACGTATCGTTACAATCTGACGAGCTGAATGGAAAACCGATTTCTTGAATTACGCCTCTGTCTAAATCTGCAGCGAACGGACGGTATTGTATACTAATCAACTTGCTCGCGCCGGCCGCTAACTGTTCTGTTGTGAACTGTGTAAGCAAATAGAATGGGGGATTAACAAGTGGAGTTGAAATTGTGATAGCGGATGTGCCCGAGTTGGTTACGCGTATAGCAGAGTCGGGCCGAATATCGCTGCTTGGACAAATAGTGTACGCGCCAAAATTTACGCCAGCTTTATCGAGTGTTGCCGAAGCAAGGGTCCGCTGACCCTTCACTGTCAACGTTTGCACAATTCCGCACGGCGTTGCGGTAAACGAAAAGTTTCCTGCAAAAACGCCGGTCGAAGGAGGAGCAAATAATATTCTCACTACTTGCCGCTGTCCAACGGGAACCATAAACCCCGGTGCCGGCGATGTAACAACAAATCCCGTTGGCGCCACGAACTGCGAAATAGTGATAGGCTCAGCGCCATCATTCACAAGCTCAGTAACCATCGTAGTGCTGTTCTGACACTGTCCGAGGTTCCCGAAATCCAATGTATTCGGTACGAAGCTGAACCGTACATCGGGCACTCTAATTCTTACTACCTGCGAAATTCCCGGACATCCCAGCGCCGATGCAATGCGCACCTGATAATCACCAACGGCCGTTGCTCTATACGTTTTTTGCGTCGCCCCAATAATTGTCACGCCGCTCTTTAACCACTGATACGAAGCGCCATCGGTCACCGACGTAAGCAGCAGCGTATCGCCATTACAAATTGTTTGCGTTCCCACCGGGTTCACCGCAACCGTAGGTGCCGGCAGCGAGCCAATAACAATCGCATCCGACTCCGCCGAGCAGCCACCGTCTACATAAATTCTCAACCTATACGTGCCCGGCTCTCGCACAATAATGCTGGTGCTCCCGCCAATAGAAACGCCCACGCCATTTACCGTCCACTCAAACTTCAATGCACTCGTAACATTCGACGTTATAGTCAGCGTATCACCCGGACACATTTCATTTCTCATTGATGAGATAAGGGGCTTACCAGGCGCTGCTTTGAAAATTTGTGCAGACTGTGCAAAGGTATTTTCGGTATACTGTCGGCCACGCGCAGTGGTATCAGCAGTCTGCGCCAAGCTCATAAAATCATCTGCCTTGTACCTGTAAGCGTGCACTCTGTACGTGTACTGCATACCACAAACAATATTCAACGAATCGTTGTAGGTGTTTCCAACTGCCGTTGGTTGCAATGCTAATACAAGTGCCGAACCAATTCTACTTCCAGCAATAATTTGCGAACCATCTACAATGCCATTGGCAGGGAACGATGCAAAGTTGAGAGTGTCGCGCAAAATGAGATAGCCGGTAGTTGAATCCTTTGGATTTGCATCTGTAACCTGGGTCCATTCAATTGTGTGCTTGGTTGCCGTCTGCGCCACTACGGTCACCACCGGACTCGATACAAACTTTGGCTCTCTGGTTTCGCGCCAAAACCGATGGTTCACATTTTTAACACCGGCCAGCAACATAGCGTTATCAACTAAATTGGGAAGCCCCCTTGAAATATTAAAACTATTACTAACCGAATCTCTCCCTACTCCCGAACTATACGCTAGAATGGTGCGTCCAACAATACCCACGGTTTTAGTGTTGCCCATGTTAGCGGTGTCGAGGTTCACCTTTGGATTGGGAGTGTTTAGGTACGACGGACCCAACGGACGCCCATGACCCAGGCCATGCACGTGGGTTGAATCTGCCCGGAGCACTTGAACAAAGTCTCTGTCGACATTAATGTTCATACCAAACGATGAGCTAGCTCCTTCAACATTTACTATTCGGAAAAACCGCGTGTCAAACTCACTGAACTCTAAATATCCGTCAGCAGCATTTGTATCTAATTTCACGGCCGCAGGAAGGGCATCGTGATGAATAACGATAATCGTACCGGCGCGCACATTTCGCCACAGCGGAATATCTAAAAGTTTTGGTCCACTTTGAATTTGGTCTTGCGTGCCGCGGTTATCTGTAAAAATGTATCCTACAAGATTTGCGTTGTCTTTTATAACTAGGAATTCTGACCATTCACGGTCTTGGGCAACATCGTTCAGATACTCACTAACAACAACGTCTTGAGCAAGACAGGTTGAAAATATAGTAAGCAGAAAAATTGAAACAATTAGTGCAAAACGGTGCATAAAGGAACTCTCCTTAGTCATAAAAATGGGGAGTACACCAAGGCGCACTCCCCATAAATTTTTACCGACTTCTCTTACTTCACAATTGCAAGAGTCTGCACGCTGCTAGCACCATTGATAGTAGTGACCAGCATGTACATACCGCTTGCAAGATTTGAACTGTCGATGTCGAATCGAAGCACGTCTGCTGCCGAACTCACATCTGCAACCGTCAGCACGATAACGCCCGAGGCATTAACCAATTTCATAGTAACGTGAGCCATTCTTGGAAGCGTTACAGTAACAGTCGAAACGGTATTCACCGGGTTTGGCGTTACTCTGCTTATCGTGGCGCCGCCCGCAACAACATCTTCGTCAACGCTAACTACCGGACGTATTGTTACAGTAGTGGTATCAGAATTTACATCACCGCATTCAGACCGTACACGGCACCAGTATGAACCAGCATCGGCAACAACCGTGGTGATTTTGCTAAACGTTGGAGCAACTTCGCCGGCAAGCTCAGTACCATCTTTCGACCACTGATACTGCAACGTACCTGAACCCGTTCCAACTACGTTAATTGTAAGGGGCTGTCCAATTTGTACATCAAGAGTTTTAGGTGGTTGCTGTGTTATAACTGTTGCTGGTTTCACAGTAAGTGTCACCGTGTCAGAATTTTTAGAACCACAAGCTGTTGAAACAACTACATAGTAGCTTCCAGCGCGAGAAGCGGTTGTATTTGCAATTGTATACGTAGCTGCATTAGCACCGCTAACGGCAACACCGTCATGAAACCACTGATATGTTACGTTTCCTTGTGCAACGGCCGTAACGCCCATGGTAGAACCCTGACCGGCACATACGCTGCCGGAAGATGGTTGGCTGGCAATTGCAGGAGTAGTTGCAATTACTACAGTCGCAAATGCAGAAGCTGTTTGTGTGTTATCAGAAACCATTGTAGCACGAACCTCATACTGTCCGGCATCTGGACTGTTTACACCTTGAATGGTTAGCACGTTGGTAGTTGTTCCGCTATACTTTCCGCCATCAGAAAGTGCAATGCCGTCACGATACCATCTAACATCTATAGCTTCTCCACCTGGATTAGTATACACGTCCGCTTTAACCACAACGTTTGCATTAATACATGCACTAACATTTGCAGTTATGAATTCAGCATACACACCGGAATTGAAAAGTCGCATTACCCGAGAAGTGGCAGATCCACAAACTCCGGTTACTATGCAGTAATAATCGTTTCCAACATCCGAAGTTTTTACGTTTCTAATTTCAAGGTGATTGCTAGAAGCACCGAAAATTCTTCCATTGTCTACAAGCTGAGTTTGACCCTTGAACCAACTATAGGCAACTTCATTACCAGGCACCTCAGCTTCGACATAAAATCTTGCCGTCTCGCCCAACACCGCTGGTGCTGCAAAAGTCTGCGCAACAATCTTGGTTGGTAAACCAACGCGAATGGTTGCTTTGTTAGTTGTTAGATCGCCACAGTTTGCGTAGCCGCGCACAATGCACCAATACTCACCTGAAGATCGGTATTGAACATTCTCAAGTATTAATACCGGACCGGATACGCCTAACAGCTTCACGCCGTCCTTGTACCAGTCATAACCACGAATACTTCCGGAGGTGAACACGATTAACGTATCAGTGTTTCCTATGCAAAGATTTTTCGACTTAATCTGATTAACAAGTGCCAATGGTGCTACAATTACAAATCGGTTGGAAGTAGCTGAAATATCTGTGCGCTCAACACCGGTTACGCGAATGAAACTATTTGGTGAGAATTCAATGGCAGGTACAATCCAATCGTACTTTCCGCTTGCAGCAGGAGCAATGTCAACCAAGTTCCAACTAAGTCCACTGGTAGTGGAATACTCAATCTTCACATTGGTAACACCGCGAGCTATGAAGTTGATTGTATTTTTTGTTGTAGCGCAAAGTGAATCTGAAATTGTAGGAGTGCTTACTGATACTCGTGGTGTTTCGATGTAAATCGGCGATGAGAATCCGCCAGGTCCACTTGGGTAAGAAACTACATCAGAAGGGTTGGTTTGCACACCATTCCAAATACCGTCAGCAGAAGTAATCGAATACACAATTGCATTTGTAGTGTAATTGCGTTCTTCAATTCTTCGAACACCATTTAGGTTAGTATTCGGAACTAAGGTTGCCCATGCACCGGTCACATTCTCAAGCACTGCATAAAATCCTTCGGCACCACCCACTACGGTTCCATGACCCTGAACAATAGCAACAGCAAGTGGACGGCCTGTTCCGGCCGTGTTATCATAAAGCAAAACGTAATTCTTCGGTGTCAACTGACTAACACGATCGGCTATCCCCGTGGCCTGAGTTGTACCAGTTCCCAAACGAATCACAGTAGAAGTTTGAGCCAATTGATACCGAGATAACAGCTTGCCGTTGTTATCAGCAAGTGCCACCCTCCAATACGCAATGTTGCCTTCCTGGAATGCATCATTTGTAGTGGCTACTAGATTCACCCACAACGACTTTGTGGTTTGAGTTCCGGTAGTGGAGAAAGTAGAATATTCTCCGTCAGTATCTAATGACTTGCCAGAGGCAAATTTGAAAGTATTATCGTTAGCGGAGTAATGAACGTTAACACCGCCACCTGTTGAGGTAAGTATTTGATCCTTCGCAGCACCGGTGTTGTACCGGTACGTGGTATTTGGTTGCAGTCCTGTGAATGTCACTCTAGCATACACCGGAACCGGGAAGGCCCTAACAGAGCTGTTACATGTTCCACTTGCAGTTCTAGCTTGGATGTACTGAGGTACGATATCAGTTGTAAGACCTGGTGGTGCCGATATAGTAGTCAGAGGTAACGTTTGAGATGTAAGTCCGGGAATTGTCAATTGCAACGTATACGTTCCGGCCGTATTAATCATTACGTTATCAAAAATGGCTACGCCACGAAACGGTGTAACCGTTGCCGTTCCAGTAATTGAACCGGTCCCCGAAACCTTTGTAATTGTTATCGGAGTTTGGTAATTAACGTCGATTTGATTGTCGCTCCTGTAAACCGTAACTGTGAACGGATTAAACGGAACGTTTACAAATCCTGTGGTTTGAGCATTGTCAGTAATGGCGTAAGTAGCACCAGACTGCGTTGTCATTGAAGCGCTGTTAGCACCGGTTAAGGCGGATCCAGCTGTAACGGCAGCATTGAGTACAACACCGGCTTCGGCAACATTATATGACACGTTACCAAACGTTACCGTGCTCTCGCCAGCCAAAATTGTGCCTACCAACGTTCCGGAAAGTGTTCCCGTTCCCGACACTTTAGAAAGCGTTACGGTGGTCGCCGAGGCAACATTTTTCGGCGCGCCAAATGCGTCAGTAGAACGTACCACTACAGTAAACGGAATATTCTGTGAGGGGCTAATAGGAGAAACAGTATACACAAGCAGGTTGGTTGGCGTTCCAGCAATTGCAGATGAAGACACTGCGATGTCGTCTAAACGAATTCTGGGCCTTGAACCACTTCCAGCGCCGTCTTGGAAGTATAACCAACGAACCTGAACTAACGATTGGTTTTCGCAAACCAAGGGAAGTTTTGCAGAAATAGTTTGAGCAGTGGTTACAACAGAGCTGTTGTATTCAGCCTTGCTACCGTTAGCCGTTATCACGTCTGTCCAATTCGCTACGGATCCAATTCGGTACTGCAAACGCAATACGTATGGACGCGTACCTGCTCCAGTCACCTGCGACGTAAACGTAACGCCAATGTCGGCCCTGCCAACCGAATTCAGCGCCAAAATTGCATCACCAACAAACGAACAATTTCCTGATTGCGCTGAGCTGGTTTGAAGGAAGGACACTCCGCCACTTCCGTCACCGTTAATTCTTGGACCGCTCGTCAATTTGTACGCTAGCAACCAATCTCCATTCGGAGCCTGATCTACTGCTCCCGCGAACACTTCAATTCTCTCCAAAAATGTGCGAAAGGCCATGCTTGGTGGAAAGCTGCCGGCAGCCGATGTTGACGGCCAGTCAGTGAAAGAATAATTGCCAGCCGCTAAACTGTAAGCGGTAGGATTCGTTTGCGCCATTACAGTGATTGTTGCGAAACACAAAACAATCGCTAATAGAGCGCTGCGGTAATTCAGATTAAACATGTGGTTATTAATCTCAGTTCAACAAAATTTAAAATACTTTTCAACCAGCCAAAAATAGGCAATCTGCCCCATTCAATATTGGAAAGAACGGGACAGATTCGATTAAAAAGGCAAAATGTGTATAACTATTTTAGGTATTCAGGGTGTTCTTTTGATAGCCAAGCCGACGCTGATTCCACAATATCCTCGAGAGTTCCTGGGGTAAAGGGGCTTTTTAGACCGCCTACCTTGACGATATCTAGGAATGCCACAGAGCCCCCTACATCACAAATCTTTAGGTAGCTTTTGAAGGCTTCCGCGCGATCTTCCTGACTCCAATTCCAGTATTGAAGGGCACAAGTCTGCGCCAAGGCATAGTCGATGTAATAAAACGGTCCCTCATAAACGTGCCTCTGGAACTGCCACGCCCGACCTTGCATTGCACCTTCGATACCCTCATTGTTTCGCCAAGGTAGGTACAGTTTTTCCATTTCACGCCACTGCGCTAGACGTTCGGCGGGAGTTACATTTGGATTTTCGTACACCCAATGTTGGAAATGGTCGATTGCGCAGGCGTATGGCAGAAATATTATGGCACCTTGAAGGTGGTAGAATTTAAATTTTTCGGCGTCATCTTCAAAAAACTTATCCATCCACGGCCATGTTAGAAACTCCATTGCCATCGAGTGAATTTCGCACGCCTCGGCAGTCGGCCACTGGTATTCTGGAACTTTATGCAGTCTGCTACGATACGCTTGAAACGCATGGCCAGCCTCGTGCGTTAGCACTTCAACGTCGTGCGTAGTCTTATTAAAGTTGGCAAAAATAAATGGTACTCCGTATTCAGGAAACGAAGTGCAATACCCACCCGTGGACTTGTTATTCCGTGAATCCAAATCCATGAGCTGACGGTCTAACATTACGTTGAAGAACTCCTTGGTTTCGCCTGAAAGTTCAGTGTACATGGTGGTGGCGGCACTAACAATGAAGTCGTGATCGCCATGTGCAATGGGATTACCATCGGCGAATTGCAGCTTTTCATCATAACTATGCAATCCGTCAGTTAGACCCAATCTCTTGGCCTGCGAAGCGCGAAGTCTACTTGCAATTGGAATAATATACTCTATCACTTGCTGTCTGAACTTCGCCACGTCTGAGGCATTGTAATCAACCCTACCCATTTCGATATACCGTAAGTCGATATAGTTTTTGAAGCCTAAGAGTTTTGCTTTTTTATCTCGGAGTTGCACCAGCTCATGATAGATGTTATCGAACTCTGAAGCGTGCAAAAGAAGAAAATCGTACTGCGCCTTTACAGCTTCTTTTCGAACTTCACGATCCTCACTAATCATCAATTTCCCAATTGAAGACAGATTGTATTCGGTGCCACGAACTTCGATTTTCGCCGAGGCCGTGATCTCGTTATACTGCATGTTCAAATCAGACTCTTGAATGAGCAGTTCCTTAATCGCTGGCGAGAACGTCATTAACTCGTTTTCAAGCCGGATAAAAAGTAGCTCACCAAATTCCTTTTTTAAGGCATCCAAATGAGATGAATGTATGATCAGACGTGAGATATCGGTGTTCCACTCCATAATGGTCGGACCGTTCTCATCGTAAAAATGCTTTTCTTCCTTGTTCTTTTCGTTCGCCACGTCGAGCGAAAAATGCACCTCGGCAAGACTACCCATGGTCATTATGTTGAGGCGTAGTTCATTCCACGTCTTAATTGCATCTATCTGCTCTTGTGCTGACGATCCATTTTGCAGCACTTCTTCGATAGCTTCAAACCGGGTATGAATCTCGTCCATTTTTGGACGTGAATACGGTAGCTGTGAAAATTTTAACTCGGACATTGAGTTTCTCCATTAAATTCAGGCGTCACCGCGCAAAAGGCGGATTCTTTGTCGTGCCTGTGGTACTATAATTGATTTCGGATATTGAACGAGAAGGGTAGTTAACGCTGCAATTGCATTTAGTTTGTCGTCTTGCAACTCGAAAATGTCAGCGGCAAGCACTAACGACCTATCTCCATAAATTGTTTCGGGGACCCTAGATATCAAGAATTGTAACGGTTCTTCGCAGAGCTTGTATTCGTGTTGTGCGAATGCTAACTCTGCATATTTTAAAGCACTTCGATCTCGGAGTTCAGCATCTGTGGCAACCTTCCAAGCCGCCCTAAACTGAGTAACTGACTCAACGTAGCGCCTCCTGAACTCCAATTCTAAACCACGAATATACGAGGTCACGCCAATCGAGTCGTCTTTCAACATGAGGAGCAGCCAGAGCCTGTCTAACGCGTCGTTGGTGCTGTTACTGCCCGCATCCTTTACAATTTCAGAATAACTCGCCCTGGCACCGTCTAAATTTCCGGAATACAACACGTAATCGGCCAGCAATAGCATTGCAGCGTCGCGCTGTTCCTTTATCTGGGGCGAGGCTGAACTCACCACGCTCTGTGCCACCTGACTCGCCAATAAATCTGTGCCTTCGGCAAACAATAGCTTACTTAAATGTATCCCAGCATCGGCGCCATAGGATGTGCCCTTCCATTGATTGAGAACTCGACCATACAGCCGTTTCGATTCTTCTACATTGCCAAGTACGTCTTCGTAGATGGTTGCCATGTTGAACATCGCTTCGCCACTCAATGGGTGTTGCGGATGCTTTTCAACTATCAATTGGTACTTATCAATTATTTGTTTGGCGGCTTCTTTTGTGAGTTCCTTCGACACTCTAAATTTTTGCTCCAAGGTTTTTGCAAAACCGTAGGCGGCGGAGAGAGCCAAGCTTTTGTCATAACCATTGCCGTTTAACAACATGGAATACGCGGCAGACGCTACATCGTATTGCCCATCCCGACGCGCTCCGTCGGCAAAAGCTAACAGTTCATGTCCTTGGGTTTTGTAATACTCTTCCATGGCAACGGTAATTTCAAGCGCTTGTTGCCAACGTTTTGCTTCCCTAAGCACCCACTGTTGTAGGCGCATAACATTGGGTATGTTGTTCGATGCGGAACGCACAAGATTGAGAACTGCTTCAGTGCTGGTTGAATCCGACATCAGTGCCGAAAGTCTACCACGAGCTCTGTTGATGTCGCCGTTTACCGAATACATCAGCAACACTTCCTCCGTTGCTTTAGTAACATTGTGCACGGCGGTATAACACGATACCAATTCATCGGCATACTCGGCCGGATCTTCCGAAATCTCGCGCGCACGCACGAACTCCGTAATTGCTCGGTCGAACAATCGCAACGCCGAATAGGTATTTCCTAACAAGGCGGGTAGCTCCTGAGAATTTGGATCCTTTGCCGTTACGGTTCGCCAAATTTCTTCTGCAGACTGGGGGTTGGAGGTCTTCCAATACAACTGACCCAACAACACACCCAACTCAGGCTTCTTTGTTAACTCATATTGCTTTTTAACAACTGGTACCAAGGCCTCAAACTGCTGCAAGGCCGTCAGTGTGCGCACCACTCCTAAAAACGCCTCAGAGTTTGAATTGTCTTCGGCGTAAACTTCCTGGAACAGCCTGGATGCCTGCCTGACGTCGGACCCTTGTTCAAATGCGCGCGCCATCTTCAGTCTGTCATGTGCCGACCCCTGACCGTACAGTCCAACCGCAGAACAGGCAATCACAACCACTAACAAAAACGAAAAGTATTTGTTCATTGCTTCCACTCATCTGCCAGCAATGGCATAACTGTTTCCTGCATAGGCGCAGTAGGTACGCATACTGTGCCATCGTTTTTTATCACAACATCAATCTCAGTGCGCATTCCAATTCCACCAGTAATGTACAGTCCCGGTTCAATCGAGAACGAAGTGCCCGGCAAAATTCTACGAGTATCATGAGTTTCAAAGTTGTCCATATTAACGCCGGGTCCATGCAATTCAGTTGTAATGTTATGGCCCGTTCGATGAATAAAATCTGCCCCGCGTCCAGCACTTACAATCTTCGCGCGGCAAGCATCATCAACCTCAAATCCAAACACAGGTTCGCCTGCCAGAAATCTTTGCTTCACTAAATTCAACCCTGCATTTCTTCCGCTTGCCATTACATGGAACGCCTCTGCCACATCACTCGGAACTTCCGCACCGGTATAACCCATCCACGTTATATCTGCATACACCGCATCGGCAGCATCGCCCTCTCTCGCCCACGCATCTATCAGCAACACCATGTCCTTCTCGATTCTCGATGTCTCATCCTTCGAAGGTGCATAGTGTGGGCTTGCCGCATTAGGCCCAATAGCCACAATCGGCGATGACTCCGTAATCAATCCTAACGCATCAAATTCAGAAAGTATGTGTTGCTGCACATCATACTCAGTTACCAACGTATCAGCAAGCAGTGCCGTTCGTACAAACTCAAAAGCATCTATCACTACGCCGCGAAGTTGTTTCGCCGTTAGTTCATTACGTTCAATTTGCGAGTCAGTCAACACCGCCGTAAACGACTGCGAAAGATCGGCCGAACTCTCCACCGTCAAACCAATCGATCGAATAAATTCAATCGTCCCGGCGTCCACCTTCGACGCAACAGGAATCTGATTCATCGGTGAATACTCCATTGCCACTCTGGTAAAGCCCCTTAACCCATTAGTCAGCTGCTGCTCGTATTCCGCTGCAGTTGCATATATCCGTTCTTCAATTTCCACGTGCGATAGGGGAATGCGCTCCATTTGGTGAACTATTTTGAAGGGGGCTGAGTGGGCCGGTATAACCACCACCCAACGGCGTGTGCAATGCGCATTGGGCTTTAGGTTCAACATCTTCCATGCAAGAGAATTGGTGCCACGAAAATCGTACATCACCCAAGCATCCACGCCAGATGATTTGACGAGTTGTTGCATTGATAAAAGTGTTTCGTTCATTGTTTAATTGTTGAAAGCCACTTTGAAAATTTGTGCACGGCAACGGAGGGATCAATTTTTTCAGTTTTCATAGACAGGAGCATTTCACTTATCATTGATGAGACGTCTGCATTCTTCATGGCGTTTTGAACTATCTGTGTTGATACTTCACGATTGAACCAAATCACATTTTGAGAATCTCTATTCGTTGCTATTTGTTTGTAATTCTCATCGGAAAAAAAATCGGCAACGTGTGAAGTCAGTTCGTCAATTCCCGTTTTGCTCAAAGCGCTAGTTGAAACTGCGCGTTGGGTCCAAAATAATTTGTCGCTCATAAACAACCGCGCGGCCGATTTACACTGCGCGAGCGCCACGTTGGCTGCTATAGGATCGAGGTCAGATTTTGTAACAACAAAAACATCGGCTACTTCCATTATTCCGCGTTTAATGCCTTGCACATCATCGCCGGAGTTTGGTAGCAACAACAACAAAAACATATCTACCACTTCCGAAACCTCGGTTTCACCCTGGCCCACTCCCACCGTCTCTACAATAATTACATCGAAGCCAGCGGCCTCGCACACTCGAATAGCGTTGTGCGTAGAAGCTGCCGTACCACCGTGATGAAGTTTCGAAGCAGTTGGACGAACGAAGGCGTTGGGATGCAGTGACATGACGGGCATACGCACCTTATCGCCGAGTATGCTTCCGCCGGATTTCTTACTGGAGGGATCGACTGCAAGAACGGCAACGCTTTTGCCTGAAGCAAGGAGCGACATACCCAGCTCTTCAATAAGAGTACTTTTTCCTACGCCGGGTGCACCCGTTACACCAATTCGCCATGTTGGTTTAGTTGTAGGGGGCAGGGCAGCCATTAGTTCGGCAACTTCGTCTCCGTGCGTATCCATATTCTGCTCAACCATCGTGAGCGCCTTTGCCAAAGCTCTGCGGTCCAAGCCTTCCGGTCGGCCACTACCTAATACTTCACCAACAAGTTGATTTACGATGTTATCAGAATTGGATTCAGATGCCACAATTACTCCACTGTGACACTTTTAGCCAGATTTCTGGGCATGTCTACATTACAGTCGCGGAACACGGCTATGTGGTACGCTAGCAGCTGCAAAGGGATAGAAGCTAGAATTGGGATCAACATTGGAAGCGTATCAGGTATCTTAATAACGTGGTTAGCCACTGTATCGATGAAATCGTCCGATTCGCTTGCAATAGCAATTACCTTACCCTGCCTTGCCCGAACTTCCTCGATATTCGAAACTACTTTCTCGTAAATCTCATCCTTGGGCGCTATAAATACCACCGGCATGTTCTCGTTTATCAAGGCTATTGGACCGTGTTTCATCTCGGCAGCTGGGTAGCCTTCGGCGTGTATGTAGGAGATTTCTTTGAGCTTCAAAGCCCCCTCTAATGCAACGGGAAAGTTGTACCCTCGGCCCAAATACAGAAAATTGGAAGCATCCGCATACTGACGCGCGATCTCTTTTACTTCGTCTGATTTGGCTAGGATTCTCTCGATCATTTCCGGAATAGCTTCGAGTGCCGTGGCGATCTCGCGTCCGGTTTCGGCCGACATTCCACGCGTTCGCGCCATGTACAGCGAGAACTGTGTGAGTACGCACAGTTGAGAGGTGAAAGCCTTCGTTGAAGCTACTCCAATTTCAGGTCCTGCGTGCAGGTACACGCCGGCGTCGGTTTCGCGTGCTATGCTGGAGCCAACAACGTTAACCATTCCAATCACGGTGGCACCATTAGCCTTGGCCAACCTGATGGCCGAAAGCGTATCGGCCGTTTCGCCACTTTGAGAAATTGCAATTACAACATCCGACGAATCAATAATTGGATTTCGGTATCTGAACTCGCTGGCGTACTCAACCTCTACAGGAATTCGCGCCATGTTTTCCAACAGATACTCTCCAATCAATGCGGCATGCCAACTAGTTCCACACGCGGTAATGATAATTCGTTTTGCGTTCAATAATCTATCAGTTACCGTGCTCAAACCTCCCAGACGAACATTGCCTTCATCTACTAAGAGTCTACCTCTGAAGCCATCATGAAAAGTGGTAGGCTGCTCAAAAATCTCTTTCAGCATGAAGTGGGGGAAGCCCCCTTTTTCAATTTGTTCTAGCTCGATAGAAATTTCTTCGATAACGGGATCGGTTTCGATATCAAGAATTGTCTTGGTTGTAAAGCCATTTCGGGTGACAATGGCCATTTCGTTTTCATGGAGGTAAACAACCTGACGGGTGTGCGAGACTATGGCAGCGGCATCGGAAGCCACTACGTATTCATCATTACCTACGCCCAGAATGAGTGGACTGCCCCTGCGGGCGGCAATCAACATGTCGGGGTGTTCAGCACACATAACCACTATCCCAAACGTTCCCTCAACTTCGCAAAGGGCGGTTCGAACAGCCTGCTCAAAATTTCCAAATGTTTTATACAGCATGCCAATGAACACCGCCAACACTTCACTATCCGTATCTGACTTGAATGCGTATCCTTGAGCCGTTAGTTTCTTTTTGATGGTTACATAGTTCTCAATTATTCCGTTGTGAACTAAGACTATGTTATCGGACGAATCTGCATGAGGATGCGCGTTAACATCATTGGGTACGCCGTGAGTAGCCCACCGTGTATGACCTATTCCTATGGTTCCTTCAGTTTTCGATACAGTGGTGGCGCGTTCGAGGTCGGCAACCTTGCCAGCTTTTTTGGCCATGGTTAGCGCACCGCCGTCTATGGTGCTTACGCCGGCAGAATCATAGCCACGATACTCGAGTCTTTTTAGACCCGCAAGTATAATTGGCGCTGCCCGCTTATTTCCTATATATCCTACAATGCCACACATGTTGCTTACCCTTAAATATCATGCAAACTTAACCTTTAGCGCCTGGACTAACGATACAACGGAGTTGACTGTTTTGGAATTACTAAGTCTTTTAGCTGTGGGGCAACCGCAGAAAAACGTAAAAAGAAGCCTTGGTTGAACCCAATGGGAATCCAGTTGAATGAAAGGTTCCAGCAGTGCACTCTTTTGTTGATATCAATCACCGGCGACACAAACTGCCCCCGCAAGAAATCAAAACTTCCGTACGCGGCCACTGTTAACGTCTGTGTAAGCGAAAAATTTCCTCTGAACGAGAGCATGAGAGACTGAACTATCGAGGTAGGGATGGGGGCTGTGCGATTGTATGAAAGCGACAGGTTCAAGTCCCATGGAATTATAACGTCTGACCATCCAGCTGTATGATCGCCAAACAAATCCACCTGCGACTCACGGTTGTTTAACCGGCGACTAAAACGGCTCTGCAAATCTTCTGCTGTTGTGTCCTTGATTGTGGTATCGGCGGCGTTCGATTGCGGCTGAAACGAAACCCCCTGCGAAGAGAATCTGGTACCAACTTGAACACTAAAATTTGTTAGCCTGGCAAGCCCCTTACCCGCAGAAATTAGACTTGAGTTAACCGTCTGCCACACTATTTTTCCAGTGGAGGCATCGGGTAACAGTTGCTGATCGTAGGCGTTGAATGTGCCGCCAACACTCAGCTCGAGACCCTGGAGCATAGGGGAGCGGACGTTGAACGTAATTGGGCTGAGTTTTAGAGAGTCGGCAGCCAAATTGTACGAGCCATTCAAATTGAACGTAAGCACGTCTACGGGTTTCGGTTCTGACGAATCCGTGGCCATGGGTTTCACGCTGAACTTGTTTAGTACACCCATGGTAATGAGCAATTGTTTTTGACGAGTAGCAATTCCACCAGCCTCTCCAAAGCGGGAATACACAACTTCCTTTCCCGTAATTGGACTCGTGTAACGGTCGAAAAATCCCGAGGCAGGATCTGACTGATCGGGAGAATACTGCAATCCGATGATCGGTTGCAAGGTGTGCCTGAACGCGGCAATTCCTAAAATCTTGGGGTAAGCCATCCCATATATATATGTGCTGGCGTTTACACCAATGCTGTACGTGTACTCGCGAAAGAAGCCCTGGTAGCGGGTGGTAACGATGGTTGAATCTGAAACGTTAACAGAATTTGCATAACGCTGGAAGTACCAGTTCTCGGAATAATTAATACTGGGCTGAAGGGTAACGTTTCCAAGTTTTGGTGTAATGGTAATTACCGGACGATGCTCGATAACGGAGTTCTCTTTTACAACAAAGGCACCGGTATCTGTATCGCGCAATGAGCTGTGTGAGTACCGTGCGTTGGACCTGAACGAAAATTGCATGTCGCCCAGCCAGTTTCCGGGGTTGAAGAAACCCTTCAGCGGAAATACCTGCGGAATAGCAAAACTCAACGACGGATTCTGCGTTACTGATCCGTTTATCATGTTCTGATCTCGAACGTAATTCGCATTGAAGGTCATACCGTTATACAGTGTACGTTGGTACGATGCATTTGAGCGAGCGTTTTGTTTTACGCGTTCTAGTGGGTTCAATGACGTGTTTTGGAACAACCTGTCGGTGGTAAACAACAAATCAAGTATTAATCTTTCGTTGGGTCGAAACTGCTGTGTGTGATTCGCGCTGAATCCGATGTTCATGGAATAAGGTTGCTCAACATTGAACCTTGTGTATCCGAATCGTAACTCAACTCTTCCGTCAATGGAATTCTTAACACTATACTGTGATCTATTGTACAACGTAAATCCGCCCTTCGTGGTTAGATCTGCCGTTACCTCGGTATCAAAGTAATCGCTCACGGCTAAGTAGTAGCCGAGATTTTGTAGCACCACGCCACGGTCTGAAGACAATAACGGCGACGGCATAATAATCCCCGATCTTCTTCCACGCTCAGCCGAAAAGTATAGTCCAATTGGTAAAGCAAACACCGGAATATCTTCTACGTACCAAACAATTGGGTCGAGAAATATCTTTTCGTTTGTAATAACCTTCATGTGAGGAGAATTGAAATAAAAGTGCGGATGCGGCGCATCGCAAGTAGTAAAACAACCGTCTTGGATGTACGCGGTGTTCTCGTTAATGCGTTTTATTCGTGACCCATAGTAGTAGCCCCCATCGATATTTGTCTCACCAAACCTGACCCTACCGCGTTTGGTTTTGAACGAGTAGATCATCGATTCACCAGCGTACTCTTCGGCACCATCTTCGAACACCGGAAACCCGCTAACTATTCCATTGGAATCCGCAACGCCATCCGCCTTCATTATCGACTCGTTAAAATCAATCTCGATTACTTCGGCTTTTAATTTCTGAGTGCGGAAAGTCACATCGGCCCGACCACGCAGACGCATCACGCGTGACCGTACGGCAAAGTGAACAGTATCCATCGCATTAAATACCACCACTGTATCCATGCTACCGTTCGATGATTTCTCCTCGCTACGCCCAACCGTATCGGCAACTATTCGAACGGAATCCACCGTAGTGTTGCCTTGCGCGTTCGTGCCGGCAGTGCACACAAGCAGCGCAACACAAATACGTAGCATGCAACACAAAGCGCTCGACATTATCTGTAAACTGTTTTAGAAAATGATGGTGGAATTACAACGGTAAGGGGCTTTTCGGTGCCGTTAACAATTACGTCGTCCAAACGGATACTGAGAGTTTGCGATTTGTTATCCACTTCAACGTCAATTCCGTGAGGAATACTAAAACCATCAACCACTCTAATGTCACCGAACGACACATTCATCTCCGTAAATCCATTCTTGAGTTTACGCTGATATTGCTTCATTACGTTTGCGGCAGTGTCGATTAACACAAATTCTCGCACCGAGTCACTATCTGTCTCCAGTAGAACATCCGATCCATTCCGCGAACCAGCAACAGAAAACCTATGAATATCTCCGGGAACTTTACCTTGCATAACGCTTGTAAGATCAGAAATCGAGAGCTTCACGGGCATTAAGTTCGCCAACTTGGCTGTAAGCGGGTTGCCGCAGGCTGCGTCTCTCGTCAAATAATTAACCAACACAAAGGTGTCCGGTTGCGAATACATTTGAGCGGCCGTAATTCCAAACGGTCCACCTACCGTCATGCAAAACACCGTGTCATCAGTAATGATAAACTTCACAGGAATGCCACGCAGCAGTTGTTCGCCAGTGGTAGACATTACGCCCGTGGCGTATATGGAATGCACACCGCTACCCAGTTTTGCGGCTAAATCCGGTACCCGAATTAGCTCCTGCGAAACACATAGCCCCCTGCAGAGCATTACGGCAACAATCAGTAACATTGTAGGTTGATAAGTCATATGAATACAAATATCCAACATTGCTGCGCCAATGTCGTCAACGTCGGGTCAATAAAAGGGAGGTCACATTGATTTTTGTTACGCGCAAGTCGACGTTTTCTGCGTCGCACAGATTGTACAATCCAACGTATTCAGACGCCAAAAACCAGGCGGTTTTCGATAAATGCAACAATCCAAACGGACATGGCCATAACTACACGCTAGAGGTCACTGTTAAGGGGCTTCCCGATCCTGAAACGGGATATGTGATTGATTTGAAATTGTTGAAGGATATTTTGGACCGCGAAATCATAGATAAGGTTGATCACAAACACCTTAATTATGATGTTGATTTTCTACGAGGAATCATACCAACCGTAGAAAATTTGTGCGTGAAGTTTTGGGAGGCATTGAAACATGCCTTGCCGCAAGGTGAGCTTCACAATGTCCGTTTGTTTGAATCGGACCAAAACTTTGCTGACTATTATGGAGCACCTGTTACCATACCGGTGTATGCGGTGGCACAAAACGGAGAACTTGTAGGTGAGACTCTATGAGTAACGATAACTTGGCGAAGGTTAGCGCCGAACTTTTAAAAGATGTTGCAGATCCGAATGCGGCAAGCAAGATTCTTCAGATTAGTGCAGACAATCTGGAATGTTTCGATGCGAATGGGAACCGTGTTTTGCCGGCCGAGCAACGCGCTGAAATGGTGGTGCAATTAGAGAAAAAGTTTGTAGAGATTTTTGGGATACTTCAAATTGATTTGAATGATCCGAACAGCGCGGAGAGTCCGAAGCGCCTCGCAAAAATGTGGGTAAACGAGTTATTTATCGGACGCTTCACCGCACCTCCAACCTTAACCGTATTCCCAAATCGGAAGCAGGTAGATGAATTGGTTGTCTCGAAAGGGATTAGAGTAATGAGTGTGTGCTCGCATCATTGGCAGCCTATTAGCGGCGTCTGTGCCATTGGTTATGTGCCAAGGGATAAGGTGATAGGAATTTCGAAGTTTACTCGAATTGTTAAATGGTTTTCTAGACGCGGTCAAATTCAAGAGGAGTTGGGTGAACAGATTGCCGATTATTTGGTAAAAATGTTGGACCCTATTGCATTGGGAGTTGTGATTAATGCCAAGCACTATTGTATGATTTCGCGTGGTGTTGAAACGCATGAGAGTTCCGAAATGATTACGTCGGTTATGCGCGGAGAGTTAGCAACAAACGCAACATTGAGAATGGAGTTTTTAAAACTTATTGGTGATCGTTGACCGGTAGTGTTACCACCACTAACACTCGAAACCGAACGTAAACATTTGGCTGGCAGCCGGCTAGTTGTGGGTGTAGATGAGGCCGGTAGGGGAGCGTTAGCGGGTCCGGTGGTTGCAGCCGCTGTGGTACTCAATACAAAGATTGAGATTCCAGACTTGATTAAGGATTCCAAACAGCTTTCTCCAGGTGCAAGGCAAACGATGGCGGAGTGGATATACTCCAACGCACTTTTTGTATCGTTAGGTATTGTACAAAATGATAGAATTGACGAGGTAAATATTCTTCAAGCAACGTATGATGCAATGCATCAGGCAATAAATGGATTGAAGTTGGGGAATAATAAACGGCCGTACTTGCTAATTGACGGAAATCGATTTAGAAAGCATGTTTACGAGCACGAGTGCATTGTAAAGGGCGACACCCTCATAGCATCAATTGCTGCCGCTTCTATAATTGCTAAAACGCATCGAGACGGATTAATGTCGGACCAGGAAAATCTCCGATTCCCACAATACCTGTTTCATAAGCACAAGGGGTATGGCACTAGGAAGCATCGTGAATTAATTATCGAACACGGTGTTTGCAGCATTCATCGTAGAACATTTTTACGAAACATTTTGCCCCCTAGCGCATTGTGAGTGCACCGTGAACCTAACCCTTGCAACTGCAGACTACATAGCAATCGGCGTGTGTTTGATTTCGGCACTTGTATTAGGATTTGTGAAGTCCTTTACATCCAAGGGCGGAGTAATAGGAATTGCATTGGCCGGCAGAAAACTTACTACGCCGTTGTTTGTGATTACGTTGGTAGCAACGTGGTACGGTGCTGTTCTTGCGGTGGGAGAATTTGTCTGGGAATACGGTGTGGTTGTATTGCTGTGTTTTGGTTTACCATACTACGTATTCGCTATTTCGTACGCACTGTTTTTGGCCCCGCGAATCCGAACCTCAAACGCGGTTTCAATTCCTGAACAGTTTCGGCATAAGTATGGAGAAAGGGCAGGGAGGCTTGCCTCGATACTGGTCTTCCTACTCACGTCGCCGGCACCCTACGTGCTAATGGCGGCCCAGGTAGTTTCGTTATTGTTTGGAATTGAGATATTACGTTCGATTCTCTTGGTAGCGATTATTTCTTTGAGCTATGCAGCTTTTGGTGGACTTATTAGCGATGTGCGAGCCAATATTGCGCAACTGTTTTTTATGTTTTTGGGCTTTGGATTGTTACTGTACTTTTCAGTTTCTCAATTGGGAGGAATTGAAACCTTATTGGCGAATGCGTCGAGTCTGCGGATGAGCATCCCCGGAAGCATCGGTTGGATGGGAATCACCGCATGGTGGATTCTGGCTCTACAAACATTTGTCGATCCAAATTTCCATCAGCGTGTTTCAGCCGTCCGCGAAGCCAAGATGGCCACAAAGGGAATATTGATTTCGGTTGGCCTATGGATGGTGTTTGACTTTCTAACAACGGCAACGGCACTGTATGCGGTTACCTATACGCAGACCACTGTACCAATGCAGGCGCACCTGTGGTTGGCCGAATTAGTTATGCCACCCGTTGCAAAAGGAATTTTCGTTGGTGGAGTGCTTTCAGCCATTCTTTCAACACTGGATGGCTATGCAATTGTGCACGGACTAACTCTTTCAAATGATATCCTAGCCCCCTTCAAAAAGAGACCAAGCACCGTATCGGATTTTCGAAACGGAGTGGTGGTTGGCGGAATACTTTCGTGCATTGCTGCTTTTTTCATTCCAAGTGTAATAGATTTGTTTTTCATTATCGGTTCAGTTACGATTCCCGGATTACTATTGCCACTAATATTAGCATACAGCGCAATGGCCGATAGATTTGTGAAGAACATTTCAACGCGCATTATTGCACCAACCATTATCAGTATAGCCGGTTTGGTTTTGTTCCCGTCTAGCTTGGCTTTAGCCCTCTTGGCCGGAATACTTACGTCGGCGTTTTTGCACGTGATAGATTACAAACGGAATCTTGCATGATGTTGTCACGAAAAAATGGACTCTACACGTGGTCGAACGGCATTAGCGCGTTGCGGTTTGTAATTACCGTTCCAATTGCAATGGCCATCTATCAGGACATGCTTTACCTTTCGTTCGCGCTTTGTTGGTTTGCCGCTTTTACCGATTGGCTAGATGGCTACATAGCCCGCAGAACAGATACCGTGAGCGAGTGGGGCAAGGTGATAGATCCGCTGGCCGATAAAGTTTTGGTTGGAACTGTAGTGCTGTTGTTGTTGATTAAGGGACTTTTGCCAGGCTGGTTTGTGGGTGTAGTTGTTGCTCGCGACCTACTCATTTTAGGGGGCTCAGCCTGGGCGTCGAAATACTCAACCACGGTGCTACCGAGCATGATGAGTGGAAAATTGGCAGTTAGTGCTATTGCATTTACAGGAGTAATGGCCATGATACACGCAACAACTGCAGTGGAAATAGGCGTTTGGAGCAGTTGTTTTTTTATGGCGTTATCTTTGTGGCAATATATAAAGAGACTTCATGGGATTATTCGACAAGCTTAAAAAGAAACTGTCCAACGTTGTTGAGGCCGTGTCATTCGAAAGGTTGAGCGACGGCTTAGCAAAAACGCGGACATCGTTGGTGAGTAAGCTGAAGACGGTTTTGTTTGCCGGACGCAAGATTGATGCCACGTTACTTCGGGAAATCGAAGAGATTTTAATAACGTCGGATATCGGGGTAACCACTTCTGAGAAAATTATTTCGCGTCTTAGGGACCGAGTAAAACGCGACGGCATCGAATCTGCCGACCAAGTTATTAATGTGTTGCAAGAAGAGATAGTGGCGCTCATTGGGACGTCGCCATCGGCGCACAACGACTCGATTTTTGCCGTCGACGCAGAAAACGGTCCCCACGTGATCATGGTAATCGGCGTTAACGGCGTAGGAAAAACTACCACCATTGGTAAGCTTGCCCACAACTATAAAAAATCAGGCAAAAGTGTTGTAATTGGCGCAGCCGACACGTTTCGAGCTGCCGCAAACGAGCAACTAGAAGTTTGGGCCAAACGTGCTGATGTAGGAATAATTCAACAAAAGCAGGGGGCTGACCCAGCCGCCGTAGCGTATGACACGTTAAAGAGTGCCGTTGCTAAAAAAACTGACGTAGTGATAATAGATACCGCCGGCCGACTGCATAACAAACAGGGTTTGATGCAGGAACTCGAGAAAATTGGTCGCGTGATGAAAAAAATCAAGCCGGAGGCACCGAACGACATCTACCTGGTGCTCGATGCTACAACGGGACAAAATGCACTTCAGCAGGCAAAAGAATTCACGAAGGTTGCCCCAATTACGGGTTTGGTGTTAACCAAGTTAGACGGAACGGCCAAGGGCGGATCTGTGATTGCCATCGTGGATTCGTTAAACATGCCGGTACGGTATGTTGGCGTTGGTGAGCAAATAGATGACTTGCAGGTTTTCGATCCGGAGGCATTTGTTGCAGCAATGTTTGAAGAGCGAGTTACCGTAAGTGAAGAAGAAACGAAGTAAACTCCGAATAGTACTCAGATGGAAGTTCATCGTACTATCATTGATAAGTGCGGTTTTTCTTTTTTACATTATCCGTGCCTTTGTGCTAGAGGCTGAACTGTCTGTAGGTTTTCAGTATCTCCCCGGGTTTTCAATTTCTAGTCAGGTAATTCGCAAAGAAACCTACCAGCCCCCTCCAAACCTTACACTCAATTCGCGACAAATACACACGTTTCTTCGAATTTCGGAGGGGTTAGATTCATTGCACCGTGATGCTGCCTCTGGTGCCTCCGTGCGTAAGGAAATCGTAAACGTGCTAAACTGGCACGCAATGTCGCTCAGCGAATACCGCTGGATTCGCGCAACCATTGTTAATCTGCTTGAAATCAGGAAAAGGAGATTGCGCTCGTACTCAACTGCAGATTCATTGAATTTGGCCGGAATAGCGCAGGTTGAGGACCGACTAATGAATTGCTACGCAATGCTCGAAACTCGATATGATAATGAGGCGCTAGAGGAGAAATGAAGATCGCCCTTTTTATTGCGATTGTATTGTTTTTGTTTTTCGCGTCGCTGCAGTTTAACGATCCCGATCCAATTCAATGGGTATTGGCATACGGGTCCTGCGCCGTGCTCTCGGCACTTGCGTTGTATACGAAACGCATTGCGATGCAGGCAATGGTAATGTCGTTACTATATTTTGTGTGGACTATTTGGCTGCTGCTCCAAACCACGGGCGTTTGGTGGGATGGCGAGGTTGAGCGCGAATCTGGTGGACTGGCCATTTGTGCAGTTTGGTGCGCCATAATTTTTGCTCACCAAAAATATTTTTCAAAATAGTGTCACACTTTTCGCATTGCACATCACGTAGGCTTTATACCCCTAACTGTGATGTTACATGCGAATACTCTACTTTCTCCTCCCTCTACTTCTGCTGCCAGGCTTCCTGTTGTGTCAAGTACCAACACAGACCAGCATGCAAATATTCCTGTCCGAAAATTCTGTTCCACTGCAAGGTACTCGCCAGCTCACTGTTCGCTGGTACTCAACTGCGGTAGGGGGCTTTCCAGAAAACACAGAGGTTTTACAAGCACAATTCACCGATGGCTACGCATCTATTGTGTTGGGTACAACCGACCCTGTTTCCGATACCATGTTGATGCGTGGGACGGTATGGGTAGGGCTGCAGTTAGATTCTGATCCGGAGTACTCGCCACGGACCATGGTGCTCAGTACACCCTTCGCGCGAATTGCACAACGCGCAATCGAGGCACAGTCACTCAGCAAGGAAGTAACCGGCGTTGTTACCAGTGTAAATGAAATTGCGGGCAACGTAATTCTTGTTGGAGGCGTCGGAATTGCGGTTGCGCGAAGAGGACCCATCATAACAATTTCATCAACAGACCTTGTTGAAACAGGTGAGGTGTTTGGTACAGACACTGATTTCGAATTTGTAATAATTCCAAAAACAAAAATTTCTTCCTCATCATGTGTCACAGTTAATGTGTCATCGGCCACTACATCAATATCAGCAACAATCGTAAACATAGATCCCATTAATAATGTAGTTCGAATACGAACTGCCGCTCCACTTTTGCGCGATGAATCCGTGCGGTGGTCTGTCCACAGATAATTCTCATTCACATTTTTTTAACTACGGAGGCATTATGCTATCTCAGTTTCGCGGTGCGCTAGTTGCACTACTTTTTATTGGTTGCGGTCAATTGGTCTACGGCCAGAGTCAGACAACCGGCACCCTCAATCTCAGGAATTCACAACCTGAAACGGTTTCACTTTCTATTCCCAATGCAGGCGTAACGGGCTACAAACTCCTGCTACCACCTACTATTGGAGCAAACGGTCAATCCATGGTGGTTAACAACATCACGGGAACCACTGCCTCGCTCGGATGGATTGATGCAGCTTTTTGGCAACTCAACGGATCAGCAATTACTACCGGAGGTACTGCTGCAAACCAACAGTACTTGGGTACAAGTAATGCTCAAGATCTCGTGTTGGCCTCAAATGGTTCAGAGGCATTCCGAATAGTTGGAATTGCCGGACCAACACAAGGCTACATTGGATTTGGAACAACCACTCCGCAGGCACCAATTGATTTTGCAAAGAATGTTTTGCTGTCGAACAATGGTGTACCATCGGAACTGCGATTTGCCGAGCCTTCAGTAGCTGGAACTAATTACACAGCTTTTCGAGCCAAGGCGCAGGTTGCCGACATTTCGTACACATTGCCGGATGCGTTACCAACCTCCGATGACATGGCATTAACTGCAACTACCGGTGGCGTGATGTCGTGGCAAAGTAAGACTCAGGAAATAGGACGTGGGGTATTCATTCCAATCGTTGGTGATCACATTCATGTTATTAACACCGGCACATTCGATCTTACCGCCACAAGTGTTCCTATCGTTAGCATGATGAATCCAGCCGGCACTACAATTGGAATCGGTGTTACGGCAATCGATGCCGTCGGAAAAACCATCACCGTCGAAACTTCCGTTAACCTTGGTCCAGCAGATCGGATTTGCTGGCTTCTCATCAATCCGTAATACCTATTCTCACCTTTCATGCGCCAGACCATCATAATAATTCTCTTGGTTATTTCCGTGCCCGTCTATTGTCAGACCCTTTCTACGGGTAGGCTGATTATTTCGGGCACGGGATGGGATGGGGTCAGCGGTGCACTAATCGGTACTGCCGAAACCACTCCGTTAGTCATAGCAAACCTTTCCCCGGTTGGACAACCAATTAGACTACTGGGTGGTGACAACGGCGCCACCACAGCACTGGAAATTGGAGCCGCCGCCGATGTCTGGATTCGGGGTCCACTGAGCGTTGGACAATTCACGGGCGCCGGACTTCAGGAGATAATGCGAATTGGTTCCATCCTTGCAACAAACGGAATTGGACTAGTAGTTGATCTCATTGGGAGTTCAACGTCAACGGGATTGGTTGTTCGAAGTATTGGTCTATCCGGCTCCGACAATGCAGGAATTATTCTGCAAAGCGTGGCAAATGGTTTTGGAACCGGCATGCGGTTCGGAGGTCCAACGGGTTCAGGTAGACCGGTATTATCAACAGGAATCGATATCACTGGCGGAGTGGGCGTTCGATATAACGCGCTAAACTCAGGCACGGGCACGGCATACGAAATTGGCGGCACCACAGCGCCCCTTAAAGGAATTGAAGTCACCACGGCCGGCGCAGCCAATGCCGGTGTGACAGCTAAAGCAAACTCCAACGGCGTTGGTGTAATTGGAACGTCACTCTCCGGTTCATACACGGTAATTCCAGCAACAATGCGAACAGGTGTGCACGGTTACGCCGCAACTAATAGCAACATAGGTTCAGATACAATTGTTGGTACACTAGGCACCACCGTACGAGGTGGCAGTGGTGGAACGGCAACTACAAGCATTGGAATTCTTGGCAGAACAACAAGTAGCGGGACGTCGCACGCCGGAACGGCAATAGGTGTAGTGGGAACTGCCTCGGCGAATTCACCAGGAATTGCAAATGCAATAGGAGGATTTTTCACAACTGAGCCGAGTTCGCAGTCACTTTCGCTTGTAGCTATAGGGTCGGATAATTTTCTTGGGAGCGCGGTACACCGAATTCCAATTGCACTATCCTCTTCCACGATTACATCAAATACTCTGTCCACCACCTTTCTGTACTCGACAGACATAAGCGGTACTCTCCAGTTGTCGTCACTAACAAATTCGGTTCTCGCCGTAGGCGCGAATGATGACGTCGTACTCGGTCCGGGAGTAATTATCAAGGTCACCGCGCAGAATCTTGTTTCTCAACTCACGGGCATTGCCAACGGCACTATTGGCAGATTAGTCACCTTGCTTTGCGTTAACGGAATCATACGCGTAATGCATGAGAACGTTGGATCAATTGCTGCAAACCGAATTAGAATACCCAATGGATTGACAATCGATATTGGAGCAGAAGGCTCTATTACCCTTTGGTATGATTCCGAAATTAACCGATGGAGAACACTGAATGTGGAATAGTACAACTAGTGCGCAGGGACTTTCGCGTTTGCCTTCGTGCTTGCCTTCGCGTCGGCTTTTTTGTTGGCTTGGTAGTTGGTGTTGTTTTAAAACAATAGTGTTGATACTGTCATCTTCGTTGACAATGCCAGCTCAAATACTTACTAGTCTCACCACCGTTCACTATGCCAAAGTGATCGACATAGATACGTGTAGTCAATCCATTTTACTTGAAGCATCTAGCCCCTTTTCCGACAATGATGTTGTGGCGATAATTCAAATGAAGGGGGCTGAATTTGACACTACCATATCCCAAAGTTTTGGACGTATCATTGGCGCAAACTCGGCAGGACGGTTTGAATTTCTTCGAATTCGACTGACAACAGGAAAGTGGTGCAACTACTCGGCACCGTTGCAGTTTGTGTACAAACCACAAATGGAAGTACAGTTGTGTAGTGTAGTAAGCGGCGTAAACATTGCTGTGGACACTACAATGTACGTTCGTAAATACACGAATGGCGTCGGTGGAATTGTAGTGCTGCGTGCAACGGATACATTGTTTTTGCACTCGGATATTCTAGCTGAAGGGTCAGGGTTTAGTGGCGGCAGCGCTAGTATAAGTGGTTTCGACACGAATCGAATTGAGTCTGTTTTTACAGATCTGGCAGGTGCTTCCGGCTATCACGGTGAAACCGTTGCACAGGTGAAACCGAACGTCAGCACGGGAAGAAACTCAGTGTGTACCGGTGGGGGCGGTGGAAACGCCCGCAATTCAGGTGGTGGCGGCGGAGCGAATTCTGGTGACGGAGGCAACGGAGGATTTCAAACAAGTGAATACGAGCAGTTGGACATCGGCGGACTAGGTGGGAAAAGTTTGGGTAACTCATCATTTGATTTAACCGTTCATCCGGGCGGTGGTGGGGGAGGTGGGCAACAGAACGATTTTCTCGGGACTGCGGGTGGCAGTGGCGGCGGAATTGTGATTTTAATCGCAGATTTCATAAAAAGTAAAAGCAATGTTGTAGTCAATGCGAGGGGGCTGAGTGCCTTCGATTCAAGAGACGATGGCGCTGGCGGCGGTGGTGCGGGAGGTACCGTAATAATTGATGCCGGTGCAGCCACGGACTTAGTAACGGTTGATGTATCAGGTGGAAATGGTGGGAATGCCGATGGTACGATTCGATGCTATGGTCCGGGTGGTGGGGGCGGGGGCGGGGTTGTGTGGGCTGACACTTCGACGCTTCAAAATTTGTACTGTGTTTTAGACGGTGGAATTGGAGGAAGTACTTTTTCACCAGACTCAATTTGTAGTCCGAAGTCCAACTACGGATCCAACAATGGTAATCCCGGTTCACTGAAATTATTGCCAGAGAACATTACGTACTTCAGCCGAAGAAAAAACGTGATTGTTTATTTGACTCGTGACTCAATTTGCGAAGGCGACTACGACACGTTGGTAGTCGAAAACGGAAGTACAATTGTCAATTTTCCTTTCGGAAAACGTATCTCAGAAAATCCTGATACAATTGTGATTGGTCCAGTTTCAGCCACGATGAAACTATCAATCCCTATTGTATCAACTAGTGGGTGTTTAATAACAGACAGCGTAACAATCAATATGCAGCCACTGCCAATGCCTGTTCTTACAGTCTCAGATACCATTGTGGGCTCAGAGTTGGATACTGTTGAATTTGCAACAACAAAAATGTATTCGCGATATGAGTGGAGCAACGGCGATACCAATCCATCTACTACAGTCGTTGGGAACAATGCTATTCAAGTACGAGTTTGGTCGGAACAGGGCTGCAGTGGACTGTCGCTGGTTAGTACGGTCAAGGTGAGTAGGATTGCCGGGACCATACAGCTTGAAATAGGTGACGTATCGGGGGCTCCCGGTGATACAGTTCAAGTGCCCATCTTGATTAGAGTGTTAGACACGCTAACCGTGCAGGCACAAATCGAGGTCGAAATTTCTACTGATGCCAGTTGTTTGATTCCAATTGACGGCCCACTCAACATTTCAAACCAACGAATTTTGATGCTCAAGAAATTTACGCTTGATGCTACACCTCCTGATTCATTTGTTTACGTCATACCTATGATGTGTGCCTTGGGGGAGAGCATTAATTCAAAAATTTCAATTAATACAATTTCTGCGTTACCTCCACCAGTTCAAATTGAACCGAAACGCGATGGCGAACTTACTCTTACCAAGGTATGTTTGGCTGGTGACGCGCCAAGGCTCTTTTCACCCTATGCGCGCGTGCTGAGAAAGGGAAGTCCAGAGCCTATTAACATTGATTTTGATCCTCATGTTATTGACTCACTAGACGAACAGTTGAAATGTGCCTCGCAAAGTGGTGTTGGATTTCACGCTGATGTATCCGCAGTGTCTATCAACGGGAACGAAATTCCCGTTCATCTTGAATGTTCTAAATATGCGATAAAAGTGAGTCTGCCCATTTGGGTAAGTGGGCTGGTGGCAATAGCTATTAGGAGATGCGGCTTCGTAAAAATGAGCGTTTTCTGGATTGACTGAAAAATGTGTTATCTAAAGTCAGCGTTATCTATGTCTTCACTTCGTTATCTATGTCTTCACTACGTAAATTACTTACGCAAGTTATTTTTGAGCACCAGTGCAGAGACTCCACCTTCCACCCAGCCCTTTTGAATTTCATCGGGTATGTTGGCGGGACCATATGAGACATTTCCTAACACAATGTCGGTGTCACCGTCGCCATCAACATCGGCTACATCAAAAACTAACCAGCGTCCGGAAGTTGACTTTGAATACGTTAGCACTCGTGAAGCGTCGGGTAACTCGTTATACAGTCGAACAAGTCCAACAAGACTGTCCGACAAGTTCGGGAAATACGAGAACACAAACATGTCTTTAGAACTGGCCAACGAGAAATTTTCAAATGCAGCGCCATAGGCTCCGTACATTGGATAAAATTCAACTTGTGAGTACTTCATTTCCTTACTTCCCACATACACATAGACTCCATGGTATGGCTTGTTGGGTGGATTATCGTAATCACCATTATCTCCCGTGGTGAGGATAATATCGGGGTAGGAATCGTGGTTCCAATCTGTAAATCCAAACCATGATGAACCAAATGACGGCGGGAGTGTGATTAATTCTTGCGACTCGAAAAGCCCCTTACCCTTATTGATATACGCAAAGAGTCCTTCGCGAGCCTGGGCCATTTGAGCTATAATATCGGGCTTTCCATCGGAATTCAAATCGGCTATTTGCGTTCTAATTGCACCGGGCTGGGCGAGCAATTCGTGATACACAAATCGTCGATTGCGTTTTACTTCAAACCATCCAAGCTGACCCAACAAGTTGCCATATTCGCACACCACAAAATCGCGGATTCCATCGTTGTTTAAATCGGCAGCTATGATGTGAGTGGGACGGCGTAAATTTTTAACTATCGTGGTGACGGTTGGTGAGCCGTTTTTCCAAACGATTTTTTTAATCGAACCTATTGCGGAATCATGCGGGAGCAGCTTTCCCATGTCTGTCACGTACCATGCGTCCGGCTCGATTGCAATCCCCGACGGCGGACCATCAAGCTTTATCGTGTGTTTCACATCGCCATTCAGAGTGCAAACTCGCAACTCATTTGTAAAACCGTCACCAATTATCAACTGCTTTGTTGCTGAATCAAACTTCACTAGTGTTGTCATAGGAGGAACGATGCCCAACCGAATTTCTTGGACGTCAAACACCGTGGTGTCTACAGAAGCATTCGGGATAACAACCGTAGGTAATTCCAACGGCGCATTGTCCACGAAATACAAAGCAATCTTAAACCACTCATCTTCGGTAATGAGCGGATGGATAGGAAAGAACGACTCCAAATCATGCGGTAGTTTTTCGCGATGCGGAAGCTGGTCCAAACCCATATACCTACGCATGGTGGGGAACACCTTACTCAACCAAGTTGCCTGATCTAAATGCTCTGGCTTTGGCAATACATGACAGGTGGCACAGTACACGCCCGCCAACCGCTCACCCTCGCCGCCACCAACGTTATTTAACTGCACACCACCACCGCTATTCAACTGCTTTTGGTGAAAAGGGGGCTGCGTGGGACGCTCAGCGTATTGCCATATCCCAAACATCGACAACAACGACAGCGCCACAACACTCAATACGTTTGTGGTCACAAACCACACCTAGCAAATATTGCGTCCACATTCTTTAACATTTTCTGATCGTCAAAAATAGATTCTAATTCAGCGGTCGATAGTACATTTAATACTTCGCCATCGGCATGTAACGTTTCTAACAACGGTGTTTTTGTCTCCCACGTTTGCATTGCGCTACGCTGCACAAGTTTATACGACTCTTCTCTACTCATTCCTTTCTTAACCAAGGCTAATAGCACCGATTGCGAGAATGGAAGACCATGTGTGATGGCCAAGTTGCGCTTCATGTTTTCTGGATACACTACCAATTTGTCTATAAGCCCCTTTGCTAAATGGAGCATGTAGTGCAGCGTGATGGTAGAGTCGGGACAAATAACGCGCTCGACAGATGAATGCGAAATATCGCGTTCGTGCCACAACGCATTGTTTTCAATCGCCGTCATAGCATTACCGCGTAGCAGTCTAGCCAGCCCGCAAAGACGCTCGCTTACAATTGGATTCCGTTTATGAGGCATGGCTGACGAACCTTTTTGACCCACCGAAAAATACTCTTCAGCCTCCAGCACTTCTGTACGCTGAAGATGACGTACTTCAGTCCCTATTTTTTCGAGAAAACTACCAATAATTGCCAGCGTTGTTAGGTACTCAGCGTGGCGGTCACGTTGTATAACCTGCGTGCTAACCGGTGCCGGTTTCAAGTCAAGTTTTGCGCAGACCATTTCTTCAACGTGCGGCGAAAGATGCTCGAAAGTTCCAACAGCACCCGAAATCATTCCAACGGAAATTGTATCGATAGCTTGTTGCATGCGAACAATGCCGCGCTCGCATTCCATGTACCACAGCGCCAACTTTAAACCAAACGTCGTCGGTTCGGCGTGAATTCCATGCGACCTTCCAATGCACACCGTGTTTTTAAACTCTGCGGCACGCCTGCCAAGTATTGCTTTCAAAGCATTGAGGTCTGCCAACAACAACAGACCGGCCTGACGCAGTTGCACAGCAAGACACGTGTCCAAAACGTCGCTCGACGTCATTCCCAAATGCACAAACCTCGACGCATCACCAACGTACTCAGCAACGTTTGTGGTGAATGCAATTACGTCGTGTTTGGTTACTTCTTCAATCTCAAGTATTCGATCGACATTGAAATTTCCCTTGGCACGAATCGCCTTTGCAGCTTCCATTGGAATTTCGCCCAACTCAGCTTGAGCTTCACATGCCAGCGTCTCAATTTCCAACCAAATAGCGTACTTGTTTTGAACTGACCAAATTTTGCCCATCTCCGGGCGAGTATAACGTTCTATCATATTTTGTTTTCGTTCTATTATTCGTGATTTGGGTTTGTAATTCGATCTATCATTTCGTTCTTCGTTGCGTTGTTCCGCTTTTCAAAACTACGGTACTGCCAACAGGCATGGCTAAGATTCAACAATATTTTTTTGAACAACTTCAAATTCCTGCTTATAATCCGGAACAAAATCTTTTGCGTTCATTAAGACAAGTGTGCCAGCTCGGTGTTGCTTGTTTGCCGTGTTAGCCACAAACCTCGAACTAAGTACGGTCCATGAATGTTCGGTGTGAACCTCAATTATCCTTCCGATTGCATGTAAGCACGAAACTAATTCCTGTGTCCCCGGACCCACCACTCGGTCGCCATACATTACTCCATTTGCCAGCTTTTCAACCTCAACTAGTGCAACTTCGGTAAGGGGCTTTCCCAGTGCGTCGAAATACTGGATGTACGTAAGGTTTCTGTGCGATGGTATGGTGGCAACAATCCTATGATTAGAAAACTCGTCCACCACAGCTTGATCCGCCAGACTCTGCAATGTTGAAATCGGAACCAGCGGAATAGCAGTTTCCAAATCCAGGCCGTAACAAAGCCCCTTTGCAAAAGATGCGCCTATGCGTAAACCTGTGAATGATCCTGGTCCGGCTGATATCGCAATTGCGTCGATTTCGGAGATGGAAAGTTTGGCGTGTTTCAGACACTCAATTGCGCAGTCTGCTAATTGTGCATCCTGCTGATGCGGTTCGTAAATCTCAATGGTCGAACAAAGATCACCATTCGAAATAGTAACTCCACAAGTTGATCCGGAAGTTTCGACTGCTAATATTTTCATAACTTTTCTTCCGTTGGCTCGGGAACGTTATTTGTAACAGCATCTGAAAAGCCTTGAAGGATTTGTAGACACTCTTCGCGACGCGAGAGTTGAATTTCCACTAAGAGTCGTTTTTTCTGTTGTACAAACCGCGCGTTTGGCATTGATGCAATAAGCGGAAGTAAGACAGGGAAGGCATGCGTGTAATATGAACTGTTGCTCTCGGGTGGGAACTCGATTGTTAACGTTGTTGCTCGTAAAGAAACGCGACTCACACCGCTAGATAACGCAGCAATTCGAATTTGTACCGCAAACAACAAATTCTCGGCCTCGGGTGGTACAACACCAAACCTGTCGCGGAGATCCGTAAACACCGCTTCGATTTCGATGTTGTTATGAGCGTTGTAAAGCCGTTTGTATGCATCGTATCTATCTGCATCCGAGGGGATGTAGGATTTCGGTAGCAGGGCATCTACGTCCAATTCAATGGCAACGTCTTCATTCAGAAATGATGGACTGGAATGTGTTGATCCGAAAAATTCTTGAAATTCATCGTACCGGAGTTCCGTTACTGCTTCGTCGAGAATTTTTTGATACAGTTCAAAACCCATTTCCATAATAAAACCACTTTGCTCACCACCTAAGAGATTTCCGGCACCCCGAATTTCCAGGTCGCGCATCGCCAATTGAAATCCGGAACCGAGATCCGTAAATTCTTCCAGCGCTTGCAGTCTGCGCAACGAAATTCTTGAAAGCGTGTGCACTGGCGGAATAATTAAATAGCAGTGTGCTTGAATATTCGAACGGCCAACTCTACCACGCAGTTGATACAACTCGGCCAAACCAAAGTTGTCTGCATTATTTACAATCATTGTGTTGGCATTCGGAATATCCAAACCCGATTCTATAATCTTGGTGGCAATCAGCATGTCGAACTTCCGTTCTAGGAAACCCTCCATTACATCCTCGAGTTCATTTCCAGGCATCTGACCATGGGCTTGTGCAATTTTCAGCGTTGGTACCAACATCTGGATTCGCATTGCAAGTTTTTCAATGTCAGGGATTCGATCGGTAACCACAAATATTTGACCGTTTCGCTCCATCTCAAGCAAAATTGCATCGACTAAAATGTTGTCGTCCCATTCAACAATTTCAGTTTTAATAGGCAGCCGATTTCTTGGCGGCGTTTCAATTATGGAAAGATCTCTTGCACCCATTAAAGAAAAATTCAGCGTCCGTGGAATTGGAGTTGCCGTTAGTGTTAACGTGTCAACGCTCGACCTGACCGTTCGAAGTTTCTCTTTTGCTGTCACGCCAAATCTGTGTTCTTCATCTACGATTAACAATCCAAGCTGCCTGAAGTGAACATCCTTACTTAACAATCTATGCGTTCCAATTAGAATGTCCACGCCACCCTTGCCGAGTCGTTCCAAAACTTCCGTCTGCTGCGCCTTTGTTTTGAACCTTGAAATAACTTCTATAGAAACTGGGTATCGGTGTAATCGGTCGCAGAATGTGGTATAGTGTTGTTGCGCTAAAATTGTAGTGGGCACCAAAACAGCAACTTGCTTTCCGGCCTGCGCCGCTTTAAAAGCTGCTCGAATTGCAATTTCCGTTTTACCAAATCCTACATCACCACACACCAATCTATCCATTGGTGCCTGCGTTTCCATATCGATTTTAACTTCAGCGGTAGCACGAGCTTGGTCGGGGGTATCCTCGTATTGAAACCCCGCTTCGAATTCTTTCTGCCAGATTGTGTCGATAGGAAATGCATAACCGGGTTGAGCTTTTCGTTGCGCATATAACTTGATAAGTTCTCTCGCAATGTCCTTGATTTTTTTCTTCGCGCGTTGCTTTTTTCGTTCCCACTCCGGACTACCAAGTTTGCTCAATTTTGGAAGTGCGCCCTCTTCGGCGGCAAACTTGCTGAGCTTGTGCACATAGTTAAGATGCACATACAACACATCGCCCCCTTCAAAAAGGAGCTTCACACATTCCTGTTTGCTACCACTAATTTCAATTGCCGTTAGACCGTCGAATTTTCCAATTCCCTTGTCCGCGTGCACCACATAGTCACCGCGGTGCATTTGGTTCAGCTCGCGCATCGTAATGCCGGTTTCACTCTTTCTGGAACGTTTCTGAGTGCGCTGTCGGCCGAACACTTGATGCTCAGTAAGCACGGCAATGTTTTCGTCCACCCATACAAAACCCGCCGATAAAGAATGGCTAACCCACCAAGTAGAATCGATGGTGGCGTGGTAATTGTGATTCGGTCCGTCGGCATCCATTTCAACCTGATCGGCAACGTTGTCTGCCAACTCACGGATGCGTTTCGTGTTTTGTTGACCCTCTGCACATACATACACAGAGAGTGAGCGCTTAATCATACCACTAACTACATTTAGCAGCTGCTCTATACTACCTCCCACAGAAACCTGCGCTGTAGTTTTTACAACAACATCAGCATCGGAAAGGGGATTGATGTATAGTTGTTTTACGTCATCGAATTGAGTGAGCAGCTCGCTGTTGTCATTCGAGATAGAACTCAGTACCAACTCAGGCTCGACCACAACCACCACCGCATTCTGAGGTACGTGATCGGCAAATGATGAATCAAGGTTGGTATCGTCGGTATGATACACTCGCGTAAGCAACGTCACCGAATCATGTTCACGAATAGATCTTTGTGAAAGGGGCTCAAACTCACGTATCGACTCAACTGTATTCCCCCAGAATTCCAACCGTATCGGATTGTCCCAACCTCCGGGGTAAATATCTATTATACCACCGCGCACCGCAATCTCGCCCGGCTTGCCTACATAATCTGTTCGCTGATAACCGTTAAGCGACAGCGTAGTAATAAAATTATCGAACTGAACATCTGCGCCTCGCGTAATTGTAAGTTGCTCACTTGCCAATTCTGATGGTTGCGGAAGTAAAGACGTGAGCGCCTGCGCAGTTGCCACAAGCACCATACGATCATTAAGCTGCAAGCGCATCAAGGCATCAACCTCATCGTGCTGCAGTGCGCTACCGTCGGACAGTGTTTTTCTGGAGGGGGCTGAGTAGATCACAGAAACAGGATCTGAACCAATCAGGCCCGCCAAATCGTGCGAGATATCAGCTGTTTCTTTGTCATCTGCGCAGACAACAATAAATGGAACGGCCCCGGTGTTCCACAAAGTTGCAATAAGTACGGCCTTAGCAGAACCGTGCAAAAGCTTCACGCTCACAGGGCTGGTACTGGTTTCAAGTTTTGCAGCCAGCTCCATCACATTCTTAGAATGAGATAGCGTTCGAAGCAATTTTGTGAAATCTGATTGAATCCCGGACAAACAATTCCTGTCAATAAACGAACATTTCAATGCAAATTTACGGACAACGGTTTTGGATCATGCAACCGAGACGTTGGCATGATTCAAACTGTGCGTATTTTTGCGTTCATCTCAATAAGTCGTTATGCATCGAATCAAACTCCTACTCGGCCTGCTTCTAATTTCATTCAGCATTGTGTATTTGCTGTTTGGGTGGATAGCGTATGCCGACCGATCGGCAGAATTCTTAGATATTTTGGTATGCTTTGTATTCGGTTCGCTGCATGTAGTTGCGGGTGGTTTGTTTTTAATGAACGGCATGCGAGAACGCAAAAGAGAAGTCGAACGTATTGACCTTGTAATTAGGCATTTAGTAAAGACCAATGCTGGCAGAGTTGCTGTTGCAGATCTTGCAATGTTTGCTGAGATTACCGAGGATGATGCAAGAGATTATTTGCACCGCCGATCTCAAAATGATGTGTCTACTATTCTTGCTGGATCTGGTAGGGGAGACGTTTACTTTTTTGGGCAACAGTTCTGGAATAACTAGCATTCGTTATTCTCACTCTGGAATCAGTTTTTTCGGAGACTGTCGTAGTACTGTTGCATCATATGTTCTTTTTCCATTCTGCGGTTATAGCGTTCGCACGTGCTACCGTTGAAAACCAACGTAAAAAAAACAATCGCAAAAACAACAGAAGCCGCAATTACAAACCTGTTAACTTTTTGTCGTTCTGATTTCATGACAGTAACGGCGTTCTCAATTTAATTGCACACCATTCCGTTTCTTGAAGTAATTCTTCAACAACACATTCCAAGTCGATAAATGGTTGTATCACTTCATCCTTGTCGTAAATGAGAATTCCGCTTAGAAGTATAATGCCGCCTGGTTTTACGCTTCGTACAAATGCTCCGGCATACGGAATAACCAAATGCCTATACAGGTTAGCCGCTAGGCCATCGCTCATTGGAAATACAACATCTTGAATTTCAAGTTGCTCAATTGTAATGCTATTTTCAACCTTGTTTCTGAGCACATTCTCGTGAGTATTTAAAACACTCCACTCATTGTTATCAAAAGCATAAACGCTTTTGGCACCCAACTTCACTGCAAGAATCGCCAACACTCCCGTACCGGTGCCAGCATCCGTCCAAGTATCACTTTCTATTACCGAAGTTTCGAGCAGCTTGCACATCATTCTTGTAGTAGCATGATGCCCCGTCCCAAAACTCATTTTTGGTGTGATTATTAATGTGAGTGGAAAATCGAAGTCGGCGGCTCTCCACTCCGGCACGATTACTATCCGTTCGTTCACTACAACCGGCTCTACGCTGGCTTCCCATTCAGCATTCCAATTTTGAGACTCCTCAATTTCCGTCGAAATGTGCGAAGCTGGTATGCCATACTGAACCATATCTTCAATTATGGAATCTTTGTAATGTTCCTGCCAATCATTCTGCTCGAAGCAGACCGTGTACTTGTCTTCACCAACTTCAATGCCGATAAGGGGGTAGGTAGACAAGACTCCGGTTGCTAAGTCAGAAAATTCTTCAGGAACGGATATGGAAAAAAGGACGTATCTAGATTGCATGTTGATTTCGTTGTAGATTTACACGCAATTTACGCCGTAACAAATGGGAACCCTAGATGAAGATAATAGATGCCGATGCGCACACTAAAGCAACTCATATTGAGATGTTAGTAATGGATGTAGATGGGACGCTAACTGACGGAGCAATGTACTACGGCGCCGAAGGCGAGGAGCTAAAGCGATTCTCAACTCGCGACGGGATGGGTGTTACCCTTTTACAACGTTCTGGTATACAATGCGCCATAATAACCAGCGAGAATAGCCCTATAGTCGCGGCAAGGGCAAAGAAATTAGGCATCGAGAATGTAATATTGAGTTCACGGCAAAAACCTGACTCTTTACGTGAACTGAGTGAAGCTATGTCTTTAGCTTTAAAGAGTATTGCGTATATTGGTGATGATGTCAACGACATCCAAGTGATGCAGATAGTGGGACTGTCTGCTTGTGTGGCAGACGCTGCAGAACAAGTTCAAAGCGTTTCGCACGTCATTTGCAGTAAATCTGGTGGTTATGGTGCTGTTAGAGAATTCGCTGAGTTTATTTTACTCAGCCAAGGTAAGCCAATAACACTACCAGAAAAATGGTAAACTTACATTGGAGTCGGACATGAACCAGAATGATGGATCGACCGCTAAAGGTTTTTTATTGGGAGCGATTGTGGGTGGTGCAGTAGGTGCCGCCGTTGCTTTGTTGTTTGCCCCTAAAAGTGGCAAAGATCTGCGCGCCGATATTTCGGACAGAGGCGAAGACTTCTATGATAAAGCACAAACATACTTCAAGACGCCAGTGGTTGAAGGTGATGACTTTATTAACGAGGGTCGTTTGAAGGCTCAACGAATAGTTCATAGTGCTCGCGAGCAAGCTGATTCGTTAATGTCGAATGCTGAACAGGTATTGCGCGATGCTAGATCAAGAGCACAATCTATTAAAGAAACAGTTCAATCTGGTGCTGCAAAGGTTTCGGATGCAGCGCGTGCCGGTGCAGACGCATTTAAATCTGAAATGAAGCAGTAAATCGTTATGGATCAAACCCTTTTAGTATTTATTTGTGTAGCCTTAGGAGCCTTAACTACGCTATGCATCACGTTGGCGCTCGTTGCTGTTCGGTCCGCAAAGGAGCTGACTAAATTGGCTGTTTATGTCGAAGTGATTAGGACGGATATTGCTGAGGTGAAACAATCAATGGTACCCGTAATTAATAAGACAGGACGTGTGTTAGATGAAGTTCAGGGCGCAATGTTGCGAGTGAATCAAGGATTGGAAGCCGTCACTGTTGGCACCGAGTTGTTTAAGAGCTTAGCTACAGATGTGAAAGATTTGGAGCGTGAATTTATTGAGCGCGTAAAATCTCCATTGCTTGATGTTGCTTCATTGCTTGCAAGCACGATTAAAGGAGCTACGGTCTTTATCAAGACGTTAACAGGCAAGAGATAGTAACCAGTAAGAGGAGCCACAATGCCCCCTACTATTTTTTCTTTTTAAGCGCCTTCTCTAGGTTCACTCCGTACTTGGAGACGAGCTTGCGGACGTCGGAATATTCGCTATCCGAAGCCGGCACAAACCCTTCGATGCTTGCTATTGTCATTAGTGATTCTTTGCCTTGTTGAGTTTTTTGAAACTCTAACAAAGCGTTGACAATTTTGGTCTGGAAGTCTTGTGGAAATTCTTTTCGGAACACCACAGGATCATTCGGAATTGGTTGGGTTAGTGCAATCACTTTTACAACCTTGTATACATCAGGGTGTTGAAGTGCAATCTTGCATCTGGCGTCGAGAACTTCACCTGTTTGCGTATCGGGCGGCGAATAAAAAACAGCACCAGCATCAATACTTCCTTGATACACTTTTAACACCACTTGGTTGTGCCCGTTTGCGAACATTTCCTCACTTGGCTGTATTCCCAAACTTTTCAGTAATTCTTTCGGGTAGATATAGCCGGAAGTCGAAGACGGATCTACGTAGGCCATGGTTCGGCCGTGAAGTTGGCGCAATGAATCTATTCCACTATCAAACCGCGTAATTATTTCACCGCGATAGTTCAATTCACCGTTACGTCGCACTACTCGCATCACCGCATGAGCCCCGTATTTGTCGTTCGCCAGTAGGTAGGAAAAGGTGTTCATAATTGCCATGTCTGCTCGGTCTGTACCCAAGGCTTCCACAACCGGCACGTATGAATTTGGAACCGATACCCTAATTGCTAGACCAGTGCGCTGGGCAATGTATTCAGCCAGTACTTCGCCGTTTTTGATAATGGCCTGAGCGTCGGTTGAAGGCGTCAACATTATTCGTATTGGGTTATCCGCCGAGCCAAGAGATCGGTCCTTGATTAACGGTCTGACGCTTAGCCAAGCGATGGCTAGAAGTGTTAATATGATATATGGTCGCGCAGTTTTCACAGTAAGGTTTTCTATCCCGTCAGCATTTGGTAATTTTGTTGCTTGCAACGTTTTCCCAAACAGATATCTCTCTTTTTGGGTGGTTCAATTTACGTACGAATTTTACATCATCGAGGATTACATGAATATTCACGAGTATCAGGCAAAAGAAATACTCCGACAGCTCGGCGTGCCTGTTCTTTTTGGTAAGGCTGTGTTTACGGCCCCCGAAGCTGGTGCAGCTGCGTTTAATGACTTTGTGCAGCGCGGCGTATCTACCATAGTTATCAAAGCACAGATACATGCCGGCGGTAGGGGAAAGGGCATTGTTTATGACCCTATTTCGAACGATCCTGTGATGGTGATGGACAAGCAGTTACGCGGTGTTACCGTAGTTCATGAAGGAAATTTGGCCGACAGAGCCTATAATATTGCTAAGGGGCTTTTGGGGAACAAACTCGTTACTGCTCAAACCGGACCCGAAGGAAAGATTGTTCGCCGAGTTTTTATTGAAGAAGGATGCAACATTGGACATGAGTATTACTGCTCAATCCTTCTTGACAGACAAACGTCTCAAAACCTCATTATGGTATCTACCGAAGGCGGAATGGATATTGAGCAGGTTGCCGAAGAGACTCCAGAAAAACTGCTTAAAGAGTTCGTCGATCCAATAACCGGATTACAAGGTTTTCAAATTAGACGTCTGGGCTTCGGACTTGGGCTAAGTGGTAAGTCTTTAGCGAGCTTCGTTAAATTTATTGAAGTACTTTATAAAGCATACGTTGAAACTGATTGTAGTATGCTAGAGGTAAATCCGCTAGTTAGCACGGTAGATGGTGAATTTGTTGCCTTGGATGCCAAGGTTAACTTCGATGATAACGCCCTGTACCGTCATCCGGAGTACCTAGAGCTGCGTGATGTTGAAGAAGAAGACCCGTTAGAGGTTGAGGCTGGCAAATACAATCTTAACTACATTAAACTTGATGGTAACGTTGGCTGCATGGTAAACGGCGCGGGTCTAGCCATGGGTACGATGGACATCATTCAGCTAGCTGGTGGTAGACCCGCCAACTTTTTAGACGTTGGTGGTGGAGCTGACGTACAACGTATATCTAACGCGTTTCGAATTATGATGAGCGACCCTCACGTAGAAGCCGTTTTAATCAACATATTTGGCGGCATTGTAAGGTGCGACAGAGTTGCTAACGGAATTCTGCAAGCCCTTGAGCAGGTTTCAGTTAACGTGCCCGTTATTGTCCGTCTGGATGGTACAAATGCAGTAGAAGCTCGAGAAATATTACAGAAGTCTGGAATGGACTTCTTGGTAGCTGCAACCCTTAAGGACGCTGCTGATCGGGTTACAGAAGCACTAGAACGCAATACCATTCCTGTTGTATAATCTGCATTATGTAAAGTGATATTAATGCGTATATTCCCTATTGCCGGTCCTTACTGATAAATACTGAGTTCATAACTTCCTTTGGAAATGGTCATGACAAAATCTTCGATAGTTAACTACACCGTAATTGGTGCAACCGTTTTAATTGCGGTTAGCAGAGTAATTCCGCATTGGCCAAACTTCACTCCAGTTATGGCGGTGGCACTCCTGGGCGGTGCAATTTTCGGAGCCAAACGGTACGGCTTTATAATCCCGTTAGCAGCAATGGTTTTAAGTGACTTGTTGCTTGGTTTGGTTATGGGGTGGGAATATGCGTTTCACGACACTCAAATCGTAGTATACGGTCTAATGGCCGTTATATATGGCATGGGCGTATGGATGCGCAATGATTCGCCAGTTAAACTGGTATTTGGTGGCGGAACTGCTGCCGCTGTACTATTTTTCCTGGTAACAAACGCCGCTGTGTGGATGTTTGGATCCATGTACCCACACAATCTCTCCGGATTAATGATGAGCTACAGTGCTGGACTTGCATTTTATAGAGACGGCGGGAACTTCTTGTTTAACGCTATCGCGTCGACGTGGTTGTTTTCAGGACTTGTGCTGGTAGCGAGGGCTATGGCCATCCGTGTTTCTGAATCTACAGCTCAGTAATTCCCGTTACCGTTGTGTATTTGAGCACGTGCTTCTTTTCTGGGTGCAATCTTTTATACTCAGCATTTAAGGCCACCGCAGCTTCGTGAAATCCGCATAGGATGAGTTTCAACTTGTGCGGATATTCGCAGATGTCTCCAATTGCATAAATACCCTCTACGTTGGTGGCGTACGTGGTTGGGTTGACAGTCACAGCATTCTTCTCAATCCCCAACCCCCAACCAGCGATCGGTCCGAGTTTTGGCGATAGCCCAAACAGCGGCAGGTAATTATCACACTCGACACTTTCCATGCGACCATCGTTGTGTTGTACTGTGACTCGCTCAAGGCTTTCTGATCCGGCAAGAGCAATAATCTGACCATCAGTTATGAGACCGAGTTTCCCGTTTTCGGCTAGCTTCATGGCTTTTTCGACGCTATCTGGGGCCGCTCTGAACTGTTGACTTCGGTGCACAAGTGTAACATGTGATGCAATTTCTACAAGTACCAACGCCCAATCGAGAGCCGAATCGCCACCGCCACCAATAACAACTTTTTTACCGCGGTAAAATTCCGGATCGCGCACAATGTATTCAACCCCGCGATCCTCAAAAAACACGATGTTCTCGATTGCGGGTTTACGCGGTTCAAAACACCCTAAGCCCCCTGCCAAAATCACCGTGCTGCCGATAATCTCAGTACCACGCGATGTTGTAAGGCGAAATTTGCCGTCCTCTAGTTTTTGTAGTGACTCAGCACGCTCGCCCAGCGAAAAGGTTGGATGGAAAGGCTTGCCTTGCTCCAACAGGTTTTTCACTAAGTCCCCTGCTAGAACCTGAGGGAAACCAGGTATATCGTAAATCGGTTTTTTAGGATAGATTTCGGAACACTGTCCACCAACTACCGGAAGATAGTCCACCAAGTGGCATTTCCACTTAAGAAGTCCGGCCTCGAATACGGCGAAAAGTCCACACGGTCCGGCACCAACAACAATCACATCAGTCGTAAACGAGTTCATTTGCTAAGGGATGATTAAATCGAATGATCAAAGACAGAACGGCAAATTTACGATTCCTTTTTCAGACGGAAGCCGTGGCGTGTCTCGTCGACCAGGCAAAGCCCACCCACCACCATCGCCGTTCCGTAATTCACCACCCAGGCCAACACTCCAAAAGCCAAACCTTCTTCGGGAGTTGCTCCATACAGCGTAATCATGGCCGCTTGCGCAAACCCCTGATACACCCCAAGCGCTCCCGGGGTGGGCGCAATAGTAACTCCCACAGCAATTACCACTAGCATTACCGCCGCGTCGGCAAATCCAAATTCCACCTGTGTGGCAAACGAAATTGAATGGTACACGATTAATAGCGGCACGATATATAACGCCCACATTAAAATCGATTCCAGCCCTAACACCGGCCACACCTTCGGGTACCTGAGCAACGAACTTCCCTCCCGAATGCCGTGAATGATGCCAATAAGTTTTTGCTGCCACTTTTTGCTAAGGGGCTTCCCCAGAATGGCTACTAGTCGCTCCCCTAGATTGGTAAAAACAATTACGGCGATTAACAGAATTAACAACGCAATTGGAAACAAAACTGAAGAAAGTGCGGCGGCAATAGATAGGTTGGGAAAAACACGTGTGAAGAGTCCTTGCTGCAATACTACTATTACTCCAATTGCAACCAGAAGAGTTAGTACATCTAAAATTCGTTCCATTATAACGCTACTAAGTGCCGCAGATGCTGGCACGGCTGTGCGATTACTCAACACAAGGGGTCGAATAATTTCGCCACTTCGAGGTACAACTGTATTGGCCGCGTAGCCAATCATTACGGCCGAAAACGCTCGGTACGTTGATATCTGTTTGGAATAACTCGGAAGTAATCGTTTCCAACGGATAGCTCGCAACCAATGCGAAACAATGATTAGTGGAACACACATTGATAAAAGAGGAAGATTGGCGTGCTCGATAATTTCTGCAAATGATTGTAAATCCGTAAGACTAAAAACCCACCACAATGCAAGACCGAAAATTATCACACCAATCAAAATTCGAAGAGTTTTCTTGTACTTCATTTGACCCCATTTACTGGCTTCAGCGCATTAGCGTTTGCGTTATTTTTTTGTGCAGCAAAAAATTGCTTTAGTGCTTGACCGGTGTATGAATTTTTCTCATTTATTATCTGTCGCGGAGTGCCGGTTGCCACAACGTAACCACCGTCGGCGCCACCCTCTGGACCCATATCTACAATCCAATCGGAGGTAGACATAACATGCAGATTATGTTCGATAACAACAACAGTGTGGCCTTTTTCAACAAGTCGCTCCAATGAATTGATCAACGCGGATACATCGTGAACATGTAACCCCGTTGTGGGCTCATCAAAGATGAACAATGTATTTCCATCTCGTGCCACATCTAAGTGACTAGCAAGTTTAATACGCTGTGCTTCGCCCCCTGACAAATGACTAGATGGCTGCCCCAATTTGATATATCCCAAACCAACTTCCGCTAACGTTGTCAACTTCGACACTATTCTTGGTTGCTCACTAAAGTGTGCGATAGCTTCGTTTACCGTCATATCAAGCACATCAACAATGTTCTTCCCCTTATACAAAATATTTCTAGCTTCTCTTTTGTACCTAGTTCCATTACATACTTCGCAAGGCAATTCAATATCAGGGAGAAATTGCATTTCAATAGTCACTCGCCCATCACCTTCGCAAGTGTCGCATCTGCCGCCACTAACGTTAAAGGAAAAGTGACCTGGTTTCCAGCCGAGCTGCTTTGCGCTCTGCGTGGAAGCAAATACGTCGCGAATAAGATCGAACACCTTTGTATAGGTTGCTGGTGTAGATCTTGTAGATCTACCAATGGCCGACTGATCAACCATTTCAACGCCAGTCACATTACCAACGCCTTCTATTCTTTCGCAGGCACCAACTTCCCCTGAGTACCCGTTAAAAAGTTTGTTGATACCGCCAAAAAGTACGTCGTGAACTAACGAGCTCTTTCCCGAGCCAGACACTCCTGTAACACAGGTAATGCAGCCAATAGGAAACAAAACGTCATCGCCTTTTAGGTTATGATGCACCGGATTTCGAACAATTATCGATTGACCATTTCCTTTGTTCGATTTAGCCTTAATTGGAATCTCCATTTCGCCGGAGAGATATTTAGCAGTCAAAGATTCAGTGCTAGCGGCCAGCTCAGTTTGGGTACCACTAAAAACTATGTGGCCCCCTGCCTCACCTGCCAGCGGACCAACATCAATTACATAATCGGCTGTTCTAATTACATCCAAATCGTGCTCGACAATTACTACCGTGTTGCCGAGAGACTTCAGTCTGCTTAGAATTTTTAGCAGTCTATTTGTATCTCTAGGATGCAAGCCAATACTTGGTTCATCAAGGACATAAAGGGTACCAACTAAAGCAGACCCAAGTGATGTTGCAAGATTTATACGCTGCGACTCTCCGCCAGACAATGAATGCGACAACCGATCGAGCGTTAGATACTCTAGACCGATTTCGCATAACAAGTGCAGGCGGCGGCGGACTTCTAAAAGTATTTGATCAACAATGGCATGTTCGTGCTCACTAATAGAAATAGTCTCGAAATGTGCTCGTGCTTCCGCCAAGGTCATTTTAATTACTTGCGGAATATTTTTCCCGGCAACGAAAACCTGCCTAGCAGCAGTGCGTAGGCGCGACCCCTTGCAGGCCGAACATTTTGTGTAGCCACGGTATCTGGATAGAATTACTCGGTAATGTGTTTTATAAGTTTTCTCTTCGAGCATTTTAAAGAAACCGTTAATCCCTTCGTACTCACCAAAACCATTCCAAAGCATAGCCATTTGTTCTTCGGTAAAGGTGTATATCGGTTTATCAGCCGGTATACCAACAATTGGAGCTTCCTTCAATAACATGCGCAACCAACTGCCAAAGGAGTCGCCGCGGAACGGATGAATTGCACCTCGTTTAAGAGTTGCACTTTTGTCGGTGAACACTAAATTTTCATCAATGCCAACACTTCTACCAAAGCCCTGACAGGTTGGGCAGGCACCAAATGGATTGTTAAACGAAAACAATCTAGGTTCCGGTTCGATGTATTGAGTTTGAGTCTGAGCATTTTCAAAAATTGAAGAGAAGAACAAATCTTGAATCGAATCATCGTCAGCAACTACTCGAATAACAACTCTACCATTTCCCACATTGAATGTTGATTCTAATGAGTCTGTTAGTCGAGTCACGGTATCTTCGTCGTCCTTCACTTTTAGCCTATCCACTAGAAGTCGCACGATTTGTTGATTGTATTCTACATCAGTTAACTCATCGAGTTCAATAAAGTTTGGAGATGTGCTTACTACAACTCTGGTGAAGCCCCTTTCATTCAACCCTTCTTTCAACTCCTTTAGTGATCCGTGGTCATCTGGCAAATCTGCAAGGACCAAGATTTTTTTGCCCATGCACGAAGCCATGACATGTTCGCACACAGATTCGGCAGTGTCTTTTCTAACAACGGCACCCGTATCTTTGTCTATCACTACTCCAATCCTACCGTAAAGTAGACGCAGGTAGTCATACACCTCGGTAGTAGTTCCAACAGTTGAACGCGGATTTTTACTAAAGGATTGCTGTTCGATGGCCACAGCCGGTGGAAGCCCAACAATCGAATCCACATCGGGTTTGTTCATTCTGTCCAAAAACTGACGCGCATACGCACTAAGCGATTCGATAAATCGGCGCTGACCTTCGGCATACAAGGTGTCGAAAGCCAACGAAGATTTGCCCGACCCGCTCAAACCCGTTACAACGGTGATAGTGCCTCTGGGTATGTTAACATCCACATTTTTAAGATTGTTAACGCGGGCGCCTCGTATTTGGATTTCGGCTCTATTTGTAGTTTGATTTTTCACAGAACTACAAAGTTAAGGTTTGAACTTTGCTGGCACGAAGCTTGCTTACAACCATACTTATACGTAAGTTTGTAGTTCTTGTTCAAATTGTAATCGAAATGGAGTCAGATCATGGCACGACGCTGTGAATTAACCGGTGTAGGTGTGATGTATGGCAATAACGTATCACATGCCAATAATAAAACCCGTCGACGGTTTTTACCTAACCTTCAAAAGAAGCGCGTTTGGGTTCCCGAAGAGGGTAAGTGGGTAACTGTAAAGATTACCGCTAATGCAATTAAAACGCTCGATAAAATCGGCTATACCGCGATGAAGAAGCGTATGCAGAAATAAATTATTCCTAGCACTAGGATTATTAAAGGTCGCTAAATTAGCGGCCTTTTTTTGTAGCAATGATTTTTACTCGATATCCGTCATTCACACCCGAATGAAATACCTAGCCGTAATAAAGATCTGTTTGATTATTACTCCCCCACTATTTTTTTGTGGGACAGTAAGCGCTCAAGTTTCCGAAAAGAATCTAGAAAAGGCACGCGAACTATTTATTTCCGGCACATCATTGCAGATGCAAGGTAATCGTCACGCCGAGGCAATTCTTGAATTTCAAGAATCGTTGCGATACGATACCTCAGAAGTCACCCTAGGAGCCATCGCGAGAAGTTACCTTGAATTACGAAAACTCGACCGGGCACTCGAATATGCCACACTTGCTACGGAGGCGGATAGTACATCGGCAAACTCATGGGAAATATTGGCGGAGGTTTTGGTATCCGGCGGACGCTATGACGATGGGGTTAAGGCATTCGAAAAAGTTAGGGGGCTCACCCCCTCCAAACGTCAGCTGTACACACTTGGTAAGCTGTACGAGCCTCGCAGTGCTAGCAAGGCTATAGAAGTATTTGAAGAGATAGTAAGTAACGAGCCAGATCTTGGTGTATACCGAATACTGGCAGATCTGTACCTTAGAACAAAGAATGCCAAAGGCCAGTTGGGTGCTTTACAACGCGCATATGATTATGAATCAAATAATCCCGTTGTGCTCACAGACTATGTTGTGGCACTCTTAGATAATGGTAGAATTGACACGGCGTTGGTTTTGGCAAAAACATTCATCTCAATGTCGTATTACTCAGAAGTAAGTACCAGAGTTTGGTTGACAGTTTTAAACAAACTGTATAGCGATTCTCTATTGGCCTTCGTTTACAAGGATTCTTCTCTTGCGTGTTTGGATTATTCGGCGCTTCATTTTAGCAACCATTGGCAGATTACCACCATGGCCGGATCATTGGCCCTAATGCTTAATGATCAAGAGCGAGCTTCATTACTGTACCAGTTGGCAATCAAGTCAAATCCCACCGATCCTGATCTTCGAGTTAATATTAGTGGTCTTTGTATTGAAAATACCGCCTATGATTATGCGATTAAACTTCTTAAGCAGAGCATCACCATTTTCCCCCGCCACGCCAGATTTCCATTATTGCTTGGTTGGTGTTATCAACTGACTCTCAACCCAGGTCTCGCCTTGGTCAATTATAATTTGGCGTTAAAGATTGATCCGATGTTGTTTGAAGCATGGGTGCGGGTTGGAAATATATACGATTCAGAAGACAGACATGTGGAAGCGGACAGTGCATTCGCGAAGGCTTTAGAAATAGAGCCGGACGATGCACTAGTGTGTAACAATTACGCGTACTCACTTTCTGTTCAGGGAAGAAATTTAGATCAGGCTAGAATGTTGAGTTGGAAAGCGTTGCAGCAGTATCCTACCAATCCCAGCTATCTTGATACGTATGCTTGGATATTGTTCAAGCTTGGTGATTATAATGCCGCTCAAAAATTTATTGAGCGTGCAGTACAGTACGACGGGAACGCTACTCACTACGACCATCTAGGCGACATTCTAGAAAAACAAGGTGACTTGGATGGAGCGGTTCGTGCCTGGGCAAAATCATTACAACTAGACTCCTCAAAAAGAGAAATTCAAACTAAACTTGATAGATATAGGTAGAATACAAAATGACACGCCCCACAAGTACTGACCCTAACGACTACGAGATATTAATCCGACGTCGTGGAGAAGCCGAATACGCTTCATACTGTCCCCAGCTTGCACGCATGGTACGCGGTACCGAGCACGTAGAAGTTGAAGATGCCATGAAGGCAATTGTGCTTCAGTACATTGCAGAAATTGGCAACGGCTCCATCGATAGCTCGAAACCTAGTTAACTGCTCATCTACTAAACTGTGAACCTCTTAAATCATTGGGCAACGACTATAGTCGCCACTATAGCCGTAGTGCTGCTAGGCGCTACAGTTTCCGGCGTTCTCGAACTTGGTCCCACATCATCGTACGTGGTAATGACAGTGATCTTGGGTGTGTTCTTGATTTTTCACGACAAATCGTTCGCATACAAATCTCTTTCAGCCTCCGCATTATCAGTCACAAAATTCACAACTCAGCATGTTTCGATCGGAGCAGCAACAGCAGTTGGCTGTCTGATATTCGTGGGTTCAATTGGATTGTTGATAGGCGCACATTTCGAATTGGTCCAACTGGTATCGATTCCCGTATCAACAATTGTATTGATTTTCTTTGCTGCAACTTTTGAAGAATTTCTTTTTAGGGGGCCAATTTTCAAGGCATTGGGAATACGTTTTGGCAGCAACGTCGCTATAATATCAACCTCGGTATTGTTTGGGATTGCTCACATGTTCAACCCGTCTGGTGGCCTTTTAGCCATAGTAAACGTCACACTGGCCGGTGTTCTACTTGGAGCAGCGGTTGCAAAAACAAAAACACTGTGGTATTCACTGTCGTTTCACATCATTTGGAACCTGCTAGTGGCTCTGTTTTTTGGCGCCGTTAGCGGCTTAAGTTTTCCAATTGCGTATTATACGTTTAATACATCAGCCGTATCGCCAGAAATGCAATGGCTACTCGGTTCAACCTTTGGTATCGAGAGTGGATTTGTCACTACATTGTGTCTTTCAGCTAGCATTGCATTCATCTTAGTAAAAGTCAAGACCGATGTCTATGTGCAGGCTGCAATATTCAGAGCACTTTATGAAAAATACTAATTATGAGTTGGCCCGTTAATCATGAATAAAAAGTTCAGCGCGTTTCTGATTTTGTCAATCTTAGTTTGCTTTGTTAGTCCAAATTCAACAGCGCAAATTTTGTTTATTAAATCCGATGGCGACACACTGGTTAGACGAGGAATCGAATTGATTTACAATGTCAAATTCGACAGCGCACATCAAATGTTCGAATCAGTGAAAAAGATGTACCCCAAACATCCAGCCGGTTACTTTATGGATGCCATGGTGGACTGGTGGCGTGTTTCTTTTGATCGCAGCACACGTTCTTACGACCAAGTGTTCTTGAATAAGATTCAAAAAGTTTTAACTGTTTGCGAAAAAGCAATCGAAGAAGATCCTTCTGATATAGTGGCACTTTTTTTTAAAGGGGGCGCACTGGGATTCAGGGGACGCTACTACGCGCTGAGAGAAGACTGGTTAAGCGCTGCCGATGATGGCGCTACTGCCCTACCAATATTACAAGAGTGTCAAAAGATTGCCCCCTCAAATCGAGACATTATGATTGGGACTGGCATCTATAATTACTTTGCGGCTATGATGCCGGAAAAATACCCGCTCCTAAAACCGGTCATGATGTTCCTACCCAGCGGCGATAAAAAAATTGGCATTCTTCAATTACGAGCTGCCGCAAAGAGCGCGAAGTATGCCGCAGTTGAAGCCAAAGCAGTTTTAGTTCAATTGTACTATGACTTCGAAAACAGCCCCTCCGAAGCCATTGTGTATGCACGCGATCTTGCCAACAGCTACCCCAACAATCCCTATTTTCAACGAGCCTTCGGCAGGTGTCTTGTTCAGTTAGGTCCGTTGGATACCATGGAAATTCTATGGCGCAACGTCACATTAGCCTGCCTCGATAAAAAAGCTGGCTACGACCGTCATGCTGCACGAGAAGCGTTGTACTACGTTGGGCTATCCCGAATGCTGCACAGTGACTACGACCTAGCCCTACGCTATTTCTACAAATGTGATGAGGCCAGTAGAATTCTAGACCAGGATCCGTCGGGCTTCATGGTGAAGCTAAATCTGAAGATCGGCCAGATATATGACATACTGGACAAACGAAGTCTGGCCGTTGCTCAATATCAAAAAGTTCTCGCGTGGCGAGATTACTCTGGGAGTATTGCGGAGGCGCAGAAGTACCTGAGCGAACCATACAAACGGTAAGACAATTAGCAATTAGCAATTAGAAGTCCCGAGCGCGACGAGGGACGAATTCGTAATTCGTAATTCGTAATTCGTAATTCGTAATTCGTACCCTACTGCGTTCTTACCGATTAACAACAAACCGCTTTGAAACAACCTTACCGGTTGGTGTTAAAAGTGACAGCGTGTAAGCGCCATTAGCAAATGCAGAAACATCCAGTTTTGTGCTGGAAAGCCCCTTAACATTTTTTGTAGCTACTAATGCGCCATTCGCATCGAAAACTACGATGCTCGCAAATTGTGCTGCGTCCATTAAAATGTTAACGAACTCAGTAGTTGGATTTGGACTTAGTGAAATTTGTGTATCTCGGTCGGATTCGGAGACAGAAACGTTGTCAGAAACAACAAACGTTTCACGCTTGCTCCAACTGCCAACAAAGTCTGGAGTGCGAACAGATCGGACATGCCAATAATACAGACCACTGGTTTCTAACAGTGCGGAGCTAGATTTGGTTTTGGTAGAAACTGTCGTTGCATTTGTATTGAATGTTGAGTCGGTTGAATATTCCAATTCGTCATCGTCGGCATCAGACGTCCACACAAAGGTCACGTTTCCTTTTGGGACAGTGGCGTTCGAAGCCGGGCTTGTTAGTCGCGGAGCGTTTGGAACAACGCGGAATGATCGAACTACCGACCAGTTAGGTTCGGCTTGAACGTTGGGATGAAGTTTACTTTGAATTGGCCCGCTCACCCCAGCTACTCTCCAATAATACAATTTGAATTTTACCAAGTTGCTGAGATTCACGAAAGTGTTAGCAGAAGTAGTATCTATAACCAGTGTTGAAAAATCAGCAAGCGCCGACACTTGAACTCTGTATGATTTCGCACCATCAACCGTTGAGTTGCTCAAGCGAATCGAATCCGACTCCACGTCTGCCTCGTCTAAAGGTAGTAGTAGCGTAGGAGGATCTAAAACGGTTACTGTGCCACCGGCCTTCGTTGAAACATACACTGTCTTTGCATATATAGTTTGATCAGAAGGGGCTGGACCAGACATAGTGGTCTGTGCGACTACATCTGTGATGTTAAACAGAAACTCTGAATTGTTGGGTTCAAACCATGATGAACTCGTAATGGTGCTTTTTACGATGGTAACTATTGTGAACGGACCGGCGTCAATAGTAATCGTATCAATTATGACCTGAGTATACGAGATGCGAAGTACGTTTGAAAATGTGCCTTTCGGTAAAATCAACGTTCCGTAGCCATCATACTTTCCACTAATAGTGCCTCCCCGCTTGACCGGTACCCCATTCGTTGTAAAGCTGTGTCGGGCTACGTCAGAGTACGACTCATTATAACTCCATGGCACCTTGGCAACATCAAGTGGATCGGCCCACCTGCCGGATTGAAAGGCTTGACTCTCTTCTCCAAGTCTGGTCCATCTTCCTTTTTCCAAGACAAAATAGCTGTACACCGTATCGGACTGTTCACAGTGTGTAGCCTCGGCAAATGATGCTGCGTGCGGCGTTGATTTAGGGTCGACCCAATTGTTTTGATGCTGATCTGGTTTGACTGTTATATTAGAAAAATTCCATGTGACGTTCGCGCCGCCTTGACCCGGTACAACTCCCGTAGTGTCTACAACGTTCCACTTTACAATTGTTCCCACGCTAGGCAGGTACCCTTAATTGAAAACTGGCTGAGCATAAACCACGTTTGCAACGCAAAACGCAATTGTAATTACCAAATCACAAATATTACGATAGAATTTATTCATCTGTTTAACCTCAATCATTAGTCCAAATACTTTTATACATACTATGGGGACAACGAATAATTTCAAAACACTTGTCCAAACCGCTGCCAAATTAGCCAGCAAAGGCACTATCTGCCAAATGTAGCTACATAATATCTCCCGTATCTTTGCCGAATGAGCGAAAATGAAAAACTCTGGCAGGCGAAGGCCGAAAAGGAACTGCGTGGCAAAAGTGTGGACTCGCTTACCAAGCCCACGTACGAGGGCATTCCCGTAAAGCCCCTTTACACAAATTCTGATAACCCAAATAGCGCGGCTGAAGATGAGTATCCAGGAGTGTTTCCGTTTAAGCGCGGGCCGTACGCTACGATGTTTACAAATCGTCCGTGGACCATCCGTCAATACGCGGGTTTTTCAACGGCGGAAGAATCCAATGCGTTTTATCGCAGCGCTTTAGAATCTGGTCAGAAGGGGCTAAGTGTTGCGTTCGACCTACCTACGCATAGAGGTTACGATAGCGATCACCCACGAGTGGTAGGCGATGTTGGCAAGGCTGGGGTGGCCATTGATACAGTTGAGGATATGAAGATTTTGTTCGACGGCATTCCGCTTGACACAATGAGCGTGTCTATGACGATGAATGGCGCCGTGCTGCCAATTCTTGCCATGTTTATCGTGGCCGCAGAGGAACAAGGGGCTTCTTTAACAAAGCTTAGCGGCACAATTCAAAACGACATTCTCAAAGAATTCATGGTGCGGAACACGTACATATATCCGCCTGAACCATCAATGAAAATAGTGTCTGACATAATTGAGTTTACTTCTAAGTTCATGCCGCGGTTTAACAGCATTTCAATTTCTGGTTATCACATGCACGAAGCCGGGGCAACGGCTGTTCAGGAGCTGGCCTATACTATTGGTGATGGACTGGAATACGTGGATGCGGCATTAAAAACCGGTTTGAAGATCGATGATTTTGCGCCAAGACTTTCATTCTTTTTTGGCATTGGAATGAACTTCTTTATGGAAGTTGCCAAACTTAGAGCTGCCCGAGTTTTGTGGGCTACGCAGATGAAAAAGTATGAACCGGCCGACGAGACTTCGTGCATTTTGCGCACGCATTGTCAGACCTCTGGCTGGTCATTGGCAGCTAGCGACCCGTACAATAACGTGGTCAGAACAACTATCGAAGCCTTGGCAGCTGTTCTTGGCGGCACTCAGTCCTTACATACAAATTCATTCGACGAGGCACTTGGATTGCCAACCGAGATGTCATCGCGAATTGCACGAAATACGCAACTCATCATAGCCGAAGAAACGCAAATTAATGCGGTTGCCGACCCACTTGGCGGATCGTACTATATTGAAAGTTTAACTGATTCTCTTGTTAAAGAAGCAACAGCAATACTCTCTGAGATTCAGGCTATGGGTGGAATGACAAAGGCCATTCAAGCAGGAATTCCAAAACTTAAAATTGAAGAATCTGCCGCTATTCGTCAAGCTAACATTGACAAAGGTGAAGAAGTTGTTGTTGGAGTGAATAAGTATAAATCCGACTCAGACGAACTGGTCGACGTACTCTCGATTGATAACACTGCGGTCAGAACGCTTCAAGTAAATAGATTGAATGAGGTAAAGAATTCCAGAGATAGTCAAGCAGTACGCACTTGTCTTGAAACGTTAACGGAGTGTGCTAAGACGGGAAATGGTAACCTACTGGAATTGTCCGTGGCCTGTGCTCGAGCTAGGGCAAGTGTTGGTGAAATCACCGATGCTATGACAACAGCTTTCACAAGATATGAAGCCAATACTATGACGATTGAAGGAGTATATGGTGCGCAGTATACAAACAATCTTGAGTTTGATGAACTGCGTCAACAAGTTTTGAATTTTGAAACGCAACACGGTCGGCGTCCTAGGATTCTTGTGGCCAAATTGGGGCAGGACGGTCACGACCGAGGTGCAAAGGTGATTGCAACATCGTTTGCAGATCTGGGCTTTGATGTAGACATCGGTCCCCTGTTCGCCACGCCCGAAGAAGTAGCACGTCAGGCAGCAGATAACGACGTGCACGTGGTGGGAGTTAGCAGTCAAGCTGCGGGGCACCTAACATTGGTTCCTCAGTTGATTGCTGCGTTAAAGCAAGTAAACGCTGCTGAAATTCTAGTAGTAGTTGGAGGAATTGTTCCGCCGCAAGATTATGACAAGCTTTATGAAATGGGTGTTAAAGCAATCTTCGGACCCGGCACAAATATTTTGTCTGCAGCAAAAACTGTTATTGAAAAAATCGATGATAACTTTTCTGCTTAACGTTATTTTTTGATAGCGGCCGTAGACATAGGGACCAACACGGCTCTCATGGCCGTTGGCGAATTGCGAAATTCTGATGTTGAATTTGTGGCGGATTTCCACTCTACTCCCCGCCTTGGTGAAAGTTTGCACTCCACCGGAATCATCGGTGCGGCTTCGGTGTCCAGATGCGTGCAGTCTATGCATGAGTTTCGTGAGCACGCCTCCAAACTTCATGTTGAAAAAATCCTCGCTGTGGGAACATCCGCGTTACGAAACGCCACAAACCGAGGTACCGTCCTGCCTATCTTAGAGTCAGCACTTGGCGCCCCAATCGAAATCATATCCGGTCAAAGGGAAGCCATGCTAACATTGTGCGGAGTAGTTGGAGTTAATCGCCATGGTAGTGTAATTGATATTGGAGGGGGCTCTACAGAGATTGTAAGTGGAAGTTTGGATAGACATTCAGCCGTAAGCCTTGAATTGGGTAGTGTTTTGCTAACTGATGAGTACATTGCCGGCGGGCACCGAACGGAAACTGGCGTTAAGGAAAAGTTGTTGGAATTCGTTAGTCAGCAGGTGGTTAACTCAGAAGCCTTGAGTCTTGATGTAGGAATGAAAGTTTTTGCGGTGGCCGGTACTCCCGTGAGTTTGGCTATGCTGGAGCTTGGTATGCAAGTGTTTGACGAGAAAGCCATCCACGGGTTCGAGTTATCGCTAACTGCCGCGGAAAAGTGGAGTGATTACCTTTTTTCAATTACTGAAGCTGAGCTAAAAAGGCTTCCGGGAATCGACCGTGGCAGAATTGATATTCTTCCTGTTGGCACGGCAATCCTAATTGGAGTAATGCGATCTATGCTTCTAAACTCTATCTTGGTTAGTACTAAGGGGTTGCGTCATGGTCTGATTAATAATTACCTGTTTAAGGCTATTAGATGATTGCCTCATGGAATATATCCACGTAAGTATATATGTATACTAACTTATGTAGGTAATTGTTTTAATTTTGTGGTATACTACTGGAACAAATAAATGAATTGTATCTATCTAAGCAGGCTGGCACTTGCAGTATCGATAGTCCTCACCATCACAGTGAGTGAGGTAAGAATGTGCTGCTAGAATCAAAATAGGACAAAACGAACTTAGAAATTATCAAGTAATTTGGTGCTGATCTCCAACAGAAAAGGGACAGCCGAGATGACAAAACGCGGAAGACGAACATTTACGCCGGAAGAGAAAATCAAGATACTCCGGGAGCA
>JABMNI010000064.1 GCA_013204605.1 Ignavibacteria bacterium
GATTATTGGCTTACTTTCCGTTAATCTACGACGTAGCTCGAACCTCGTTTTTATTTCAACTAGCTTTTGGACATTCCCGTGGTGATGCATTGACCAACATTGAAAATGTAAATTATTAGTTATTTATCAATAAACCGTAGAACAATTTTAAGGAAAACACATGAAGTGGATTTTTGTATTTGCAGTAATGATTTTAGGAGTAGTGATGGTAGCAGACGTTCAAGCCAATGAGCCGGTTAGCAAAAACCCGCAATATGTAATTCACGTTAAACAGGGTAATAAAGACCTTGGAATGATAGTATTGAAATTGTGGCCCGATATAGCTCCAAAGCACTGTGCGTTTTTCGAAGCAAGAGTTGCTGAAGGTTTGTACAATGGAACAGCGTTTCACCGCGTAATTCCAGGTTTCATGATTCAAGGGGGAGATCCAAATTCAATTGATGGAGCCCGAGCAACTTGGGGTGGCGGCGGTTCTCAAACGAAGGTTGTGGCTGAATTTAACAAGAAGAGTCACGTTCGCGGAGTTCTTTCGGCCGCACGCACAAACGATCCGAATAGTTTTAGTGGACAGTTCTTTGTTTGCGTTGCTGATGCTACGTTCTTAGACGGACAGTACACAGGCTTCGGTGAAGTAGTAGCCGGCATGGAAGTAGCCGATGTGGTTGTGAACTCTGCCCGCGATAGCAACGATAATCCGCTAGAAAAAATCACCATGACCATAGAGAAGAAAAAGTAATCACCGAGAGTAGTCTTGGTGGTAGTAAAAGCGAAAAATTAATGGCATCACACAAACACAAATTTTGGGTTGTAGTTGTAGTCGGCATAATCGTGTCGACTACAACTGCCTTTTGTCAGGATATTCCTGACTCAAGTTATCTACCCGTAAACCTCGGACCCAAGGTAAATGGTTTGTATGATGACATCCTTCCGGTAATTGCGCCCGATGGACTAACACTGTACTTCTGCCGTAGCCATGCACCTGAAAATATTGGGGGTGGTAGGCAGGACATTTGGTATTCAGAAATGGAGCCGGACGGTGGTTGGAGTGAGGCGAGGAATATTGGCATCCCATTAAATAACCGAGAAAACAATTATTTAATGTCGATTACTCCGGATGGTAACACAATTATAATTGGAGATTCCTACACCGACCCCAAGGTTCAGGCCCGAAGTATTGCCATATCGCGTCGGACGGTTGATGGTTGGTCTATTCCGCAGCCAATAACTATCAAGAATTTTTATAATAACAATCGTTTTGGCGAGTATTCGCTTTCGAATAATGGTAAAACATTGTTTATGGCTATCGAACGAACGGATACAAGGGGCGGTAAGGACCTATACGTTTCCTTTAGAGAGAACGATACAACTTGGTCTGAGCCCGTTAACCTAGGTCCAACCATTAATTCGCTTGCCCACGAAGTAACGCCTTTCATTGCATCTGATGACATGTCGCTCTATTTTTCTTCCGATGGTAAAGGGGGCTATGGGGCATTCGATGTGTTTGTTAGCAGACGTCAGGATACAACGTGGTTCAACTGGAGCGAGCCTGAAAATCTTGGTCCAACAATTAATTCCTCTGCTTGGGATTTGTACTACACAATTCCCGCTGCCGGAGATTTTGCGTACTACGTATCGTATAACAACACGTATGGTGCCGGCGACATTTTTAAAATCAGACTTCCTAAAAAATTCCGTCCAAGAGCCGTAGTACTCGTTGTGGGTAAGGTGTTGAACAAGAAAACTGGAGAGCCGATTGAAGCCGACATTTTTTATGAAGTTTTACCTAGAGGTGGCGAATCCGGTCGGGCAAGATCTACACCAGCAACGGGTAAATATAAAATCGCACTTCCCCTTGGGTTGAAGTATGGCTTCAGAGCATCGGCACCGGGCTTCATTTCGATAAATGATAATCTCGATCTGACACAATTGAAAGAGTACACGCAGATTGAACGTAATCTGTATTTGGTGCCAATTGAAGAAGGAAGCGTTGCACCATTGAACAACATCTTCTTCGATTATGGCAAGGCCGACGTACGTTCGGAATCGTTCCCCGAACTCGACCGCGTAGCGAGCATGCTTATGGAAGCTCCTTCCATGGAAATTGAAATTGGTGGGCATACGGATGACAGAGGTGGTGATGCCTACAACCAAAGACTCTCTGCTGCAAGAGCCAAGAATTGCGCCACGTATATTGTTGATAGATGGAAGATCGAAACCAAACGGATCAAACCGGCTGGTTATGGAGAGTCGAAACCCGTGGCCACCAACGAGACAGACGAAGGTCGTCAGCAAAACCGACGCGTTGAAGTTGTCATACTGAAACAATAACCTGGGCGGAAAAGTTGCAATCACAAGAAGTCATTAGCAGAGAACATGACGTTCTTTTTCAAACGTACAAGAGACTACCCATAGTAGTAGATCACGCCTCGGGTGTAGAAATTGTTGACGTTGATGGAAATGCCTACTTGGATTTTCTTGGTGGCATTGCCGTTAACGTGCTGGGTTATTCGCACCCGAAAATTATTTCCGCCATTGAAAATCAAATTCGACGCTACATGCATCTGTCGAATTATTATTACCAAGAGCCCCAAGTTCAACTCGCCGAACTTCTGTGCAGCGCATCGGGTTACGAGCGTGTATTCTTTTGTAATTCAGGATCCGAGACAGTAGAAGGCGCTTTGAAGCTTGCGCGGCGTATTGGACATCAAAAATCTAAGTACGATCTCGTTGGTTTTTCTGGCGGCTTTCACGGCCGAACGTATGCTGCATTGTCCGTAATGGATAAGCCCCTTTACAAAGATGGAATGGGTCCGTTCGTAGCCAAAACCATTGCGTTGCCGTTTAACGATATAGATGCGCTCGAGTCGCGAATAGATGAATCTACTGCCGCCGTGATTCTTGAATTCATTCAAGGTGAAGGGGGCTTATCAGAACCTACTCCGGAATTCGTGAAGAGATTGTTTGAGTTGCGCGATGAGTATGATTTTGTTGTGATTGCAGATGAAGTGCAAACGGGGATTGGAAGAACGGGTAGCTTTTTTGCGTTTGAGAAATATGGCGTTCGGCCTGACATCGTAACTGTTGCAAAGTCTGTTGGTGGTGGACTCCCGTTGGGTGCAATACTTACAACTCATGCCCATGCCGGCGCAATGTTGCGGGGTCAGCATGGCACAACCTTTGGCGGAAACGCCGTGGCCTGTGTTGCGGGAATGGTGGTTGTGAATGAAGTGTTAAATGGTTTGATGCAGCATGTTCTGGAAATCGGCAGATACCTTCATGCATCATTGAGTGCGCTGGCAGAGCAATTTCCAAAACAGATTCGTGAAATTCGTGGTAGGGGATGTATGCAGGGTGCGGTAATGAATTCGGATGCATCGCCATACGTTAATCGATTGCTAGATAAAAAAGTGATTATAAATTCTACTTCCGTAAACGTAATTCGCCTGGTTCCTCCATACGTTATTACCGAAGAAAACGTAGATACATTTATTAGGGCATTCAGAGAAGTGCTACTAGAAACCGAAGCGCAATTATGATACTCGTTACATGCCCAAAAGAAACTCCACAATACCTCGCTACTGAAATTCGGAACCTTGGTTTCACTGTTGATGTAGTGCATAAGGCTGGAGTGGAACTTACAGGAACATTTGATGACTGCATGAAGCTAAACCTGTGGCTAAGAACAGCCCACCGCGTGTTGTACAAACTTGGGGGGTGGAAGTGCAGAACTACAGATGAAATGTACGCTAGGTTGAGTGAGGTTGCTTGGGAGGATGTGATAGCGGCTGATGGTTATGTGAGTGTAATTAGTTCGGTAAAAACAGCCGTAATCGATAACGACATGTATGCTAACATGCGTTGTAAGGATGCTATTGTAGATAGAATTAGAAGTAAAAAAGGAATTCGTCCCGATAGTGGATCAAGCGCTGATAGAACGGTTGTGTTTTTGTATTGGCATGATGATGAACTGATTGTTTACTTAGACACTTCAGGAAATGTTCTATCAAACCGAGGCTACAGACTACATCCGGCAAAAGCCCCCTTACGAGAAACTCTTGCAGCATCTATTATTATGGCCACACGGTGGAGTCCGGAGTTCCCATTCGTAAACCCAATGGCGGGTAGTGGAACGCTAGGCATCGAGGCTGCACTGATGAGCCGGAATATTGCACCGGGATCACTGCGCAGAAATTTTGGTTTTATGCACTGTCTGCAATTCGATTATAAAAAGTGGGATCTGCTTTTAGATGAAGCGCACGACGTGCGGAAGAGCCGGGGAGCTGCACAAATAATTTGCAGCGATCATGATGCACGGGCATTGAGATTGGCGAAAGACAATGCGAAAGAAGCCGGTGTGCTTGAAAACATCACGTGGAAAACCTGCGAATTCGATCAGACTCCCGTACCTGATGTTGATGAAAATCCACCAAATATTTTCGATGACAACACAAGTCTTCCTGTAGTAATTATGAATCCGGAATATGGGTTACGTCTGGGTGATACCGAGGACTTAAAAGCCACCTACGGTGAAATTGGCGACTTCTTCAAGCAGCGATGTGCGGGTTATGCTGGCTATGTGTTTACTGGAAATTTGGAGTTGGCCAAGCACGTCGGACTTCGTAGCAAACGAAGAATACCGTTTTACACCGCCGATATCGACAGCAGGCTACTAGAGTTCTTGTTATACAAGGGCGGCCGGAACACGGAAAAGACAGAAGAGCAACCCGTTGAACAACCTGCCGAGTAAATCCTACTGAGTACGCAAATTATTAAACTACGGCATCAACCTAAACGCATGATTCCATTCATTGCGTATGAATCCAGGCAAGCACCAGAGTATACAGAGTGGTTTTAAACGAATCAACCTTGACGTCAGGATTTTCCAACAACCAAGTTTCAAGCTTGCTTGGATTAGAAGTGCCAATTTGGCCAACGCAATGAATCCTATTTTTCTAAAGCCAGAATTACAGCAAACAGTTGCTGAAGGCTCAGTGCAAATTTAGAATATCCTTATCACACATCCCCAGTGTTGTAAAACTAGGAGAATTGACATTAGAAAGGACGCTGGTTGGTTGATTGCTCGGCGCTTGATAGGCTTGCAATGGCTTTTTAGTTGCTGGGTCCTGAATTACAAACACGGCTCTCAATTTAGTTGCGTCCCACGTTGATTTTATTGGCGCTGAGAGCACGACCGTAGCTTGGCCATTATCATCGAACGTAAGTGGAATTCCGGCCGCCGCTGTAAACCCTATTCGCATAGCACCATTGTGATCGGAAACGTTGTTTCTTCCCTTGTAGGTTACATTCTCCACAAGAACGGAATATAGATTAACATCGGTACTAGAAGTTTGGTTGCGCGATACAGTGCATGTAACCGTGGCAGAATCGGCAGTGGTGTTAAGGGTGCCAACTACTTCGTATTCGGTTTGCATGGCACTTTCTGAACTGAGATATGCCGTCCAGCCGCTGTATGAGGCAGTCCACCGCGTGCCATTAAAGAAAACCGTTGGTGTGCCTGAAACTCCACCTAGGTACGAGCCGCGCAATGTTGGCTCGGTGGTATTCTCTTGATAAATGGGGTCGTCAGAATACGTTCTAACGTGGTGGTAAATGATAATCACGTCTTGCTCCAACGCCGTTCCTTTTATCGAAGCATCCACCGCTGCATGCATAGTTGCACATGGGGAACAGTGTGAGTTTGTAAATATATCTACTACAACCGTTTGCCTGTGTTGCGCGTGAGCACTTCCTGAGACAAGTAATAAAACTAGTACAGATAGCAATGCTGGTTTGAAGAAATGTAAAACTGCAAGTTTTTTCATAAAAAAAGAATAAATGAAAGTGGTGACAGAATGTGTCACGTTGGGTTCTGCCGCGTTCTTTGACGCATGCGTCATTGTTGCCTTACGTGACAATAGTTAATAATTTTTGTTGCTGAACAGATTGCGCACCTAATTGATATACTGACTAGCCCCCTTCAATAAATAATTTTGTGCAATTCATTGACAATACGAGGTGTATTTGCCTTAAATTTACCTTCACTCATTTCTGATTGCAAACTCGAATTCTCATCCGAAAGATAAAAGTTGTTGCGCACAAATTTCACGATCTCAAAATTGCTTTTCGTGGTGTTGTTTACTCTAGCAGTTTTTTGCGTGGATGCTGTTCAAGCACAAGAGACGAAGCTAAGGTTGGGTCCTGCGATTGGTACCAGAAGCACTCGAATAGAGATTGTTCAGCAAGGAAACCCGGCCTTTGGAGTGGTGACTCCGCCAGAGAACCGGGGATATACATTTGGATTAGTTGCTGGGTTGGAGGCGCCCATTACGCGAAATATCAGTTTGAGGGCTGAATTGGAAGGGGGCTATGGTTGGGCAACCGCTGCAGACCGTATTGAAGCTCCGTTACTGTTTAATGGACAACAAGTTCAGGGTACGTTGTTGCGCTCGTATTTGGCGAGTCAGTTGGTGTGGGATTTGGCGTTAGGGGCGAAGATGAACTTGATCGACAATCTATCGCTCGACGCTAGGCTTGGCTTGCAAATGTGTACGGGGATGAGCACTACGGGTACTGAAAGTGTGGAATCGCCGGATGGGGCGATATTTGAATCCGATGGCACGATGAATAGGGCTATTCGTTTTCTGAGATATTCCGATGACTATCAGCGTATTGCAAGTACGGTTTCTGGTGGCTTAGAATATGAATCGAAGCTTACATACAAAACATCGTTGATTACGGCGGCTCGAGCTAGATATACGCTTGCAAGCGTTGCTAATACGTACGAATGGCGTCCGTGGGATGTTAGCTTGTCCGTCCAATTTGCATGGACCGTATCAGACAAACCAGAGATAATAAATGAGGATGGCTTGGCAGTTCCGGCTGAGAAAGCTGTGATTTACAAGCGGAATCTGAAGACTGATACTGTTACTATTGTTGCGGCCGGCTATTCGGTACGTAGAGACACGCTTTGGAGTATTCAGGAAAACGAAACGATTGATACCTTGTTCGGCTTTCACGCTGATACGGTTAGGTCGTTCATCGTGCAGCGCGTAGAACGAATTCTCCCGGCACCACCACCATTCTTGTCGGCCATTTTAACTGCCGATATAGTTAATGCGGGCTCGGACAGCTCGGTTGCGCTTAGCGTTGAAATTGATGTTATTGCCGATACCACAACTACCTCTACTGTATCTATCAACTACAGCAATATCAACGTTGTGAGTAAGGTAAGTTTGGGAAGAACCAACAGGAAAGAGTTTCTGCTCATGGACCTCATACCAGGGTTATCTAAGCAGACCTACATCAAACTTGAAGTGTTTGGCGAAACCACAGATGCAACTGGGAAGACCGTCCAATTTCCATCGCAAGAAATTGTATTGAAGCGGAAAACAGTTACCGAATCGTTAAAGTAACTCTAGTCCAAATCGCGTAAATCTTGATCTAGTTTTATTTTCAGTGATTCGTCGCCAGTTTGTTCTGCCAAAACTCGGGCTGATCGTAAAGCAGAGATTGTTAAATCGCGCTGAAAATGCTTCTTGCAAAAACGCGCCAGCCCTTGATACTCAGCCACGCCTACTAGAGGGTCGTTCACTGCAAACAATTCTGCACGATGCAAAATTCTCTCATATTCAGTTCTAAATCCAACAGGGTCAGACTTTACTGTGAAAGGGGCTAATTGTTGACTAGGCTGATGGACTATAACGTTGTTCACCTGCGCCGGTGCATGCACCTTTACCGCGGCTACGCTCTTCTTAGCAAATGATGGCGCTTGAGCAACCGGATTTTCGGTAGCAACCAACTCCACTTGAGGCTCAACTGAACGCACCATCATTGGTGCAGTTATTGGAGATGTTGCGGTTCCGGCTGAATTACTGCCAGCCCATATCATAATGGCTACTACAGACAATCCGCCGATTCCTGCCGATCCGAATTTAATTAATCGTTGAAGGCGAATTCTCTGCACCACTTTTTCAGCGGTATGAACCATGGTAGGAGTGGATTTGTCAACCCATTCCTTCGCAGAATTCCGAACCAGATCTTCGAGTGTTTTCATAATTAATATCTAATAATGTTTTTTAATTGCTCTTCTAATTTTTTGCGCGCTCTAAACAAACGCACCTTGATCAACGATTCAGAAAGTTCTTGCGATTCTGCGATTTCTCTGATCGACATTTCACCGTAATAGTAAAGTAAAATCACGCTCCGAAATTCCTCGCTCAAACTCAATATCGCCTTGTGTACTATCGCTACTTCGTCTTCATCTAAATGACTCTCGTTTTCATCTGCAACATCTACGTTCGCACCCAAAGGCTCGAACCTTTTCGATTTCAGCTCCCACGTGCGACAAGTGTTTCTAGCTATGGTAAAAATCCATCCAAAAAGGTTTTCTTCCTTGTACGTATGTCTTTTCTCATAAACCGTTAACATCACCGTGTGAAAAAGGTCTCTGGCTACGTCGTCGTCCTTAGAGAAAGACAAACAGTAGGCCAGAATTTGACGCGATAGATGTGTGTATAGGCTTCGAAATGCAACTTCGTCGTTCTGCTGGATTAAACGGAACAAAGCATCTAAGTCCGTTTTATTTTTGGTTGTTGCATTATTTATCGTAGCCGCGAACATGTTTACTTAACCTTCTGATTGCTAATAGGTTACACTATTTATCCACACCAATCTCTGTATCTCTATTGTGGACCACTATTATAACCAGAATTCCGCTTGAATCCTACCTGATTTTGTCAACAAATGGGTCTGAAATGCACCAGAAAGCCCCCAAATCAGTAATTTTGTCAAAAATCGACCCAAAGTGTTATAAATATGCTACTTACGATTGCTATTCTTATGAGCTTCCACAGTCATCCAGCCAGTATTTTTGAAAAGGGGCTAGGGGTTTTGCCCGCCGATACGGTTCTTGTTAGGCTGCACGAGGTGATTCCGGGCATGCTAACAGATGTGAAATACGCTACTCCCGATAATTTCACCAAGCAGATACTGTATAAATCCGATGTGTTGTTTGCGCGCAGGTTTGCCCTTGAAAATTTGAAAGGGGCTCAGCACGACGCTCAAGTGCTTGGGTTGCAATTAAAAGTGTTCGATGCGTATCGTCCGCATTCCGTTCAAAAAATTATGTGGGCTCTGGTTCCCGACGAACGATATGTGGCAGATCCGGCTAAGGGATCGAGACATAACCGGGGGTGCGCCTTTGACTTAACGTTGTGCGACAGAAATGGCAACGAATTGGAAATGGGAACTCAGTACGATGAATTCACGGAAGCATCATCATTTGATTTCAAAGAAATTTCTGACACAGCAGAGAAGAATAGAAAGTTGCTTAATTCAATTATGACGAAAAATGGCTTTACCGTGTTGCCTTCGGAGTGGTGGCATTACGATGCATTGGGTTGGGAAAATTTTTCAATACTAGATTTGTGAACTAGAATAATAACAACGGCTTGTATTGTGGTGAGTGCAATTTATTTATGAGTAACATCAACAGTAACATCATCAACTTGAAACTGGTTTTGATTGTTGGAATTGTTGCAACGCTTTTGGGCTGTGCTAATGTAAAAGCGCCGCCATCGGCTTCCGATGCAATTCCACCGACAGGATATTCTCCGGTGTACGTGAAGAAAAATGTGCCGTTGCCTGCTCGAAAACTGGCGGGCATGCAAGCGCAAGTAACGCGCGCTGATGTGAGAGATCCTGGTGTGGTTAGACTTTATGTGAACGTAGTTGATAGCCTAGGGAATAATTACACGGGCGCTGCAACAAAGATGTGGTGTAGCGTTACCGACACTTCGCGGACTGGCGTGCGGGATGTTAAGAAGGTGGTTATCAAGGAAGTAACCGCAAGGGATAAACTTACTTCGGCAGTGGTTCTGGTGGTGGATAATTCAGGGTCGATGGGAACCAATCGGGCGCGTGCTGTTCAGCAGGCTGCGCTTGATTTGTTTAAAGTAAAAATGCCAAATGATGCAATTGGTGTTGTCCGTTATGATAATAACGCTAACGTTGAAGTGCCACTGAATTCAGACGTTACTGCTTTGAACGCAGCGCTAAAAGTAAATGGATTAGAAGGCTATGGCGGAATGACGGCAATTCATAATGGAGTTTCCGAGGCCGTGGAACACATTGTGCAAAAGGGGAGCGGATATGATAGAACGGCAGTGGTGGCGTTTACCGACGGTCTGGAAAACTCATCAACACTTAGTCGAGATAGTGTTGTAAAGCGTGCACTAATGACGGGCGTAGCTATCCACTGCGTTGATTTTGGCGCAAACGTTAACGAAGGATACATGCAGTACATCTCCAACAAAACTGGTGGCAGTTATTACCACATGTATGGGACGCAAGAGTTCGCCGATGTTTTCGAAGACGTATATCGTCGGATAAAAAACCACTACGTCATAGAAATCTCATCTAAGGTGTATGGCAATCACAAGGTTGAAGTCAAACTATGCTGGCCTAAAGACAGTTTGCTAGCGCAGACCGAGTATAACAATACCCCGCAGGTAGGATCGGTTTCGCTGATGAACGTGTTCTTTGATTTCAATAAAGCAATGTTGAAAAAAGAGTCCGACGATGCCGTGGAGAGCGTGTTGGCGATGTTAAATGCATTTCCACAAATGAGCATTGAACTGCGTGGCCACACAGACGACAAAAACAGCACTCAAAATCCCGAATACAATTCCAAACTCTCGCAAAAGCGCGCCGAAGCAGTGCGTGATACATTGGTGAAAAAGGGGATTTCAACGCAAAGAATTACTCCCGTGGGCATGGGCGCTTCAGTTCCCATTGCCACCAACGAGATCGAGGATGGCCGAGCGATTAACCGAAGGACCGAATTCGTGATTCTAAACATGTGAGATTGTCCTTTCATACTAGTATCACAGGTGGCCGTACAGAATCCACTTGGACACTGGAAGTATGCCTTTGTAATTTTTACAAAAAGCTCTGAGACGACATTCTCTCAGAAGACGTGCGGTACGTGCAGCAAGCCCGTGTTCACCGTGGATCGCAACTCAACCGCCGAATATCCCTGGTCGGCATTTGATTCGTAGTTTTGTGCCTGTTTAACAACGCACAACAACATGCAAATCACACTTCCAAACGGCGATGTCCGCGCCTACCCAGAGGGTACTACCGGATTAGAAATTGCAAAAAGTATTTCCGAGGGACTAGCAAGAGTTTCAGTTGGAATAATTGTAAATGGTGCGCCGTACGATTTATCGCGTCAGATTAATGCCGATGCTTCCATAAAAATTGTCACGTTCGATGATGACGAAGGCAAACAAATATTTTGGCACTCTTCTGCCCACCTTATGGCCGAAGCGCTCGAAGTAATGTACCCCGGTGTGAAATTCGGAATTGGACCACCAATCGACAATGGTTTCTATTACGATGTAGATCTTCCAGAGGGAGTTAAACTTAGCGTAGAAGATCTTCCGGCCATTGAAACGAAAATGTTGGAACTAGTAAAACGTTGCCAAGAATATGTTCGACGTGAAATAAGTTGGGATGATGCTGTAGCATATTTCAAGGAAAAAGGCGACGAGTATAAACTTGAATTGCTAGATGGATTGAAGGATCAGGAAATCACATTCTATACACAAGGTGGCTTTACTGATTTGTGCCGTGGAACTCATGTTCCAAACACCGGCATGCTGAAGTGTCCGAAACTACTTTCCGTTGCCGGTGCTTACTGGCGCGGCGATGTAAGCCGCAAAGTGTTAACGCGTATTTACGGAACTGCCTTTCCCAAAAAGGCATTGCTTGAGGAATATCTTACTCAGCGTGCCGAAGCAGAAAAACGCGATCACAGAAAACTTGGAAAAGATTTAGAAATCTATCTCATCACTCCGTTGGTTGGTGGTGGACTGCCTATATGGTTGCCGAATGGAACTGCAATTCGTAGACGGTTAGAGGCTTTTCTTAGAGAAGAGCAAGTAAAGCGCGGATACCAGGAAGTAATTACGCCGCACATTGGAAATCTCGAATTATACAAGACCAGCGGACACTATCCTTACTATGCCGATTCGCAGTTCGACCCGATTACCGTGGAAGACGAACAGTACTTGTTGAAGCCCATGAACTGTCCGCACCACCACCAGATTTACGATTCAAAACCACGCTCATACCGCGATCTTCCCGTGCGGCTAGCAGAGTTTGGTACAGTGTACCGCTACGAACAATCGGGTGAGTTGAATGGTCTAAGTAGGGTAAGGGGCTTTACCCAGGATGACGCTCACATATACTGCACTCAAGATCAGTTGAAGGATGAAATCAAAAACGTAGTAGAGTTAACGCAGCTTGTGTTTTCAACTTTCGATTTGGAAGTTTCTACGCGGCTAAGTTTTAGAGACGACAATCCGAACAAATATGGTGGCGATATTGAATTGTGGGACAGAAGTCAACGGGAAATAAAAGAAGCTGCAGATGAAATGAATCTTGACTACTTCATTGGATTAGGCGAGGCTGCATTCTACGGTCCGAAAATCGACTTCATCGTCCGCGATGCCATTGGCAGAAAGTGGCAACTTGGCACCGTACAAGTAGACTACGTAATGCCCGAACGCTTCAACCTCGAATACGCCGGCGCAGATAACACAAAACACCGTCCGGTAATTATTCACCGCGCCCCATTCGGATCCATGGAGCGTTTCATTTCAATTTTGATTGAGCACTACACCGGAAATTTTCCGTTTTGGTTAGCCCCCTTACAGGCAAATATTCTACCAATTGCGGAGGCGCATCAAACTTTTGCGTCGGACATTGCGGCGGAGTTAGAGGCGCTGGGAATTAGAGTGCATGTAGACCTTCGCAATGAGAAAATCAATCGTAAAATCGCAGAGAGTGAACAGAAGAAGGTTCCGTTTGCATTGGTGATTGGAAGCAAGGAAATTGAGATGGATTCTGTGGCACTCAGAAAGCATGGCGAGGGCGATAAAGGGATGGTTACGGTGGCGGAAGTGAAAGAATTGTTTTTGCATCTTAATGTGCCGGGAGCTAAGTAATGAACGTACTAGGAGCTAAATAATGAAGTTGATTGCGAAGTGGTTTGTGTGTGGTTGTTTGATGATTTTGTACTGTGTACCTGTGGGCGCGCAGGACAGAGAAAATGATGTTACTTCGCCGCGCAAATCAATTCAATCACTTTACTATCAGATTAGCGGTGGTGTAAACAACCCCAAACTTGCTACTGATTTATTGAATGCTAGTTGGCTTGACGCAGACGAACGCATCCAGCGTGTTGAACAATTGCAAGTGGTGTTGGAGGCAAAGGGTCTTTTGCCAGAAATGGAGAGCATCCCCGACGATCCCAATTTTGTTGATTCGAATTTGGGAAAGTCAGTGTACGAACCATTCAAGTCAGAGCCTCGGATATTTCTTGAAAAGGTTGGCTCCTCGTGGTTGGTTAGTGGAACTACTGTTGGTTCCATTCCGGATATGTATTCGGAGGTTTTGCCGTTTGGACTCACCTACCTCATTCAGAAAATGCCAGAACAAGGCGCGATGATATTCGGAATTTATGTTTGGCAATTGATTGGCTTTGGACTGATCCTACTGATTGGATTTGTTATAGCAGCAATAGTTCGCGCGGTAGCTATTCGGATATTCAAACGTTTACTTGTTAAGTGGAAAATGCCAGCCGACTCTGTAATGGTATTGCAGAGCATGGGTAAGCCCCTTGCATTATTTATATGGGTGTTTTTAGTCGGACTATTGCAGCCTATACTTGGTTTACCGGTTAGCATTTCAGCATTTATTATCCTCACAATAAAGTTTGCGTTACCGGTAATCGCCATTTTTATGGCATATCGTTTCGTTGACCTTATATCGTATCGTGCGGCACAACTTGCTGAGCGTACCCAGAGTACACTTGATGATCAACTCATTCCTCTACTTCGAAAAGCACTTAAATTCATCGTAATACTCGTAGGACTTATCCTACTACTGCAACACCTTGGCTTTGATATCACGGCATTGCTTGCCGGTGTTTCCATTGGTGGTCTGGCACTTGCGTTTGCGGCACAGGATACAATTAGAAACTTGTTTGGTTCGGTAATGCTTTTCATAGATAGACCCTTTACAGTTGGAGACTGGGTGGCCTTCGAAAGCGTTGAAGGCAACATAGAGGAAGTGGGCTTTAGGAGTACTAGAATTCGAACCATGGCCGACACAATAATATCTGTACCTAATGGTAGACTTGCGGATCTAACTGTCGACAATTATGGTCTGAGAGTTTTCAGACGCTATCGCACAACCCTTGGAGTGGAGTATTCAACTTCTCCCGAATTGTTGGCTGAGTTTATTGTTGCGTTGCGGAAGATTATCACTGATCACCCTGCCACCGCGGCGGATGATCCTCGGTCGCTTGTGCACTTCCGTGAATTTGGAGCATCTTCGCTGAATATAGAAGTGCAACTTTATATAAACAGTTCAGAAATGGCAAGCGAGTGGCAAGCCCGTGAGGAAATCAACATGGCATTCCTCGAAACGGCGAATAGAATGGGAGTTAGCTATGCGTTTCCATCGCAAAGTTTGTATTTGGAATCAGTGCCGGAAACTAGCACACTGTACAAAGGCTAACTAATGAATAAAAAACTTAAAGAGAAGTCTCATGAACTAGGCGTTGGCTCACATACTCGACACATTTTTATTTGTGCCGATCAAACCAAACCAAAGTGTTGTTCTGAAAAACAGGGACTTGCATCTTGGGATTATTTGAAAACACGACTCAAAGAACTTGAACTGGACCAGCCCGGAAAAGTTTTCCGCACCAAGGCAAACTGCCTACGTGTGTGCACCATGGGTCCGATTGTTGTTGTGCACCCAGACAACGTGTGGTACCACTCCTGCACTCCCAAGGTAATCGAGAAGATCATTCAGCAACACTTGATAGGCGGCGAAGTTGTTGCGGAATATCTAATTACGAATTACGAATTATGAATTACGAATTAAGGATTAAAGATTGAATACAAAAACATCAGGGCATCACCTTCAGTATTTTGTTCCTGCCAGTTGTTAATTGCTAATTGCTAATCACTAATTGTAAATTGTCCAGTTCGTCCCTCGTCGCGCTCGGGACTGCTAATTGCTAATTGCCAATTACTAATTGTCTAAATGTCACTTCTCGAAATCCGCGAATACTGTCTATCAAAGCCCGGGGCGTTCGAAGACACTCCATTTGGTCCCGACACACTAACATTCAAAGTGGCGGGTAAAATATTTTTATTCGCCAGCCTAGAATCTATTCCCGGACGCATCTCGCTGAAGGGCCACCCAGAACAGATCCAAGAGTTGCGCGAAACATATTCCGATGTAGTGAAGGGCGCTTACCTGAATGCAAAACACTGGACGTCGATTATCCTGACCGGCACGGTGCCAAACAAACTCATCTTCGAGCTGATCGACACTTCGTATGATTTGGTTGTTAAGGGGCTTACCCAGGCGCAACGAAATAGTATAGAGTAAGCTTATTCTGCAGTGTGCAGTCGGCAGGTTAGGTTGTAGAAACGGCTTAGGTTGTAGAAACAGCATCGACTTGTAGAAACGCTGTTTCATGTAGAGACTGCTTTGCCTTGTAGAAATGCGTGTTGTGTAGATTCCAGCGCGTCTTATTGAAGCAATTAGTTCCGGATATAAAATCCAACGGTCGGAACTAGAATAGGGTGGGTTACTTTTTCGCTCATGTTGATTTGAATCACCGAAGCTAGTTCAACACAGACGCCCATTTTTTGTAGGAATTCCCAGCTCGAACCGATGTGAAATGTTGGTGCCAATCCCCAATCGTGTAGCGACTCTGATGAAAATCCCAGAATGCCCCCTACACTGAAATATGGTTGAAGTGAATTCCATTGAGGAGTGTATACGATGTAATTGAGCGTACCTCCAAAACCGTTAATGGTGTTTCCAATTGCACTGAAACCAACTGAAGGTTGGATATATGTGCGCCATCCGAAATCTGCCGTATCAATTGCATACAAAAATGAACCACCAAGACCCCAACGCACATTGTCGAACTCATCATCTTGATCGATGCCAATCCAGGTTCGAGCCTGCAAAGAAACCCGCTGACTAAGTCCCGCGCGGGCGTCGGCCATTACGGCGTGTTGCATGCGGCGTTGGGCCACGTAGCCAGGTCTGGTTTCCGGCAGCATTCCCCATGCAGCCGATGCTTGTACTTCGGACGTTCGCACACGTTGCGTAGGCATCCGTAGCGTAGGATCGTAAAGAAGGCTTGTGTTGCAAGCTGTGTTGATGAGCGCAATTGCAACAAGCAGAATCTGCAAGAAAGTCTTCATGCAATGAATTCTCGGTAATGGATTCGCTAAAACGTGGTCGAAAAATTACGATTTAAATTACGGAAAAACGAAACCCAAGGGCGAAACCCAAGGGCGAAACCCCTGCGGGGTGAAACCCCTGCGGAGCGAAACCCCTGCGGGGCGAAAACTAAAGGCGAAAACTGAAGGCAAAACCCTGGGGCGAGAACTGAAGGC
>JABMNI010000065.1 GCA_013204605.1 Ignavibacteria bacterium
AATGCCAATGCCAATGCCAATGCCAATGCCAATGTCAATGTCAATGTCCAATAAATAATGGGCAAACGCTACCCGCAACGCTACCCGCTCGCGCAACGAGCGACCCGCGCAGCTTATAGAATGACGCCGGAAAGCAGCAACGACGCAATCGTAAAATAAATCAAGGTTCCGGTTACGTCGGAGAAGGTTGCTACGAAGGGGGCTGAGGAGGCCGCGGGATCGAAGCCTAGACGTTTCATGAGGAGGGGGAGCATGGAGCCGGCGATGGTGCCGGCAACTACGATGAAGACGAGGGAGATGAAGACTACGGTGGCTACGAGCCAGGTGGCAGGGGAGAAGGAGCCGTCGAGTTGGGCCCACACGACGATGCGAATGATGCCAAGGATGCCGAGCATTAGACCTAAAAGAATTCCAACAATTACTTCTCGACGCATGATTTTCCACCAGTCAAACAGGGTGACTTCACCTAAGGCAAGTGCACGGACGATGAGCGTGGCTGATTGCGAACCGGAGTTACCGCCATTGCTAATAATCATGGGAAGCAGAATTGCAAGAATTACCGCCTTATCAATCATGTCTTCGAAATAGGTCAGAGATGCGGCGGTAATTATTCCGCCAAAGAACAACACAATTAGCCAGGTAGCTCGAGTGCGGACGAGTTCTAAAATTGGGGTGTCTATATAAGCCCCCTCCAAAACTTCGACGGCACCAAACATCTGCATTTCTTCGGTGGCTTGTTCTTCTGCTACGTCGAGGACGTCATCGAGGGTGACGATGCCGAGTAGTTTGTTGTCGGCGTCTACAACGGGGAGCGCAAAACGGTCTAATTTTCTGAAGGCTTGGACGGCGGTTTCTTGATCGGCGGTGGCTACTAATGACTCGGCTTTGTAGTCCATCAAATCGGAAATGACGGCGTCGGAATTGGCGAGTAAAATTTCTCGAATGTGGATGTCATCGATGAGGGTGCCGTGCTCGGTTACGTACACGTAGTTCAGCGTTTCGGAATCTTTGCCGTACTGACGAATATGCTGAAGAGCTTGCTGAATGTTCCAGTGTTTTTTTACTACGACGTAATCCGGCGTCATGAGACGTCCGATGGAATCTTCCGGCCAGTTAAGCAGACCCAACGCAACGGAACGTTCCTCGGCATTCAAAGATGAGATTAACTCGGCAACAAAATTTGCCGGAAGGTCTTCGAACAACTGCGTACGGTCATCGGGCGACATGTCATTCAGCAGCGCCGAAACATTCTCGCGCGCCATGTCATGCAACAGTCCTTGCTGTGTGTCGAAGTCGCAATATGAAAATGTGTCCGAAGCCAACTCCACAGGCAACAACCCAAACACAATCACCCGGCTCTCTTCGCGCAGGTCCGAAACCAACTCGGCTAGATCCACCGCACTCCACTCAGCAAACACCTCCTTGATTGTAGAGAAGTCTCTCCCCGCAATCAACTCCTCAATTTCAGGTGCTATGAGTTTGCCGTACATTGTTCGAAATTACGCCTTTGTCAATTAGAAATTGGCATTCTCACATTTACACATTTGCTTTGCGGACTGTGCTTTCTCAGGGATAACTCGGGCGACGCATGCGTCGCCCTTACTCGCGGATGGGTGCTGTGAATTGTTTCATTGGCATTTTCACATTTGTATTTGGCATTGTCATTCTCACATTTACACATTTGCACATTAGATCTACTCGTGCCGCAGCGCTTCTATCGGATCCAACCCCGCTGCTTTGTAGGCTGGGTACAGACCAAACCCGATGCCGATCATGGTACACACTACCACGCTAAACACAACAGCAAACCATGGAATTTCGAACTGCAGATTGGGCATACTTTGCTGCAAGTAATATGAGACCAGCCAGGTGGTGCCAATGCCGCCTATAACTCCCGTTAAGCCCCCTAACTGGCATAGCGTGACACTTTCAACGAGGAATTGACGGACTATCCATTTGCGTTTGGCGCCGAGGGCTTTGCGGACGCCGATCTCGCGGGTGCGTTCTTGCACGCTAACGAGCATCATGTTCATTATGCCAATACCGGCGGCGGCCAGTGCACCTATTCCACTAATCCATGCCACAGCTAAAATTGCAACGCTGAGGTTTGCAAACTGTCCACCAATCGCTTCGTTGCCATCGAGCTCGAAGTTGTTTTCGTCCCACGGTTTGCACTCGCGTATGAGACGCATTGCGCCAATTGCTTCGTCCATGGTAGCGGGCTGCGCTTCCTTTGCAATGGACTTCACAGAAATGTCCACGCTGGCATCCCACCACGGAGTGTAGTATTTCACATACACAGAAATCGGAACGAGTACGCGATTGTCTTGACTCTGTCCGAGCACTCCGCCCTTGGGTTCTAGTTCGCCAACAATAGTGAACTCTTGATTCTTTATTGTAATGCTGCGGCCGAGTGACTTTCCGTCGCTGAAAAGTGATTTCACCACGTCGGTGCCCACTAACGCAACGTTTGAAATTAACGCTACATCTTGCTCGGTAACGGGCCTACCATCGCGTAGCATTGGAGCGTTCACAAGAAAATACATCTCGTCGATTCCAATGAGCGACACATCGGGATTCGTACTTTCTAAACCAGATTTAATTGTAAAGCCAGGACTGGTGTTGCTAACGGAAATTAAATTCGTTAGCGTCATTCGCTCTTTGAATTCGTTGGCCTGTTCCAACGAAATGTTCGGACGCTTTCTATACTTGCGCCAACTATTTCCAAACTGTATAGTAGGGGTGCGCTGAATTAAAAACGAGTTCTCGCCAAGATCGGCCAACTGCCCAGTCAACGCATTTTGCAGCGTGCCTGTAATTCCTGTGCTGGCAATAATTGCGAACACGCCAATGCCGATACTCAACAACGTGAGCGACGATCGCATTTTCTGCGAACGAACAGCATCTAACGCAATCCAAATACTTTCGGAAACATTCATTACTCGTACCTCAACGCTTCAACCGGCGCCAAACGCGACGCCTTGAATGCCGGCAACAGTCCCGCCAACAGCCCCACAGCAACGCTTACCGCAATGGCTATGAGTAGCAAATCAATTTGGATTAGGGGGCTTACCACACTTAAAAATTCGAGATCAAAACCAGCGCGCGCGGTCCAATAAATTCCCGCAATGAGTCCTTGCGAAATAGGGAAGGCAATAAATGCACCTGTCAAACACAACAACGCAGATTCAATCAAGAATTGCGATAGGATAGAAAAACGTTTTGCGCCGATGGCTTTTCGAATTCCAATTTCTCGCGTGCGTTCGGTAACGGAAACGTACATGATGTTCATGATGCCTATGGACCCAACAATGAACGCAAGGATGGTTAGACCAATTCCCACCGTCCAAATTCCGATGCGAATATTTCTTACTTGATCATCGAATGCTTCGGTTTCGTTTATACTAAAATCTTCTTCTTCGGTTGGATGCACATTTCTAATCTGACGCATGTGTCCAATAGCTTCGTCTCGTACTATGTCGAGCAGCTTAACGCTCCCGGCTTTAATTCCAATTGAAAAACTTCTGTCAAAAAAACCAAATGCACTACGAAATGCAAACAACGGAATGAACGCCTGATTGTCGATAAAATCCATAAACAGGAATCCACGTTTTTCTACAACTCCAATTATCCTAAATGGAATACCGTGAATTTTTATTTGTTTGTCCAATGCATCGCCGTCAGGAAAAATAGCTTTTGCAATTCCGTATCCAATTACAACTACATTGTCGGCCTGTCGCTGCTCAACCTCATTGAAATATCTACCAAATTCCGTCACACCCGCTGGCGTAAACGCATACTCAAACGTAGTCCCATAAATACCGCAACGAATACTCTTATTCCCGTACGATACACTTCCGCCCCACTGACGCGCAAGGGGAATGGCCAACTCCGACGTTTCCATTCTTGCTACCAAGGCCTGCGCCTGCTCGAGCGTGATGTCTTTACGCGTTTCGGTTTTGCGCCAATTTCCGCCCCCTGACCAATTCCATTTATCAACATAAATCATGTCCTTGCCGATAATCGAAATTGTCTCGTCCCAAATCGCATCCAGCCCGTTAATCGTCCAACCCATAACCACAACCAGCACCACACCAACTACCACGCCCGACGTAGTTAAAACGGAGCGCAGCAAATTTGTTCGGAGTGCATTAGTAGCAATCCTAAATGATTCACCTATTTCGGACCACTTAATCATTCAGTTTTAGGTAAGGGGCTTTGTGTTTGCTTCGTCAGATTCTATGAGTCCGTCTCTCATGCGAACAATTCGATGCGCATGACGTGCAATGTCTTCCTCGTGCGTTACAAGAATTACGGTGTTCCCGGCACGCCACAATTCGTTAAACAAATTCATAATGTCTTGTCCCGTTTTCGAATCTAAATTACCTGTTGGCTCATCGGCAAGAATAATAGATGGGTTGGTTACCAATGCGCGAGCAATGGCAACGCGCTGACGCTGTCCACCGGAAAGTTCGTTTGGTTTATGGTCCATTCTGTCATCCAACCCAACGTGCGTCAACGATTGCTCTGCCATCTCAATTCGTTTCGCCTTGGCAATTCCAGCGTACACTAACGGTAGTTCCACGTTTTGCAATGCCGTGGCGCGAGGCAATAAGTTGAACGTTTGAAATACAAATCCGATTTCCCGATTTCTAATTTCCGCAAGCTCGTCATCGTTCAAATCACTTACGTTTTCACCGTTGAACAGGTAAGTGCCCGATGAAGGAGTATCTAAACATCCCAACATATTCATCAACGTAGATTTTCCGGAACCCGACGGACCCATCAGTGCAATGTATTCGTTAGCACCAATGGTTAGCGAAACATCTCTCAACGCGTGAACTTGTTCATCACCCATTTCATACACCTTTGCGATGTGTGAAATGGAAATGATGGGTTGCTGATCTGGTTGCGTCACTGGGTCTGCCTCATTTTTTCAAAACGGGCTTTCCTTGTCGCCGCATCTTCTACCTTGATCTTCGAACCAGGCTTGAGTAGTTTACTTACGGCTTGGTAGGGAGACATAACAATGGTCTCATCTTTTTTCAGACCGCTCATAATTTCAATGTAGCCTTGATCACTAATGCCAGTTTCGACAGCTCGCGGGGTCACTGAATCGCCCCTTACAACCCAAACCTTGCTGCCGGGCTTAGCAGATTTCTTTTTGTTTACTGCATCTGCCTTTGTCTCTACATCGTCATCTTGTCCCTCACCCTGCCCAGGCGAATCAGTGCGTTGCATTGTAACGGACTGGATGGGAACGGAAAGCACATTTGATTTGGTTTCGGTTTCGATATCCACGCTCACGCTCATGCCCGGACGCATGCGAGCATCCTTGTCTACCATTCGAATGCGCACTTGAAAGTTTACAACTTCTTCTTGCGAACCTTGACCACTAACCTTCGGACTGTGACTAATCTCATACACTACGCCACGAAAAACTTTCGATTGCAATGCGTCAACTTTAATGCGGGCGGTATCGCCAACGCTAATCATGGCAACATCATTTTCATCAACGTCTACCCAGGCGTTCATCGTATTCAAATCTGAAATCCGCATTATCTCCGTACCCTGCATTTGAGCTGTACCCACAACTTTTTCGCCACGTTCAACGGCGAGGTACGTAACAACTCCATTCATCGGGCTGCTTATTGTTGAGCGGCTAGCCGATGCTTCCGTCTGACGCAATGCACCCACTGAACGCGCATAATCTGCCTGCGCTTGCGCATATCTGCCTGCGGCTGTTTGGTACGAGGCACGTGCGCGGTCGAGCTCTTCCTTCGATGCGTAATCTTTTTTATGAAGCTCACCAACACGTTTGAAATCTAAGTCGGCTCTATCCAGTTCTGCCTTTGCAATTGATATCGTCATACGTGTAGCATCTGCAGCGGCCTTTGTTTGCGTCAGTTGCGTTTCCATAATGTCCGGCTGAATCTTCACTAACAGATCACCCCTTTTCACCGTATCGCCATCGCGTGCGCCGAGAAACATAATCTCGCCACTAGCTTCCGATGAAATTTTGACCATCAACTCCGGTTGCAGTTTTCCAATAGCACTCACGGTTTGAATAATGGTGCGCTCCGAAACGCTTTCAACGCTGACCAAGATGGGTCCATCACGACGCGACGACATCAAAAACACCACTGCAGCTACAACGGCTAATCCAATTATTACTAATGCGATTACAAGAGCCTTTTTCGATTTTTTTCTTTTTGCCATAATTATCGCTCTTTAAAATTCCCGGTTGTGAATTCAACAAAAGTTCTCGCATCTAAATATGCGTAAACCGCCGTCACTCGATTTATTCGTGCGGTAATAAGTTGATTGTTTACTTGCTGTACATCAATCAAGTTTGCGCTACCAACATCGAACCTAGCCTGCATAGCATCGAAACTCCGTGTGGCAGCACTTAGTGCTCGCTGAGTAATATCAATCCCTTTCTCCGCTAGCCCAAGTTGCAAATACGCGTTCCGAATGCTCTGTGTGATTTGCTGCTCGAGTCGTTCAAGATCTATCTGACGCTGCGTTCTTGTTAGCGTAGCATTCTCAATGCGCATGTTGGTTTGGAACTGATCGAATAGGGGAATTCTGAAACCAATTCCAACGTACCACTGACCCTGATTGTCAAAGTCTCCAATAACAAAGTTCCTCCATGTGTATCCACTGGTTGCGTTTACAGTTGGCAGATATCCAGCGCGAGCCGTTGTTATGGAAGCCTCGGCTGCAACAGTTCTAAACCTAGCAGCCTCGATATCCGGTCTCATTCCAATGGAAGTTTGAATAGCCTTCACCTCGGGACCAATCGCATTTCGAAATTCAATTACATCTTCAGTAGCAATGGTGGAACGCACCGAGGTCTCATCAACGTCGATCATTTCCGATGGATCTGCACCCATGTTCACGAGCAATTTCACCTTGGCATTTTCTAAATCATTCTCAGCCTGAAGCACCGACACTTCTTGATTTGCAACCTCAGTTTCTTGCGAGAGGACCTGCGTAATGGGGGAGCGCCCATTGTCGTAAAGTGCTTGCACACGGGTCAGCGTGACCTTACTGAGCGACAAGTTTTCGCTACGAGCTCTAACTATTTGCTGCAATCGCAACACCTCGATGTACTGACGCGTGATGTTGTACTGAACAGACAAGCGCTGAAACGCAATGTCTTGTTGTATTGCATCCACCGTGCTCTTTGCATTGTCATACTGCGCTTCGCGTTGAAATCCATTGAACAACGTCCAGTTTAACGAACCATTCAAACCATACGTATTCGGTAACGGCTTACCAACAATTGGAACACCGTTCACAATCGAAAACTGTTCGCGCAAATTTGTTAACTGGCGTGAGTAGTTACCGTTTATATCGGCCGATGGCAAATAGGCTCCAAAAGCCTGTGTTAACTGTGCCGCCGCTGCACGAGAGCTTGCGTGAGTTTGTCGAATATCGAAATTCTTTAAAAGACCAATTCGCAAACAGTCTTCAAGAGTATACTTTTTCACAATGCCGGCTTGTTGCGCAAAACAGGCATTGCCGAATAGCAAGGTTACGAGTATTATGAAAAGGGGCTTCATGGTTCGAGTATATTTTCCGAAAATTACGGTAGTGTCCTATTAGATTTCGTGCTCCGAATTTCTTCTAAATGAAAATTCGTGCTTATCAAATGAGTTCCTTTTTGTGCAACATCAGCGCCGAACAAAAACTCAAGCTTGACTTCAGCAGTAGCAAACAAATGAAAGGGAACGTGTCGAACCCTGTCGAAAGAGTATTTACCATACGCGTTTATCACGGCGCGAGTTGTGAGGGGGCTTCCCCCAGCATCAACGGGCACAACGGCTGTTCCAAGAGCGTTCTGCGTGTATTGGAGTTGAGCGTACCTGCCATTTAAAGTGTCGACATTATCAATCACTCGCCATAAGTTCATCACGGAAACTGCCGGAGCCGGAAACCCATTTTCTACAACTGAAAACGTGTCCTGTGTTATCCAACTTTGGTTTTGCCGTCCGCATGACTCGCCTAACGAGGCAAACAGAATTGGTGCAAAGACTCCCCCCGGACTTGGCGATACGCGTTGCTCTAAAGTTTGAGCGGCTATTCTCTTTCCGAGTGAATCTATTGTTATAGAAATCGTTCTACCAAGCCACGGATGCGTGATTCGCTCGGTGGTGTCTCCATTGGCAAATTGCTTTTCACTCACGTATATCAGAGTAGTTTTCAAGACATAGTTACCAGATGAAGTTACCGAATCGCAAACAACTCTAATCCGCTCGACACGCTTTTTTATTAAAGGCTGCGCACCAAAAATTAAAACACTGTCTGCCGTTTCAATTCTGTATGTCAGCGTGTCTTGCGCGAAAAATACGTAGCGAAAACAAAGAGTGTCTTTTCCCAAGGGCGGAGTCTTGGATCCAGGCTGCACCTGAATCTGACCATAACACGCGGCATAGAGCAGCGGCAACACGATAGCTGTTACTAAAAGTTTCATTTGATGGGTGAGTTCACTCGCACTACTTGGCTTCGTAAACGAGATGAAACGGGAATAGTAACATTGGGATTTGTGAAATGCACTTGCGAATCCGTTTGCGTATCCACATACATCGTAACAGGTGCGCCCGTTATTTTGTCGTGAAAGGCGCGACCATCAATTTTCCCAACTCCGTCAAAGCGAGCCACAAAGCCCGTTCCCGAAATATCACCAGTAAGCGAATATGATGTGGATTCGAAATCGATTACCCAACATGTAATTCCTAGCGTGTCGGAAACCGAGAACAGCGTGTATTTAATGGAAACTTTATTGACAACGGGTCCGAAGTTTAGCAACGTAGTGTCGGTATGTTCCACGAGCCAGGAATCACCCAGATTTACATCGTGCCGTGGGAAGGGAGTGAATATCCAATCGAGCAAGCGGTAAGATTCTAAAACCTTGTTCAACTCATCGAGAGTGGAATCGGGGTACAACGCCTCGGTGCGAATAATGGTGCCATCGGGGGTGAGGGTCAGATTGAATCCGATATTCTGGAGCGCATTCAAACTGAACGACGGAGTGTTGGGCGCGCGACGCACCTTGGTAGAATCTATCCTAAACTCCAGCGTAGAGCGGTTTAGCACAACATCTTTTACCGTGATGTGAAGCAACATGTCCAGCATCACGTTCACAGAATTCTCCTGACCGGAATTTGCGGCCAACTGATGAGAATTGTTTTGTATCGAATAATTATACTGCGTTGATGTAGGCATTTGGTATAGCAAACGTATCCCATCTTGTCCATAAGCAGTGGAAGACAAAACAAGGGCGAGTATGGTTACCAGACGAATATTTGTCATACATCGAACGGGTGGACTATGCTGATGCGGCTTCTCTCTTTTTTGCACGCTGACGTGCAGTAGTGTCGAGAATTTTTTTGCGTAAACGGGCTGACTCAGGTGTTATTTCCAAGAGCTCATCATCTTCCAAAAATTCGATTCGTTGTTCTAACGAAAGATTTCTTGGCATTTCAAGGCGAACAATTCCTTCTGATCCGCTACTGCGCATGTTTGTAAGGTGTTTTGTTCTACAAGCGTTTACACTCAAATCATCTTCGCGAGCATTTTCACCAACAATCATTCCTTCGTAAATCTGATCGCCGGGTGCCACGAATAACGTACCACGTTCTTGTACCATTTCCAACGCGTACGCTGTTGCAACGCCAGATTCCATAGATACCAGAGCGCCGCGCGCACGACCACTAATGGTTCCTTTGAACGGCACATACGAATCGAACGTGTGGTGAATGATTCCTTCGCCACGAGTTGATGACAGGAATTCCGTGCGGAAACCAATTAGCCCCCTAGCCGGAACCAAAAACTCACATCGAACATTATCTAAGCCCGGCGTCATTGCCGTCATTTCTCCTCTACGGCGTCCGAGGATTTCAATTACCGTACCAACGTGAGCTTCAGTAACATCCACTGTTACGTGCTCAATTGGTTCCAGCAAGGCACCGGTTTCGGTGCGTCTGAACAGAACTTCCGGACGCGAAGCAGCGAATTCAAATCCTTCGCGGCGCATTGTTTCAATTAGGATGGCCAACTGCAATTCACCACGACCTGAAACTTTAAAAACATCGGGCGAATCAGTGTCTTCAATTCGCAACGAAACGTTGTGACGCAGTTCGCGGTACAAACGCTCGCGCAGTTTTGGAGTGGTAACAAATTTTCCTTCGCGACCGGCAAGGGGCGAAGTGTTTACCATGAAATACATGGCAATTGTTGGCTCTTCAATATTCACGTAAACAAGTGGTTCGGTACGATTTACATCCGCGATAGTCTCGCCTATGTACACGTTCTCGAAACCAGACAACGCAATAATGTCACCGGCAGAAGCTTCTGTTGCATCTACGCGCAAATTGGCGCTAAACACATACATCTTAGTAATGCGAGCGTTTTCACGCACACCATCGGGCTTCATTACCGCTACATTATCGCCAACCTTAACACTGCCTTGAACAATGCGTCCAACGGCTATACGGCCTACATAGTCACTCCAGTCGAGCGCAGAAATAACCATTGCAAATGGAGCATCGGCATCAACCTTAGGTGGGGGAATAGTTTCAATAATTGCTTCAAACAAAACATCTAGTGTCTCATTTGTTGCTTCTAAAGTTTTTCTAGCAATTCCCATTTTCGCAATTGCATAGATTACGGGGAAGTCTAACTGCTCGTAGGTTGCACCAAGGTTTATGAACAACTCCATAACCTCGTCCAACACTTCTGGAGCACGGGCATCGCTGCGGTCAATTTTATTGATAACAACAATGGGAATCAATCCCATTTCGAGAGCTTTACGGAGAACGAATCGGGTTTGTGGTAGTGGACCCTCGGCGGCGTCAACGAGTAACAACACTCCGTCAACCATCGAGAGTACGCGTTCAACTTCGCCACCAAAGTCGGAGTGACCTGGAGTATCAACGATATTGATTTTTGTACCATGCCAATCTACGGCAGCGTTCTTAGCCATAATGGTAATTCCGCGTTCTCTTTCAAGATCGTTCGAATCCATTAATCGGTCTGCGAAAACTTGGTTTTCTCTGAAGGTACCGCTCTGCTTTAGCATGTGATCCACAAGGGTGGTTTTACCATGGTCAACGTGAGCAATAATGGCAATATTTCGTATCTCTGTGCGAGGTGTTAATGTCATGGGTATAGGGAAGTAAATCTTGAACAGCCACAAAAATACGAATACCTGTCGTAAGTTAACGTGTTACAAGCATTTAGACCTCTTGTTCACATCTCGAAAGTGACGCTATGACCAAGCCGATTTTTCTGATTTTGAGTGTTGTTATTGCTGTTTTTATAGTTTTTGGATGCAGCACAACCGAGTACCTATCGGGTTCCTGGGCCAATTTGGCATATAAGGAAAAGCCCCTTACCAAGATTGTTATTCTGGCCACCGGGCCTGGAACAGCGGGGCTGCAGGATGAATTGGAGCGCGTTGTTGCCAAGGAGATGAAGGGCAATGGGGTTGATGCAACAGCTGCCTCGGAAGTGTTTGGTAAACTAAAAAATGTTTGGGGTTCGGATGGAGCTTTGGACGTAAAACTTGTTGGTGATCAGATGTTGGAAAAACTTATTGCAAACCACGTGAATGGTGTGATGGTTGTAACTGTAAAGTCTGCCGGCGACGAAGGGCACCACGTGCAAGAACCCGAAATGTATCAACCACGAACGTTTTATAATGGTTGGTTGAAATTCTAGCATGCCGATTCGGGATCGTACATAGAGGTTGGTATGTTTGATTCTAGAAACGATAGAATTGTTTGGTCGGCGCAGACTACTGAGTTTCGCAATGGCGAATTGCAAAATCAAGCGAGCAATTTTGCTAGAGTATTAGTAAAGCAGATTATTCGAGACAGTATAGTAAATCAGAAATAATTCGACTCATCACGCCACTGTGTGATTTTCCATATATCGGTCGACTTGGTTCTTTGCAATCGGAGATTTACTCGGCCTTGAGCGCGAATAACATCGGTAGGTGTGAGTGTGATGGTGAGATTGAACCCGCGTGAAATAGCTTGGGTTAGTGAGTCACCCTCGGCAACAATCACATCGTTCCAAACTAAGTCCAGTTGTTGCGAAGCGTTGAACAGACCGAACGTCCCCAACATGTCTTCGTCTCTTCCCCAAGTAACGTCGACGCTTTTATCGTAGTTGCGATACACAAAGGCAAATTGACGGTCCAAGAGTTTGCCGTACGTAAGTGTATCTTTAAAAACATACGCAAACCTGAAATTCTGAAAGACCCCTTCAACTGTTCGTTGGTCTCCAATTACCGGGGCGCTGCCATCATCTTTGCCCAATGCTGGAGCAAATGGATTAGTGCAACCACTGGTGAGAATCACCACAAATACCGTCAGGATGGTTGCAAGGAATTTCATTTAGTGATCAATGAAATATAAACAGCCCTACTCCAAGAATGAAGTTCGTGCCGCCAGCCCAGCCCAGAATTGCACCAAGGATTGGTCCGTTTGCACTAGTACCTAATGCACCCATTAATGCGCCGGAAAGCCCGGTTAGTATTCCGCCAACAATGGGGTTCCATCCCATGATAGGCACAAGTGCGTGCATAGCATAGGCCACGCTTAGCGCAAAGGCGATGCCAATTAGTCGGGTTACTATTGTGTCCTGGACTCCATGACTTTCTTCTTGATGGTGCTCGGAAGCATGTGCGTCTGTATGCATAACGTAATGTTGGTTAGTGAATTCAGTTGTAAACCACGAAAATACTAATTTGTTAGTTGGGCCTTTAGTTGCGACCATGTATTCTCTACGCTATCAGACTGACGCTTGGCATCGCTCCAACCCGACACACTCCACTGTCCGCTGTTTTCGGGAGTTATTGTAAACACCGCGGTACCGTTTAGTGTTTCAGAAACGTTCGACAAACCATGGGCAACGATAAACGTATAATCTGTAACGTACACAGTTGAGTCGGGGCTAGCAAACGCAATGTTGGTGTTCGAAAACACAAGTGACGGTCGTTGTTCCAGCGCAAGCCGCGCAATCATCGACAAAAACGCCTGACGTTCCTTTTGCACCGTCCACGAACTAAAGAGCGATTGATACCTAGCGCGCGCTTCTGCCGACGGTTGAAACGTAAACTCATATTTACTACGTGTGGTTTGGTCAGCCAAACAAAGTATAAAGTTCTCAGTATTTTTTTCTTCAACGGCATTTCTAAAATTCTCCAGAACTATCGCAGGCGAGGTAGGGGGCTGATAGGTTCCTCTACTCCCTGTTGGATCTTCCGGCGTTCGAGTTGCGCAACTGGTAACCAGAATAACGCAGAAAAGCACAACTAATATTCTAGCGCTATTAAATATGTTGAAGTATGCACTCATTGTTTTTTCTTTGCCACAACAATGCATCGCGGCGAAGTCTCTTTCACAAATGGCTCGGCGTTGTATCCACCAAGTACCGACAGAATTTCAAAACCGCATTGCTGCACCATTGCAACCAACTCATCGCGCGTGTATAACCACACGCGTTCGTGGAATTCTTGTTCGAATGAGCAGGGGTTGTTAACCGTTATTTTTTTCTCGACAAAGTTTCCGTTGATAGATCGCTCTTCGATTATTGTTACGCCTTCAATGAACGACATCGACTCTGGAACCAACGAGTTGCGAACCAAATGTTCATTCAAAAAATCTAACAAAAACAAACCACCAGGTTTCAGGTGATTGCTCACGGTTTGGATGACCTTGGCGTTCTCTTCGTTCGAATCGAAGTATCCAAAACTTGTAAAGAAATTTACTATCGCATCGAAGTTGTTTTCTGGGTACGGACCTCGCATGTCGCCAACAACGTAATCAACGTTCGGGTGCGCAAACATTTCCGTCGCTCGGTTTATTAAGTGAGTCGAAGCATCAAGTCCGGTAACAGTAAACCCGCATTCGGCGAGCGCCAACGAGTGGCGTCCAAACCCGCAACACAAATCCAGAATCTTCGATCCTTCCTGAAGTCCAGAAAGCCCCTTAACAATTTGAACAGCGTTTTCGGCTTCGGCGGTGGTGCGATGTTTGTAAAGTTTGACGTACCACGGAGATTCAAACCAGGAATCGTACCAAGTGTTGGGCGTCATACCGGCGTTCGACCTTCCAGCGCGCGTGCTAACGTTGCATCATCTGCGAACTCCAAATCGGAACCCATGGGAACGCCCCTTGCAATACGACTAATTTTTATGTTCAGCGGACCCACCATTTTTGCAATGTACTGTGTGGTTACTTCGCCCTCGACCGTGGGGTTCAACGCTAAGATCAACTCCGTTACTTCTGAGTTCAGACGCGCAACTAATTCCTGTACTCGGATGTCGGCGGGTCCTATTCCATCTACGGGGCTAAGTGCTCCGTGTAAAATGTGGTAGCGTCCGGAAAAATCTCCCGTGCGCTCAACAGCCATTGCATCGGACGGTTGCTCCACAACGCAAATAACGTAGGGGTTCCGTTTTGTGCTACTGCAAATGCCGCAAACATCTTTGTCGGTGAAGGTGTGGCACTGCTCGCACTCGCGCACGTTCTCGCGCATGAAACGCATGGCCGCGGCAAACTTCTCGACCTCTTCTATAGGTCTGCGCAGCAGGTGAAACGTCAAACGTCGGGCAGTTTTTTTGCCAATGGTTGGTAGTGTTGAGAACAGTTCCACAACTTGTTCAATAGAGTCCGAAGGTAACATCCCACAAAAATACGGCTTAGGAATTGAGTTCGGTTCAAACGTCGGACCTCCGTAAATTGTGCAACAACCGCGAGCGTCAATCGTTGAAGGGCGTCGCATTACACGCAACAACTGAACTAAGAGGAAACCATGGGAATATTTTCACGAATTGCCGACATCTTCAAGGCCAATGTCAACGAAACGTTGGATAAGGCTGAAGATCCAGAGAAAATGCTGAAACAGATGGTAATTGAAATTGAAGAATCGGTGAATAAAACAACAATGGCTGTGGGTAATGCTATTGCTAATGAAAAGGGGCTAGAGAGAAAAATCGCTAAAGAGCAGCAGATGAGTGCTGATTGGCATCAGAAAGCCACTCAGGCTTTGCAGGCGAATCGGGATGATTTGGCCAAAGCGGCGCTGGAGAAAAAAGCAGCCAGCGACAGAAACTCAACCGATTTGGCTCCCATTTACGAACAAGCCAAAGCAACGTCGGTAAAAATGCGTGAGCAACTCGATGTTCTGAAACGAAAGTTAGATGAGGTTCGCTCACGGCAAAGCACCCTGGTTGCACGTTCGCAGGCGGCTAAGGCGCAAAAGCAGATTGCACAATCATTCTCTGGTGTGGGTTCGGATGCGTTTTCGAAGTTCGACAAGTATGAAGGTAAGATTGAGAAATTAGAGTCGGAGGCGATTGCGTTTGAACAGCTTGCAGGTGAATCAACTTCGTTGGATCATGAACTGAAGCAATTGTCGACCGGTGCCCAAGTTGATGCCGAGTTACTAGCACTCAAAAAATCCATGGGTTTGTTACCTCCGGCTGAGTTGACAGATTAGTAGTACGTTTCCCACCACGATTTAGAAAAATTAACATGCAAACAGCTGATTCGACATTCGATACAACCTTGCAGCACGTAAGAAAAGTGCTGAATGGAAAATTCCAAAACGTTGTGGATTTTAACGACGGGTCATTTGCCATACCTCACGGTTCTTCCAGCGTTTCTGTGGTTGTGCGTGCGTACACGGAAACCGAAACGATGATTGAACTTATGGCTCAGGTTGTTAACGGAGCTAGTTTGAACGAAGAGCTTTTGCGATGGTTGCTCCGGAAAAACGTTGAGTTGCATTTAGGTGCGTTTGGGTTGTTGTTCGACGATACTATAGTGTTTACGTACGCGCTGACGGGTGGAAGTATCAGTCCATCGGAACTTGAAGCCGCTGTGACTTCTGTTGCCGTAATTGCAGATCATTACGACGATGAAATTGTTGCGATGTCGGGCGGACTACGCGCGGTTGATTTGTGACTTTGACTTAATACTCGGGCGTAGATTAAACCATCAGGTGAACCCGTTTGCAGAACGCCTTATTCTGGCGTGGACACCGTTATCCAAATGCTTCGATTGAGAAAGCGTCCTTGCGGCGTTACGTCGGATAACTTTGTCTCCTTGGTGCCAACGGAGACCTTGAATTTGTTCCCGCTCAACGACCGGATGTACTGTTCCGTGTTTGCCGCGCGCAGTTCCGACAATTTTTTATTGCGTTCTTCAGATCCTAAAATGTCGGCGCTACCAAGAATAGAAATGGTAGATCCCGTCGGCAGTCTTTCAACCAACTGACTAAGCAAATCTTTTACAACTGGTGAAAGGTCGCCACTATTGTACTCAAACCGAAGGCACGCTTCAAAGCCCGAAGCTTTCAACGCAATAGTCCTGCGCGGAAGTTTTGAAAGGTCGATCAGCGTATCGAGTTCGGCTACGGCACCGTCGGAACTGGCTTGCACTTTTACCGACACTTCAGGCTGACTCGTAGTAAGCGGCAAAGCAAATTCCACGTTTGCGCGTGGAGAATTCTGCGAGAAAACTGTATCGGTGCTGCCAATTTTCACGTGAATCTTCGACGAAATATTTCTCTGCGGATCGCCACCCATAAGTCGGGCAAGTACATACATTGATCCGCGTAATTCGGCAAAGTATTCAGTGTTCACCCAACGTTGCAGTGGTGCGTTCTGCACCTGAATGTCTACGCGTCGGTTCTCGGCGCGACCACCGGCAAATTCTGAATTCGACGGAATTTTTGGCGCTACACCGGCCGAAGTAGAAATTCGCGACTCTGCAATTCCTAACCGCACCAACGCAGACTTTACAGATTCAACCCTTGCCGAAGCCACTGCTACGTTTTCGGTTTCGCCCTGATTGCTACTTGCACCAATCAGTTGAATTGTTGCATTGGGATTTTCATTTACAATGGTTGCAATACGTGGCAACAACCATGCATGAGCTTCAACAGGATTGGCACTCAGCTTCGATCCATCGTGCGTTAATCGATACGAGGCCGGAATTGCAGCCGAGGCACTATCAAAAAACACAGCGTTAACAATTGGTACCGTTGCAAGTAACACATTACCCGTTACAACCTGACCCGAAAATTGCGATGTTTCAATTGCTAGTCGAAGTGGCGCAAAGGCAATCGGTGTGGGTACATCAGGTGGGGGAGGCGGAGCCTCAATTTGAGGAACAGAAGTTTTTCCAACGGAGAATCGCAGGCCAACTTCGGCGCGAATTCCAAACAACTTCCAAGGTGAATCAATTACAAGGTTGTTGAAAAAATAATCAGCACTTACCTGCGCAGTGAATGACGTTTTATCAGATAATGGGAACAGTGTTTCAGCCCCAACCGTTCCACCTATCAACATCGAACTTCTGGTGGTAAAGGCTTGGTCTTGAATTGTTCGTTCCTGAAACCGGTCACTACCCACTATAAACGTTGCATCTGCAGGTGAGACAATCGATTCGCTCTGCACAAATCTGCTAGTTATTGGGAGTGCAATTCTGGGTCCCACAACGAGCCCCAAAGCCCGTTTCTCAAAAGTTCCAATCAGTGGAATGCGCACATCCGCTTGAATTTCCAAAAACGAAAGCTGGGTTTGTAGTTGTAATTCGGTGGAAACGGGCTGTTCGGAGCCTGTTAGTGGGTCGCGAGCAGGGTAGAGGTTGGCGGTGGTGAATGTGCCACCACGTCCGGCGTAGGAAGCTGAAAAACCCAACCCCAGGGCCGTGGAGAGTGGCAGGTCCAGCCCAAGTTGCGCAACAAATCCTATCCCACTTCCGGATGTGTGTTGTCCGCAGTTTAGGATGTCGGCATTACCTGTTACATCTGCTGAATGCGCTGAATACACAGGTCCGGCTTGCAACCTTAAGCCGAGCTGCTCCGTGTAAACTTGCGAGTGGAGATTTATAGTGAGAAGCAGTAGCGTGGCGAACAAAAGGGAGGCGGTACTTTTCGATGTCATAGGGAGTGTTTAGGTGTGATGTGCAAATCTACCAACGATACGCCAAGTTCAGGGCAAGGACGCTTGATTTGGATGGACCCATGCCCAAGGAAAGATCGTCGGAAACATCAAAGTCGAACAAATGCGCACCTACGTAAGAGTCTACGGCGGCCAGCGCGTACGCGGCCAGAAAAACTACGCCCGACACGTCACGATTGTCACGATACGTTTCACGTTGAGATTTTAGGAGTTGGATGGTGGCAGCGTTTTGACCCGTTGCCACGGCATTGTCAACCTGAGTTGAGAGAGAGTTGAAATTGGAGTTGTTCGTAAAAAACAAATACGCTGTAAACACACAGGTTCCCGTGAAAATTGGAATCTTCCAATACTGTTCGTTGTAGAATTGTCCGAGGCCTGGAAAAGCGAGTGAATACAAAACCGCCGTTGTTGGATTTTTGCTAGGCTGATGAGCAAGAGCTGTAGAAATTGAAGGGGGAGGGGTTGAGTCGACAAATGTCTGCGGGGAATTATCTGATGCGATTGCTGTGTTGCTAAGTGACGTGCCTTGCATCAAAAAAAATACGAGCGTTAACACAACCACTTGCAGCGAAAATGCGCGAGTAAGTTTAGACACAGGCTACAACTTCGATTTCTACTAATGCGCCTTTTGGAAGGGCCGATACCTCCACAGCGCTGCGTGCCGGAAGGTGCGATGCAAAGTGTAGAGCGTATACCGAGTTCATCTGCGCGAAGTCAGCCATGGAGGTCAAAAAGACCGTTGTTTTCACCACATTCTGAAGTGTAAGTTGCTTCGACTGCAGGATGGTTTTGATGTTGACAAAAATCTGCTCAGTTTGCTCTTCAACATTCGATCCTATCAGAACGCCATCGGGAGTGAGTGCAATTTGACCGCTCAGAAACATAAACGTGCCTCCCGCAGCAACGGCGTGGGAGTATGGTCCGATGGCCTGAGGGGCACCTTCAGATATAATTGGTTCGATCATTCTATAGTGTCGCGTTTGATAATAAAAACTTCCTCATTTGCACGCACATACCCATAACGTTCGCGGGCAAGTCTTTCAATTTCAGTTGAATCAGTTTGGAGATTTGAGATTACTCCGCGCAATGAATCTTCAACCTGTCTCATCTCATTGAATTTCGTTTCCAAGTTTGCCTGTTCAGATTGAAGGCTGACGCGTTGTAAGAGTCCGTGGTCGGAAAACAATACAAAGGCTGCAACAATTGTGATAAGCATACCAATGATGATGGCGCGCTTCCGCGTCATAGTCATTTTTTGATCCTTTACTTCAGCTAGTTTCATTGACCGTCTATCTATTGAAAATCATGCGAATAGGAGCTCCGGTTTTTGGCAATATTATTAGACCCAAAACACCGGTTGAAGTTGGAGACAATGGCAGAGCAAAATCAGCAACGGAGACTACATTGTTCTCAATAATTTTTCGACCTAAAATGTCAACAACTACTACCACGCCCTCACCTTGCGTGGCTGTGTGAACAACGAGATTATTGTTCTCTACTCGAAGCGATGCTACCCCCGCTTTTTCTTCGCTCACTGAAGTGAAATCATCCAAGTTGTATACGTAAACACCGGCCGAATCCGCAATTGTAGAGGGGATGTAATAGGCTACGGCCCATCCGCCATCCATTACACAATTCAACGTGGTGTTAGGCGCAGCCTTTCCAGGGAGCGGGTAGGCGGTTTCAATCCACACTGAATCATTCGCCTCAAGACGGTACATCTGGAATTGTTCATCTTGAATTGCAAACGCAATTAATCTGCGACCGTCACCTGCAACTTCCGCAATTGGCAACACGGCCATATCGGTCCATGCTCCGTGATCTTCCCACATGTTTTTGGAAACAGAAAATGTCATTACGCCCTTCACAGTTCCAACGTAAGCCTTACCCTCAATAAGTTCCAGAACCAATACAGCCGGGTTAGGCATGGCCGTTGGGGGGATTCCATTCATGGCATCTTGCCATTCTGCACCGGAATTTGTTGACACTTTCAGTAAGCCCCCTTGCAGAAGTACCATCATGAATTCATCGGTGATAATCAGCTGCTTGATCTTGGTAAATTGATCTGTAGAAACTGAAATTTTCGTGGTTGCATCGCCCCGCTTGTAAATTACCGGGCTATCTGTACCAATGTAGTAGTCGTTCTTGTATGAGGTTACGCACGTGGCCATCTTGCCTTCGGAAGGTATGGTATCGAATGGCGTCCAAACCGTTCCACTCTGGGTGTAATATCCTATAAAGGGGGCTGTGGGGTCGGGTTGTGCTACTGTTATGGTGACTGTGTTAAGCACTTCCGTAATGCCACGAATGCTGCCGGGCAAGGTTAACACAGTGTCCCATAAAATACCATGATTATATGACGACAACGTGCTATTCGAGAAGAGGTACAGAGTGTTGGAAGTTCGGGCAACCTTGGTGGTAGGTCCGGTGTTGTGGGGGAATGTGAACTCCCATGGACGCTGGCATACAGCATTGGCACACGCAATAACAAGAACTAGCAAAACTGAGGTGCAAAACTTACGCATAATTATCTCTGAAGTGTTTTCGGAACTAGGCAATCTACAACGTTAATTCGACTACGAAAAGTCGATGTTAGCGTTGTATTGTTACAGGCACCGCGTAAGTAGTGCTGCTCGTCTTTGCCAACAAGAAGTATTGTCCGCACGGCAATACACTAACATCCAGATTAGCGCTGCCATCAAAGCGCTGCGTAAGCCAGGTCATCCCCAATGCATCTGAAATTGTTACGTGAACGTTTTGCAATTCGGTGGTGCGTATCGATAAAGCATCGGCAACCGGATTTGGCCAAATTGAAACCTGCACGGGAGCCAATTGTACATCATCCACCCCAACGGCTACTGCATGTTGGGCTTCATAGATACCGCGTGTAGTTTCGTCGTTGCCACGATGGTACACAAAAAGCCGATCGTTGATAACTGCAATTGAACGTCTTTGCACGGAATTGAACGTTGGAAGTCCGAATGAACTTACAAGCTGCCAAGATTCCTGCCAGCTCTGTCTGGAGCACACAGACTGTGAACCGTCCAATGTTGAAAACACACCGAATAGGACGCTACCATACGAGATTAAGGAGTTCGGACTTTCCGTAATCTGCGCGTATTGCACAAGTCCGGTCGACTCAACAACCCATGAGCGCGATTGCACATCAAACCAACACGTTCCTCTAAGTCCACCAGCCCATATTTTCCCAGCATTCGATTCAACGCAATTAAGATTTCCAATTTCGGCTGGCGATGGAGAAGGGTTCCACTTAATCCCACGATCCGATGACCAAACTGTTTGTTCCGTGCCAACGGCAATCCAGATACCTTGCGCCATAGCTACATCATTTATCGACCCAACTGAATTTGGCAGCCGAGATTCCTTCCACGTTATACCCTGATCATCGCTGACATTGATGGTTCGACCAGTGGAAATTGCTACCAACCGCGAATCGTCTAAAATCACATCAACAATTTTTGTCATTGGTTCGATGGCAAATGCCGAAGCCGTACGCCACGTTGCCCCATCATCAGCAGATCTTAAAACTACTGTAGCGCCACTTTCATTATTGGGTGCCAACGCTATCATAGTTCCGTTCGAAGTTTCAGAGATGGATTGCGCGCCTCTAGGAAACTGACTTGTGATGTCGTTCCATGAGTACCCGAGGTCAGTTGAACGAAACACATTGGTCTCGTTGTAGTGAAATAGTACCGAGCCCTTGGCATACAATTTTGCCTCGGAACCGAGGTCGCGATTGTTTAACCTATCCCATTGTCCACACATTAAATTAAGTGTGGAAAACGTGATCAAGAGTAGTATTGTAGAGAGCTGCTGCATGTTTGTACGTAAATATACGCACTTATTTATGGATTGTCAATTAAAATTATGCACTAACTGTTAAGTGCAATAAACAAAGTTAGTTAAAACTATACACTTTATGCAAAGTGTCAAGCACATTGTACATTATTCAATAATCAAGCCAAAAATATCAAACATCGGCGTAGGCTTCTACCGGTGGGCAAGTACACACAAGTACACGGTCACCATACGCGTTATCCACACGGCCAACGCTCGGCCAAAACTTACGTTCCTTAACCCACGGCGCCGGGAAGGCAGCCTGTTGCCGCGTGTATGGATGGTTCCATTCGTCAGCCGAGACAACGAACATTGTATGTGGGGCGTTCTTCAGCGGGTTATCCTTAGGGTCCATTTCGCCGCTACAAACAGCCTCTAATTCTTCATGAATGCGCAGCATAGCATCGCAAAAACGGTCTAGTTCAGCCTTGTTTTCACTTTCGGTAGGTTCAATCATCATGGTCCCCGCAACTGGGAACGACACCGTAGGCGCGTGAAAACCGTAATCCATCAACCTCTTAGCAATATCTTCAACTTCAATTCCGCCACGCTGTTTGAACTCGCGCATATCCACAATCATCTCATGCGCACAACGCCCTTCCGAGCCTGTATACAAAATCCGGAAAGCCCCTTCCAATCGACTTTTAATATAATTGGCGTTCAGAATTGCCTGTTTTGTTGAGTTCACCAAGCCCTCTGTGCCCATCATTCTGATGTAGGCCCAGCTGATCAAAAGTATCGATGCCGAGCTCCATGGCGCTGCACTTACGGCATAACTACGGTCGTAGCCAAATTGATTTTTTAGACTGTCATCTTTTAGGAATACGTGGCCGGGTAGGTAGGGGGCTAGGTGTGACGTAACACAGATTGGACCCATTCCAGGGCCGCCGCCGCCATGTGGAATGCAAAATGTTTTGTGCAGGTTTAAGTGGCAAACGTCGGCTCCAATTATCCGCGGACTTGTTAACCCAACCTGTGCATTCATGTTTGCACCGTCCATATACACCAAACCACCATGTTGATGGATGATGGAACAGATTTCCTTTATAGGTTCTTCGAAAACTCCGTGAGTTGAAGGATACGTTACCATCAAGGCTGATAAGATTTCTGAGTTCGCTTCGGCCTTTGCCCTAAGGTCATCTACGTCGATGTGCCCCTGGGCATCGCTTTTTACCACCACAACCTTCATACCCGTCATAACCGCCGAAGCGGGATTAGTGCCATGTGCACTAGCGGGAATGAGCACAACATTTCGATTGCCGCCACCATTTGCCTGATGATAGCGGTGTATGGCCAACAGCCCGGCATATTCACCCTGCGCACCGGCGTTTGGCTGCAGCGAACAGGCATCAAAGCCCGTTATCTCACATAAAAATCGATCTAGTTCCGCGAATACAACTTGATAACCTTGCGTCTGACTCAACGGGGCAAATGGATGAATTTCATTGAATGCCGGCCACGTAACGGGCATCATTTCGGCAGTCGCATTCAACTTCATTGTGCACGAACCCAACGGAATCATGGAGTGCACAAGGGAAAGATCTTTGTTTTCAAGTCGCTTCATGTAGCGCAGTAGTTCGTGCTCGCTTCGGTTAGTGTTGAACACGGGGTGCGTTAGGTACGAGGACATTCTTCTAAGTGTTAATGGAAAACCTGATTTGGCTGAACTGATCAAACCCGTGATTTCAGGAATTTCGGCGCCGCTGTTTTTGGCAAAAATCGATAGAATGTCTAGCACATCTTGAGGCGTAGTTGTTTCATCAAGCGAGATTCCCACATGATCTCCAGTCACGAAGTACCGGAAGTTGATTGCTTTCGGTTCGGCAATAGCCTTGATTTGGGCGGCGTTGCACGTAACTTGAATAGTATCGAACCAAGTGTTGTTTTCCGTGGTGAATCCAAGCATTGCCAACCCATCAACCAACGCCGATGTAAGCGTAGTAACACGTTCCGCTAAGCCCCTTAACCCACTTGGACCGTGGTATACGGCGTACATAGCGGCCACATTTGCAAGTAGTGCCTGCGCAGTACAAATATTCGAGGTGGCTTTATCGCGACGGATATGCTGCTCGCGAGTTTGCAAGGCCATCCGATATGCAACGTTTCCGTGCACATCGGTGCTAACGCCGATTATTCTGCCGGGAATTAGACGCTTAAACTGTTCCCTGGTAGCCAGAAACGCAGCATGGGGTCCGCCGTACCCAAGGGGCACTCCAAACCGCTGCGACGAGCCAATGGCTACGTCGGCACCAAACTCTCCCGGGGGCACCAACACTGTCAACGCCAGCAGGTCTGTACCCACAGTAACCAGCGCGCCCACATCATGAGCTGCTTGGCAAAACGCGGCATAGTCATGTACAGAACCGTCTCCGGCCGGGTACTGCAAATAGGCTCCAAAATACTCGTTGGTGAACGTGAAACTGTCCCAATTACCCACTTCAATGTTTATGTTAAGGGGCTCAGCACGCGTCATAAGAACATCCAGAGTTTGTGGATGCACATTTTTGTTCACGAACATTTTTGTGGCTGTTTTTACTTCTGCGCTGCGCGCAGCAAACATCAGGTGCATGGCTTCGGCAGCAGCTGTGGCCTCGTCGAGCAATGATGCACCGGCAATTTCCATCTTGGTCAGGTCGATTATCATCGACTGGTAATTGAGTAAACTCTCAAGGCGTCCTTGAGCAATCTCGGCCTGATATGGCGTGTACTGGGTGTACCAACCTGGATTTTCAACTATGTTTCGCAAAATCACGGGCGGGGTGATGGTGTTGTAGTATCCCATGCCGATGTAGGTTTTGCCAACTATGTTCATTGCTGCAAGGCGTTTGGCTTCGGCAAGTAACTCCGCCTCGGTTAGAGCTTCCGGAAGATCTAAATCTTCTGTGAGCCTAATTCCAGCAGGCACGGTCTCGGCGATGAGCGAATCCATACTAGGTGCGCCAACAACACGGAGCATAAGATCAATGTCCTGCTCACTTAAACTATTGTGACGAGGCTCGAATTTATCTTTATACAGCATAGGGGGTGGGATTATTAACAAAGAAACGCCCGTGCCCGGTAAACGGACAAGAGCGCAAAATTAACAGTGTTACGTGAAACAATCGAATAATTTAATCATGATCCTCATGATCTTCGTCACGATACTTGCAGCAGTCAGGAAGCTTGCTGTACGCTTTGTTGTCGGCCTTTAGGTCTTCAACATCATAGCCTGCGCTTAACACGGCAGTAGAAATTGATTTTTTGTTTGTTTTCTCATCGTCGAAAACCACAGTAAATTTTTTCGTCTTTTTATCCCAGTCAGCGCTGCTAACGCCTTCAACCTGCTCAGCGGCCTTAACAATGCGTTTTTTGCAAGATCCGCAATTGCCAGAAACCTTCATAGTCAGCGTTTGCTCGGCTGCAATCATGGTTAACGGCATCAAAAGTGCCGCTAAAATCAAGATAATTTTCATGTATTACTCCAGTTAGTGTGATGTATTGCTTGAGTGTCTAATCAGCAGTGTTGTTACGACGCATTTCCACCGATTTCATTTCAACTTGAAGGTAAAAGGCAGTAAGGTAGACGGATAGCCATATTTTTGTAATTCAACGACAGTAATTTTCTAGACAAGGAACCATGAATACGAGAATTGAAAGCGACACAATGGGAGAAATTCCTGTTCCCGCCACGGCATATTACGGCGCACAAACTGCCAGATCATTAATCCACTTTGAAATTGGCATCGAAACCATGCCGGCGGAAGTGATTACCGCCATGGCCATTCTGAAAAAAGCCGCTGCGCTGGTTAATAGTGATCTTGGCGTTCTAGACAAATCAAAATGCGATTTGATATGTGCTGCCGCCGACGAAGTTATAGCCGGTTCGCTTGCAAAGCATTTTCCGTTGAGCGTCTGGCAAACTGGATCGGGCACGCAGACAAATATGAATGTGAACGAAGTAATTGCTAATAGAGCTATCGAGATGGCAGGGGGCCAACTGGGTTCGAAAACACCAATACATCCTAACGACGATGTAAATAAATCGCAATCATCAAACGATACATTTCCTACGGCCATGCACATAGCCGCAGGAATCGCAGCTACATCAAAATTGATTCCTTCAGTGCGCGACCTCCGAAATACACTTCATGTAAAGGCAGTGGAATTTGCTGGAATTATTAAGAGTGGTAGAACCCATTTAATGGATGCCACGCCAATAACGTTGGGTCAGGAGTTTTCTGGTTACGTACAACAACTCGACAACAACATTGAGAGAATTGAACAATCGCTAAAAGGCATTTACGAATTAGCACTGGGCGGAACGGCAGTGGGAACCGGGTTGAATACACATCCTGAGTTTGCGGTTCGCAGCGCCGCAAAGATTGCCGAGTTAACGGGTCTGCCGTTTGTTACGGCACCAAATAAGTTCGAGGCGCTTGCGGCGCACGATGCGTTGGTGTTTATGCATGGAGCTTTGAAGACCTTGGCAGGATCGTTGATGAAAATTGCAAACGACATTCGTTGGATGGCTTCGGGTCCGCGGTGCGGTCTGGGTGAACTTTCCATTCCCGAAAACGAACCAGGGTCGTCCATCATGCCGGGTAAAGTGAATCCAACACAGAGTGAGGCCATGACGATGGTTGCAGCGCAAGTAATGGGAAATGATGTAGCAGTAAATGTTGGTGGAGCATCAGGCAATTTTGAGTTGAATGTTTTCAAACCTGTCATGATTTACAACGTGTTGCAAAGCATGCGTTTAATTACAGACTCATGTAAAATGTTCAATGTTCATTGCGCATCGGGAATTGTTCCAATACTTGAAAAATTAGATTACTACAATCATAATTCGTTGATGTTGGTTACGGCACTAAACACGCACATAGGTTATGATAAGGCGGCCCAGATAGCAAAGAATGCGCATAAGAAGGGGATCACACTAAAAGAATCTGCGTTGGAATTAGCGTTCTTAACTGCCGAAGAGTTTGACCAATGGGTGCGACCGGAAAATATGTTGGGTCCGGCGTAACTAATTATGAAAATTGAGCACAACATATCTGCTGCCGCACTAACCACCTTTGGTGTTGAAGGCATGTTTGCGAATTACATTGAAGTTTCAACCATTCACGAACTAGTTGAAGCGCTTATTCATGTACAAGAAACACACAGCCCCCTACATATTCTGGGTGGGGGGAGTAATGTGGTTGTGCCTGAAATGCTAGGCGGTTTTGTTATCCATGTTGGAGTGATGGGTATGGAGGTAGTTGTAGAAACTGAAACGCACGTTGTGGTAAAGGTTGGTGGTGGTGAGAATTGGCATGAGTTTGTGCAGAGCTGTGTAGACAGAGGAAGGTCGGGATTGGAGAATCTTGCATTTATTCCGGGTACAGTTGGGGCTGCGCCCATTCAGAATATTGGTGCGTATGGGGTGGAACAAGACGCGTGTTTTGTGGAGTTGGAGGCGATTGATAGAGTAACGCAACAATTGCGAATATTTAACAATGCTGATTGCAATTTTGGGTATCGTCACAGTGCATTTAAGCACGAACTGAAGGACAAATTTGTAATTACGAGCGTTACGTATAGGCTGCAAAAAAATGGACAAGTGAACTTTGATTACAAGGATGTTCGCGCCGAGTTGTTGGCAGAAAACATTGCGGAGCCCACTGTTTTGGATGTGTTCAACGCGGTGGTGAATGTTAGAAAAAATAAGTTACCTAGCCCTAGTGTGGTTGGTAACTCAGGAAGTTTTTTCAAGAATCCCGTTGTATCTTTTGAGGTGCATAAGCAGTTGTTACGTACGTATCCTGAAATGGTGTGGTTCGAACAGGCCGGCGGTGCTAAGCTTGCTGCGGCGTGGTTGATAGATAGGTGTGGGTGGAAGGGGTATGATAATGGGAAAGTTGGAGTGCACACAAAACAAGCGCTAGTAATAGTGAGGACGGGTAAGGCTACGCAGAGGGACGTGCTTGCGTTGGCCGGCGAAATTCAGCAGAGTGTGCTGGGTAAATTTGGGGTAAGCCTGGAGCGAGAAGTTAACGTTTGGTGATCGATACCACTCTACCCGCTGACAGCTCAATTGTAGTGTCGGCATCTGCCACAGTTTCTTTTCGATGCGCAATTACCAGTACAGTTAAATCTGCAAATTCTTGACGAATTGTGCGTTGAATTAGAACATCAGTTTCATGATCCACCGAGGCGGTGGCTTCGTCCATCACTATGATCTTTGCACGCGTAAGTATTGCTCGCGCCATGCACAGTAGTTGACGCTGACCTTGAGAAAAATTCCCGCCATTCTCGGAAACATGCGAACTCAATTTCATTGGCAACAATTCTATAAGTGTTGATAGCTGCACCCTACGCAAAGCGTTCCATACTTCAAGATCTATGCATTCGTTAAACCGATCAAGGTTGGAACGAATAGTACCAATAAACAACGTTGGGTCTTGCGGAATTATCGCAATCCCTTTCCGAAGTCGTTCCAGTGGCACATTTGTAATGTCCACACCATCAACTAAAATTTCACCTGCCTCCGCTTCAACAAATCGAAACAGAGATTGGAATAACGTGCTCTTGCCTGAGCCGGTTCTACCTGTTATGCCAACCTTTGTGCCGGCTGCAACGGAAAACGTAATGTCGTGCAATACTCTAGGCAAGTGGGCTGCGTAACGAACACAAAGCCCCCTAACATCAATAGCGCCGTGGGTAGGCCATGCATCGTTGACGGTTAACGTGTTCGAACCAATCGTTGAATTTTCGGGCGTAAGATCGGCGTATCTTTTTAGTCGTTCTACGGATGTCATTCTCGACTCGACCTCACTAAATGCGCGCACGGTCCAATTCAAGTTCATCCAAAAACTCAACGCGTATGTAAGCACAATACCCGCGGTGCCCGTAGAAAGCGAACCCTCGCGCGCTAACATTACCACCCCTATGCTAGTTGCCAGCGCAATAAATCCGCTAACAATGGGAACCCGAATAGAAAACCAACGGTTCAAAAGAATGCTTCTCCAAAACGCCTGCTGATGATTTGCGAGGTTCGTATAAAACGTATTCATGAAGAACTGTTCTTTGCCGAAGCCGTGAATAACATCGAGGCCGCTTACGAGTTCTTTGAAGTGTGCGTAGCGAGGAGATCTGGCAATGCTCTCAAGACGCTTTGCTTCGCGAGCCGAGCTGCGGTAGTCGTGCTGGAGTTTGTAGTACACAAACAATACAGGCACAAGAACCAGCAAAATGATGGGCAGAATTGCCACTATGAGAATTAACGAAGCAACAGTTTGAGCCAGGGACTTAAACGACTGTTCGAAGTTCCAAGAAAGGTGATCGTCTACCCCTTCCATGTCACGCGAAAAACGGTTGAGTACTCTACCCATCGGCGTTGAATCAAAAAAACGAAGCGTGCTATGCAGCACTCCGTTTAGTGCCGACTCATGAATTATTTGCCCAGCCTTGGCGCTTCGGTAAAGCCAGATAAGCCGTTCGCCCAACCAACCTGTAAGCACAAGCGTACCAAGAATTCCATACACTAAAACCGCCATGAGCGGGGTGGCCGACTCTTGATTCTCGGACCAATAGCCCATCCACATTGTTTGCAATATTGGCAGGACTGTAATTGCAATTGCAGAGGCAAGAAGCGAGAATAAAATTATTGGACCATACACTTTGTGAAGTCCAATCATTGCTTTGATATACTCTACGTACACCTTGAATTGCACCGCTCCAACTTCGCGGTCTTCGTCGTCGGTAATTCGCGATGATTCATGCGCCACCTCCTGCGGCACTGTATGACTCACCGTTTCCAAGTGAACAACGTATTGTGCATCCGGTTGCGAAATTTGATCGTGCTGATGTTGGAATACTGATTTTGGAATAAGATGTTTAACATCGGCGTACGAACCCTCCGCCAAAACGTTCCCATCTTGCAAGACAATCACCTTGTCGAACAATTCCAAGTTGGTGAGTCGGTGCGTTACAACTACCCGCGTGATATTCTTCCACACACCAAACAACAATCGTTCTGTGAGCATCGTTTCGGTATCGGTATCAACTGCCGAAAGGGGATCGTCAAGAAACACAATTCCCGGCTGATGAAATACCGCACGCGCAAGAGAGACACGTTGTTTTTGTCCACCGGATAAATTCACGCCACGCTCACCGATTTCCGTTTGCAGTCCGAAAGGCATCTGCTCGAGGTCTTCCTCTAACGCACAGACGTACAGAATTTCAGAGATGTTTGGACCCTTTTCGAGCGCCTCTCCAAAGGAAATATTTTCCGACATTGTAGAGTTAAGGATGAACGCTTCTTGCGGCACGTACGCCGACCTAATACGCTGATCCGATTCCACATTCGAATACGTTATACTTCCCGCCGTCAGCTCATGCATACCCGCAATACATCGCAATAGGGTACTCTTTCCCGACCCAACCTGTCCAATAATTGCCACGCTCATCCCCGGCGCAATAGATAGCTCCGCAACATTCACCGCAATATTTACGGCTGCTGGATACTGCAATTTCAATCCTGAAACACCAGCGCCTATTGGCTGTAGGGGGCTTGACAGAGCGCGAGAATCTTGTTTGCGCACCGATGCGCTAAAGTACTTGTGCAAACGCGTAGTAGCTACGCGTGCGTGCTGGAGGTTTGCTAACAAATGTGAGATGAGTCCGAACGGTTCTTCTAACATTGCAAACAATGCAATGCAGGCAAAGATGAGCGGGGCCTGCAAAGTTCCACCCATCAAAACGAATGACGAAAATCCGACGAACGCCACAATAGTAGTGGTGGAAACAAACAACATTGTGGAGATTGCATCTGTCTTTACAATTTTAACCTTGGTAGCGATTTCTAATTTTCTGACAGATTCAACCTCCCGTTGTACGCTACTCTCCCAGGCGTGGAATTTGATAACTCTGATGCCATGAAGAATCTGACTCATCAGCGTTACTCGTTCATCACGAAGTTCCATGATGTGGTGATCGAGTTTACGATATCTCTTTGAAACTAAAATGGTGAGCGGGGACAAGAGTAGTAGTGCTCCATAGGCTGCAAGTGCTGCCCAGCCCAGAAACCAACACAGCATTAACAGAATCAAAATCGTTTCGAAAATCGTATTGAAGAATTCCGGAACGAAAAAACCTGATTCGGCAATCGCATCTGTATCGCTTGAAAGGTGATTCACCATATCACCGGTGTTCATTGAAGCTCGTGAAGAATGTCGCAACGTTAGCGCGTGATTAACTACCCGACGGTTAATTCCATTCACAATAATGCCAAACGTCTTCAGCGCATTGAAATAGAAATGTTGCTGAATTATCGCACCGATCATGCCAATTGCGCCCAGTGTGACAGCTGCAAGCATTAGTTGCCAAGGAAAATTTGCCAACGTAGCATCGGGCAACTGATTTAACACAGCATGTAGCAACAACGGTGTACACATAGCTATCAACAGTCTGACAGCCGTGATTCCCAAAACCAAACGCGCCGGACGTCCAACAGCAAAGAACGCTTGTAGAACAAAGGCGTAAAATTTATCTGTTGGAATCTCTGAAAATTTTTCCGATGCCCCGCGCGGATTCAACTCTGTTGGTACTTCAACCCGATCATCATCTGTTAGCGGACGCACCCTACCCGTGCGAATCAACGGAGTCACATAGGCAAATAATGCGGATTTGAAGAACTTGAGGAACATAAAATGGGCATACACAGAAGAAAATTCCGTGCCTAAAGTCCCGGAATGTCGCTCACAGTTTCTACAACGCAGAGTAACTCGAATGTTTGTTGACTAACAAACCCCTGAGTTTTCATGTTGAAGAGCAACTCAAGCAATGCGTTGTAAAAACCATCCACATTCACCAGATAAATGGGAAGGCTATGCAAACCAAGTTGCAGCCAGGTGAGTGCTTCGAAGAGCTCGTCCATCGTACCTAGACCGCCGGGCAGCGCAATCAGTGCGTCAGACTCATCAATCATGAGCGTCTTCCTAGCGTGCATACTAGAAACCTCAATAAGCTCAGTGCATTCAATTAATGCGACTTCTTTTTTATGAAGAAAAGTTGGGATGATTCCCACAACATTCCCACCGTTCGCTAACACTGCACGGGCCACCATTCCCATGAGTCCTGCAGAGCCCCCTCCGTAAACTAACCTGATATTGTTTGCCGCTAATAGCTCGCCGAGGCGCGTGGCTTCGCGGATAATTGATTGTGACGTTCCTGCGGATGAGCCGCAATACACGCAGGCAGATTTCATTTTGGAATGAACAATTGTTGTTTCAAACCAAATCGCTTCACAACGTTTTTACGTAGATAATCACAAGCCTCTTCAATTGAGTCTGTTATTAAAAACCTATGTGGATCCTCCGGAGAAATCGTGCCTTCGTCAACCATACTATCGGCCATCGCCTTCATTTTTGAGTAGTATTCTTTTCCCAATACCACCACTGGGAAATTCATGATTTTCCCGGTCTGCATAAGCGTAACGGCTTCGAATAATTCATCCAAAGTTCCAAAACCACCGGGCATAACAACAAATCCCATGGAGTATTTCACCAACATTACTTTTCGCACAAAGAAATGTTCGAACTCGATCATTACATCTAAATACGGATTTGGTAGTTGCTCGAAAGGTAGCGCAACGTTGCAGCCAATGCTGGTTGCGCCTACAGATTTCGCACCTTTATTGGCAGCCTCCATAATGCCCGGACCGCCGCCGGTCATCACCGTAAACCCCATATCGCCTAAGGCAGCACCCATTTCAGTTGCCAACTTGTAGTATTTGTGGTCATCACTGAAACGGGCTGAACCAAAAACGGTAATGCATGGTCCTACGAAATGTAAAACTCTAAATCCTCTTATGAACTCCATCACAACCCTAACCACGAATTTAAATTCACGGAATCTACTATGAGGTCCTTCAAGGAACTTTCTGTCGGAAGTGTCGCCGGTTTCTTCGCTATAGCTTTTTTTTGGCTCCGGCAATTTCTCTATTTCATACATACAATCGGTCGCTAACTTTCAAAAATTATTAATGTCAATTCGGTTATAGGCTCATTTCTGTCAAGTAACCAAAAATGAAAGGTATGGCTGCCAGGCTAACTAAACACAATATGATTCTTGTCATATATCTGGACTGCATAATGGCCTTTTCTTCATCAGTCAAATGTGCGTCTGACGCTCGCACCCTACCTAGCAACCTAAAATTTATCCATGCAAACCAAATGAATCCCATCGTAACTATTGCTACTAGTATATGTGCCATTTATATATTACCGCACTACTGCAACAGTTGCTGAATGTAATACCGTGCCGTTACTGGTGGCTACCACAGTATATGTTCCTGCCCCGTGAAGTGAACCATCCCAGCGGAGTGCAATGTCTTGACCCGAAACTTGTGTTCCTTTGTACAAGGTAGTAACTGGCCGACCTAACATATCTGCTACAGTTAACTCAATACGTCGGTCATAATTCACAGCGGCTACACCAATCAACGTACTGCCTACTGTGGGATTTGGAGCAACGGTAATATTGGCAGAAGTATATTTCTGTTCGTCTATCCCGGTAACAGGAGGAGCAACATAGTAGAACCCGGCTATCTTATAAATATTCCCACCAAAGTCGCCAATCCAAAAGTTTCTATCGGCACGGTCATACTCAACTGCACGTGCATTGATTAATCCACTGGGTCCGTTCAACGCCAACCGTCCGGTTTCTTTCGACAAATCATTCTTGTCGATTGTAATCAAGTAACACTCCGTAAGTGATCCACCTGCAGTAGGGAAGAATGTGCAAGTTTGAAACAACGTATTGTTATCATCATACGCTAAGCACCGCGGACCATAATTGTATTTGTACGGGTTGGGTGCCTCAGAAACGAGTGAACCGTCTAAATTCATTACATACATCTTTTGCAATCCATCGCGTTCGCCCAATACCAACTTGCCATCTACAAACTCAATACCCGTGGCATAGTTGCGAGCCTGAGAAGTCATCACTTTAACAAGGTTCCCATTGGTATCAACTGCAATCACTACAGCGCCAACAGCCGTACTGCCATTTAACCTATGCAGATACAACGTTCCTGTCGATCTGTCCATCGTGATATCTGTGAACAACGAATCACCAACCGAAGCTGGCATATCCACTACCTTCAAAACGCGAAGAGTTGTAGCATCGATTTTATAAATTTTACGCTCGTAAAAGCTGGTACTCCATAGTCCATTTGCACCGTCCCACGCCAGACCATACGGCACCCAATTGACTGCAGTTTTTTGCGTTATGCCACCCTTATCCAGAATGAAAATGCTAAACGAATTACTTACCTCAGATTGCTCCGGTTTGGTTTGCGATGTTATTCTAATGCGGCCGTTAACAGTTGGCCAGTTTACTACCTTCCACTGCAACGCCGAGCCAACAACATCTGTCGCAATCACATCCCACTTTTGACCATTGTTCACGCTGTATTCAACCGTAACCGGCGCCGTAAATCCACTCCACGAAATGGTGGTGTGCAGTGAACCGTAATAAATGTCGCCACCGTGCGGTGAAGTGATAACGGGTGACGATGGCAAGGTTGTTATTAAGGGGGCTTCCCAGCCGCTACGACCGTGGGTAACCACCCGAATATATCCAAAGTTTGTGTTCAACTTCATACTCATTACAGGGCTACGGGGAAGCCCCTTTCCATAAGGAAGCCAATTTTTACCACCGTCATAGGTTGCAAAAACTCCAGCATCGGTAGCAATGAATATTATGTTGTCGTCGGCTGGGTGAACCTCAATATCATTCACGGGAATATCGGGCATTCCGTTCCACAACGAAGTCCAGGTCTTACCCACGTCGGTAGTTTTCCAAAGGTTGTGCGATCCATATGTGGAATACGAAACCCAAGCCACACTGCTGTTTGAGTGGGAACACTCGATATCAGAAATGTAGTTATTTGAAAGTTCTGTCCTTGCAAGTTTTTTCCATTCGAAACCTAAATCCTCCGACACCATGAGTTCGCCGGAGTTCGAGCCGGCCCAAACAACTTCGGAGTTAGCTGGGGAGGCCTTTATGGCCGAAACACTATTTGTAAAAAGTGGTGACGCGAAATCCCAAAAGTCGCCCCCATCAAATGATCTCCAAACTCTGCGTCGGCCATGGTATAGCATTTGATCATCCTCCGGACTTATTGTTAATGGGGCGGCCCACAATGCAGACTCATTTTGATCAATACCACTCATGATAAACTGAAATTGATTCTTCGCATAATTTATACGAAACATCCTACCGTTTGGCTGATTACCGTACACAATTTTCGGATTCTTCTGATTCACTACCGTTACCATACCATCTCCACCAGCAATGGTATCCCATTCAATTCCGCGCAGACTTCCTAGGGTTCCATTATCCTGCGTACCGCCATAACTTTTATCACGATCAGTTGGGTCGGTATCAAACGAGTAGAATTGAGTAATCGCGAGTCCATTATTACGCAATGCCCATTTTTCACCAAAGTCAGTCGATGTTACTACTCCGCCATCGTTTCCGGCGAATACCGTTTTAGGAGTATGAGGATAGAATGCAAGACAGTGTTGATCTACGTGGACAAGGTTGGCGCCGTTGCCGTCGTTATATCCGGCAGTGGTATTTGTCCATTGTCCACCGCCATTTGTTGTACGCCAAATATCAATACCGGCAACAAAACAAACATTTTCATCAGTTGGACTCACTGTTACGTAATTATCATAGAAAGCTTGGCTTCCTGAAGCGTCGCACGAGCCCGCAAAAAAACATCCACCAGTTGCATCGTTAAATGTGGGTGTCCACAATGCACCGTGATTTACAGATTTATAAATCACCGCAAGGTTGTTAACACTAGCAAGGGCATACAAGACATTTGGATTGGTAGCACTTTGTTGTACTGAAATTCTGCCAAGAGTTCCCACTATTCCATTTATGGTATTAGCCCAAGTAGCTCCGCCATCAGATGTGCGCCAAATTCCTGTTCCCGGCTCACTCACAAACCACTCATCCACATCTTCAGGGTTGATCGTCATGTCGTACATCTGGCCTGCTCGCATTTGCGTCCACGTTGCACCTCTGTCTAGGCTCTTATACACACCACCGTTACTATTCATGCACGATGCCATTAATAAGTCGCGATTCTTAGGGTGCGCATAAATCCGTGAAAACGAACCTACCTGTGTTAGTTCAAGTACATCCCAAGTTTCACCATCATCTGTTGAACGCAATAACCCAGCACCTAAATAGGTGTTTGCATTCTGAACTTGTTCTCCTGTTCCGGCATAAATAATGGAAGGATCAGTGGGGTCGAAGCACAACGCTCCATGCGAAATCGCATTAGCAAAATCTGATTTAGGTACCCAATTCAATCCGAGATCAGTAGACTTCCATATGCCGCCCGCAGCAGTTGCTATGTAAACTACACCTGGCAAGGTTGGGTGGAACAAAATTGCTTTTACTCTACCCGCCGTCGACTTCGGTCCAACCAATGTCCACGTTGGGGCTTCGGCCAGCACAGATTCAGCTGTCTTTCGGTTTTCCATTCTGCGCACAGCATCGATAGCCTTGCTCCTAACGTTAGGCTCCAACACCACGCCTTTCGGAGTTCTGCGACTATTGAAGTCATCAAATCGCTTTTGAATGGACTCGTGTTCCATTTCCGGTGTTAACTGTGCTATCAAACTCGTGCAGCACACAAGTGTGCAAACAAATGTCACAAATGTTTTCATATCCCAAATCTCAAGTAAGAACAAATAATTAACTCTGCCGAACACCAAATCACCACAAATTACGGCTAACTAGCTGATTATTATGACCATTACTGTCACTAACTCGCTGAACGCTAGTTTTGTAGTACTTATGAGTGAAGAAATCCATGCTATGTTCACAGACATAGCCCCCAGATATGATGTTACAAATTCCGTACTCTCTTTAGGAGTTCATCACATTTGGCGCAGTATTACGGTAAAGGAAAGTGGCGCCATTGCTGGGTCGAGCGTGCTAGACTGCGCCACCGGAACCGGCGATCTGGCCATTAGTTTCGCCCAAAAAGTAGGTCCAACAGGAAGAGTGGTGGGCACAGATTTCAACGCCGAAATGTTGTCTACCGCACCCGATAAGGCTTTTAAAAAGGGGTTTTCCGTTGCGTTCGAGTTGGCCGACGTGATGAAGTTGCCATACAGCAATGCTGAATTTGATATTTCCAGTATTGCCTTTGGCATTAGAAACGTAGATGACAAAGCACTGGCAATCTCAGAATTAGCACGTGTAGTGAAACCTGGTGGGAAGGTTGTGATATTGGAGTTCGGACAGCCCAATGGATTGCTTGGGGCATCGTACAGACTTTTTAGCAGAAAAGTTATCCCGTTAGTGGGAGGACTGTTAACCGGAAACCGCCGAGCGTATGAGTATCTCCCAGAAACTGCGGCTTCGTTTCCATGCCGCGAGGACTTTCTTGATTTGATGCGCTCGACTGGTCAGTTTTCATTGGTTAAATATCGAGAGCTGACAGGCGGAATTGCCTTCCTGTATATTGGAACGGTAGCGTAGTAATGTCAATTTGGATTCAAGCCGTCCGACCCAAAACCCTAGTTGCTAGCATAGCGCCCGTACTTGTGGGAACTGCCTACGTGTGGAACAGGGGAACCATCGATTGGTTCTACGTTCCCTTTACGGTTGTGTGTGCCGTGCTCATTCAAGTGGCATCGAATTTTATTAATGAACTCGAAGATTTTAATCGTGGCGCCGACAAGCTCAGGGTGGGTCCGCAGCGCGCTGTTAGTGCGGGTCTGATTAAGCCCCTTTCAATGAAACGGGCTTCGTGGGGCGTGATACTCGTTGCATTTGTGTTGGGCATGCCGCTGGTACTTAAAGCGGGAGTGGTGGTGCTGGCTATTGGCGTGGGGTGTTTGTTGATGTCGTGGTTGTATACCGGCGGACCTTACCCGCTGGCGTATCACGGACTGGGCGAGGTGGCAGCGTTTGTTTTTTTTGGCGTGGTAGCGGTTGGTGGAACTGTGTATGTGCATGAACAGACAATTGCGTGGGAGCAGTTTTATCTTGCCATTCCATCCGGTTTGATGGCCGCGAATATCTTAGCTGTCAATAACATTCGAGACGTGTACACCGATGCGGCTAGTAATAAGCACACCATTGCTGTTCGTTTGGGTCCGCACAATGCAAAGTTCGGCTACGCGATTAGCATGATAGGTGCCGTGTTTGCCTGCCCGCTGTTGTTTTCGGCGGGGTATGGCGCGTGGATGTACCTGCCGCTCATTGCACTTCCGTTAGCGGTTATGCAGGTTGTTCTAATTTTTAAACGCAACGGAAAAGAACTCAATGCCGTGTTGGCTTCAACAGCGGCGGTGTACGTTGAACTGAGTTTTTTAATTGTGCTGGCGTTTGTAGCCGCGGGCGTTAGCGGGCGATAAGTGATTTGTTGTCGAGCGTTGAGCTCATCAACAATTCCAGTAGTTTTTTCACTTGGGCTGGCGTTCCAATTTTCCATTGTATGGTGTTGCGCTTAGTTCCGTTTTGAATTGAGATTACGGTTAAGGGGGCATCGGGGACGTTATCGATGAATTCTTTTTGGAATGTGTCGAGTCCGTTATTCTTCACCTGCTCAACCAACGCGCAAAGATCTTCGGTTGAAATGGTACCGTCGAACGTTCCTTCGTGTTCTACGTTTTTAACGCCTTCAAACACAACCTTACCATCGCCATAAATTGTACCGGTAAACACCGGACACTGTCCAAAGCACGCGCCCTTGGTTATGGTAATAGAGTAGTTATCCTTGGTAAGCCCCTTAACGCAACTATCTGCGCAAGAACAGCCAATTGTAGTAATTGTAAAAAGCGAAACGATGGCGAGTGTTAATATGTTCATTCTGTAAATTACGTATCTGAGAATTGTTTCACTTAAAATTACGCAACATTTATTTTTATGACCAGAGCCGATATAGCAAAAAAAGTATTCGACGTTTCGCATTTAACGGGCGAGTTTACACTGCGAAGTGGGATAACCAGCACGCAGTATTTCGACAAATATCAGTTTGAATCCGACCCGCTTTTACTGGCGGGTGTGGTTGATATGATGGCGGATTTATTGCCCGATGAAACGGAGTTTTTGGCCGGTTTGGAGATGGGTGGAATTGCTATTGCCACTGCACTGTCACTACGAACGGGGATTCCAGCCGTGTTTGTACGGAAGGAAGCCAAGAAGTACGGCACGTGTAAGCTGGCGGAGGGACCCGATGTTGCAGGTAAAAAAATTGTGATAATCGAGGACGTAATTACCAGCGGAGGTCAGGTGATTTTGAGTGCTGCCGATTTGAAAAGTTTTGGGGCAGATATTCTTACTACCGTTTGTGTGATTGACCGTGAGCAAGGTGGGAAACAAAAAATGGAAGCCGCCGGACTTTCGATGAAATCGGTGTTTACAATGACGGAGTTGTTAGCAGTATGAAAATATTCTCGTTCAATGTGAATGGCATTCGAGCCATAATGAAGAAGGATTTTTTGGAGTGGATTGCCGAAGCAAAGCCGGATGTGGTGTGTTTGCAGGAAACCAAGGCCGATGTGGACCAAATCCCCGATGAGCTAAAAAACCTAAAGGGGTATCATACTTTTTGGCATTCGTGTTCTCGCAAAAAAGGGTATTCTGGAGTTGGGGTTTTAACGAAGATTAAGCCCGACAATGTAAACGATAAAATTGGAGTTGAAGAAATCGATGAAGAGGGAAGGATCCTTGAAATCGATTATGGGTCGTTCATTTTATACGGCGTGTATTTTCCGAACGGCTCTTCCGGAAATGTTCGGGTGCCATACAAACTGAAATTTTACGACGCATTGTTTGAACGTTGCGAAAAGCAGCGAGCCGAAGGACGTCAAATTGTGGTGTGTGGAGATTACAACATTGCACATCATGAGATGGACCTAGCTAGACCCAAAGAAAACTCAAAGACAACTGGATTCCTCCCCGAGGAGCGAGTAAAATTGGACTGGCTCGTGGAAAAAGGATGGCTTGATACCTTCAGAGAATTCCATCCCGATGAACCAGACCAGTATTCGTACTGGGACTACTTTACAAAAGGCCGCGAGAGAAATGTTGGTTGGCGGATCGACTACCATTGGATAACCAAGGAATTGCGTCCGGCATTAAAGAATGCCTGGATTTCAAACGACGTAATGGGCAGTGACCACTGCCCCGTGGGAATTGTTCTTAACCCGTAAGAACTAATCGAAAACGGAGTCAGGAATAGCAATATTGATATCGTAGTTGTGGTATACGATCTCTACAAACGCCTTAGTGCGGTCTTTCCTACTTTTTCCGGGCGTTTCTTTCTTCGTTTCAAAGTCACCCGTCATGGTTTTTGGAATATCGAACTTTGCAATGTCTAGCGCTAGTTTAACGTACGAGGGCAAACAAAACACCGCAGCTTTTGCGTCATCATACACAAGTTCCGCAACAATGGTGCCGCCAGTCTTGGCCGTTGAAATTACTTTGATAGGTAACATGCGTACCGTATCGATAAGCACGGTAGCCACGGCAATTTGAGACTTCTCGGATACGGGGAGGATCTTTATTCTACGCAGCGTTCTTCCTGCAAAGTCTTCGTACCCAGCATCGACGGTCACAATGGGCTCGCTTAACAAACGCACAAAACTCATGTCGGCGCCCTGCTTAGGAATTAGCGCAAACCCCGGCGATTCTATGTGCGATTTATCTGGAGCCTTAAACCAAATATTTGCATTTGCACGTGGTGCCGTCAAAAACGGAATATCAACCGTGATTATCATCGATGCCGAATACGATGAAGCCCCCTTCATTTTCATTTTTAGCTGTTCAAGCAGAACCGAAGCATCAGAGGCGCATAGGTCGTTTGAAACAAGTAGTACTATAGCCCAAACAGAAAATCGAAGGATGCTCACGTAAGTATATCTTTCTTGTTCATAATGTACAGCGTTGCCGTGAACAACACAGCAATGTGACCTAGTAATATCAAAGCGTTTTTAACTACAAACTGAGTATCAACTGGATTGTCAAAAAAGTAACGTCCAGCATTCATGTTGGTAGTAAAGAAGTATTGGCGCACTACTTCGAACAATGGAATATCGATTGCACTAATAATGTTCATCACGATAATGATAGCCATGGTGGTCATAATCGGCCCAATGGCATTCTCAACAAGCGCTGAGAAGAAAAACGCGATTGTAGTAATGGTGCCCATGGATAGTACAGCAAATCCATACGCCAAGAAAAATCTCCATAGTGCATCATTCTGAGCAATAATGGTAATCTCAGATCTAATCACAACAACCTCGCCAACCCCCAGTACCAGTGTTCCAAGGCCTAAACTCAACACTGCCAAAAAGAGTACAAGGAGTGCTGAACAAATTTGAGCGGTAATGAATTTTGCCACAACAATCTTAGTGCGACTAACGGGCTTCGTAAACAGTAGCCTATACGTGCCTGCCGTAGCTTCGCCCGCTAAAATGTCACCGGCTACTAGGGTCACCAACAGTGGAATGTGTACCAGCAATGATCCCAGTATTATATATGCCACCGTGTACCCATTCATCAGGTTACCGGTGAACGTAAAAACTTGTTGTAATGATTGCGTGGCAAACCCAAGGTAGGAATTGCCTTCCGCCTTCATCGCAAAAATAATGATCGGAATGAGCACCCCAATGGCAATAAAACCTATGTAGGTTCTCCATTTGGAAAAGACGCGAATCAACTCAGTTTGTAGAACGGTAAGCACTACTTAGTTCCTTGTGTTATGGAAATGAAGTAGTCTTCTAAAGATCGTACCGGAATCACAGCCTCAACGCTTACCTCGTTTTGTACTAATAGTTGCGTTACTGCCGAAGTCTCACTTCTCGACAACTTGAGAAAAACGGAGTTTTCGTCGATTGATGTCAGTCTATCCGCAAAGGCGCTTGACGAAATGACCGACGCAGCTTTTTCCGCACTATCAACTTCGAACGTCACTCTCAACTTTCCCTCGCTGATTAGTTCACGCACTGAACCTTCTACCATGGCGGTTCCCTTGTTGATGATAACCATCTTACTGGCAGTCAGCTCAACCTCAGGAAGGATATGCGAGGATAGAAAGATCGTTTTCTTGTGATCAGCCGAAAGTTCCAGAATCAGGTTTCGTAAATCTACCATACCCTGAGGATCAAGCCCAGTTGAGGGTTCATCAAGGATAATCAAATCCGGATTGTGTATAAGCGCTTGCGCAATTCCTAAACGTTGTTTCATTCCGTGTGAAAACGTCTTTACCTTACTCTTCGCCCTATCTTCAAGTCCCACAATTGCCAACGTGCGCATGAGCTTTGCCTTCGACACATTCGTGCCACTCAACATGCCAAGAATTTGAAGATTTCGCTCCGCAGATAAATAATTGTAGAAATCTGGACGCTCTACTATAGCGCCAATTCTCGACAGAATGTGTTGTCTGTTTTGGGAAAGGGGCTTCCCAAATATGCGCACAGTTCCGGAAGTGGGTTTAATCAACGTCAACAAAATTCGGATAGTAGTGCTCTTGCCCGCGCCATTGGGTCCGAGAAAACCGTACACATCACCTCGCTCAACAGTAAAGCTGAGCCCCTTCACAGCATGAACATCCCCATAAATTTTATGCAAGTCTTCAACTTCGATTATGGGTTCCATACTGACTTATTTAAGCTCGTTTACTAACGTTTTAAAGTCTCTGCCGCGCTCTTCAAAATCCGTGTACATGTCGAAGCTTTTGCACGCCGGACTGAACAACACCACATCTTCAGGATCGGCCAGTTCCGATGCCATCCGCACGGCATCGGCCATTGTTAAGGCCTTAACGCAACGCTTCTGTGTACACCAGTGGTTGAAGATCGGTTCGGTGTCCTCGCCAATGCACACAATAGCGTGAACATTCGTGGCAACAAGGTCATCCAGCACAGAGTAATCATTGTTGTCGCCCCTTCCGCCCGCAATCCAAACTAGCGGTCGGTCAAAGCTCGACAATGCATACCAAGCGGCATTGATGTTCGTTGCTTTGGAATCGTTTACATATTTCACTGTTCGCAGGACGCGAACTGTTTCTAGCCGATGCTCCACACCACTAAAGGAAGTGAGTGAGTCGCGAATACTTGCATTTCCAACCTCAAAGGCTCGAGCTGCAAGGGTGGATGCCATGGAGTTATACATGTTGTGTACTCCAGGCAAGCCAAGCTTCTTAATAGGCATATAAAAATCCTCTTTGTGCTGCATCGCCCTGATAACTAATTCATCCCCCCGGATGAATGCTCCATTAACTTCTTTTTGAACGCTAATAAAAGCCACGTTACTTCGAGCTGCCAATGCTCCGCTTGCTACATTCGAATCATCAGCATTCAAAATTACAACATCATTTGCTGTTTGATTCGCGAAGATTTTCCACTTAGTATGCACATAGTGTTCATATGTCTCATGGTACGAAAGATGGTCCGGTGTAATATTTAATATCACGGCAACATGGGGCGCAAAATTCACCGTCGTATCCAATTGATATGAACTGACTTCGGCTACAACAATTACATCGTTATCTAGGTTGCCAACGAGCGATGTGACTGTTGTTCCGATGTTTCCCGCAGACACTGCTTTTTTTCCGGCCTGTTGTAAAATGTATGTAGTCAGCGCCGTGGTTGTGGTTTTTCCGTTGGTACCCGTGATGGCGATGAACGGATTCTTCAACTGACGCCAACCGAATTCTAGTTCACCAATAATTTCAATGCCATTCTCAACTGCGTGTTTCCGAATTCTATTTGAAGGGGGCACCCCAGGCGAAACAATAATGATATCCACATCATTCGGAATGTTGTACGTATCACTTCGAAGTTCTACACCTATCTCACGCAACACTTCTGCCTGCGAGCCTAATGCGTCGGCAGTTCTATCATCTACAACCACAACCTCATCATACAGTGTTGTTGCCAATTTCGCCGCCGAAATTCCGCTCTTGCCTGCACCGGCAACCAATGCCTTCATGTTAGATGGTTCTCGTTATCATTGTTAAATGGTTCTCGTAATTAAAGTCTCGGCCAGCTCGCGTAGCAACCTACTACCTTGGTTAGAAGGGAGAACATCAAGTTGCAAATACGCCGTCTGCGTATGGTTGCGAACAATTTGCTGGGCCTCGTCCAGTATTCCATTTGTGTGGAGTAGTTGAATCATTTCCGGTACATCGTCCGACCCAAGACCGTTATCGTCAAAAAATGACTTCACAAGCTGATTATCCGCAAGTCTGCGTTTCGCCTCCAGCATCATCCAGGTGCGTTTTCCTTCTTCAATATCGCCACCCAGTTTCTTTCCAAAGTCTGGTGCGCCAATCAAGTCCAGCACATCATCTTGCACCTGAAATGCAATTCCAACTGACCTACCAAACAACGTAAGCGCATTGAGTTCAGCAGCACTTCCATTGCCCAACATTCCTCCAATTGCACATGCAGTTTCGAGAAGTCGAGCGGTTTTCTTTTCGATCATGTTGAAATATTGGGTAACACTAACGTCGGGCTGGATTGCCAACTCCATGTCGAGCGCCTGACCCTCGCACACCTCGATAAGCCCCTTACCAAGCTCCTTTATCACTGCCAACGGATCCGTTGAAATGTGACAGCACGAGTGGAGTTCAGTGATGGCGATTCCCATCATTACATCGCCGGAAAGAATGGCAACGTTCTCGGACCACTTCATGTGTACCGTGGGGCGTCCGCGGCGGATAGGGGAGCTGTCCATTATGTCGTCGTGGATGAGCGTGAAGCCGTGGAGCAATTCCACCGCCACGGCGGCCGGAAGTACATCCTGCGGATCACCTCCGACGGCTTGGCACGACAGACCCACCATGATGCCGCGCACACGTTTACCGCCACCTTCAAAAAGGTAGCTCACGGGATGGTACAAACTTGCCGGGGCACCGTACGGTTGCAGTGCCGTAGAAATAGCCTGATTAATCTGATTTGCGTAAGCTGTTAGCAAGTGCCTCCAATGTTGCCGATCCGGTGAGGAACATCCAGCGTCGGATGTCTAAATCCCACTTCAATAAAATTTGCTCAACTGCGGCCACGCCGCCATCAACACTACCATTCACGCTGCCATCTATATACGCTTTAAGAAAGGGGCGAGCCGCACCGGCAATGTTAGCGCCAAGTGCAATTGCTTTTGCTGCATCGGTGCCTGAGCGTACGCCACCCGAAGCAATAAGTGTTGGCACAACGCCGCGGCATTCAAGTAGACAGTCTGTGGTACGAATTCCAGTATCCCAAAACTCCATTAAAGAAGTCTGGCCGTCTTGCCTCAAAATTTCAACGCCGGCCCACGAGGTACCACCGGCACCTGCCACGTCAATAATTGTAACGCCAGTTTGTGCGAGTCGGTGCGCAACCGCGCCCGAGATTCCAGCGCCAACTTCTTTTACAATTATCGGAACAGGGAGTTGATGTACTAGGAATTCAATTCCCGACAGCACACCTTTAAACCGAGGTTCACCTTCGGGCTGAAGTAGTTCTTGTAACGGGTTAACATGCACGGCCAACGCATTTGCCTTGGTGAAATCAAGTGCCGTCAGACAGTTTTCTAACAGACTACCGCTCACGTTCCATTCCGCTACTTGAGCGCCGCCAAGGTTTGCAATAATGGGAATAGTGGGCGCGGCCGACCTAGCAGCCGAATAGGTGCTCCTCAGCTCAGGTTTTTCAATTCCCGCCCGAACGGAACCTAATCCAAATGCAACTCCCACCAGCTCACACGCCTCAGCCAGACCTGCATTTATCTGTTCGGCATTTGGATAGCCCCCTGTCATTCCCGTAATAATTAATGGCGAAGCCAGACGGTGTCCGAGGAACATTGCCGACGGATCCACCTCCTGAAAGTCCATTTCGGGCAGCGCATCATACTTGAACATGTAATCTTCAAAACCGGCGGTGCGGTTCTTAAAATTCACATCTTGTTCAGTCACAAGTTGTACGTGTTCTTCTTTTCTTGAGGTAATGCCCATTGCCACAATATTACGGCGTGTTATCGGACTGATTCGAATCGTTTTCCGGGAAGCTGTTTTACGGCGCCGCTGAACTCGAACTGTAACAACTTGCCGAGCGCTTCTGAAACACTGCACACCCAGTATTCCGCCAATTCATCGAGCGAGAAATTTGCACCGTTCTGTGGCCAATTAATCAACTTGTCTTCGGCAACCTTACTCGGCGGCATTTCAGTGTCTAAATCCAACGATGCGTAAATATCTTCAGCTCCCTGCAGGAGTTCTGCCAAGCCCCTTTTAATCAAATTATTTGTGCCGGCACTCCGCACGGAAAGGATGGGTCCAGGCAACGCATACAACGGCTTGCCCTGCTTGATCGCGAAATCTGCCGTAATTAGCGCGCCGCCCTTTACGTTGCTTTCCACCACTACCACCGCATCGCTCAGACCACTTATAATTCTGTTGCGCGCCGGAAAATTTGGTGGAATAGCCGCCAGCATCGGCGCATATTCCGTCACCACGCAGCCACCAATCTTCAACAACCGTTCAATCATTTTTTGTGCCGCCAGTGGCGTCACCCGCTTCAGACCACTCGCAATCACGGCCACCGTACATCCGCCACTTTGCACACAGGTCTCATGCGCAATTATATCAATCCCATTTGCCAACCCACTCACAATCACAATTCCTTTGTTCACCCATTCACGCACCAGCATTTCCGTTGCGGGCTTCCCGTACTGAATGGTACACCTTCTGGTACCCACCACCGCCACAGAGGGTAGGGCAGAATGTGGTAGCGGTCCCACATGGTATAAAATTGGAGGGGGCTGATCCAGTATTCTCAATCGTTCAGGATAAGCGGCATCCCAATACGTAGTACACTGAAAACCATCGCGCTCCAATCCAACCACCAGTTCCGTTGCAACCTGCAACGCATCAAATTCAATCACGCCAATTCGTTGCACAGCATCGGTATAACCAGCGCTGCCATTCACTGCCTTAATAAACTCAGAAGCGCACAACTTGCTCATCCGGTGAAACGCAATAATCTCGGGTAGGGTCCATGGTATTGTCATGTATACCCAGTGTGCGGTAACAGTAAAACTGTGACACAACAAACCGATAAATTTTCAAGTTTCCATTAACTGTTGCTTCCAGCGTCAAATCAAACAATCACTTATAATTAAGAACAATGTAACCAATGCCAAAGTTGCATGTTGTAGTCTCCGGCGTCCTGTGTACAACTTTTGCGAAAAGGAGATGGTAATGAATAATTTAGCCAATATGTTTGTCATCGAGAGTCATCGAGAGTCATCGAGAGTCATCTCTCGAAGTTTGTGGATCACCTTTGGGTTTATAATCTGGACATCAACTGTTTGGATTAACGAAGCAAACGCCCAACCTTGGCGAGCAGAGCCGAGCATGCAAACAGGGCAATTACCAACAGCGCCGCTGAACACCGAGAATGTTCGGGTTTGGCAAAGGGTCGCCGAAGCTGATGATGGATCTGCTGAACAAAAAATTCCGCAATATCACAGGGCGGGGCAGCAATGGGGCTTGTATGCAGCAAGGATTCCGATGGCATGGGAAATAACGATGGGAAGTAGTGACGTTCGTGTATTACTCCAAGATCAATGGTGGGGCCCTTCGAGTAACGGAACAATCATTCCGTATGGGATAACAACTGGAATTGGATTAAATCCTTCCAACGGTGAAACGGGTAGCGGCAGAGGGGATCTTGTAATGAAAATTCGACAAAAGCAATCAGATGGTTCGTTTGCGATTCTCGACGACGCATTGCAAAACAGCGGCCCTAATGGAAACATTCTGGTTTTCGAAAAGTTCGACGCATCTACTCAAACATGGGTGCAGGAACTCGGCGCTGCAACTGGAACTGAATATTCTTTAAGGCTGTCAAATTATGGGCATGGTGTACAATGCCTTTCAATCATGGCCTCAGCTCTAAATGCAAAAGGGATGATAGGTGTCGCTCCGGGATGTTCTTATATGTTGGGAGACGGTGACCTAAAAGCCCCCTTGCTTTATGATTTTGACCCGACGGTAATAGGGATGCAAACTGCGCATGTGGTGAGCAGCCAAACGAGTCTGGACTGGGGACACCAGCTAAAACAGTCTAGTTATATAGCTGTTGGCGCTGGAAACTTAATCGGCGCCAGTCATTTCCAGTATTACGATGGCTTGTCGAATGAGACGATATATAAGGGCTGTATCCCTGTTGAAAAAAGGGTGGATGTTGGGGCTTGGTTAGATACCAGATCGATAAAAGCTGGCGTGTGGAACGATGGAATCTTGATTCGAGATAATTCAAATGTCGGAATCACGAAAGAGTGTACAACCTTCGATCGTCGTCGCATAGATCTAGCTAAAACCAACCTATCATCACCTTACTATTATTGGCATCAACAGAAGTATCCGCCCGCCACATTAGAGACACCGTCCAATATACAGTACAAAACCTCTGGCACGTGTGGTACGAATGGTGATATTGCCGATGGTTGTTACCGTATGCTGGGGCTTCCACTTGGATTTCCTGGAACTGAACATGTGGATGTTTTTAAATATGTTGACGTTGTTGTTCCGAGCAGTATACTATGTGAAGGGAGCGGTGAATTGTACAAACAGCATGAAACCGCTCAATCTTATGTAATCCCCTTTCTCAATGGCATCATTGCACTAATGAGATCGGTAGATATAACGGGTGGCGTAAACGTTACGTCGGAATTATATCCATACACTTATGGTACAGCATGTAATGAAGAGTTTATGGCCGCGCGTCCGATATACACAAATTCCAAACTTCAAACAACCAATAAGACAGTTACCAGGTGTGAGCTACATCGTAGAGGAAGAGACATAATCACATTTACCGCAAGGAAAGTACCAAATAAAGACTACAAATACACCGTACAGGAGGGAGATCCCATGCGAAGATCGTGGGTGTATAACAATGGATATGGTTTAGTAGATGCGTATCGATGTGTAGCAAATTCCATCCCGGCAAAAGGCAAGAATATCTATGGTAACAACGACCAGTTAGACTTTGCAAACGGCACAGAGATAGGTGGTAAGAAATACTTGCATTTGGGGGCATGGGGCAGATTTGATAATGCCTATGACAACAATAGCCTGTTGTTCGATACGCCAGCTTATGGTTTTGTCCCAGAGGGCTTTGGTGCAGAAGTTAGTTGTGGTAAGACTGTCATTGGGTCCAGTGTATACACCGTAGGTACGGGCAATGTGGCTTGCATTGATGGTATTGTAGAATCTTATACTGGTGGTTCAATAAAGACTGTTGCAAACACGAACGGCCGAATCCTTTTCAGCGGATACTTTAAAAGTACAGGTGTTATTGAGGGCAATTTGAGCCTAGGTGACGTGGTGATAAGAACCGGCAAAATTAAACTGGTGCCAAGCACTGGGATGGAGTGTCGAATCTGTAC
>JABMNI010000066.1 GCA_013204605.1 Ignavibacteria bacterium
CATAACGACTAACATTGCAAGTGGATCAACAAACAGGGGCAGGTCACTTTTGCGTTTAATGGCATATTCCTCAATGAATTGCCACTGCACTTTTTTAGAGTAGACTTGCAGCAAATCTTGGAACGCATTGCGCACCGTCATTTCGTTATCATGACCATGCAGGGCGAACTGCTCCAGTTCGATGAAGTAGTCCTTGATTGGACGGTGGGTGGGTTTTAGTTCGAGCATAAGAAAAATATTTTCGTGTTAAGTGTCACAAAACTACCTACGTCAGACACAATAACATTAATGTTCAAATTTGTTCAGAATAAATCTTAATTTGCTACTGGAAATAAATAATAAAAGGAGAGATGAAATGGCAACAAAAAAAGGCAAAGCGACTGTGGTACCATCGCGTGGTAAGCCAGTAATACACAAGGGGTACATACCGGGTGAGCATGTAATTGTACCCACCTTGGTAAGGGTTGATTCGAACGGATCAGCTAAACCAACTAAACGAAAAAATGTAGGTAGCGCTGAAAAGTGAATGCGGGAAATGTTCAAGATCGAAACATAGCTATCGTTTGGGATTTTGATGGCACGTTAACACCACACGATTCCACATCCCAAACAGTAAAAATAATCGGCGGCGATGAAGCCCAGTTCTGGCACGACATACATGTTATTAACGGCAGAACAAAGCATGCGAGGCAGTTTGACGAGTGGGAGAGAATTTTGTCGTCAGATGCGCCAACTTGGATGTGGTCTCTTGCTAGACTTGCGCACGCCAGTGAAATCATACTGACTAAGAGTTACTTTGAAACAATTGCACATCGCCCAGAATTTAGCCTTTTTACCAACGCTTGTACCCTCCTCGCTCGGATGCGAGACCTTGAAGGAACTGCAAAGTACAAAAGGCACGGGATTCAAATACATCACTTTGTAGTTACTGCCGGACTAGCCGAGTTAATTGCTGAGATATTGAAGTTTAATCAAACCTCGGTAAGTAAGGTATGGGGATGTAGATTCAGGGGTGTTTTTGAGCAAGAACGAGAAGTCGGAATGAGCGTACCCGTCTTTTGCATGGATGAGACAATGAAGACCAGGGCAATTTTTGAGATAGCAAAAGGCATTTGGCTCCCAGATTCTGAACTTCACGTTAACGACAGAGTTGCATCGAAAGATCTATGGTGCCCATTTCAGAATATCATCTATGTTGGGGATGGACCTACAGACATTCCGGCACTTTCCGTCGTGCGTGATCGGGGAGGTTCTGGCATTGTCGTCTATGATGAAAGTAAACCCAAGGATTTGGTGCGAAAGCGACTGGAGAAAATGTCTGCTCACACGCGGTGTGACTGCATTGTACCGGCACGGTTTGGCAAGGAGGATAAACTTTATCAGACAATAAATAGGCAATGCGAAAGAATAGCTGATAGGTATCGGGTTCAAGACTTCTGTACAACGTGAAAGACACGCTGTGCTTTTCGCGCAGCCTATCGCAAGCGAAGCTTGCTTTTCGCGAAGCTTATCGCGTAGCTTATTACACCTCCGCCGGTCTAACCACCGTAATACCCGTATGACTCTTCACGCCTTTAACATAATCAGAAATTGAGACGTCGAGGATGACTTTTTTCTTGGTGAGGGAGGCGTGGAGGAGGTGGGCGATGCCGTCGTTGGATTTGTAGATGATGCCGGTGTGGGCGTAGTCGAGACCCGCCTTGGATGTTGCAATGGCGATGATGTCGCCCGTCTGGAGAGCCCCCTCACAATCGGCAATTTTATCCTTGGGGATGTAGGTGCGGGGAGTGGAGTTGAGGCGCTGTTCGATGGAGATGATTTCGTTGACGAGGGCGGGATCGGATACGAGGGGGGCGTAGTATTTGGGGTTGGCCGACATGAAGCTGACGCGGTTGGGGAAGGGTATGCCGCCGAGCTGGGGGGTGATGTCGGTTACTACGTGCTTGGCTTCGTTGTCGGAGATCCAGTCGGAGGTGTAGTGCAGACGCGATGTGTAGCCGGCAATTTCCCCTTGACGGTACCGGGTGAATATGACTTCGTTGTAGAAGTCTTGGATGGTGTGCTTGTGCTTTTTTGCTACGCGCGCCATGCAGAGGACGTTTTCGAAGTATGTGACGCAGTCGAGGCCGGTTAGGTCGATGCGGCAGACCTCTGGTCCGTCGCCTTCGAGTGTGCCACCAACGTACGGGGTGCCCAACAACAACATGCCTAGGTTGCCCATTAACTCACCTATGGGAAGCTTTTCCCAATGTTCATTGTGGGCGCGCTTCATTGCCTGACTGTAAATGAACTTGGTAGTAGCCTGCTTATCCGTGTTCTTTTTTCTGCTGCGCTTTAACTGCTGCAAAAAAAGTGGCGCGGCTAGAAGTCCAATAAAATTCCTACGATCCATTATGCTGTTTCCCAATTTCCGTATTGCTAGTACTTGTTCTAGTTCGCCTTTCCATTCCATCTACATGGTCACTTACTTTTGCGTTTACTGAGTCTTCTTCACCGCTATGCCGAGTTCGTCGAGTTGTTTTTCGGAGACTTCGGATGGGCATTTGTCCATGAGCGACAGACCCGATGTGGTTTTGGGGAAGGCTATGACGTCGCGGATGTTTTCGGTTCCAACGAGCAACATGACAATTCTGTCTAGACCAAACGCAATTCCGCCGTGGGGTGGTGCGCCATACTGAAGTGCATCCAATAGGAATCCGAATTTCGAACGAGCTGTTTCCGGCGTCATTCCCAACAAGTCAAACATGCGTTGCTGTACACCCGAATCATGTATGCGCATGCTGCCACCAGCAGCCTCGTAGCCGTTTATTACCAGGTCGTGCGCAACGGCGCGGGCCTGGGCGGGGTTGGTGGTGAGGAGTGGAATGTCATCAACCTTCGGACTCGTGAATGGGTGGTGACGTGCCACGTAGCGCTCATCTTCGTCTGAATATTCGAGCAACGGAAAGTCTAACACCCAATGGAAGGAATATGTGCCTTCTACGGTTTCCATGATGCCGGTGCGCTTTGCAATCTCCGTACGCAACGCTCCTAAAATTATGCAGGCACGCTCCCACTCTCCGGTGCTGAATAGCACGAGGTCGGTTTCGTTGAGCTCGAATGTTTTTACTAGCGCGGCTTTTGCGTCATCAGTTAGCGTCTTTGCAAACGACCCACCAACTTCTCCATCCTGAATTTTCAGGTAGGGTAGCCCCTTAGCCCCAAATTTCTTGGCGTGCTCGGTTAACTCATCAAGGTGTTTGCGCGAGAATGTGCTTTTGCGAATCACTAATGCTTTTACTACGTGCTTGGCTGCTACGGCATCGGCAAACAACGTAAAGCCGCATGTCGAGGCCCACTCGGAAGTATCGGAAAGGGGCATTTCAAAACGCAGGTCCGGTTTGTCGGAACCGTACGTGTTTAATGCGTCGGCAAACGACATGCGTTTGAACGGCAGCGGAATTTCGACGTCGTTCACTTGCTTCCAAATTTGCGCGATGTACTGTTCGGTGAGTTGTAGAATGTCTTCTTGTTCGATGAACGACATTTCAACGTCGACCTGGGTGAACTCCAATTGACGGTCGCTGCGCAAATCTTCATCCCGGAAACACTTCACGATTTGCATGTACTTGTCAAACCCGCTTACCATGAGCAACTGTTTGAACAGTTGAGGCGATTGCGGTAACGCGTAGAACTGTCCCTTGTTCAACCGGCTAGGCACAAGAAAATCTCGCGCACCCTCGGGAGTACTCTTGGTGAGAATCGGTGTTTCTAATTCTACAAAGCCGTGACATTCGAAAAATGAGTGCGTTACTTGGTAGACCTTGTTGCGGACGAGGAAGTTGCGTTGAAGGCTCGGACGACGCAGGTCGAGGAAACGATGTTGCAATCGTAATTCTTCGTTGGCTGTTAGGTCATCAACAATCTCGAACGGCGTTACCAACGCTTCGTTAATCACGCCAATTTCACTAGCCAGCACTTCTACCAAACCAGTTGGGATGCGTGGATTCGGGTTTTCGCGCAGACGCACTTTGCCCTTTATCCAAATCACCCACTCGTTGCGGATTGGATCGATTTGCTTCGACAACTCTGGCGTCAAATCTTGCTCGATGACTACTTGCAGCACACCATAACGGTCGCGCATGTCCAAGAAAATCACCCCACCATAATCCCGACGCGAGTGAACCCAGCCGTTTATTACAACGTCTTGCTCAACGTGTTGCTCGCGCACCTCGCCACATGTAATTGTCCGTTTTTCGAAGGTCATCGTTTTCCAAAAGAAATAAAAATATGCATCTCAGAATTACTTGGTATGAATCTCAGAAATTCTTGGTTAGGGGGCTTCCCGAATTCGTAATTATCTGCACCGTAGAGTCTTGACGGAATTTGTCATTCCACGGCACTTCCCCACCACCAATTGTTAGCTCTCCAATTGCTAACTGTCTCAAGATTTTTGGCAGTTCAGGTACATCATAAAACTTCGAACCGAAATGCAGATGAGGGAAAACTGAAAAGCCCCTTTCCAAAAGCATGGGCTTTTTGTACGTCCAAGCCATGGTGAATGCTCCACTACTTTTTATACTCATGAATTCGGAGTACTCGTGACAGTTCGGATGAATCAGCGGCAGAACTACGTCGGCCTGACGCATGTATTGATGGAACAATTCATGACTAATGTAGTTGTCGAACCAAATGCATTGCTTAGCATATTTAATGGCGTGCCTTTTAAACGTAACTCGGTCTGGACGATGGCCACTAGCATCTCCAAGAAAAACAAATTTCACGTTAGTGGGCAACTGCTGCATGAATTTGGGGTTCAGCAGACTGTAGTAGTCTTTGCGCAGACCCTCTATGTTTCCGGGAATGACAACCCAAAACTCCTTGGCGGGCTTGATGTTTTTTTCGTCAACTATTTCTACCAGAGCGATTTGTGATTCAGATTCAGATTTAGATTCAAATTCAGATTCAGATTCACGCTTCGAATTTGGCACCGCCGTAAGCGGAACAACGTGCACGGGAATGCTCGACGTTTTCATTCCTTCAAGTAGATGCGGCGAGATGATGGCGTATGCTTTTAGACGCTGGGTAATTTGTTTCTGTGTCCAACTAGAATTAATGCGTCCAATATGGTGAAGCACACCCACAACAGATATTTGTTTTGGTAAGAACCATAGAAAGTCACGAACCAACGTGCCGGATGCGGTATTGATTACCACATGCCCGATTTCATTTTTGCGAATGTAGCGGTACAATTTTCGGAGCGACATCATTCTAGAAAGCCACGAGCCAGTAACATTCACTGAGGCAAATGGAACACCAACAAGATTGGTTCTTGCAAACAATTCGGTGCTACTTGCAATGTGTACTTGGGCACCTTCGGCGAGTAGCGAGTGGTACCACGAGACAATGCCTTCGTCGTGCGAGGTGGACAGTTCCACCAGAAGTACCTTCTTGTCAGAGAGTCTCAATGGCCCTCACGATGTCGGTTGCGGGCACTGCCGACACCGCATTTTTTGTTGTTACCAACGCAATGTGACGTGTGTTATACGGGTACCATGGCATCAGCTCGGGGTTCATTTGCACATACAACACAACGCATGGAATCTTCCACGCTGCCGCCAGGTGCACCACACTAGTATCGGGCGTAAGAATTTCATCCATCAAAGAAATTCTACAGGCAAATTCATGAAACGATGCCGATGAAGGCACAGCAATAGTGCTGGTGGAATTTGCAATTTGGTTTTTGAAGTTCTGGTGTTCGGGCGACGCAAACAAATAGATTTTACAATCTGGATATCTGGCGCGGTATGCACCAGCCGCGTGCGACACTTGACCCTCAGTTAGCGTCCGCGAGGCATCTGCACCGGTAAGGTTGATACCAATATTTCTTTGTGTGTTGGTGTAATTCAACACCGACTTCGTACCGGCAACATCGGCCTCGGTAAGTCTGTATTCTAAGTCCAACTGCGTTGTGCTGGGATCAATTCCAAAGGGCATCAGCAGCGCCGACAGCCTGTTAACGATATGCACACGCTGCTTATCTGCCAACGGTACCACATGGGAGTACGCCCCACTGTTTTCCTTTTCAATTCCCACCGAATGCACCGCCCCTGACGCACCAATAATCATGGCCGAAGTTGAACTTGCATTATCCATCAAATCCACCACTACCTGGTAATGCATCCGTCGCAATACAGCACGTAGTCTGAGCAGACCAATGAGCCCCTTTTTAAAATGCACAACTCGAGTCATGTAGGGGGCTAAACAGTGCGCCGCACCAATATTATTTGAACTCAACAACACGTGAAACTCAACCAACGGATATTTGGTTTTTAATGCGCGAAGAATGGGGACGGTAATTAAGGCATCGCCTATTCGGTCCTGACGCAACAGCAGAACCTTATCATCGCGTTGCAAATCGAAAATGTTGGTCGGCTGGGTAACGAGCTTAGCCTCTCTATTTCGAAAGAAATATGAGTTGAACATTTTTCGGAAACCGATTTCAATTCGCTTTATGATTGAGTCGGCCATAACAACTGTTGTGCTTGTTGAGCAATAAGGTCTGGGTGAATACAGTTCACAGTGTCTTCCGTGGGCGACAATAGCGCTCTAAATTTCGTGTTGTACGGAAACCACTCCGCAATGGTAATTAGTTTTCGGTATAAACTTACAACAGGAACTCCAGCAGTGGCCGCCATGTGTACTACGGCAGTGTCGGGGGTGATTAGCAGGGTGGCGCCGGCAACGATGGCTACCAGCTCCATTAGGCCGTCTTCCCAGACGCTGCAGTTGGGGTGGTTGACGGCTTGCACGGCAGCGTTGTACACTTCAGCGTCGTTCGGTCCACCGGTAATGAAAAAATGAATTTCTGGATTTTTCTCGCATAATTGTTGTACCGTTTCCGCGCACGGCTCCGTTGCCCAACGTCTGACCTTATCGAACGCACTTACATTTACTACCACATATTTTTTTCCAACACAAAATGGAAGCTCCGATTTTTTTATACCTTTCGGTACTACGGCATTGTGAATATTGCGAACATCAAAGCCGATATTCATTGCTGAAAGTTTTGCAACAACATTCTTGACCGCATCGGGCACCAACGTAATGTAGGCTTGCGGCGCTATTCTACTATGAACTCCCAGCGCTGCTGCCGCCGAATTTGCAATAGTTTCGGTCCAATGCGTGTACGCCACCACATGTTCTATTTGTTGCTGAAACACTTTCGAATAAATATCATAACGGGCTTCGTGTTTGTGTGTGATCCGGATAGCCCCCTTACCAAATTTTACAGCGCGCATTGCAGCCTTGGTCATGGCGGTATGTGTGAGGCAGAGTACCAGATCGTATTTTTTTGAACTGGGGATGTTTAATCCCGAATTCCACGAGGCTAGGAGTCCGCGCTTGTGCGTTGCTGTATAAACGTTGGCGACAAACGGATCGTTGAGGAGCATGGTTTTGTTACGTTCCGATCCGACAACATCTATGGTTGCGTTTGGACAGTTTTCAGCCAGCCAGCGAATGAGTGGCGTGGTTAGAATGTAATCGCCAATGGCATCGTTCCGAAAAATCAAAACAGATTTCACATGGTTGGGCGAAAGCTGTTTGGGAGTGCGTTTGTTTGTTGCCATTCCAAGCAACGAAAAAACGATGGTTCGCAAAAACGAATTTTCTTTTACAACGGGCAGTTGCATGCGCTGTCCCACGGCACTTTCCAGGTACAACTCAGCCACCTTTGCACGATCGGCCTCGGAATAGATTTCTATGTTGGTGGTGTATTGAATCACGGTGAATGGAGTTGCTGTGAGTATTACTTCAGACGGTAAATTATTGCGCGTTGATTTTTGTTGCCGCGCGGATTTGTAACGTGTAAAACATCATCCATAATACTGCCGGTAATTGTATCGGTAGCTACCGCAAACTTTTGAAGTTCGTACTGAGTTCGTAACAACAGTGAACTCTGAAATTGCTCGTCCATGCAGACAACATAGTTTGGGTTTGCCTTCCGCACGGCATTCCAATCTGTACTGTCGCGTGGGTTTACACGGAACATCGGAACCTGTTGCTTAAGATAAAATTTGGGCACAAATACAAACGGATCTGCTAGTACCACCACGCCGGTTACATCGGCCTTGGTTGAAAGTACGGTCAAACTCTCAACCCGTGTTCGTTTGCTGTATGTAATGGTCCACAGTACAAGCAACGCTGAGTTCCCTACCCAAAACCACACTATTGCAACGGTGCGGAGCTTTTTCGGCCATCCTGACTTAACTAACTCTGCAGATCTCACCCAAAATATTGCTACGCATACCAAGATGATGGGCACAATGGGAAGTATAAACCGCTCCTGTTTGTTTGAGACAAGTGAATGGGCAACAACAAACACTGCAATGGGAAGCAGCAGCTCCAATACCTCGTTGCGATTAGAGTACTTCCATAGCCAGTACAAAAAGAGCAGCGAAGTTGGTGGAATGAGAATTCCAACCAGAAGGGCGACAAATTGGTACGGTGGACCATTTACGAATTCAGTTCCGCTAACAAACGTACCCATCACGTATTCGTACAACGGCTGGAACGGAATTCCCCACGTTAGCAGATCGGCCAGACCCTGCGTTAACACGACTGCCAACAGACACCAACCCAACAATGTGAACGCTCGTTTATGTTCGCGGCGGAACAGATACACAAAGAACAGCGTGGCGGGAATAAGTGCCGTGTGGTACCGGAAGCTAAATGCTAATGCGAAGCACAGACCCGATAAGGCAATCCACGCATGGGTAGAATGGGTTGTATGGGATGAAGGGGTTGAGCCCCTTTTCTGTAAATACCAACCAACCATCAGCGGAGGGATGCATACAAACTCGATCAAGTTGCGCACGCTCATAAACGGGAATAGCCAGAACACGGCAACAATAAACGCCGCTGCACGGGCAGACTTTTCACCGCCGTATTGTTTTGCAATACCGTAGGCGGCTGCAATGATTACCATGCTGTACACTGCATGAAGTAACCTGACAACAAACATTTGCTGTTGCGGATCCGTTACACCCATGCTGCTCAACACCCACAGCAGACCGTGAATCAATCCGGGGTAGATTAGGCTGTGTCCGTAGGGGGCTCCGTGGACGCCATCCCAAGCCAGCCATGCATTGAACGGTCCTTCGTCCAGCACTTCAAAATGATCATCGTGCATGGCATACCCTTTCGAGTACACGGCGGCGATCAATCTGAGAATCAGACCAATAATCAAACTAACTTGTAAGGAGGGCCACTGCAGATTGCTCATCTTCCACGAGGTTGATGCAGTGGTTCGCACTAAGGGGTTTACTCCGTCTCGAATGCTACGTCGTACGTAACTTCTTTTGCCAGACCATAGATTTTATCTATAACCGGGGCGATCTCAGTGTTTGTATCCGGATCGTCGGAAAGGTCATACGATTCGGTTGACGGATAAATGTACACTTCTTGGAAGTGATTGTGTTTACCTTTTGCTTCGAACACGGCATACGATACATCCGACTTGGCGTAATGCGCTTTAACCTTAGCAATGGCAGCCATGTACTCTGGTCGCTTACCGTCTTGAATTTTATACGTAACTCTAAATTGAACTCTCGGCATTGTAATTTCTCGATTTTAAAATTGATTAGATAACCACACAAAATTACACAATCAGCTTGCCAATTAGAGACCACTTTTCAATTAGGTTAGGTAATACAGCACTTTTTTTAGCAAAAACAACGTCGGAGCCCTCTGCATACCACGCTCCATACCCTTCCCGCTTCATCCAATTAGTGATTTCCCTTGCATTCGGATTGCGATATTTTTTATATCCCATTTCAACAGAAATCACCAAAGGTCTGCTTACCATGTACTGCAAAACATTCCACTCGCCCCCTTCAATATCGATACTCAGTACATCAATACTTCCATCATCTATTGCATCGAACGTCACACAAGGTACCGTAAAACTGTCGGCATCATCGGGGGTGTATTTATCATTTGCAAGCGCGGGCGACGAGGCAAGTCCCTCGGCAAACGTGGAGGCACCTACACGGTACAACTTGAGCTGTCCTGTGTAGTTCGAAACCGCCACGTTGTGTATTGCAACATTGTGAAAAACTTTGCGGCATTGCTCAGCCGTTATTGGATCGGCCTCAACCAAGGTTGTGCGAAATCCAGAATTAATCCACCCTAACACATTCGATGTTTCGGGTAAATACACGCCCACCTCAGCAACGTGTTTGACCCCTAAAATTCTTTTGCTACATTTTTTAAACAACGTTTCGTTCATTGGCCAAACATAAGAATGCCATGCGAAACACTATTTCCGTTTTTTATCGATTTTTTTTACTTCGGCTGCTGTTACTGTAGTGCCACTATTCCCAAATGAATTGTACACGTAGGTTAACACAGAAGCAGCATCTTCTGCTGTGTATTTAGCCGGCAGCGGCGCCATTACTCCGTTATACTCCTTGCCGTTCACTTTTACCTTGCCTGTTTTTCCCATTAGCACTTCCTTGATAATCGTTGCTTTGGGCATCGACTTCAAATAATCACTTTTTGCTAGTGGCGGGAATGCCGCTCCAAGACCCTTGCCATTTGCCTGGTGACATGTTTTACAATACTCATTGTAAACCACGGCTCCGCGTTTCATTTGAGCCGCTTTATCCTGCGCACTCATACTTGAAAACAGAACTACACAGCCAACCATTACGATGAATGCTGTGACTTTTTTCATGCGATTGTCCTTCGATTTAAAATGTGAATTGATAAGACTACAAATATAAGACTATTTTGTCTTAATTACAGAATCCACACACGAGCTTTCCGCGCTATTATTTTGTAAAGGGGCTTTGGGTGACATATACGGAATGCCCAGATGCATACCTCGTACCACGAGCAATGCGCCCAAACACAGTGCAACCACGGGTATAACCTTCCTCATTTTTGCGTATGCACCACGTGGTAGAAACGCTACGCCAAACTGCAAGACGAGTAAACTTGGAATGGTGCCGGCGCCAAAGGCAATCATAAAATACATAGCGTTCAGTGGACCATACATTGTGGCAGCGCCGAACAACGCAGCAACAACTAATCCGCACGGCAGCAGTCCGTTTAGTGCACCCAGACCCACGTGAGCGAACATAGATTTCCGTTTTAATAAATCGATCGAGTACTCCCGGAAAGGAATGGTTGCACGTTGAAAAAATGAAGTCGAGAACATTCGGCTTCGCGAAAACAATTGAATGCTTGCCACAACTATCATGAGAATACCGGCAGTCACGGAAACTATCTGACCAAATCCGGCAATATCGGCCACCAATGCGCCGAGTCCCACAAAGCCCCCTAACAATGCATAAACGGAGATGCGCGAGAAGTGGTAGACTGATTTTTTTAGGACGGTGTTAAAATTGAATTCAATTCGTGGCATAGCTAGTAGAATTGGACCGCACATTGCAACGCAGTGCAGGCTGCCGGCAACTCCAAATACAAATGCAACAATGAGTTCGGTGGTCATGGAACTACGGCAACACAATTGCCGATTCGAATTCATAGTAAACTTCATTGGCAGTAAACGCACACTTCACACGCCACAGTCCACTGGCCAGACCTTTTTTCGAAACCGTCATAAAGCCGTTGTCATCAATTTTGAGATCGTAGAACACATCCGTGGTGGCCGTGCTGGGACGGAAGAGTTGCACCTTTCCATTCGAAACCTGTGCCGACGTGAACGGAATATGAATTCGAATTCCATCGTCCTCTGCCGTAGCAACGCACGATCCGGGCGGCAGGTTTTGCGTGTGGTGCGCACCGGCACTATGCATGTTGTGCTGAAGACTGTGTTGGTAATAGTCCTCACGAACTAAATTCACTTCTGTATTAAATGCAATGGCAACCATGGTTAACGTACCAATAACGAATATTGAGTACACTACGGCAATGCGCCAGCCCCAATGGAATGTAAATGGTTTTTTCATGGTGCTACAAATGATGTGAGTAAAGTTTTCACAATTTCATCTTTCTGAAGAATAGCAATTTCTACCTTCGTGCCTGTTTTTGCAATGCTGTTGCTTTTTGCAATCAGCATGAACCGACCCTTCATTACCTCGCCCGATTTTACAACGCTGGGGAGTCCCAAATTCTTGAACTGCACACCGGCAGGAGAAAGCACGCGAATACTGAAATCTAAATCCTTCGAAGACTTATTAATTATCTGCAACCGATAAAAATTGCCCGTGCCATCGGCTGTTTGTACCCACGTTGTCCCCTCTTGCCGAAGTATAACAACATCCAGGTCCGACCTCAATGCAAACAACGTAACAACCAACCCCATCATAGCCAACCATATCAAGAAATACGCCTTGATGCGTGGCGTGACTATGCTAGACGATCCGTTTTCGACGTTATTCAAACTGGTGTACCTAATCAATCCTTGCGGCAGACCAACCTTGTCCATTACTTCGTCGCAGGCATCTATACACGCCGTGCAGCTAACGCATTCAAGTTGGATACCGTTTCTGATATCAATTCCGGTTGGGCAAACGGTAACGCACTGATGGCAGTCCACGCAATCTCCGTGACCCTCTGCGCGGGCAACAGGAAGCCCCTTTTCAATAGAATCTTTTTTCGACTCTGTATCATCGCGGTTCCATTTTACTCGCGTTTCACCACGTTTATAATCGTACGTTATGGCAATTGTGCTTTCGTCAACCAAGGCCGACATGTAGCGTCCGTACGGACAAACTATCGTACACGCCTGTTCGCGAAACCTGTAGAACACCATAAAAAACACAAACGTAAACGTAACAAGCGCCACAAACAGTTCAACATGTTGAAGGGGGCCATCTGTTACATCGGCTATGAGTTTGTCACTCGATATGATGTACGCAAGAAAGGTGTTAGCAATTGCGAATGAGATTGCAAAAAATACAAAAATCTTCAAGGCGGTTTTCCAAATGCGGGTTGACGTCCAACCACCGGCGTGCATCAGTGCTTGTTGTTTTGGTGGGCCATCTATCCACCATTCAATTTTGCGAAAAACCATTTCCATAAAAACAGTTTGCGGACAAAGCCAGCCGCACCAAATGCGTCCAACGGTGGCTGTGATAAGCACAACGGTAATTATGCCCGTCAGAAATAGGACAGCAACTAAATAGAAATCGTTCGGCCAAAATGGGATTCCAAAAAACACAAACTCGCGTTCGAGAATATTAAACAGCAAAAATTGATGTCCACCAATTTTTACGTGTGGCGCCAAGAACAGAAACCCAAGAAGCAACCAACTCAGTACCGTTCGCCAACGAGTGAAGAATCCGTGTACCTGCCGCGCATACACCCACCGGCGTCTGCCGTCGGAGGCAATACTAGCCATCTCCGCGCGGAAACGCTCGTGATCTTCAACTTCGTCCAATTGAATTACTGACATTTTTACTACTGAGCCTGCGGTTGAATTGTACTACAAATAACTTCTCGTTCTGCATCAATTGGTTTTGGATCGGGAGGATTGCTCCCCTTTTTGGAGACAATGTATGAGGCAACTTGAAGCAGTTCGGTATCCGAGAGTTTGTTACTGCTTCCATACGGAAGCATTCCTTTTTCAGGAAAGCCCGAGGTAATATTTTTGATAATAACTTCGAGTGAACATCCGTGCATCCAATATTCATCCGTTAGGTTGGGTCCAATTATGCCACCCAAATCCTCTCGGTGACATGTGAAGCACAATGAATTAGTGCTATTGAAAATCTCCTTCCCCTTTTCTAACGAAGCTTGATCAGTAAGCAGTACGGCGGCCACAGAGGCTTTTTTAGGCGCGTTTGCCAGCATTGCATTTGCTTCAGCAACTTCGGCCGTGTACTCCTGCACCTGTCCGCGGGAGTTATACCACAGGATGTTCCAGTCGCTTCCTGAGTACACATGGTAGTAAAACATGTAAACAACACTGCAGAAAATGGTGAAGTAGAAACCGTACAACCACCAACGCGGAAGATCATTGTCGAATTCCTTAATGCCATCGGCATCGTGGTCCATCAACTTACCCGACTCTCTTTTTTGGTCGTTATCGTTATCCATTCTGACCTCCGTTAGTTACGTCTGTAGAAACGTTCGAAGAATGCAGTGCTGAAGGCGAATCCAACAGCGCATGCGCTGCCTCTCTATTCAACTTGGCAACATCTACTCTGAAATACCAGACAATCAGTGCAACAAAGAATCCAAAAAAGAATATCAATGCAACTATTGGGTAGTACTCGATGCCTGGAATATTTTCTAAAACATTTTTATACATTTTGTTACTCCTTTCCTTTGTTATCAGGGTTCTTTTTAACGTCGGTACCGAGTCTTTGCAGGTAAGCAATTACCGATACGATTTCTTTTCTCGAATCCACATTCTTGATCCCAGTTGCTGCTAGACTTGCAGCAATTTCTTTCGATTGAATTTGCAAATCATTTACCGCCTTGGCTGCGTAGCCATCCGGGTACGGAACTCCCAACTTTTGCATGGTGAGTATCTTGCCTTCGGTGTGCGAGACATCAAGATCCGTTGAGTATAGCCAGGTGTAAGCCGGCATTATTGAGTTAGGAGATGTTGACCTAGGATCGAACATGTGTTTCCAATGCCATGCATCGGGGTATCTGCCGCCTACTCTGTGCAGGTCCGGTCCGGTGCGCTTCGATCCCCATTGGAATGGATGATCATACACAAACTCGCCCGGCTTGGAATAGTCGCCGTACCGTTCGGTTTCACTTCTAAATGGACGGATCATTTGTGAGTGACATGTAAAGCAACCTTCACGCACATAAATGTCACGTCCTTCAAGCTCTAACGGCGTGTACGGTGTTACCGTAGAGATTGTTGGAATATTCGATTTGATGAGCGCAGTGGGTACATATTCCACAATGCCCCCTATCAATACAACCGCCACCACTAAGACGCTAAATCTGAGCGGCTTACCCTCAATAAATCTGTGCCAATGCTCTTTTTTAGCAGTAGATTTTTCTATAGCACGCATGTTCACAACCTGTGCTTCTTCGTCACGGACCAGCTTGCCACTTTTTGCGGTTTTCCACAAGTTATATGCACCCACGCAGGCACCAATGAGGTACACGGTGCCGCCAACTGAACGCATGATGTACATGGGGATGATTTGCGTTACAGTGTCGAGGAAATTTGGATACCTGAGAGTTCCATCAGGTAGGAATTCTTTCCACATGAGTGATTGCATAATGCCACCCCAATACAACGGAATTACGTAGATGAGTACGCCTAGGGTCATCAACCAGAAGTGCCAATTTGCAAGCGATATTGAGTGCAATTTGGTTTTATAAATCCGCGGAAAGATGTAGTACATCATGGCAAAGGCAAGGCCGCCATTCCAAAGCAAGGCCCCAAGGTGCACGTGCGCAATTATGTAGTCTGTGTAGTGAGTTACCGCGTTGATGTTTTTGAGCGACATCATGGGTCCTTCGAATGTACTCATGCCATACGCCGTTATTCCAACCACGAAGAATTTCAAAACAGGATCGGTTCTGACCTTGTCCCAGGCACCTCTAAGTGTGAGTAGGCCGTTTATCATTCCACCCCACGATGGAGCGATAAGCATCAAGCTAAATACTACACCCAATGACTGTGCCCAGTCTGGCAGTGCCGTATACAGAAGGTGGTGAGGACCGGCCCAGATGTACAGAAATATCAAGGCCCAAAAGTGAATTATGGATAGTCGGTACGAGTACACCGGACGTCCCGCTGCCTTGGGGACGAAATAGTACATTATTCCAAGGAACGGTGTGGTAAGAAAAAATGCAACGGCATTGTGTCCGTACCACCATTGCACCAACGCATCTTGTACTCCGGCATACATCGAATAACTTTTCAAAAACGAAACGGGAATTGCGAATGAATTTACAATGTGCAAGACCGCAACCGTTAGAAACGTAGCTATGTAAAACCAGATGGCAACATACATGTGTTTTTCACGACGCTTAAAAATCGTTCCCATCATGTTTACGCCAAAGGCTACCCACACAAGTGCAATTAGTATGTCAACCGGAAACTCAAGCTCGGCATACTCCTTACCTGAGGTAATACCCAACGGCAATGTTATTGCGGCAACTACAATTATGAATTGCCAGCCATAAAAATGGATTTTGCTTAACAGATCACTAAACATTCGGGCTTTACACAAACGCTGTAGTGAGTAATAGACACCAAAAAATATGGCGTTGCCGGCAAAGGCAAATATTACGGCGTTTGTGTGCAGCGGACGCAGTCTACCAAAGGATAGAAAGTCTATTCCGCCTAGAAACTCAGGCAGGTAAAACTTTATGGCAACCAAGATTCCAACAAGGAATCCTACTAGTCCCCAAACCAGACTTGCTACGGCAAAAAGTCTGACAATATTATTGTCATACGCAATGGTTTCAACTCTCGCGTTGTTTCCATTTGCATTTTGTACACTCGGTACGTTTTCATTCATACATGTCCTTACGAATTATTTCAGTGTTTCTGAACTTTTATTTTCAAACTCTTCACGCAATGTCTGCACGGTATCACACGGCTTCTGCTTCTTCACATCTTCACGTTTCACATCTTCACGTTTCACATCTTCACGTTTCACATCTTCACGTTTCACATCTTCACGTTTCACATCTTCACGTAGCATTCGAATCGACGGCGTGTCTAAATCATCGTATTGTCCATTTCGTGTAGCCCACAAAAACGCCAACAGAAAGCCCCCTGCCACAGTTATGCTAATAACAACTAAGATTGGAACTACGCCCACGTTATACTCCGGGCTGCAATTCTGGCACCAAAAACGCTCACGCCAATGACCAGTAATGAATTTAGCGGCATAAGTATGGCTGCCAAAATTGGTGTGATCAATCCCATTAGCGCAAGGGAGACAACAACTAAATTGTACAACACGGTGAACGCGAAAAGCGCCGCAATAATTTTGTGCAACGTGTTGCTATATGTAAGAATTTCCGACAAGAACTGAAGCTTGTTTGCGGGCATTACAATGCTACACGCTGGCACAATGGTTCCGGCAGAATCTGTTACCGCAATACCAACGTTCGATGCCATCATGGCCAGTCCGTCGTTCAATCCATCCCCCACCATGAGCACCGAAGCGCCACTACGTTGAAGTTGTTTCACAAACTCACGTTTCTCATCGGGCGCGTTGTTGAAGTGCATTTCCGTATCGGAAAAACACCCGCCAAACAACGGGGCCTCGGCTGTTGAGTCTCCCGAAATCATACTCACCTGATATTTCGCACGCAAATTTTTCACCAGCGCATCAACCCCTGATCGAAGTTTAGATTCAACTTCATACTTGCCCACAACTTCTCCGTTTATCGAAACATGTGTACCAATTTCATTCGGCAAGGGGCTTTCTGTTACGTACCCGAGACGTCCAATTTTGATTACAGTTCCGTTTACCGAACCACTAATGCCTTGTCCAATATTTTCATTCACATCAACCACTGAAATATGGGCAGCGGTTGCCGCTATACTGCGGCTAACAGGGTGCACACTTTGCGCAGCAACAGAAGCAATGGTGGACTGCTCAAATGCAGAAAGGGCTCGACCCGAATATTTTACATCAACGCCGGCATGCGTTAACGTGCCGGTTTTATCGAACAAGACGTTGGAGATTTTTTGAATTTCTACAAACACCGAAATGTTTTTTACATACACGCCAAACTTGCTAAGCGAACTCATGGCCGTGCCCAATGTGACCGGTGCTGCAATTGTTAAGGCGCAAGGACAGGCTATTATTAACACTGCTGTAAAAACATTGAATGCCATTGCAACGTTGGGCAACCAAAACACGAAGCCAATAATTGCCGTAGACAACGTGAGTATGCTGAAGTACAGTCCAAAACTGTCCGACAACTTCAGATATGAACTCTGGGCAAGTGAATTGTCGGTAGTAGAATTCTGTTTTGAATTCGATTGATGGTTTTCCCAAAGCGATGCCAAATAACTCTGCGATGATTTCTTAACGGCAACAACACGTAGCCCCTTACCAATCACCTTACCACCGGCTTGAACTATCGAGCCATTAATCACTTCTACCGGCGAAGATTCTCCGGTTACAAAACTGTAGTCGATGTATCCGTTACTAGAAGTTGTAACTCCATCGCATGGAATTGTTTCGCCATTTCGAATTTCCATTCTGTCGCCAATAACAATTTCGCCGATGGGCACCACGGTAGTCGTGGAATTTCGGCGGACCCTAATTGAGAGCGGGAAAAAGGATTTGTAGGTGCGCGCGAATGAAATTGAATTGAAAGCCTTGAGTTGGAAGAGTCGGCCGATGAGCAGGAAAAGCACCAGTCCCACAAATGAATCTAAAAAGCCCTCGCCGGTTCCGCTGTAAATGTCGAACAAGCTTCGGCCAAATAATACCGTTATGCCGAGCGCCACAGGTACGTCCAGGCTGACCTTTCTGTGTTTTATTGACACAAAGGCCGCAGTTAGCCACGGCGACGCGCTAAACAAAAGCACGGGTACGCTGATTGCAACACTAAGCACGATGAACACCGTTTGCAGACTACTATCTAGCCCTCCTGCGCCGGCCAAGTAGCGTGCAATGCTCATCATCATTACGTTACCCGTTGCAAAAGCAGCTACCGCTATTCTGGCGTATAATTTTCGAGTGGTGAGACGGTTAGCGTTGGTTGCTTGTTCGGTATTTTCTTCATCGGAAAGGTGTGGTGGGTATCCGATTGAAGAGAGAAGTTGGGCTACTTTGCGCAGTGAGGTTTTTTGCGGATTGATGGTAACACGAATCAATTTGCGGATGAAGTCAACCTCGCTGTGAAGTATTCCCTCGTCTAACACTTGCATTTGTTCCAATGTCCACACGCAATTCGCACAATACATATCCGGCAGATATAGCCGATATCGGACGGCGTTATCTGATTTGTGCTCCATGAATTGCTTTGCTAAGACATCATTGTCTAGCTCAGCATAACTATCTGCGGATATCGGCACCCCACCGTGCAAAATCTTATACACCGCGGCACAGCCTTCGCAGCAAAACGCAATGCCCTCTTCATTAACATTGTTTCCGGTGCAAACATCACCGCAGTGACGGCATGCCTGAATTATGGCGCTGCTCTCCGTCATCTTTTTCTGCGCTCGGTTGCAGCAAAGTCGATTGCCGACATTACACTACTCGAATCAGACAGCCTCACGTTCAATTTTGTAGCATTCTTTGCCAACTGCTGAAGCGTTAAATTTTTTGCAATAAGTGTAAACTTTTGCCGAACCTCAACCCAATGGTCGTGAGCAGGACAAGGCTCGGCGTGGCCGCAGCCCGGCAGACCCAACATGCACTCCGTGAATAACTCGGTACCGTCGATCGACGCTATCATGTCGTAAAGAGTAATGTCTTTGCTTTCTCTGCCCAGCGCAATCCCCCCCTTGGGTCCGCGATACGACGTCATTAACCCCGCCGACGTGAACTGCTGCAGCACCTTGGTGAGAAAATGAAACGATAAATGGAGCTTTTCGGCAACTACGCTGATCGACACGTAATTGCCTTCGCTTTCCGCGGCAACGTATATCGCTGCCTGGATGCCATAAATGCAGGTTTTTGATAGTATCATTTGTATTCCAGATTTCGGTGTCCGAATTCAAAAATACTATGAATGCTTCAGAAACTCAAACTTTTTAACTATGATGGACGCTAAAAGAGTTTAGGTAAGGGGCTAAATGGTAATCGGAAACAGGTCGGGATTCGACTCGTTCATGATGCTCTGAACGGCATCAAAAACGTGTTCGGCTTCGGGTTTCGACCAATAATTACCGTCGGTCCCGTAGGCGGGCCGGTTCTGCGCTGCAGTTAATGTCCGTGGCGGCGAATCCAAAAGGTTGTACGCCTTTTGCTCCTCGACAATCTTATCTAAGATGTACGCCGAAGTTCCTCCTGGCATATCCTCATCCACAATCAGCAGCCTTGAGGTCTTTTTCAAAGATTCGGCAATCACGGCATGCACATCGAACGGCAGTAATGTTTGTACGTCCACAACTTCACACTCGATACCAAATTTTGCGAGCATGGTTGCCGCATCTAAAACTACCTTTACGGTAGCTCCGTACGTGACAATTGTTAGATGCGATCCGTTTCTTACTACTTCCGGAATTCCCAACTCAACGGTATACTCGCCAATATTGGATGGTAGTTTTTCTTTCAGTCTGTATCCATTCAACACTTCAACAACTAAACCGGGTTCGTCTGCTTGAAGCAATGTGTTGTACATACCAGCCGCCTGCACAAAATTTCTTGGTACGCATACATACATGCCTCGAACAAGATTAATAATGGCTGCCATTGGAGAACCTGAGTGCCACACGCCTTCCAACCTGTGTCCCCTAGTTCGCACTATCACGGGTGCTTTTTGTCCACCCTTGGTACGCCACTGAACAGTTGCTAAATCATCGCTCATTATTTGCAACGAGTACAACAAATAATCTAGGTATTGAATCTCGGCAATGGGCCTGATTCCGCGCATGGCAAGTCCAATCGCCTGACCCAAAATGGTACACTCACGAATGCCCACGTCGCTTACTCGCACCTCACCAAATTTTTCTTGTAGTCCAACAGCTCCTTGATTTACATCGCCAAGTTTTCCTGTGTCTTCACCAAACATTACAAGGTTATTATGCTTAGCAAAAGCAGAATGGAAAAAAGCATTGATAATTTCTGAGCCGTTCACAGATTGCGAATCTGAATCGTACGATGCATTAACGTGATGCACATTTGCTATCTGATTCTTACCCTCACTGTACAAATGTGATACGTATAGTTCTTTCACATCACCGTTAAATGATTTCCGCCATTGTTGCAGGGCATTCCTACTACTGCAATTGGCCGATGCCGTTAGCTGTAACACCTTATGAGTTGAAACCATTATATCTCGTCGAAATGGCTCGCGAATTGAAACCAATTCATTCCACTCAACTGCAACGGATTCCGCTACTTCGGGCAAATTCAACAAAACGATTTCATCGCGCAACACCGAGTACAATTCAACCGCAGTCTTCAATTCTGTCCTTATGGGAGCAGTATACGCATCCCATGCAGCCCCCTTCAATTTCCTAACACGAGCGGCAGACTTTTCTTCAACGTCGACTATTTCTTTTTCAGTTGCAAGTTTTTCTTCTAACATCCAGGCGCGCATCCGAGTTAGGCAGTCAAATTCTTTTTCCCACTCCATGCG
>JABMNI010000067.1 GCA_013204605.1 Ignavibacteria bacterium
CGCAAATCATGTGAACCGCCGGTTGTTTTTTATTTATTATTTGATTGTAAAATCAATGTCGTTGCCAAACAAACCCCCCCCCCCCGAATTTTCCTAATGTTTTTTTAAGTTCTTGAAAATATTTTTTCTTTGGATACAATCCGTTCTAGACCCCTAAATAGGTCTGGTACATAATTACTTTAACAAGCATTTTTACCATTACTTTGTCATTCGCGCAGACCGAGTGCGAGTGCGTGGTAGATCGATTTTATGACGATGGTACAGGCATCAGTCATAAACTCGATGACGGTTATCTCCCATACCATTGCGTAGATACTTGCAATCTATCTTTTCATGTTGGTTTGTGTCACGTAAAATTAATGGACAGCTTATACCAATCCATTGGTAGGACTGCCTGGGCGACCGTTGATTCAATTTTCTACAGCAGGGTGCAAACCATGTACGGTTGGAGTATTAGGGTACACGGTAATAATGATTGGTTCGGGTATCGGACTGGGCGTGACATACAACGCGATGACACCTTAACGATGAGTGACATCTACACAGTAAAGTTTCCAGAAGTGCGATATGCCTTTAGTACCCTATTCGACAAACATGGAGTGACCGGCAGATTTATCTTTAGACCCTCTGATGAGTATCTATCAAATGCGCAACCGGGTTTTTATGATTTTGAGGTCATCGTGGAAAAGAGAATCAATCTGTACGACATGTTAATGGATTTAAAAGCAATGAGTTGGTTCAGCCGTTTTGATAATTATGATTGTTCTGCAGAAGAATTCAACGACATAACTATGTTGCTTTGTGCTTACGTTACTGATGTGAGATTCCAATACTATATTCTAGCCTCAAATAGTGAGACTGTAGCCGAATCTGATTTGTTCTCGTACGTCATTCAGGGCGACAATCTATCCATGAGCAACCCAACACATCTTGCAGTGCCGGTTAAAATTATGAACTTGGTAGGAAGCACAGTTGTCACAACTGTAGCGCATCCGGGTTCATCTGATGTGCCGCTGGTAGGACTGCCGGACGGATTGTATATGGTTGTTGCCGGGCGGAATTCCCGAACGGCACTGATAAAGAGAAACAACGAACTGTATCGAATTGCATCAGGAGAATAGTCTCGATTCACAGCATCGGAGATTCATGTACCTCTCATATTGCTCATCCCTTTGGTAAGCGCTTGCCTATCGCTCCTGCTTATCGCTCCCGCCCTTTGCCGTATTTTTGACCCATGGCATGGAATTCAGTTATTGGTCAAGAGGATGTTAAGGCGATGCTCCAAAGGAGTATTGTTGGGAATCGTATTCCGCATGCGTTGTTGTTAACGGGACCGCGGGGAATTGGTAAGGCGGCTATCGCAATTGCGTTTGCAAAGACAGTGAATTGCTCGAATCCGATTGTAACGGATACAACCTACGATGCCTGCGATGTGTGCCCTTCTTGTATTCGGGCAGCGAAGCTTCATCACTCTAACATTCAAATTGTGACGGCTACGCCGGCGGTTAAAGCAGGGACGGCGGAAGAGCCGGCGAGTACGGTGAGTGAAGAGTTGTTAGAGGTGTATGAATCGTTGGCGGCCGACCCGTACGTGCCAACGAGAATTGAACAGGCAACGCAGATCCGCATTGGACAAATTAGGACGTTGAAGAAGTCGTTGGCGTTATCCGCAGCAGAAGAAGGCCGACGTGTTGTGATAATACTTGATGCGGAAGATATGACGGCCGAAGCGTCGAACGCATTCCTGAAAACTCTGGAAGAGCCCCATGACAATGTGAGTTTGCTGTTGTGTACCTCGCATCGCGAACGACTTTTACCCACTATAATGTCAAGGTGTCAAGAGTTAACGTGCTCGCCCATTAGTGATCAGTTGATTGCCCGATCGTTGGTAGAAAAAGGAATGTGTACCGAAGCCGAAGCAGTACTGATAGCTTCGTTTTCCGAGGGTAGCATGTCGGTGGCGTATTCGTTTGTATCTGAAGACATGGCACAGCTTCGTGAGCAGGCGGTAGATTTATTGCGGCAGAGCTTAAAGGGGCGTGGTTACCGCAGTGCCATAGTAGACTCTGTGCAAAAGAATTGCGATGCAAAAAACCGCAAGGGCGCGGTTACGATGTTGAGTTTGATGGCTCTGTGGTTGCGCGACGCTGCAGTGATTAGCGCATCGAACGAGACACCCAACATTGTGAATGGCGATCAACTCGAGCCGTTGAAAAAGTTTGTCGCAGCATTTCCAAACGCCAATTATTCTGCCTGTGTAAAAGCACTCGAGCAGTCTGCTACCGATATTTATCGCAATGTTTCCGTTCATCTCGTTTTCATTACGGCGCTGCTACGTATTCGAGATTCCGTTATTACTCCTAACCGCATACGGCAATATTCTTGACAAGAATATCACAACTATTCATTGCCTTGCTTTTGCTTAGCAGCAGTGAGCTAAATGCGCAGCAAGGTCAAATTTTTGCCAAGAACATCAAGTTCGATTCGGCAAATGTTGGCGAAGCCGAGCTAATATATTTTGCAAAAAATGCAACGAGTATAAAGTCTCTGAATCTCTCAGATGTAAACGTGTTCGAAGCGGACATTCCGGTGAACGTGCTTAGCGTTACCTGCCCGCCCGCCACGCCGGCTGGAAGAGTGTCGTCGGTGCTTACAATTGATGTGTCGGGGTCGATGTCACGCGGCGGACCCAACATCACCCTTGCCAAGGCCGCTGCCGAGGCCTGGATATCGGCACTTGGCGACACTTCCGAATGCGCGATTACTTCCTTTGATCATCGTTCATTCTTAAACATGGATTTCACCTCCAACCTAGAAAATCTGCTTAACACGCTTCCTACGTTGGTTCCGAGAGGTGGCACTGATTATCAACTTGGTTTCAATCACCCGCTCAACGGCGGACTCAGCATTGCAAAAAATGGCAAGTACAAACGTGTCATGGTATTCCTGACTGATGGGTTTGGCGTACTGAATCCTACTGAAATAATCAACAGAGCCAACGAAGATTCTATCACCGTTTACTGCGTCAGCCTGGGTCTGTCCATGCCCGACGTACTACGAAACATCAGCGAGAAAACCGGTGGTCTGTGGTTTGAAAATGTCACCACCGTGGACGAAGCAGTGCTTGCCTACAAACGCATTTTTTCAGATGTAAACGGGGCAAGGGGCTGTGTGGTTCGGTGGCAGACTTCGATTAACTGCGATAAATTTCGATCAATTCGATTCAAGGTTGGTACAGATACCGCTTCGTTTTCTACGTTCGTTCCCGACCGTCTAGTATCGGTGGCTAGGTTGAATACGCAAGCAATCGAGTTTGGTGGTGTGGGTTTGGGTAGTATTGGTGGTGTTGGAGTTGCTAGTGATTCTCTGAACAAACGAATTGTGATTAGGAGTTACAACAACGAAACCATTCTACGATCAATCAAATTAGACCGTACCGATGCGTTTGAAATGACAGACGTGAAAACACCTGTCACAATTAAGCCTGGAGATTCAATTGTAATTAACGTTAAACCACTCAAGGTTTCCGATAGCACCTACCTGGTTGGACGCGTCTCTTTTAACACAACACCTTGCCCCCTTCAAGATGTCTATCTCACATTGGGGAGCATTCGTGTTAAGCCGCGTACGCAGACGTTGCGTGTGGTTCACCCAAATGGTGGCGAAAGTTTTTTGGCGCGCTCGATGGTGTTGTTGCAGTATGAAGGTGTGCCGCCCACGCTTCCGGTAAATGTTGAGATTAGTTCGAATGGTGGAAGGTCGTGGCAGTTAATGCGGCAGGGAAATACGGGAAATCAATTGTATTGGGAAGCCTTTAACGAAACGCGCGATTCGTGTTTGTTGCGCGTAACGCATGAGTTATCGGCCGATGATCTTTCATTTCCGTTTGTGAAACTTACTTCTGCTTCGTTTTTCGATGTGTCGATTAACAACCTGGGTACCTTGTTGGCTACCACAGAATACGTGAACAAAACAAATCCAAAACAGACCGTGCCGATGGTGAGAATTTGGAAGGTGGGATCGGGCGAAAAATTGTCAGAGTTCGAGGCCGGTGAACGCGTTCTGTTTATTGGCGCAACAGATAAAGTTGTGTCATGGAATGCCAGATCGATCTCGGTTTACTCTACCAGTTCTAAAAGTGTGTTATGGCAGCGGAATACTGGTGGTACTAGCATGCCTACCTCGGTTACCGTTTCGGAAGATGGCAAAAATATTGTTGTCACCGGAATTTCTGCTGATAGCAGCGTTGTAATAAACGCAGCAACTGGTGATGTGATGTACGGTTCAAAACGCAGCGGAAAACCTGCGCGTATGGCCGCTATTTCAGGCAATTCAGAAACGTTGGCAATTTGCGAAGCCGATTCTGTTGTACGTGTAATCGACCTGAAAACAAACCAATCATTGTTCGAAATTCGCGAGCCGGGCGTTGAACGATTTTACTCAGCACATTTTTCACCGTCGGGCAGAAGTTTAATTGTTACAAATAGTTCGGGTCAGACGGAACTGTGGGACGTACCGGCACGCAAAAAAACCAAGGACATTGCAATGCGCCAGTATGTGAACGATAACACGTACTGCGCGTTTACCGATGATGGTCTTCGCGTTGCCGTAGAAACCGGACGCGATCAAACGCGAATTTTTGAAGTTGCCACCGGCAATGACGTTGTTACTATTAAACGAACCGCCGATATTGGTGGAGTGCAAGACGCTAAGTTTAGCGCCGATGGTCAATATTTAATTCTTACTTCGGTTGGAAACATAAATATTTTCGACGCTTACACCGGCGTACAAGTAATGAAATTCAAACGCGGCGAAGGCTTCCCTTCACTTGCCACAAGCAAACCGTATATGGCCATGATTGCATCAGACCGATCTGTAGGCGTCGTTGAAATACAGTCGCCCATGTTGCAGCAAGACGTAAGCGATGCACTCTGGCGCGTGTACCGTCCACGAGCCATTATAAAACCTATCCGCTTTGCTAGCCGATTTGTTGGACAGACCATCGATACCGTCTTTAAAGGTGGAATCAAGAACACCGGTAACGACCCCATCTTCATTACCAAATTCCGAATTGAAGGCTCGCAGGCTTCCGAATTTTCAGTCTCTACTGCAGGGGGCTTTGTGTTAGCGCCCGGCGATTCAGCAAACATTGAGTACTCATTCCATCCAAAGGCAATTGGCGAACGTTCCGCACTAATCGTATGTGAAACCTCGGGCGGAATCATTAACGGCAGAATAACCGGACCGTGCCGAGGTCAGATACTTGCGGCCGATGGCAGTGAGTACGATGTTGGTACCGTCGACATTGGCAGCAAGCGCACCATAAACGTCCCCGCTATGATTACCAACCGTAGTACGAAACCAATCACGATTAATAACATGAAGCTCATTTCACCCATCGCGGGTGTGTTTGCAATTCAACCGTCGTTTCCAATCGTACTTCAAGCCGGACAGTCGGTTGATATTCCTGTTGTTTTCGCTCCTCCCTCAATTGGCACCTTCAACGCCATTGCTGAGATCCGCGTGGAGGGGCTAGAAGATCCCGTCATAGCCACCGTAACCGGAAAAGGAGGCATCGATGCGTTTGCAGGACTTTCCGACCCCACAACATTCCGCAGTATTCTACTACCAAGTGCAGTAATTCCAAAACAAGGCACGGTTTCAACCGGGGTGTACGATGTGCTTGGGTTGTTTGCCGGTTACAGCATTACCGATAATTTTATGGTCCAAGCAGGGGGCGCACTACCACTGCCAAGCCGATGGTTGGGCGTACCAATCTCGAACGCTTCGTACAGCGCTGCATGGTCCATAGGTGCCAAGGTAGGTTTCGAACTCAGCAACACATGGATTATTGGTGGCGGTTATCAGTACGGAAAAAGTTATTACGACCAAGATTTTTCACCGTTGTTAGAATCACAAATCACATTTAGTTCATTGTGGGCTTCCACTGGGTTTGGCAACGATGACAGTCGCCTAAACGTGTACCTCGGGTACACATTCAAGCGTCACGTTACCGGCTACGAAGGTTCGTTCAACGCCGATGCAACCACCGTCGGCCTCGCCTACGACTATCGCTTTGCCGAACATTGGAAAATTTGCTCCGAAGCTTTTTTCTTGCGTACCATGACCTTCGTTCCAATCACGGTCACCGCACGATACTTCCGCGAATCAGATGCCTTCGAATTTGGATTTGTATATGTGGGTATCGCGGCAAGCGGTGCCACAACCTCTTCGTTCCCATTCGCCCCAATGGTTTCGTGGTTAAAGCGCTGGTAAGGGGCTTTGTGTTTGTACGCCCCACACAACAACTACCAGTACACTTTCTTTTTCTACGTTCAAACTAAACGTACATTCGTTGAGTGTAACTCCGGAATCTGCTGCAAATACGAGCGACGTGAATTGAACCGGAATTTGCGCGCTGTACGTGAGGTTCTTTTCAGTTGTATTAAGCAAACACATTAGCCCCCTACCCTTTGACTTGTTGAAACGAATATAGCCGAGCGTTCCTTTTGACAATGGGAGTGGAATAATTTCATCATCGTCTTGAAGAACCTTCCAAACATTTAGCAACGAGAGTTTTTTGTGTTGAGCAGCAAAATGAATTTGTTGGTTGGAATGTTCCCAAGGCAAGGGAACGTCTGAAAATAGCGGAAGAGTTTGCGGCGAATATTTTTTGTTTTGCTCTTCTGTAAATCCAAGTCCGGTGTTTACGGGACGCGTTTCACATAGTTCAATTCCGGCGTGAATAAAGCCCAGACTTTTAGGCAAGCATCGCAAGAAAATCCACACCGCTGCGCCCATCAGTGATGAACTTGAAGTTGCAATTCGTGGTGTGTTGTGCGATTCGGGTGTAGCAAAATATCTGATTGGAATATCGGAATTAGCAACCCGCTGCACAAATCTTTCTAGTGCCTCGGCGTTTGAAGAATCGAACGGCAGATATCCAATCACTGCATCGTAACCGGAGTTGGCGGATGAAGTTGAAAGGGAGAAGTTTTCCTCGAACAGTAAGAAACCTGGCTTCGATTTTTTTGCAGTTGAAATGAGTCGTTTACGCAACTCGCCGGGCAACGCGTGACCCATATCTATCATCGCACCATCAATGTTCAACTGTCGAACGAAATATGGAATGATATTTACAATGGTGTTCCACAAACCCTCAACTCGGTACTCATCCACATCTAACTTTCGCTCGTACATACGAATGGTGTTGTAGGCCATGTAGCGGTAGTGAGGATGGTCGTACAGTTTTAGGTACGTCACGTCTGACCATGGCGGCTGCACATCATCGGCGGGCCAATCAGCAAAGGCGCCCGGAATGCGCATCACGTTGTTTTTCGCACCAAGCCCCTTCCAACCCTTACTATCCATCTCAACTCGAAAAGGTGGTGGTGTAAACATATCACAGTATTCCTGATCGGGCTCCGGCAAATCATCGAGTCTGCCCTGCTCAACTTTTTCGCGCATAGTGGTTAGCGCAGTTGCGGAATATTTGGGAGCCGACGCCATAGAATCGGATTGATAAATCAATTCATCCACCCAATAAAACCATTCGGGGTGATGGGCAACTAACTCAGAATCGATCGAGGCTGTGCGTAGCACCAACTCCAGTACTACCTTGATTCCCAATGCATGACAGCACTCAATAAATGCACGTGCTTGATCATCAACGCTCAGGGGAATATTTGGTTCGGTCAACTGTTCGCTTATGTGCAACGGATGCCGCACGGCATAGGGCGAACCAAGCGTGCCTTTGTTCCCTATCACGCCAACTTCAGTTATTGGTAGCAACGAAATTGTATCAACGCCCATCCGACGTAAATACGGCAACAGAGCTAACATTTTTATAAACGTACCGGTGCTTTTCCAACCACTCTCTGCCGAAGCCGCACCGTGCTGATAGCTTGTAACATGCCGCACCATGGCGTTATACACACAGGCTTTTTCAATTTTCCATTCAGCTCTGGGAAAGCCCCTTTCAAGAGAATCAATTACCGACAACTGATGCATGAAATATGCGGGTGCAGATGGGAACGTGGTTGGACTAGCCAAGCCAACCCAAACACCGGGCACAGTGTATTCCGGCCAGGGCTGTTGAGAAAGTTCTACGAGCGAATTTCTCAGTTGCTCAACAAAATGTGTCATGCTCGGAAATTCATACTATACGTGTCTTAATATTCGTGTCATTCTTGACTTGGAACCGGTTCAATTGGAATCTGGAATAATTTGAACGGCGGGTTGAAAGTGATTTCTAACTGACAACAGAACTTTCTGGGACACAACTTGAAGCAACTGTTCATCGGTGGCGTTGTTCACGCCCGTTACCGAACCAAAATGGATGAGCAGCTCGGTGGCAGTTTTTTCGCCGATACCGGCGATCTGTGTTAGCTCAGTTTGCAGCGTGCGCTTACTGCGTAAATCACGGTGAAACGAAATGGCAAACCGGTGTGCTTCATCGCGGGCTTGTTGCAACAACCTCAAACTACTCGAAGTTTTTGGAAGTACAATTGGATCGGATTCGTTTGGTACAAACACATCTTCTAATCGTTTTGCGAGACCAATCACAGTGAACTTCCCTGCCAGACCAAGCTGGTTGAATATTTCCATTGCGTGCGAAAGTTGCCCCTTGCCGCCATCGATAATTACAAGGTTTGGGAGCTCAGTATTTTCTTCGATGGCCCTGCTGTAGCGTCGGGTAATTACTTCCTTCATTGCCTCGAAATCATCGTTACCTTGCATTGTGCGCAATCGGTATTTACGGTACTCAGATTTCTTAGGCTTACCATCTACAAACACAACCATGGATGACACATAGTCTGTGCCCTGCATGTGAGAATTATCGAAGCATTCAATTCTGCGAGGCATAACTTCCATTTGCAAATCTCGCTGCAGCGAAAGTACTGCACGCGGTAGTGTCTGATCCTTCTGCGCATTTTGCAGTAGAACTTCGCGCAACAAATAGTCAGCATTCGTCTCAGCCATTTGTAAAAGTTTTCGTTTGTCACCGATTTTGGGAACGGTCACAATTACATTGCGGTGAGCCTTTTGCAACACATAGTCTGAAACAAATTCAGGTTCGGGCAATTCAATTGGCAGAACGATTTCCGTTGGAAATTCATCCACTTCGGCATACCAACGGTCTAAGGTTGCTTGCAAGATTTGCGCATCGTCCTGCTCGGTTGATCCCGACACTAAAAAGTGTCGCTTTCCAACTAGCTTTCCATCGCGAATTACAAATACTACGGTGCAGGCATCAGAGCCAATTCGGGCCAACGCAAACAAGTCTTGATCGATAAGATCGCTTGATAGAACCTTTTGCTTTGCAGTATACTCCCGTAGTTTTTGCAACTGAGTGCGCACCAATGCCGCATCCTCGAATTTCATGGCATCTGAGAGGGACATCATGCGTTCCTCCAACTGCCGTTCTAAATCCTTAGTCTTACCACGCAACACTTGTTGGGCTTGGCGAATTTGTTCGTTGTACCGTTCGCGTGAAACAAAACCTTCGCAGGGTCCTTCGCACTTCTTGATATGATAGTCAAGGCAGACCTTGTATTTACCCGTAGCAATCGATTTTTCTGTCAGTGGCAAATCGCACGTTCTAATTGGAAAAACGGAACGTAATGTTTTGATCAAATAATACAAGTACGTTCCATCGGTATACGGTCCGAAATATTTACTCCCGTCCCGCACAACGCGTCGCGTTTTATAGATCTTCGGAAACTCCTCCTTAGTAATGCGGATATACGGATAAGACTTGTCATCCTTGAGCAGAATATTGTATTTGGGATGGTGCTCCTTAATCAGCGTATTCTCCAGCAACAACGCTTCGGCCTCGGTATCAGTCACTATCACGTCTACATCGGCAATCTTCGACATGAGAACTTTCGTCTTCGCATCCACCGGCCTGCCTTCCAGCAGATACGACTTCACCCGAACCCTCAAATTCTTAGCCTTGCCAACATATATTACCTTACCTGCAAAGTCCTTATGCAGGTACACCCCAGGCTTGGTTGGCAGTCCAAAAACTTTCTTCTCTAATTCCGTCATACCACAAAAATATCACTATGTATTTTTACACATCATTATGATTACAGTCAGAACATTGTGATATTGGAGCATATGGGAAAAAGAATACTTTCGTCGATTATCATTAGCGTAGCAATATTTGCCGCTATTTCATGCAAAACGGCATTCACGCCTGAATTGCAATCGAAGTGCGGAGAATCGCTTTTGGAACTTGTTGATAGGTTTGAAGGGGCTACAACAGATACCGTAATCACCATTACAGTCCGATTAAACAAGAGTTTGGTTGAGGAGGAGAAAGTTGCACTGGCAACGGGATGTGACTTGGTTACTTTTCGGACGCTGGACATGGTGGTAATTATTCAAGCGCCAACTGCCTCGGTTCCATGCCTGTCCAAATATGAATTTGTAAAAGAACTGCGCCTCTCCCCGGCAATGTCCGGCGGACGATAAATTTGTTTAACAATTTGGAATAAAGTCCCATGTCGGATCTTACAACGCCATTTACCCAATCTATCGAAGAAGTTGCAGTTCAGTTAAAGCAGGCTGCCGCATTTATTGGTCAGCGGGTGATAAACCGCGAGGAAGTTATCGAACAGGCGTTTTGTGCGCTTCTTACCGCCGAGCACATGTTGCTGCAGAGTAGGACCGGGGCTGGTAAGTCGTTGCTGACCGAACAGATTTTTCAAATGTTCGACGGCGCGAAATTGTTTAGAGTACAGGCCAGTAAGGAACAACAACCGGATACGTTTTTTGGTGGACTCGACCTTGAGGAATTGAAGGCAGGCAGAATAATTCACAACACACGCGGATCGTTGGTTGAAAGTGAGTTCGGTTTTATCGACGAAATTTTCGACGCTAACGATTTTACCTTGCGTGCGTTGCTGTCGCTCTTAAATGAACGTAGACTAATGCGCGGCATCCAAAACGTTCCCTCGCCCTTGCACACTGTAATTGCCGCTACTAACTATCTGCGTATTAGCGAGGTCACCGAAGCCCTGTTAGATAGGTTCCTATATAAGGCTGTGGTTTTGCCAGACAAGGACCCCTTTATTCAGTATAAAATTTCGCAGCAGTACATGACGCATGGCGGAGGAATTACTAATCCACCTGTAAAAATCCCGTTCTCGCATCTGCAACACATGCACGAAATTATTCGTGGGAAATCTGACGCCTACAACATTTCAATTACCGACGAGCTTCTGTATTTCACGAACATCGTTATTAGGCACTACGAGTTCTTGCATAACAGAGCGCTACACGACAGAGTAAAAACTGATGGCGGCGCAGACTTCTATATCTCCCCTCGTTCGCAAGCAAAGGCGCTCGACTTGCTACGCGCACTTGCGCTGCTGAAGGCCCGCACACAGGTTACACACGCCGATGTAAGCAAGCTCTACTTCATGTTTGCTACCGTTGGCATCCCCGAAGAAATTGCACTATTCAAAAAAGCGTACACCGCCGTATTGAATTCTTTAACTGCGTCAAGGGGCTTCGACCAGATAACTATTCTGTTAGATTTTACTGAACTCCTTGATGCTATTCGCGAAAAACCAGCACTAATCCTTCAGCCCCTTTCACAATTTGGAAGCGCCCATTCTAAAAAATCGTTAATGGAATGGATCAAAGAAAAGTTTGGAACCGAGCAGCCTCATGACCAGAACAAGAAACTTCTTGAGCAATTCATTCAAGACTTTTTACCGTCGTGCGATGAGGTTCGAGAACTCAAAAGTTCGGTTGAGCGCACATTACAGCAGACCATGATTGTGGTTGAGCGCGAACTAAACAAGCAGGATTGAGTTGCGGCATAGAACAATTATAGAAACCAATGCCTTCTTTACACGAATGGAGGAGTTTGGTTTTTTTGAGACTGTGGCCGAGCATCTGCCCGAAGATTTCACCATCATATATGAGATAGCGCGGATAATCGAGGATTTGAGCAATCCGGTTGGACAAATGTTGGCGCCAATTTTAGAGTTGCAGGAACCAAATGATTCCGATACGCTGCCGGAACTGCACATTATTCCTAACGTGCAAGACGCAAAGGAGTACGAAGCCGACCTCATAAAAAGTGTAACGGATGTGCGTCATATATACCCACATCAATTCCTATTACCTGAGACGGTTTTTTTACAGCGACTTGCCGAGCGTTCACTATGGATGCCCAGGGCTAAAACACCGAAGAACTTTCGATATCAAACGGAGAGTGAAAAGTTTGCCCCGGATGATAGGAAGCAAAAAGTGTACGTGATTTTTGATACTTCGAGCTCGATGCAGCATAACTTTCGTATCCACCTAGCTAAGGCTATTGCGTATCTGTTTTTGCGAACAAACCAGAAGGAGCTAGGTACAGTTTTCTTCAGAACGTTTGATTTAACTGTGGGTGAATTGTTAACAGCCCGCGACCTGCCGGGATTTGATGAACTGATAAGTCATTTGATGCACATCAAAGCCGTTGGTAATGGCACGGTTTTGCAGAAGGCCATTCAAACCGCCATCGATGACATTTCGCACGAAAGTCAGTTGAGTTCTGCGCAGATTCTTGTAATAACCGATGGCGTTGCCATGATTGATTACGACAAGTTAAAAGAACAGATGGCCGACAGTATTGTATTGAACACTGTGAAGATTGGACATGCAAAGATGCATGTGGATGCCAAGGTGATAGAAGATCAGATTTACCACTCTAATTCCGATGATGCTGTTCGACTGAAACAGTTAGTCAGCCAACGGAAGGACGTAGAACTTCAGATGAGCACGGCATCTGGTTCAAGCAGGGTTTCTACGTTGCAAAGTCAACTTGGGCTTGTTCAAAAACAAATCGACACATTAACAGAGCGCATTGGTGCACATTTGGAGTTGCATTTAGGGTCGGAGATTCAAAAGCTCAGCAAGGTGTACGTTGAAATTGATGACATTGCACCAGAGGTAATGTTTGCACTTCCCGAACAACAAGTACGCGAGCTTGAGATACTTGCCGAAAAGCTGTTAGAAGCATTAAAAGAAGATCACCAGGTTGAAGATGTAAAGCGCGCAGCCGTGTTGTATGATCACCTTATGCTGCTCATGGAGTACAACCACATAGACGCTTCGAGATTTGCGCAAGCGGCTAAGGATTTGGAAACCGTAATGGATCATATTCTAAACGACGCTGCTTCATCAGCACAGGATTTGTCGATCTCAGACATGGAAAGAATGCAACTGCGCAACATGCTCAGCCTGCAGTCATTTGCCAACAAACTTTCGCTTGCAAAATTGATTCAACTGCTATTGTTGAAATTGCGCCGCTGGTGGCGCGGTAGGCGTCAGATCAAATTGTTCAAAAACATTACTGGAAAACGAATTACGTTTCGTTCGCCTCACAAATAATTACGCTGGTGGGTTTCCAATACGCCTGCCGATGGAATGGTACTCAAAACCACGTTGCTCCATCGCGTCTACACTGTAAATATTACGACCATCATATACCACCGACGTCTTCATCAGCTTCGCCATTTTATTGAAGTCTGGATTTCTAAACTCGTTCCATTCGGTGCAAATAAATAACACGTCGGCATCTTCCAAGGCTACATATTGGTTTTGGCTGTACGTCACGGTTTCGCCCAACTCTAGCTTTGCCGTTTTCATTGCCTCGGGGTCGAACACACGGACCGTGGCGCCCCTTTCCAAAAACATTCTGATAGCGTGAATAGCAGGAGCCTCGCGCACATCATCGGTGTTCGGCTTAAATGCTACGCCCCATACCGCAATTGTAATGTCGGCGAAATTTTTCTCGAAGCGATTAATTACCTGGTTAGCAAATCTATTTGTCTGAAGCTGATTTATCTCGTGAGTGGCTTCTACCATGGTAAGGGGCGTTCCAGCCTCGCGTGCTGCATACATAATTGCCTGCACGTCTTTAGGGAAGCAACTTCCGCCGTATCCAATACCGGCATACAAAAATCGCTTTCCAATTCTATCATCGGCGCCCAGACCCAATCTAATTTTGTCTATGTCGGCTCCTACCAATTCGCAGTAGGAGGAAAGCTCGTTCATGAACGAAATTTTTGTCGCTAAAAACGCATTGGCTGCATACTTCGTTATCTCGGCACTTTTAACATCAAACACAAAAATCGGATTACCACTTCGAACGAACGGTTCGTACAGTGAACGCATTACTTTTTCGGGATAGGGATGGTCGGTGCCAACTACAATGCGGTTGGGCTTCATGAAATCTTCGACCGCAAAACCCTCCGATAAAAATTCAGGGTTACTCACAATGTGTACTTCTCTATCGGGAGCGATTGCCGTAAATACATCCTTAACCCGATTTACTGTACCCACTGGTACCGTACTCTTGTTTACAACAATGCGAGGTTCGGTGATATTAAGTTCATTCAACAGATTTGCCACATCTGCAGCAGCACTTAAAACGGCACGTAGGTCGGCTTGACCGTTTTCGCCCGGAGGTGTGGGCAAGCAAAACATGAGAATTTCGCACTTTTCAACGGCATCGCGGAGGTTTGTTGTAAACGTTAGCCTCTTTTCACGTACATTTCGTTCGAGTAGTTTGTCGAGACCCGGCTCGTAAATCGAAACCTCAGCGCGCCGTAGCTTCTCAATTTTTTCTTCGTTGAGGTCTACACATACCACTTCGTTTCCAACGTCCGCAAGACACGTTCCCGTTACAATTCCAACGTAACCTGTTCCAACAACACCAATTTTAAACGGCATAAAATTCCAGTAACAATAGAGTAGGATAGATCGCCCAACGTCAAGACGCTAACGATCTGAGCACAAAAATGAGTATGAATAAAATAGTAATCATTATTGCAAGTTTCAGTAATCGTTTTATGATTGAAAACCCAAGTAAAAATCCCAGTACCCAAACAACCAGTTTTAACGGCACCGATAAAGCCTGATACCAGTCAATAATCTCCGACATTACGAATTCCTAAAAACAAAGGTGATCGTTCCTTCCATCTCTACGTCAGAACTCAATCTGTTAAACTTCCACTGTCGTAGCGCTTCCATTGCGGCCCTATCAACTGCTGGTTCACCTCCGCGCCGCACTGGCCACACCAAACTTACGGTACCATCGGCAGATACCTTGAACTTCAACTTTACATCAGTATTTAGGGTTCCGGGTGGAAACTTGGGCATAATCTTGGTAAGCACAATTCGATTTCCGCCGCCGCCCCAGTCTATGTCACCATATCCTAGCCCCTTTCCCTTACCCGATCCTGCCCATCCTATGCCCGTTCCGTCATCCGAGCCGTCGCGTGTTCCAATTGTCCTGTCGGTCGGGTCGGCAGAGTTGTTCTGGGGACCCTTGGTTCCTACGTCCTTGGTGGCAATCAATCTCGCCGATTGCGTAGGGTCCTGAGCTACGTTTTTACCACTGGCCGACGTAGCCGCACGCGATGCATCCTCGAGCGGATTTGTAGATTCTTTACCCCGTTGCGCCCTTCCTTCGGCGGTAAGATTCCCCTTGCGCAGACCCGTGCCATCGCCCTCTCCGAACGAGAGTATAATGGTTGGAGTGCTGGCAGGTAGCGCATACGGATCGGGCATCTCAACGCGCGTGCACATGGAGATTAGCAGGCTAACAACTAGCACACCCACCGCCACCATATACCCTTTTATCGCATTCGGATTCCACAAAAACTGTATTTGTACAGTCGATATTTCTGATTGTCTTGTCACGTTACAGGCTATCTGACTCGCGCCACCCAAGGTTGTTTGAATCCGAGCTTTAATGCCTGTGCTTCGGCGTCTTCGCGGCTAGGAAATTGTCCGAAGCGTACCCTATACCAAGACTCGCCCTTAATCTGCTGCTCGGCTATGTATCCGTCGTTCACATTCTTCCCCCGTAACCGTTGCAGCCACTCATCGGCATCATCGCGCGATGGACTGCTGTAAACCTGCACCACGTACAGCGGCTCTGCCTTGCTGGGTGCTTGCGTAGTAGTCAATGACGGATCTTTTTTGGGAGGGGGCTGAATGGCTGTTTCACGCTCTTTTTTTGCTGGTGTTGGGTTAGCCCGTTTCACATCTTCCTTAGCTGGGTTGCTAGAAACAATCGGTCGGGGCTTTTCTTCGGGAGTGGCAGCTGCCGCTGATTGCTTACTGGGCTTTGATGGCGCAGTTGATGTAGTTGGTTTGGGTTGTGCGGGTTGTGCGGATTGTGTGGATTGTGTGGATTGTGTGGATTGTGTGTTTGTTGTGCTTGGCGTGGTAGCCATGGCAGTTTCTGTAGTTGCTGCCGGTGCAGTTGCTACGGTGTCCAAAACAATCTCAGGCGGTGCGTTCGATGCCGACGGTGCAGGCGCGCTGGCGTTTGGAGTTGCATCGGGCGAGCCGTAAAAGGCCTGCTCTTCAACAGATGGTTGGACCAAGAAATACAGTCCACCCCCTATTACCGCCACCAACAACAAGAATAGTGCTACGGTACCAACCCAAAACATGGTTGAACGTTGGGGTTCAACCGGAATTTGCGTTGTAGGCAACACGGGTGCATCCACGCGCTTACGTTTTGCTCCGTCGGAGTCTAAAAATCCGCCTTGTTCATCGGATTCGGCGTCAAATCCTGTGTCGTCCCAGTCTGAAGTTGCCATACTAAAACCTCCAATTAATTCCACCACTGATAAATGTGCTGCGCTCCTGATACCCGTTCCACAAAACTATGCTAGAACCTACCAGATTTTGCGCCCTCAAAAACAAATTTGCATTCTTGTTGATATCATAAACGATGCCAAATCGAACGTCGATGTAGCCGGATAGTTGATTAGTGTTTTGAACATCCGACCACCGATCGCCAACATATATCACCGACACTGTACTGCGCAATTTTGGCATCCAGTAGCGTTGATAGGTTGCAGATCCGGTTACCATGGCCACGTACGGTTTTGTGTGCCCCGAATCAAGCGCTGCATTTGTAAACGTTACATCAGCAAACACTGTGTTGGATTCATCTACCATCCACGTAACATCACCAAACAGAACCATGGTGGTACTCGTTAAGTACGAAGGAGCAAACAGTCCGGGTTTTGTTGAGACAAATATTACATCGCGTTCGGTCTGTAGCAACTTAACACCCGCAGAAGTAAACAGTCTGACGGTTGGATGATAGTTCAACGCGGCCTTGATGGCAAACACGTCGTATGAAAAATCTATCAACAACGAATCATCAACCCACGGGGAGTTCGAGTACATATCAGCAAAAGATACTGGGCGCAATCCGGAAGAAAAATTCCCTATCACACTAAAGTTTTTGTCGAGCGTTGCCTGCATTTCAGCCTTGATACTCACGCCTGGTCTGCTTTGTCCACCGGTCGAAGAGGCCCACTGAAACCCAACCCCGGCACTGGCTATAACATCTCCTTGCTCGAGTCTGGCCAAGCCCCCTACCAAAGAATATGGGTATGAGTTACCGGCATACGACTGAATGCGCGCATCGGCTTCTACACCATACTGAAATGCCGCGCCGGTTTGAAGTACACTTGCTCTGCCAAAAATATTATTGCCCGAAGAAGACCGGTTGGCTGTGCTTAAACTCTGCGCGTTATATCCAACCGCTGCAAAATACTTTAGCAGGTTACTTTTGCCCGAAATATCGAGATCGATTTTCAGCGCAGAATAATTTCTCCTATCGGCCGATGGGTTTGCAAACAGCGCAAAATTCGTGCTGTTGTATTCGGCCAAAATTGATGTGCTACTGCCACCAAAGAAAATAAATTCGGAGGGGGCTATGTAGGTGCTGCGAGCTTTAACGTCAGATTTTACATAGTCGGAATTATCAACCCATCCATTACTTGCCTCTACATTTCCGGAAAAGTCTAGTAGGTATCCGGCAGTCTGCGTGGAATACCCTGCTTGAATGGTTGGAGTGAGATAGTTACCGAACTGCGCTTCAACGTAGCCTGGAAAGACGAGCAACGGACGCGATAACGACGGTAATTTGTGCGCAGGTAACGATGGAATAGGTTGCTTTTCAGTTGGATTCAAACTATCAATCTGTCCACTGCGTAACGAAGCCGGTTTGCTTGGCGGCTGCTTGGCACCACCGGGAATATCTACGCGTTGCTTACCTGTGACGATAAACTCCGGCAATTCAATAGGCCGGTTTGGTTGTTGCGGCTGAGTTTGCTGTGCAAAGGCTTCAGTACAAAACGCAAACATCAAAGCAAACACCAAAGCAAGCATCAAAGGAAACGTGAAATGGGAAACATAGGTGGCAGCGGTAGTGTTTTTCATTTCTTCACCTTGGCCAATCTTTTCAGTCTTGCTACGGCTGTTTTGCCAAAGTCATCCTCCGGACGCAATTCTGCAACCACAGTGTAGGCGGCTTTTGCTGCATCGAAATCCAATTGCTGCTCATATATTTCACCAAGCGCTAACAAGCTGAAGGTGTACCAGTCTTCATACCCCGCATATTCCTCACGAACCTTTGTGAACATTGCAGTAGCCTCGATCAGATTTTTTTCTCGAAAAAACATTTCGCCCATTTCATACAACGCGTTTGCAATGATGAGTGGTTGCTGACTGGTGCGAACAAGAATTCCAAGTTGTATCCGAGCTGAATCGTAGTTCTTGTTGCGTCTGTAATATGTTGATACCTGATACCTAGCCTGATCACCATACGTGGTTGATGGGTACTTGTCTGCCACTTGTTTGTAAAACGCCAGCGCTTTAATGGAATCACCTGCCACACGGTGCAACGTTGCCCGCTCAAAACCGGCGCGCGATGCGTTGGCCGTATCTGACGGATACTTCGTTGTGATAATCGCGTACAATGAATCGGCTCGCGCTGAATTGGCAATCGATCCGTAATAAGTAGCTAAATCTAGTTTTGATGCTACGGTAAGGGGGCTTTCCGGATACTTATTATCGAGGATTGAAAAGGCCGAACGTGCTTGAACATCATCGTTCATTGTTAGATAGGTTTTGCCAAGCAAATACATAGCCTCGTCTGCTTTTTCGGAACTGGGATATTTTTTTATATAGGCTTCGAGCTCAGCAGCTGCATTATTGTAGTTGCGTCCGGAATAAAATATTTCCGCTTTCTTGAACATAAATTCTTCGGCAACTACGCTCTGAGGATTTGCGTTGATTAACTCATCAGCAATCCTAATCGCTTCATCATTCCTGCCCATTCCCATGTACGCAATCTGCATGCTCTTCGCTGCCTCGGCTGCAAGTGGATGCGATGGATACTTGGAAATAACTTTTCGATACGTTGTCATAGCACCATCTACATCTTCCATGTTGAACTGGGCATCACCAATCGTATACAGAGCCTTCACTGCTTGCTCGCCGGTAGGATAAGCTTCTAACAATCTATCAAACTCACTTATAGCTGAAATGTAATTGTGTTGTTGAAATTCAATCCAACCAACAAGAAACAACGCATCATCGGCCAGCTTGCTCATTGGCTGTGTAATTACAAAGTTTCGTAAGTGCTGTAAAGCCCCTTGCAAATCATTAGCGCGGTATAGCGCTTGTCCAGCTTGATACCCGGCATATTGTCCTTCGGATGAACCAGGTGATTTCCGAAACGCACTTTTATACTGTTCCGCGGCGGCTTTGTATTGTTTTGAAATGTAGAACCCGTCGCCCCGACGGACCATACCATCTACAGCGAATTTCGATTTTGGAAATGCCTCTAGCAGATCACCAAAAGCATCGATTGATTTTGCAAGATCGCGTCGGCGGAAATACGTCCACGCCAATCCGTACATCGCCTCTTCCCTACGAATACTTGCCGTGTATTTATTCACAACTTCTTCGTAAAGCTCTTGCGCATTTTTTAGGAGGTCGGCGTGATACATTGATTCGGCTAACCAAAATGTTGCTTCGTCGATGCGTGGATCTTTAGGATGATTACCAATAAAATCCGTGAGTGCCGGAATCGCATTCTTCGTTTGGTTTGACATCACCAAACAAATGCCGCGTTTCAATCTGGCCTCGGCCAAATACACGCTACGGTTTACTAAATGCGCTTCACTTGCACTTAACGCAAGTTGCTCGGCGCGTGCATACGATGTTGCCGCCTTTCCATACTGTTGCAATTCAATTCTAGCCGCACCTAGTAATATCGAAGCCCGTACTGAAGTGAGTGCATCTCTCGATTCTCTATCTGCTTTTTCGAAGGCGCGTTCTGCTTTGTCGTATAAACCTCGTTCGTACGCTACAATTCCCACCTCAACCAACGCTTGCGCTTGAAACGGATACGATGTTTGGTACGCTAGTGCTTCGAACGCTTTTTCTGCTTCGTCCGTGCGTCCTAACATTTTCAACGCCACGGCGTGGTACAACAGCGCCTGCTGCCTAACAACCGAACCATCGTCAGACACTGCACTAATAATGTCGGCAAGATGTTTCCTAGCCGTATCCGGCTTACCCATGCTTAACGCACTAAAGCCAGCTTGAAGTTCAATGAACCACCGATATGGCGAGTTTGGATAGTCGCGCAACAGCACTATGCAAGAATCATACGTCTGCTGATATTTACCACGCATAGATGCAGCTTGCGCTCGAATAAACAAAATCTCCTGTTCCGCATCGGCAACAAACAACTGCGGTTTAATGAGAGTGGTGTCGGCACGTTTCACCGTAAGCAATTGCTCATCGATTCCTATCAACACATCCAGCGCTCTTTCCGGCATTCTCTGCTTCAGATGGTTTTGCGCCTCTCTGATTTTGCCGGCAATCATGGTTGATTTATTGGGATAATTCTTGCGCAGTTCGGCGAACGAATTAATTGCATTTTCGGGATCGGCGTTTTTCTCGTAGATCTGTCCAATGGTGTACAGCGCCTTATCGGCATACTCTCCGTGGGGCTGCACCTTGATACAATTCTTAAGTGCCGTAATTCCCTGCTCGTACTTCCCTTGGTTGGCCAAGGTTGCACCCAACCAATACAGTGCATAGTGTGCAAGGTTTGCGTAGGTAGAATCGTTTCGTTCTTGTAATTGTGCCGTGGCAGATTCCGCGCAACGCGTAAGAAAAACTTCGGCGCCCGGTAAATCATCTTCTTCAAGAGCTGCTAAGCCCCTTTCCAACCAAGCAAACGGAATAAACGGGGAGTTAGCACGGTTGTGGATGAATTGCTCCATCGTGTGGTCGGCCTCAGAGGGCAAGCCCGACAACCGGGAAATTTCGGCCGACGAAAATGGAATAGCATCGCGCGCGGAGGTGAATCTGGCGTCGGAGGCGGCGTGCTCGAGCAGACCAAATGCGCGTCGAACTTCACCGTCGGAAATCATCCAACGTACACTCTGTTCTTCGCCAATTGGGGTGATGTAGGGGTACGGGAAAATCTGAGCGTGCGCGCTGGAACAAACCACCAGACACATCGCAATTATTCCCCCTAGATATCGAATTCGGTGCGGGGTCAATTACCTTCCTTTTAAAAGCTGCGTTGCAAAATTACACATACGGATTCAAGAGAACACCGTATTTTTGACCGAAAATTCGACGCAATCAGGAAAAAACTCGTGTATCAAGTTTTACTATACTATAAATTCGTTCAGATAGATGACCCTGAGTTGTTTACACAGCAGCACTTAGAGCTGTGCAAGCAAATTGGTTTGTTAGGTAGAGTACTTATCGCATCGGAAGGAATAAACGGAACAGTTTCGGGAACGGCCGCGCAATGTGACGCATATAAAGCAAATTTGAGCGCCGATCCGCGTTTTGCCGACATTGTTTATAAGGTCGACGAAGTTGATACAATTCCATTCCACAAGATCTTTGTCCGCCTAAAACAAGAACTTGTCACGTTCAACGCCGACCTCCCCACAAACCCCTCGCAGAAATCCGGTGTTCGCTTGTCGCCGAAAGATTTTCACGCCATGATGCAACGCGACGATGTAGTGGTACTTGATGGCAGAACTGATTACGAGTACGACATAGGTCATTTTCGCGGCGCCATCCGTCCGCCCATCGATTCGTTCCGCCTCTTCCCCACTTGGCTCAAAGAAAACTTCGAACACCTCAAAGACAAACACATCATCACGTATTGCACCGGCGGAATTCGATGCGAAAAACTCACCGCCTACATGTTGGAAAAAGAATTCCAAAACGTGTATCAACTCGAAGGTGGAATAGTTACGTACGGCAAAGATCCTGAAGTGCAAGGGGCTTTGTGGGACGGCAAATGTTACGTGTTCGACGAACGCATCTTGGTTGACATTAACCACACTGATGATCGCCTTCCCGTTGCCCACTGCTTTCACTGCGGCAAACCCGCCGAACGCCTCGTGAACTGCGCCAACTTCGAATGCCACCGTCAGCACCCCGTCTGCGAAGAATGCGAAGAACAAACCAAACGGTCTTGCAGTGTAGAGTGCATGAACGCGAGACACAGAGAGCTAATGTGAAAATGTGGAAATGTGAGAATGCCAATCCTTAAGACTAATGTGAAAATGTGGAAATGTGAGAATGACAATGTGCAATCACATAATTGAGGTTTTTGATTGAGATGACCACTGTCATCCTGAGCATAGCGAAGGTCACAAGTGTACATTTATGCTTTTGTATTGGCATTGAAGTGTGTCAATACTTTTAGTTCTGAAACAGATTTTATTTACAGAACCGTCTCGGGAATTACTTGATTTTTCATTGAACGAAAGGGCGATCAAAGTTTAATTGGATCGCGCTATTCCGAAAAATTCTTACCGAGTAATTGTAAACGCAACTCCGTTTATCGTATCATTACAATTGATTCTAGCGAAGTAAGTGCCAGGCAAATACTTTTCGGTATCGATTTCAATGTTATTATCCCCCACAGTCCAATTCTGCTTAGCAGTGTAAATAATCTGACCCTGTACGTTAACAATATTCACTTCGCAACTTGTTGCATTGTTAGACTTTATGGTCAACATCACATTCCCAATAGATAGTGGGTTGGGGTGTGGCAATTTGCTAATCGTAACCTGAAGTATGGAAGGTGTTTCAACACTACCCTTTGGTAACGCCATTTTACTAAGACCAGTTGATCCGTAAGTCGTTTTTCTCCTTAGATCCGATAGTATCTGGTTTGTATAAACATCCCGGAGAGAGTCTGCCTTGTCCAGCGTATCAGTGATCGAATTGATATACAAGGTCGCCCAGTTTGAAGGAACCGAATCGGCCACAAAGGGGAATGTCGAACGCAATAGCGTATGTACTATTTGGGCAGAATCATACTCAGCAACGGTAACATGAACATTTGCCTTAATGAACAAAGCCGCACTACGCAGATTGGAATCCAGTGATGTATTTGCAAACACAACTTGCATATCACTCTTTAGTTGTGTGTAATATGTGCTCGAATCAATTCTGCTGACTACTTCAAAATATTCCCATGCCTTGTCACGCCTGCAACGCCAATTCAAACTAGAATTCGCAACGTCACTTTGAATACTTGCGACAGCCGAATATAAAAGTGTATCTGTAAAATCCATTTCCAAATAATCTTCTCCACCACCCTCTGAACAGACGATTGGCACACCACAAGCAGCATTATTTACAACACGCAAACAACTTGGATCAACCGCCTGCGTTTGGTCTAAATGATCACCAACCCACGTAAGATTTGAAAACCTAGGCTGGTAGTTTGTGCCTGGATTCCACTTATTGTATGACACAAGAACTTGAGGAGTTGTACCATCACTAGTAACATGATACTCTGACGACCCACTAAAATCATTGTAGCCACATTCAATAATCAACTGTGCATTTCGCGCGAGTCCAATATCAGTAGTATTGCAGCCCCATGTTCCAAAATAATTTGATGCGCCTTGAAATTTATTTCTTCCATACTCTATATCATCGCCAGCCTTTTCTTGGTTTCGCATATGAAACGTCGAACCATAAGACATAGCACCATAACAATATGAAGAGAAAACATTGTTCCGAAAATACTGGATGCCGCTACTCTCAACAATGAGACCTCCCTTTGTATTTGAGTAATTATTATCCTTATAATTCCCGAGATTTGATGCGTACACATTTGATGAAAATTCATTGTTGTCAAACAAATTTGCGCAGAAAGTGGTAGCCGCACTTTGTGAGTTGATCCCCCAAGTGCAGTCCTTTATTAAGGAGCCACTCACCATTGTCTCTCCATTGTCGATTGACTCTAAACCACGAAACAGTTTATTCAGTTCGACATTAATTAACTTCACTCTACGAGCATTCGACACGGAGATACCGTACTGAATGGATCCTTGAGCTGCTACGCCAGACTGCGCATCACTGAATTTGGAATCTTCAATATTCACAACAGCCAACGGTCTAGTAAAGCCACTATACGAAACCCAATTAGATAGTGGGTTGGTTAGTTTGAACAAATTCATTAGGGGCTTCTCTGCATCACGGGTTGTCCTAAAATCCGAATTCAAAACGGTTATCGTCGCCCGAACGGCAATTTTATCCAAGTCGATAAATACGTTAACAAAATCACCGTACTCGATCGAAATCAAAGATGCATCCACATTCGTAGTTCCACGACCTTTAATGTAAGCACTCTTTGAATAAACAGGAAAACTACTCCGAGAAGTTACCTTAACATGTTTCGTGGTCGTTCCTTCAACAAGAAACTTTCCATTTGCATCATGGTCTTCAAAATAGAGTTCAACGTTGGCACCCTCTGTAAACTTCCACGTGCCACCGGATTCTATCGTAACCTTTTGCTTAAACATTACTTTTTTACCCGTGGCGATTTCATTGACGATAAGGCTCCCACCTGTGCGAACAACGATCGGTACGTCTATAACAATGTCCGTACCTAATGCATCTCCACCCAAGACTGACACATTAAGCACACCCTCCACATATACAGTGTTTGTGCCCGAGCTGGGTGGCAGAAGTGAAGTTGAGGTGAATACACCAGGGTCTGAAGCATGCCCTGCAAGTAAATTCACACAGGCACCGGCAGCGACGTAAACATCTCTTTCGACGTTGAAGTCTCCTTGCAAATTTACAGTTTGGTACTTTCTATCGCCCCAATTATTTGCACCAGCACTGTAACCACTTATCGTTCCTCCGAGTTTGCCGTCGAAGTATCGGAGCACCATAAATCCACCATCGCTTAACCAGTTTCTGGCGGCAGCCGTTTGCACTTCAGTCGGGTCAGGACTGTATTCATCAGGATCCGCGTGCGTTAAGTCATTAACAATTCTTCCTTCACCAAAAGCCATCACGTGGATAAATTTCTCGTCTTCTGGCAATACACCCGTACCATCTGTTCCAACTCGAGCCGTGCCAAAGTCTGCAACTGAGTGCCAAACGCCCCAAAAATACATGCCAATATTTGTTAATACTTGATAAGGCTTTAATCCCTCATTAACACCCGAACTCAGCGTATAAAAGTAGTCTGAGGTTTTGGTATATTTAAGTGTCGGGATAAAATCGAAGAATGCCTTTTCTAATACAGTCGCATTAGATATTGTGTTGGTAAGATTGAACACCCTGCATCCAGCCGCGTACGCGCTTACTATCACATCATTTGCATTTCGATCAAACATGCTCGTATTGTATGGAGAAATAGTGTGAACCCTGTGAACCGTATTTGGTGCTATACTCTTATCCCCATCAACACTGCACGATACATTGATTGAAGAGGAAGGTACTTGCTTACGAGATGCGAAATTCAAATCATCAGGATGAGTTGATTCAATTGGGTCATATAAACTAAGTGGCCCATCATAAGTGCCGGTGCCAGTAACATCAATTTCACCAGACGACTGCGTCGTATTCCAGATTCGAACAAAGGCTCCGAGTCTACGGTCATCCTGCAAATTATTAGATGGGTTTTCCACAAGTATTTTGTCTATTCCACCTATCCATTGGTCAAGTGATCCTTTAGTAACCTGATTTTCAGTTGGTTCAGTTAAATTATACCTTGGTCCCGCAAATTCATCTGCTGTTACAACTAAAACATCGGTAGTGTTTGTGTGGAAGAAAGGCGCCGCTGTGTGTGTCTGGCGATACCACCATCCGTTACTGCTATTGGAAAATTGCTTGTTGGGGGTTTCTCTATCCATATCGTATGGCCAATACTTTGGCGTTGATACGGTAGCAGCAGTTTGTGATGAATAATCAACATCTACAATTCCGATGCCACCTGCTTCGACGGATGGGTCACCCCCACATGTCGATCCAACAAACAAACGAACTTTAGTATCTGAAATATATTGTGGTACGATATCGTGCGGAAATAATCTCATTCCCGAAAATGCAGGAATAGTAACAGGATTACCACCGGACATGGTAATTCTGTCAAGCAGTCCCAATGTACTACTCCCTTTCGCACAAACACTTACAATGCTTCTTAAATCAAACATCTCAACAAATGTATATGGACTACCACCATATGTAGATTGATGAATGGTTGGAAGCGTAAGTATTCCACACTTCTGATCAAAACCTAAAGTGTGCGGATCATTCACTGTATAATCGCTACCGGACTTGATTCATCCAACGTAAATATCGTTATTTGCTGGACTTAATTTTGCACCGTTGTATTTAACATTGCGTTGCCCAGCATTATAGATTTCTATCAAACTAGTGCTGCCAGATTCTCGCAATTCCACAGCCTTTGAAAGATTGATAATAATGAATCTTGCCGTTGGATCAGTAGAAATGCTCAAATATTGCAAATCGTACACCCATGCAATTAAAAAGACATCACCATTAAAGGTACCACTGGAAGTAGTGTGCTCATCGGTGTAAACAGCAAGACGCTCAAATGTCCTCAAAGTACCCCCATCAACATCACTCAAACTATAATCTCTAACAGTCATAGTTATGTAACTTTCATTTGGAGACCGCGGATTGGTTACGTCGACTATTCGTATGCGATTAGCAGTCCCTTCATTGTAAACCGTCACAAGTAGTTGTTTCTTTTTCGAAACACCACCTGACACATATGGTACTGAAACAACTTCGAACTGATCTCCAGAGCCAGGCCGAAATGGAATCACATCAATTAATTCCATATTTCTGCTAGATACACCTCCATGTTTAAGAGTTCCAGATAGAACTGGTGTTGACTGACATGCCATTTCCGCTGCACCCCAAAGAATCAGCGAGAATACTAAAATCGCGGCTTTCATATTTACCTCATGAGTATACTAGTGTAAAATCAGAACTTGAACAGTTTGAACAATGTCATTTTGCGTCAAAATCAAAAAATAATTTCCTGAGGGGAGGTCACGCACGTCAATATTGATATTGTCATCCATTATTTCAACCTTGGATTGGATTAACTCGTCGACAGCGATTCCTAACATGTCAAAGATTTGTACTGAACATCCATGAAGGTACTCTCTAGAACTTTGTATGTGTACTATATCGGTAGCCGGATTAGGCCAACAATGAAATTTGTCCTCGGCTTTAGGTGCGTTATTATTGACAGAGACTGTCCATGGACTACAACGAACTATTGCTATCGTTCGATCGTCTGGGTTAACATTACTTGCTTGGTACGATACGTAAATCGTACCAGTCAGCGCATCAATAGAGTACGCAGCAATATTCAAATACTTGTGTAGTGGCAAAATCCATTTCCACGTTTTGCCAGTATCTACTGTAACAATTACTCCATGCCAATGGACAATTTGCGCGCCGATTAGAGAATCAATCTCAATTTGGACAACGAATACTCCTGGCAGGACCGGATTGAAACCGAGGCTGCAATTTGCTTCATCATTGGTAATGGCTGACTCTAAGTATAAAACAGCTTTGGTTGTGTCTATTCCAGCAAAAAGACAAGATTGAATGTGCGCTATCCATGGAATTGTGTCGGTGGTCTGTGTACTGCGGTTCCATAACAATGGATCCCCAAAAGACCATTTTTTATGCCATGGTTTTTGTTTAGCATATGGAAACGATACTGTTGTCTCTTCGCCCCATAAACCGTTGAGGACATTTACGCGTTCAACGCTGGTAAAGGTTATTCCAGAGTCTGAAGTGCGGTACCATTCATCTCGATTGGGTGCACCAAAAACATCTCGCCCATTGACGGCAAAGTACCACACGTTTGGGTCGTAGTAGTCAAACCTAGGGGTGATTTTCCATCCAACTCCCAGTGAGGGTGGTGGGATTTTTAGTTCACGCCAATCCCTACCATCGTTTGTGGAAACAAACATAACATTGATCTTGCCCCCAACCGCATTGATAAGACCCTTATAGAAAATCAAGTTGGGTTTAATTGGGTGAACATACATTCCGTCTATTGCCAGTGGGTATTTGGGGTGGCCGTATGCAATCGTGTCCTCAAACACAATTTCCCCTTTTCGGTAGACCCAGAAAAATTGGCGTGGGTATGGAAGGCCTTCGTTAATCTGGTCATACCCAACTACGTAACTGCCATTCCCAGGAAAATATCGAATCTGCCGTTCCTTGTTCATTGCGTACTGCCACGTGCCCCCCCTGTCATAGCTAATCTCAAAGTGAGGAGAATCACTAGAATCGTCGATAACGTCAATCTTAGCAATAACCGTATCGCCAAACGCCTGCAAGTAAGATACAGATCGGTGATTGGGCCAATAACGAAGAGTGTCGATTTTGCCATAATCCTGTCCGTATACACTTCCGCTCGCCAAAATACTAGATACACACAATGCAACTAAAATGACCTTCTTTGACAGGAATTGCCATAATGACGTGAAGTTTATCATCAATTTTACTTTCTATTTCTAAAGGAGCCGTCGCGAAACATGCACAGTTCACCGTACAAATACGTATTATCTCACACGTACAACCGTCATCCGAATAAAAGGTTACAAGAGTGCAGTGAGATGAACAGATCCAATTCTGCTGTGCTACTTAGCATCAAGTAATAAGACCTGCCCGGTCAACCTCTCACACGGAGTCTCGAAATCACTATACCCATTTCACTTCTGGGTTGTATGCCCTTTCTGCCAATAAATTTTTGGCCAAAATGATTGCTTTTGATTAGTCTACAATTTGAGGACGAAAATGAGAGCTTACGTGCTCTTCGTTGCGCTCAGTGTGACTGCAAGTATGACAATTTTCAATGTTGTGAATGAGATTTTTGATTGAGATTATCAAATGACCAGATGATCAAATGATCAAATCATCAAAGTCCGTAACTTCTCTTTCAACACAGATTGCAGGTTGCGAATGTTAGTATTGATTTTTGGGGCGGTGCTCATTCTTGCGTACGCAAATGGCGCCAACGATAACTTTAAAGGCGTGGCAACACTTTGGGGAAGTGGCACGCTGGGATACAGGTCGGCGCTTGCGCTCACTACGGTGGCAACGTTTGCTGGCTCGATTTTCTCATTCTACTTCGCTTCCGTTTTAGTAAAGAATTTTTCTGGTAAGGGGCTGGTCCCGGATGTGATAATTCATTCGCCAGAATTTATTCTGGCCATCGCGTTAGCCGCCGGCATTACAGTTTTGATTGCTACGTTTTTTGGTTTTCCAATTTCGACAACACATGGGTTAGTTGGTGCGTTGTTTGGTGCTGGTGTGGTTGCTGCTCCGTCACTGGTTAACAATAGTAAACTGGGTTTGGTATTTGTGTTGCCGTTGTTGATCAGCCCGTTTGTATCGATGCTGTTTAGTAGTACGCTATACCGTTTCTTCCACGCTTCACGGGTACGCGCCGGAGTGACCGAGGAGAGTTGCGTGTGCGTAGGAAAGCAGTGGGTGCCGGCTTCGCAGTTTGCAACATATTCGAGTGACGGTGGTGTAGCTGCAAACGTAGCGTACGCCGCACGTGCGTTGGGCGCATCTTACACGCCAGTTGCTATAAGTACTGCGAGTGAATCGTATGCGGCTAGTAGTGCAGGCACAGGTAACGTTCCGCGCATTTCGAATGCGTTTGGTACCGATGAAGGTCTTCGAATTGTGGGTAGCGTTGACTCTCAAGATGTTTGCGCAATTCAATACCAGGGGAATTTTTTAGGCGTAAACTTTCAGCCCCTTTTAAATTATTTACACTATGGGAGTGCGGCTACAGTTTCGTTTGCGCGTGGGTTGAACGATACGCCGAAGTTGGTGTCGTTGCTTTTAATTACGCAATTGCTGGATATTCCAATCTACATAAGTGTGATTGCTGCGGCGATTGCGGTGGGTGGTTTGCTGAATTCGAGAAAGGTTGCCGATACGATGAGCAACAAGATTTCGCATTTCAATAATGGACAGGGGTTCACGGCGAATTTTGTGACGGGATTGTTGGTGATTTCGGCCACGCTGTTTGGAATGCCGGTTTCGACAACGCATGTTTCGGTTGGTAGTATTTTTGGGATCGGTATGGTTAACAAGACGGCGAATACTTCCGAGATAGCGAAGATTGTTTCGTCGTGGGTGCTGACCCTACCAATTGCTGCCGTGATTAGCGGGCTTTTGTATTTCGCATTTCATTCATACAACGGATAAGAATTTTTATGAGTCAAGGCTATTTGGAGACTACCAAGGATGTGTACCGCGAGGCCGCGGAGAATCCGCAGGTGGGACTGTGTTGTACTACAACTCCTATTTGGACCCTGCCTGAATTACATATCCCAAAAATCATGCTCGACATGAACTATGGCTGCGGTAGCACGGTAAATCCGCGAGATCTTGTGAATAGTCCGCGGGTGTTGTATGTGGGTGTAGGGGGCGGTATGGAACTGTTACAGTTCTCTTACTTCAGCCGTCAAACGGATGGTGTGATCGGCGTTGATGTAGTTGATGAAATGCTAACGGCATGCGCTAACAACTTGAAGACCGCCGAAGAAACCAACGCCTGGTTTTCATCTGACTATGTACGACTCCTCAAGGGAGATGCGTTGAATCTTCCTGTTGAGGACAATTCAATTGATGTGGCCGCACAGAATTGTTTGTTCAATATTTTTTCGCACGAAGATTTGAAACAGGCTTTGACGGAAATGTACCGGGTGCTAAAACCTAACGGCAGACTTGTTCTTTCAGATCCTACGTGTGAACAAGAGATGCCGCTGGAACTGCGCAACAACGACAGATTGCGCGCGCTGTGTTTGAGTGGTTCGTTGCCATTGAATGACTATATAAAAATGATAACCGACGTAGGCTTTGGCACCGTAGAAATTCGTGCGCGGCGTCCGTATAGAATTTTGGACCCATCACACTACGCCACTTCGGAGTTGATTTTCATTGAGAGCGTGGAAGTGTGTGCAATAAAGGATCCTATGCCGTCCGACGGACCGTGCGTGTTTACCGGAAAGACCGCCATCTACTACGGCACCGAAGAATTATTCAACGATCACAACGGACACGTGCTTCTGCAAAATCAACCGCTGGCAATTTGTGACAAAACGGCAAGTGCTTTACAGGCACTGAATAGAGGAGATGTGTTTATTTCTGAAAGCACTTATTTTTACGACGGCGGTGGCTGTTGCTAGAAGTTTATACTTTACTGATTACCTGAATTTGTTTTTCACTAGAACTCTCCTGGCAGTGTGAACATTTTTAGTTGCTTCACTGTCTTGATAGTTTGATCTCGTTTCGTCGCTTTAACTCCCTTGACAAAACGAACATATTTCTCGCTGTAACTGTTTCGATGATATGATCGCTTTTTGTCGGTATATCTAAATGAAGAATTTCGTATTACCGCTTGTCATTACCGCCATCCTCATCATCGTGATATTCGTGATTTTTGGAAGTTTCGAAAATTCGATTTCCATTTATCTTGAAGAGTTAAAAACCAATCCTCAACAATATGCTGTGTATAGTTTGTTGGTTTTAACTTCCGACATTGTGCTCCCCGTTCCATCTAGCATTGTAATGTACCTGAACGGATTTGTTTTAGGTACAGCAGCAGGCACAGCTCTTTCATTTGGCTCGTTGATGGTATCAAGTCTGATTGGCTACTACTTGGGAAAAGCGTTCGGTATAAAACGCAACTCCGAGGCGCACGACAAATCGAAATCGCTTTTGCATACGTACGGACCGATTATTGTGTTAGTGACCCGTGGCATTCCCATTCTCTCCGAAAGTGTTTGCTTTGTTTGCGGGTACAACAACATGCCACTCCCCCGCTACCTCATGCTCAATGCGATTGGCTTTTTTCCGATTTGTGTTTTGTACGCATACCTAGGTGAAGCTGGCGGAAGCCAAGATTCATTTTTATTGGCGCTATCAGTTTCCGTCTGCATTACGGCGCTCTTCTTTGTGTCAGGCAAACTATTGCAGAACCGAAAAACACTTGCCTAGGAAATTGTGGCCATAAATCATTCCGCCACTTATCCGCCACCTACCCGCCAAAAGAAGCCTAGTGATATATTTGTAAATGACCGATTACTACGAAAACATTGTTGAAGCTCGCGACTTCATCCAAAAGAGTATCACAAAGCCCCCTTCAGTGGGAGTGATCTTGGGAACGGGGCTAGGGGGCTTGGTGGATCATGTAATGGTTGAAGCCACAATTCCCTATTCCGAGATTCCGCATTTTCCGCTTAGCACGGTAGAGTCGCATCATGGAAATTTGATTTTGGGAGAGCTTTCGGGAAAGAGCGTTGTAATTATGCAGGGAAGATTTCATGTGTACGAAGGCTATACCCTGCAGCAAATTACGTTTCCGGTTAGAGTGTTGAAATTTCTGGGTATCGAAACATTGATTGTTTCGAATGCGTGTGGAAGTATGAATCCAAATTTCAAGCGTGCAGAAATAATGCTGATGAACGATCATATAAATCTGCTTGGAAACAATCCACTAGTCGGTGTCAACGATGATAGGTTGGGTCCGAGGTTTCCAGATATGAGCGAACCATACTCACGCAAACTGTTGGGAATGGCCGAGACCGTTGCAAATGAGTTGGGCAAGAGGGTACACCAAGGCGTGTATGTTGCGGTGCCCGGACCCAATCTTGAAACGCAAGCCGAGTATAAGTTTTTGCGAACTATTGGTGCCGATGTTGTGGGCATGAGTACAGTTCCGGAAAACATTGTTGCACGTCACATGAATATGGATGTTCTTGGAATAAGCGTTGTAACTGATGAGTGCTTTCATGAATCGTTGCAACCGGTTAGCATAACGGATGTAATTGCGGCAGCCTATGAGGCCGAGCCCACAATGACAGAAATAATTAAGGGCGTAATTGAAAAACTATAAATCGTTGAAGCACATTTTCATTCCAGATTCAATGCGCGTTATTCCAATAACAATTCTTTTTGCAGTTGCCGTGTTCATGCTTCCATCGTGCTCACCTACCGAAGAGTTGCGAAACTCTTTCGATGACACGTGGAGGTTGGTAGCATCGGGTCCGAACGGCGTAGCCGCCCGCTCAATGCCCGACGGCATTGTAAGCAACCCCAGTGTGTGGACACCAAGCCCCCTAACAAACTATCCTGCCGGAATTATTCGCGAATACCGCGATCTGTTGTTTGTTGTTTCGAATATCGATGCGACGATTATTGTGCTGCACAGAGACACGCTGAACGTGGTTGATACGATACGCACTGATGCTGTGGGCAAGATAAACGACATAGCATTTGCCAACGCAACTACAGCGTATGCTACTACGGATTCTTTTGGTGTGGCTGTGATTGATTTAATTTCAAACACTGTTGTCACCACAATTCCATTTACCGAGCCCTTGTTCGGAATAGCGATTGCCGGAAATCAGATGATGGTAAGTATGCCGAACTCGAATCGGGTGGCATTGTTAGACACTCGAACCAACGCGGTAACAGTTACGCTTGATGTGCCAACCAGTAGTCCAACATTTGTTGCGGCCGACGGTTTAAATAACATTTTCGCCGTGGTGTGCATGGGCAACGGAAAGTTTCCCGGGGATACGAGACCGTTATCTACTCCTACAATTTCGTTTGTCGACATTGCAAAACGCACAGTTGTAAAGACGCTCGATCTTACCTCGCGTGCAAGCGAAGGTCCAACGCAGATTCCCAAGGGCCTTGCCATCAATTCAACCGAGAACGCGTTCATTCCCGTTCAAAGTGGATTGTTACGAGTGAATACCAGATCGCAACTAAAGGTATCTGCCATTCAATTCGATTCGTACTCAGCGGTGTACTACAACGCCGCGCGAAGTGAATTGAACACCGTATCGCCCGATGGAAAAACTCTCACAGTATTCGACGAATTTGGCGAACAGTTGAAATCCACCGTTGTCATTTCCGATTCCATCTACAATTTCGTTGGCGTCTCTCGGTGATTCTCGAGCAACTCCAACAACGAGCAGCGGCGATACACGCAACCATTGCCTTTCCAGATGCCCTAGATATCCGAACATTGCGCGCTGCTATTGAACTTCATGGAAAGGGGCTCTGCAGTCCCATTCTTGTTGGCGACGAAAGCGCAGTTCGAACGCTCGCAAAAGAGTCCGGCGTTGACATTTCGAACGTTGAGATTTTTGCGCCCACAGCAAATGCAACCGATACTGCAAACGAGCTTTTGCAACGGCGTAGTGCAAAGGGATTGACATCTGAAATGGCCAACCAGTTATCGCTCAATCCGCTATACTCTGCCGGTCAACTTCTTTCAAGCGGAAAAGTACATGCCGTTGTTGCTGGTAGCATTTCCTCGACTGCCGATGTGATTCGCGCTGCATTATATACGGTTGGGATAGCCCCCTCAACAAAAACCGTGAGCAGTTTTTTCTTGATGGTTTTGCACGACGGAACGGCGTATACGTACGCCGACTGCGGAGTGGTTCCCGTGCCAACCGTCGAGCAGTTAGTAGACATTGCCTTTGCTGCGTCGGAAAATCACCGTGCATTAACGTTGCAAGAATCACGCGTGGCATTTTTGAGTTTCAGCACAAAAGGGTCGGCACAAGATGCCTCGGTGCAAAAAATGATCGATGCGCATGCGATGTTTGCAAGCCGGTATCCGCACATTTTGTCGGACGGCGAGTTGCAGATCGACGCAGCCATTGTGCCATCTGTAGCCGCGCGCAAGGCCCCACTTTCTCCTATTGCTGGCAACGCCAACGTGCTCATTTTTCCGGATTTAAATGCCGGTAACATCGCCTACAAAATCACCGAACGGATGGCAGGCGCTACAGCGTTGGGTCCGATTATTCAGGGTCTCTCCAAGCCCTACTGCGACCTCTCTCGCGGCTGCTCGGTTGCGGACATCGTGAACGTCGCGGTAATTGCGGCTGTTATGGGTGCCGGGTAAGAGGCCGTTGCCGTGCCGGGGAGATCCTGCCGGGGAGATCCTGCCGGGGAGATCGTGCCGGGGAGATCCTGCCGGGGAGATCGTGCCGGGGAGATCGTGCCGGGGAACTAATTGTTGTTTGCTAATTGCTAGTTGCTAATTCCTAATTGCTAAGATCTGCTCCCGCAGCTCGTCGAAATCTGAATTATCCAAGTGGTATTTCTTGTTGCAGTACTGGCACACTAACTCGTTGTGACCCTGCGCTCGCATACTTTCAAGTTCCCCTACTCCCAATGTTACCAGCACGCCTTTGAACTTGCTAAGCGAACATCTGCAAAAGAAATCAACGGGCGCAGTTGCGGTAATGTTAATATCCGATGGCATTATTTGTTGCAATATCTGCTTGGTATCGTAACCCCGATCTGCAAACTCTGTTAGGCGTTCTAAATAGTCGATCGTGTCGTATACTTTAAAAATATCTTCAGGACGGGCGCCGGGCATGGCTTGAATTAAACAGCCAACCGACTGACGCACCACGTCGTTTTCGTCGAACGCAATATCAAAAACAAAGGCCGACGGAATCTGCTCCGACTGCGTAAGGTAGTGTCCCAAATCCGATGTCACATCGCCCCTTTTCAACTCAACAATTCCCGTACTCGGCTCCATCTTTCCGTACAACACTCGCTGAACTTTGAGAAGCCCCTTACCCAATGCGCTAACACTTTCAGCGGGATCGTCATTCAACGTTGCATAGCCCCGAACTTCGCCCACCTGAATTGCCTCGGCGTAAATCGACTTCACCGGGCCATCGCCGCTGAACATCAACGCAATGCGCTCCTCCCCTTTCAAAAAAGAGGCCATCAACGATGCGCCAGTAAGCGCCCTGCCAAGCGCAATAGTAGCCACACCGTTTAAGCTGTGATTGCTTTGCGCCGTTTGCACCACGGCCGTATTGTGAATCACCGCCGCCCTAAAAAACCCATCCTTCGTGATGGCACGCGTTACTCTGTCGCGCTCTCGCCAAACTTTTTTTACATCATCGGCCATTTACATGCTCTTTCAATTCAGCCAAAACTCTCAGCGCTTCGACCGGCGTAATATTATTCACGTCAATTTCTTTTACCAAATCACGAATCACATCATCCACAACTTCGAACATCGTAATCTGTGTTCTGCTTTCATTTTGTGAAACGGGCTTTGTGTTTTTTGCAGTATTTGTGTCGTTAACTGCATTCGTATTTTCACCTGCGCTTACATCTCGCTTCGCGTCCGCGTGCGATACCGCGTGCTTGCCGCCCTCGAGTTGCTGCAGAACGAGTTCGGCGGTTTGTAAAACTTCGTTCGGCAGACCCGCCATGCGGGCCACATGAATACCAAAGGAGTGATCACTGTGCCCTGGCACTACCTTGTGTGTAAACAAAATATCCGAGCCCACTTCTTGAACATCCACCTTGTAATTTTTTACACGCTCAAATTGATTTGCAAGTGCAGTTAGCTCGTGATAGTGTGTTGCAAAAAGTGTCTTCGCGCCAATGCGTTGATGAAGGTATTCGGCTATCGCCCACGCAATAGAAATGCCGTCGAAGGTGGCGGTGCCGCGTCCAACCTCATCCAACAAAATCAAACTTTTCGCGGTGGCGTTATTCAAAATATTTGCCGACTCTAACATCTCAACCAAGAACGTACTTTCGCCTGCCGTGATATTATCCTGCGCTCCAACGCGCGTAAATATTCTGTCGGTCAACGGAATCAACGCTTCTTTTGCGGGAACGAAACAACCAACGTGCGCAAGAAAAACTATCAGCCCCACTTGACGCAAGTAGCTCGACTTACCCGACATATTGGGTCCGGTGATGATAAATATTTGACGCCCCGTTGTATCCATCTCCACATCGTTCGCCACATACGGCGTGCCCGGCGGCAACAGATGCTCGATAACCGGATGCCTTGCTTGAACAAGCTTTAGCTGGTGTCCATCGTGAACTTGCGGCTCAACATAGTTGTGCGCAATGGCCACACTCGCAAACGAAGCAAGACAATCTATCTCGGCAATCGCCTTGCACGAAATCTGAATCTGCTGACCCTGTTCTGAAATTTCCGACATCAACAATTCAAGTAATTCCGATTCACGCTCCGATGTTTTTTCTTCGGCACTCAACAATGTTCGTTCAATTTCTTTCAAGCGCGGCGTGGTGTATCGTTCGGCGTTCGTTAACGTCTGCTTGCGCTCGTATGCATCGGGCACCTTGGTTGTATGCACGTGAGTAACTTCAATGTAATACCCAAACACATTATTAAAACTCACCTTCAGTGTAGAAATCCCCGTGACATCACGTTCAGCTTTTTGATATTCAGCCACCCACTCTTTTCCATGCAGAAGTGCGTCTTGATACTCATCAAGTTTCGCATCGTGCCCCTTACGAAAAATCGTTCCGTTTCCAATTTGAATTGATGGCTCATCCAACAACGCGCTGTCCAACTTTTGCGTCAACACAGAATGATCAACAATCCGTGGCGACAACGTCGAAATTTCTTGATGCGCACTTTGCGAAAGCAAATCACCTACAACAGGAAAATTCTGCAGACTCTGTTTCAGCGAATTCAAATCGCGCGGATTTGCACGTCGAGTAAAAACCTTGGCAACCAATCGTTCCACATCGCCAATATTTTTTAGCACGTCGGTCAGCGCGTTCAGTCTTGTGGGGTCTCTGTGAAAGCCCCTTACCACCGAATGCCGTTTTGCAATGCGCTCCATACTAACCAGCGGGGTTTGCAGCCACCAGCGCAGCAGGCGTCCACCCATCGGCGTTTGCGTTCGATCAAGAATTCCAGCCAGCGCACCATCGCGTTCACCCGAATTGTTGGTGGAATGTATCTCCAGATTTTTTCGCGTCTGTGCATCCAGCACCATAATGTCGGCAGTGCGCAGTTCGGTGACCGACGTGATTTGCGTGAGCGCCGATTTTTGCGTGTCGGAAATATACTGCAGCAGCGCCCCGGCAGAAATTGTACCGTGCGTGCGCGTGTCGAGTCCGAAGCCTTTCAACGACGCCGTCTTAAACTGCCTAAGCAACAGATTCTGCGCAAACTCATGCTCGAACAACCAACTCTCCAAACGCGTTATGCTAGGGGGCTGATCCAGCTCGTCGATAATCGGCTGCCAAATTTCGCGTTCCTGCTTGTTCACCACCACCTCGGCCGGACACAACGACTCCAACAGCGGAATCAGTTTGCTCAGGTGAACATCACCGGCAGTGAACGTGCCGGTTGAAACATCAGCAACGGCAACGCCGCACAAATTTTCCTTGTTCTTCGTAAAAGATATCGCGGCAACATAGGTGTGCGATTTTGCCTCGAGCAAGCGGTCGTACATAACCACGCCCGGCGTGACCACCTCCACCACATCACGGCGCACAATCCCCTTCGCCTGCTTCGGGTCTTCCAACTGCTCGCAAACGGCCACCCGGTGTCCGCCGCGCACTAACTTCGGCAAATACGCATCCAACTGATGGTGCGGGAAGCCCGCCAGCGGAATCTCCCCGGCCGACCCATTATTCCGCTTAGTGAGCGTAATTCCGCACGCCTTCGCGGTCAGAACAGCGTCCTCACCAAAGGTTTCGTAAAAATCTCCCAGCCTAAACAACAGCACGGTATCGGGGTACCGTTCCTTTATTTGACGGTATTGCCGCATCAGCGGCGTTTCTGTTTTCGTCTTCACGGGCACAAATTACGAACGATAACTTTGCGAATGTGCCTGAACCCCGTATCTTTGCGTTCCGAAAACGGAGAGATGGCCGAGTGGCTGAAGGCAACGGTTTGCTAAACCGTCGTAGTGGTTTATGCCGCTACCGAGGGTTCGAATCCCTCTCTCTCCGCCACGGTTATAGCGTCCAGCGGTTTTTCCGTCTGGGCGTTTTTTTTTTTGGGAAGGGGGCTATGGGGGGCTCTCCACCATCTTTCGTAATTTCGTCCTCCAATCACTCACTCCCAGCCCCGTGCCGTGCATGGGGTTTTCTGTACTATGGCCCAGACGTCTGAACGAAAAATCCGACCCATCACAACGAACCGTAAGGCTTTTTACGAGTACGAGGTGATTTCGCGCTTTGAAGCGGGCTTAATGCTGGCGGGTACGGAGGTGAAATCTATTCGCGCCGGCAAGCTGAATATGTTGGATGCCTACGCTTCGTTCCCGAATAAGAAGTCGAACGAATTGTACCTGTACAACCTTCACATTAGCACGTACGAATTTGGGAATCGGGAAAACCACGAGCCCAACGCAAAACGAAAATTGTTGCTGAACGCTGCCGAGCTAACGCGCATTAGAACAGGTATTGAGGAAAAGGGGCTTACTGTTGTTCCGTTAAGCATGTACTTCTCCGGACCCTATATCAAAATTGAAATTGCGTTGGTCCGCGGAAAACAGTCGCACGATAAACGTGCGTCGATAAAAGACAAAGACATTAAGAAAAGCCTACGCGAAGCAAGACTGTAGTCTAATGTGGAAATGTGAGAAAGCAAATGTGTAAATGTGTAAATGTGAGAATGTCAATGGTAAATATGTGAATGTGGAAATGTGAATTTTTATGAACGCTAAAGAACAATTAGAAATCATTCAGCAGAATGTTGTGGATCTGTTGCCTGCTGATGAACTTCTGCGCAAGCTTGAAAAGAGTGTGAGTACTGGAAAGCCCCTTACCATAAAATTGGGGCTGGATCCGTCGCGTCCGGATATTCATTTGGGGCATGCGGTGGTGCTGAATAAGTTGCGGCAGTTTCAGGACCTCGGACACAATGTGGTGCTGATTATTGGCGATTTTACAGCGATGATTGGCGACCCCACGGGGAAGTCGAAAACGCGGCCGGCGCTTACGTTGCAGGAGACGCGGGAGAATGGCAAGACGTATGTGGCGCAGGCATCGGTGGTGCTGGATGCGGCGAAAACCACGGTGCGTTATAATAGTGAGTGGCTGGATAAAATGTCGTTTTCGGAGGTGATTGCGCTGTCGGCCAAATACACGGTGGCGCAGTTACTGGAGCGCGACGATTTTACGAAGAGGTATCAAGGGGGCGAACCCATTAGCGTGCATGAGTTTTTGTATCCGCTTTCGCAGGCGTATGATTCGGTGGCGATTGATTCGGATATTGAAATTGGTGGAACGGATCAGAAATTTAATCTGTTGGTTGGACGCGAGATTATGCGCTCGTACGGAAAAGAGCCGCAGTGCATTCTCACTATGCCGCTGCTTGAAGGCACAGATGGCGTCGAAAAAATGAGCAAGAGTTTGAATAATTACATCGCCGTGTTGGATTCGCCGCGCGAGATGTTCGGTAAAACCATGTCCGTTCCCGACACCATGATTGCAAAATATTTACAATATGCGTGCTACGAATCCCCTGCCGTTGTAACACAGGTCGCTGCCGATTTAGTTAGTGGCACGTTGCATCCGCGCAATGCCAAGGTCGACCTCGCTAAGAAAATTGTCGCGCGATACCATGGTCAGCAGGCCGCCGACGAAGCCTTTGCCGAGTTCGAACGAGTGTTTGTGAAAAAAGATCTGCCTGATGAAATTCCTGACTTCGCGTACCACGGTGCCGACACTCCCCTTGTGGTGGATGTGCTTATGGCAGCGGGCTTAGTGTCTTCAAAAAGCGACGCACGGCGTCTCATTCAAGGCGGCGGAGCGCAAGTTGACGGCGTAAAAGTTTCCGACATTTCGCAAACGCTCGACCTCACAGAGCCAAGAATTTTGCGCGCAGGAAAACTCAAGTTTAAGCGAATAGTTAGAGGCAACTCTTCAGAAGATTCTAGCAACACGTGATCTATGCAGCTCACGAAGGTGCGGCAACCGGCGCACAAAACATGGCGCGCGATATCGAGCTTGCAGACTCTGTTAGGCAGGGGGCTTTCCAGCTCGCCTTCCGCACGTACACGTGGAACCCATGGACACTATCTCTGGGGATGCATCAGAAAGAAGATGCCTACAATCTTGAAGCATTAAAAAATGCCGGCTACGATATTGTGCGCCGTCCAACCGGCGGCCGCGCCGTCTTCCACGCCGACGAGCTCACCTACTGCATTGCAGCCCCTTTAACCGAAACCAACACTGCGCGATCCGTCTATCAATCCATCCACGATTTTTTGCATCGCGCCATTGTGGGAATGTATCCACAGCTCGGCATCGACATGGCTGGAACCTCCGATGACTTTCGCGGATTTGTAACATCGGCCTCCCCTGCCGGCAAACTCTGTTTTGCCACACACGCACGCTCGGAACTCATGATAGGCAACCGCAAAATTGTAGGCAGCGCTCAACGGGTTGTCGACGGTGTAATTCTGCAGCACGGATCCATCTTGTGCGGCAACGGCTACAACCAGCTCCCCAATTTTTTGAATGCCGATGAAAAAGAAAAACATACAGCTCGGCAACTTGTGGGGTCGACTAGCATAGGGTTGGAGGAGGCGCTAGCAGGATCAATTGACATTGACTTTCTCGGTGCGGAACTCGCTAAGCTGGCCGTGCAAAGCATGCAGATTACCCAATTGGTTTCAGCTTAAGTAGATAAGAATTACCAACGTATATTGTCGGGGTTAATCGCTTCCAAACCGGAGAGTACTATCCTGAAAAAGTTTACACTATTATTTGGACTCTTGTTGTTCTTGTCATGTCAAGGGCAGGCACAGTGGCAGCGAGTGCTGGTCGGCCCGGATTTAAATGGTGCAGACAAAATCCTCTTTTTTGATGGCAAGAAGGGGCTGTGTGCTACTGCGGAAGGCAGGCCTGCTTTGTTCGAAACAACCGATGGCGGTAAGTCTTGGTTGAAGATCACTAATGATACTTTACGGGCTAACAACTATCATATTCCTGCCATCAAGTCATTGGGCGGGTTGCGTTATATAGCCGTTTTTTATGACGATATTTTGATTGGAGAATTCGGCAAAGGGTATAGAAAACAAACGTGGGATAGCGAAGATGCATTTCCGCCATGTTTGTATGATGCTGGATGGTCTGATGCCTTCGTTTTAGAAAACAGACACATTTGGGTTTCGAGTGGAAACGGTGTCGTGTATTCAAGTGATGCCGGTGAGACTTGGGAGTGCCGAGCCCCGAATACGTTAAGGCAGCACAAATTTATTGTGTTCTTAGATTCATTGGTTGGTAGTTCATCGAATAGGTATGGAGCCAATTACACCAAGGATGGCGGACATACATGGACGCAGAGTAAGTTTGTAGGTGGAAGCTTTAGTGAGTTTTATGGATTAATACTTAGTGGGTCGAACTCGGCGTTTCTAGTTGGGTCGGCATTGTTCAGGTCCGACGACTCTGGTGCAACTTTTCGACATGTTATGCAGGTGTTTCCTGCGTGCAGTTCCTTTGCATTTTGCGATGCTAACTACGGCTGGATTGGTGGAGAAAGGAAGTTTATGCAAACTACTAATGGAGGAACGGACTGGGTTGACATAAAAAACGACACGCTTTTCTACACCAACCATTATAATTTTACAGGTGGTATCAGCCCTGTTTCCTGCGATACCGTCTTCGCCGTCGGCGGCGGATACCTCTATTACAACTTCAACGCCCGAAACTTGGTGAGTGTTGAAGAAGAGAATCAAATTGGCATTGCCGGTTTTCAGATTTACCCTAACCCCACCGATGGGTTGGTAACAATCTCAACGGCAGAAGATGTTGTGAGCGCAACCGTAATGGACATGTTAGGAAATGTTGCGATGTCGGTGGGATTCGAGAGAGCAACGGAGAAGAATACGTTAGACATTAGCCCCCTACCCCGCGGGGTGTATATGGTGCGAGTGGAAGCCACAAATGGAATGTTTTCGCGAATGATAATCAAGAATTAGAGTAACATGAAATGACGGAAAAGCGGCCGGAATACCGAGCACGAAACCAAACAAGTTTTGGCGACATTCTAGACACTTTAGGAATATATTTTAAAGGTGACAATAGAATTGACAAGGCATGGGTTTTTGGTTCGTATGCGCGCAACCAGGCTAAACCATCGAGCGATTTGGATGTGTTGATTGAGCAACCCGAGGGCGGTGTGCTAACCTTGTTTGATCTCGCTGATATCCAATTTCGATTGGAGCAGTTCCTAGGACTCAAGGTGGATCTCACTACTAAGCGTAGCATTAATCCTGACTTCTTGCCACAGGTAATTTCCGAAATGAAATTGGTGTATGATGCAACGATACCGTCATGTTAACTCTCCCACCGTTCCAACGGCTTAACCAAGCTTTTCTCCTTGTGACTCCTCACGCCCTTTTCGTAATCGGAAATTGAGACGCCGAGGATGACTTGTTTCTTGGTGAACGAAGTATGAAGGAAAGTGGCTTTCCCAGAGTTCGCTTTCGTGGATTATTCTGGCATATGCGTAGTCCAATCCGGATTTTGAAGTGTAGATAGCAACGATTTCGACGGTCTGGAAAGCCCCTTCTCAATCGGCCGTTTGCAAGGCAACAATGTGGATAACTTTTAGTTGCAAGTGTGTGTGTGTGTGTGTGTGTGTAGTATTGGTTCAAATGCATTATTATTATACAATGTTTAAAGGGTTCGTCTCATGAAAACTCTCGTTTTGACTTTGTTAAGCTTTGCGGCTATTGCTCTAGTGTCACATACTGAGGCGACAGCATCAGAAATTTGTACTACTTCAGTAGTGTCGGTACCAGATGGGAATGGTGGCTGTTGTGATGTCACGGTCGATTATTGTTACGAAATGGTAGGTGGTGTGTTTACTGTTAGGTATGGTACTGTTAAGTTCAATCCTCCACAGTGCGAAATCTTAATGGGTCCAGGACTTTTCAATTGGCTTGATAAGAAAATCGTATACATATTGAATCAACAAGGTGCGTTCAACGAAACTATTCCGAATTGTCCTCAAACCACTACATTATTAGTTGAAACTTCCCACCACTCTTGTTACAAATTGGAATACATACCGCCTGGAAGTAACTACCATGTTTACAATCCTTGTGGCGAGACATACTGCGTCAGAAGGTGTACGGTTTGCATGAATACATCTGAAACTGATGCTTGCAATAATAATGTGCCGATGCTAAATTACGTGGGTTGCATAAACACCTATGTACCTTGTGTAGACCATGGTGGTGGTGGTCCTGGCGGTTGTAATGTAAATACTTGCAGCAGTAACTAGATTGATTAATAATATCTGGAATCCGAAATGCGAATACTGTTTCTTTTTCTGTGCTTGACATCATTTTTCGTAAGTAAAAGCGTTTTTGCTCAAAAGGTAAGTTACGATCAGCTTTATAGTGCTGAGTTTGCGAGACCAATTCAACTGTTGGAACACAGAGGAAGATTCTACACATTGCATTCAAACGGCCAGTTGTCGGTGTTTGAAAGCTCTTCGCTATCCCCCACTTCTGTGTCTACTCCTTCGAACTTCATTGTATCGATATACAATTCAGGAGAGTTACTTTGGATATATACGGGTACCGGTAAATTTTACTACTCCTCGAATCAAGGCAGTAGTTGGATTGCGGTACCCATTTTTATTCAACAAGTTTTTCAGTCAAATGACAATACACTCTACCTGAGGGGTGATACCCTCATTAGAAAATGTGTAGTGACGGGAACCAACGTGACATTTGAGAATGTGGCATCTGTAGTTTCAACTGACTCAGTTACTGCATTCGCAATCAAGAAAGACACTGTGGTGATTGCTACTTTTCTGCCGCAATCTGGGTTAGCTAATGTAGAAGTTTTTGTTGCTGGTGAGTTTGTGAAGCGTTCCATTGTTTTTACAGACATCATCAACAGATTCGAAACAGTTGAAGATGGAACTTTGTTTGGCCTAACTGTACGTGGTAAAATTTACGTGCAATATGATTCGCTTTCCAACGGTGTGCTTGATATTACCAAGAGTTACAATTTACTGTCTACGTACTCCGCTAGTATCGGATTCCATGAGAGCAAAAGAGTCCTCGTTGTTGTGGGTACTAATTCTAAAGATTTCAAAAAGCGATCAATTGTCAGAATTGGTCCAGGATCATACGATACTGATACTGTTTACTTTGCCAATTCAGATGAAAGCAAGATTGTGGCGTCTACTATGTCGAGTGGAGGCATTCTTGTAGCTTCGGAATCTGGCCGCATTGCTTTCTCGATCAATGACGTCGTCAGATATTCGAAACCACTCATCCCGGACTCGCTGGTGCAAACTTCGTTCAATGTTTCAGCAGGATCGGAATCGATCTATGTCACTAGGCATTTATCTTATGCCGAGCCAGTACCTGTTAACTCGAAGGTAGTTTCTGATGTAGCGGTGAATTCAGCAAGTTATTTTGACTTGCCATTTGCGAAGTATCCATCGACATTCAAAGACTCAATTGGTATTCCATTGCGGCTGATCACTTTGGGTGCCGAAGGCAACATTATGGTTGGGTCGAAAGGAATTGTTAGAGCGGATCTTTTGGCAGGACCGTGGACATTTAGTAGTTATCCACTGGGCATCTCGGAGAGGTATTTTGTTCCCACGGAGTGTGTCTTGAAAGACGGCGGATTGATGCTACCATACAATTTGAATGGTTTTATGATTTCGAACGACCAGGGTAAGTCATGGAGTGCTCACGTTGTGCCCAAGATGTTTCAAAGCCCTCGGAGTATGGGATCATCAAGTAGCTGTATTTACTTTACTTCGGGCTGGGAGTTATTAGTAGTTCGTAAACCTATTGTGGGAGACACAGTGTTTCCTATTTATCGTGTAACTGCAACGCAGTTAAAAGTTCTTGAATTGAACGAAGATACCGCAACGTATCTCACCGCTACAAAAGTGCCACCTACCAGCGAAGATTTTAATACAATAGTAGTTTATAGAGTAGATTCAAGTGGATTAATAGATTCTACCTTTGTTAGACTGAGTACTGCATTGCCAGTCGGTTTTAGTCTAACGGTCTTTAAATCTGGTGATTCGATTTCTATATTCGAGAACTCACATGCCAGGTATTTGCTTATCGTCGGAAATCAATTGAAGTATGAGTCGTATTTAACCACTCATCCGCGATTTGAATGGTTCACATCTAGTTTTACAGTTAGATTCAAAAACTGCACAAATCTGCAACTATTGGTTCCAAAGGAAGGAGTACTTGTAAACTACCGTCCACTTGATACTAACACAATCTCATCGGTCATCGACGACTATTGGCATGTATACGTACAAAACCCGCGCCCCAACCCAGCTAGTGGAACGATTGTAGTAGATGTTGGAAGGTTTGTTACTGCTGACTTAAGTAACATTACACTTGAAATGTGGTCCGTTGCCGGCGAAAAAGTCAGAGACTTCACTAAGGACGTGCCGAAGTTCTCCCAAGGTAGTGGCAGTGTCCCCGTATCGTTGGACGTCTCTGGAATAGCACGCGGGTTCTATCTGATTGCGATTAGGAATAGTCAAACAACGAATGCGTGTAAAGTAATCATCAACTGACCCTGCTCTTTAAATTGTTCCAATTCATTTCGATGTTTCTCAATAGTGTACGTCCCCCTGACCTGCACCCCAAATATACTACCAACAGAAATGATAGTTTGGTAGTCAAAAGGAGAGCAATATGGGCAGGAAACATCACACGGAAGAGCAGATTATCGGCATCTTGCGAGGTGCGGAGGTAGTCGTATCGAAG
>JABMNI010000068.1 GCA_013204605.1 Ignavibacteria bacterium
GATTATTGGCTTACTTTCCGTTAATCTACGACGTAGCTCGAACCTCGTTTTTATTTCAACTAGCTTTTGGACATTCCCGCCCCCTGCCATTCGTTATGTATTTTTGTTACTATGAAAATTTCGATGAATTGGCTGGCCGATTATGTGGCTGTAAACCCTAACGTGTACCCCGTGGAGCGGCTGGCGGAGATTTTAACCGACCTCGGACTCGAGGTTGATGGAATTGAAGATGGCGCCGCTGAACTGAAGAGAATGGTAGTGGGCTTTGTGGTTGCGTGCGAAAAACATCCGAAGGCAGATAAACTTTCTGTGTGTACGGTGGACGTAGGGGAGGCGGAACCACGGACGATTGTTTGTGGGGCGAAAAATGTGGCCGCCGGACAATATGTATGTGTTGCTTTAGATGGCGCAATTATTCCCGTAGGTGGTTTTGAAATTGGTAAACGAACGTTGCGCGGTGTGGAATCGAATGGCATGATTTGCTCGCGCGAGGAGTTGGGTGCCGATGCAGTAGAGGATGGAATTTGGGTTTTGCACGAAGACACAAGCACTGAGAATAACGCAACCACCCAGCCCCCTAACCTTAAAATTGGAATGCCGCTGGCCGAAGCACTTGGACATACCGATGTGGTGTTGGATATTTTTATTACGCCAAATAGGTCAGATTGTAATTCGCATAGGGGAGTGGCGCGTGAAGTGCTGGCGTATATGATGCTGCACGATGCCGAGGGGAAAGGCTGGAGCCGCGGACCCAAGGCGCTGAACGCAGAGGCGCCAAATGCTAATGAGTCGTTAGTCAATGAAGGGTCAACTGCGAATGAGTTGTTAGTAAATGAACCGGTTATTACTAATCCCACTCGACAATACCCTTCATCGGAGCTGAGCGTGGTGGTGGAAGATTCCGCGCGCGAGCTTTGCCCGGACTATAAGATTGCCGTCATACATAATGTGAAGGTGGGGCCTAGCCCAGAGTGGCTGCAGCAGCGGCTTACGGCCGTGGGGTTGCGTCCGCGGAATGTGGTGGTAGACATCACCAACCTGATCAACATGGACCTCGGGCAGCCCCTCCACGCCTTTGATGTGGCAAATTTGGTAGGGGGCATTGTGTTACGCACTGCAAATAAAAACGAAGAATTTGTCACACTCGACTCGAAGAAACGCACAGTAACAGAAGGCGCATTGCTGATTTGCGATACCACTAAACCGGTGGCAATTGCGGGCGTGATGGGCGGCGAGAATTCGGAGATTACAGATGCAACTACGACGGTAGTTGTTGAGTCGGCGTACTTCAACCCAACCAGCATTCGGCGCACCTCGCGCAAAATGGCGTTGCAAACGGATGCCTCGTACCGCTTTGAGCGTGGGGTTGACCCCGGAAATATTTTCGGTTCGCTGCATGTGGCCATTGAGTTGCTTGAAAAATTAGCCGGTGGCACATGTTCGGGAATCACCAGCGTGGTTACCAAAACCGCCACACCTGCTCCCGTAAAAGTGCGGTACGAACGCATGCGCATGATAACGGGATTGGATGTCTCCGCCGAGCGGCAGCGTGAAATGTTTACTGCGCTGGGATGTACTTTGACAACTGAAAGTTCGGAAACTACAACGGTGAGTTCTAACGTGACCACTGAAAATACAGATGGGTATAGCTTGGTCACTCCGCCATCGTGGCGCGTGGATCTGCTGCAGGAGATCGACTTTGCCGAGGAAGTAATGCGTCTGCAAGGCATTAATAACGTCCCATCCAACGAGTACGCCACCACCAGCCTCAACGGACAGCATCTACCACCAGCCGTGAAGGCCGGGGGCAAGCACGGCAACAACCTAGCGCGCCTCACATTGAATCGCTTGATGGCAAGGGGCTATGTGGAGTGTTACACAGGCGTGTTAACATCGCCGGAGTTAGCTGCGGCGGGTAGGGCAGAAGATTTTGTGCCGGTTACATTAATGAATGCCTTAGGACGTGACTTTTCGGCACTTCGCAGTACGGTTGTTCCACAATTGTTGCGAGTGGCGGCGTTCAACCAGCACCGAGGTGAACAGAGCGGACGCTATATGGAGTTGGCAAAAACATATTGGATGGATGAAAAATCGGAAACTGGTGTCAGCGAAGAGCAAACCATGTCGTTGTTAGTGACTGGCGATGCCGAACCACACTTCTCGCAACCCGACAGAAAACTTGATATATATGATGTGATGGGGGACATACGTACGGTACTGCCGGAAGTGACCTTCCAGCCCTGTGTTGACACGCCTGGAAAGCCCCTTAACAACTTGTTTGTTAATACTCTTGACGTGGTGCACGGAAAGAAAATTATAGGAAAGATTGCCCAAATACTTCCTTCCTACGTAAAAAATTCCGATGTTGCAGGGTCTGCGATTTTCGCGGAACTTCATTTACGAAAAATTGAACCTGGCAATGTTCAATACAATCCGGTCAGTGCGTACCCAACGGTGCGCAGAGATTTGGCTTTGATTGTTGATGAAGTGGTTACAGCTGGGCAGTTGGAACGCGTTTTTGAGACGGTGGCGGATACGGGACTGACGAGGGTCGCGGTGTTCGATGTATATCGAGATGACGTAAATATTGGCAAGGACAAAAAAAGTGTGGGAGTGGCCCTCACGTTTGGATTGGCTGATAGAACCATGGTCGACGAAGAGGTCGACACAGCTGTACGAAAGCTTATTAACGCGGTCGCCGCATCGTTTGGTGCGTATGTGCGTGGCGCGGAATAAAATGGTTTATTGGGAACAGCATGAGCACAAAATCTAATCCTGAACAGCAGCAGTTGCAAAACGCACAGCAAGAGGAGAAGAATCTCGAACAGAATGCGCAGGAAAATTTTTCAAGCGTGCAACAAAGCCTTGAAGGTTTTTGGCAGATCATCCGGAAGAGTGCCGATATAATAGTTACGCTGCGCCAAGAGAATGAAATTTTGCAGTCGCAGAACCAAGTGCTGTACAAATCTGAAGAGCACCTGCAGTCAACCGTGCAGGACCTACTTGAGCGCTTAGAGGCTGCCGAACAGCAGAATAAGGTTATTCCATTTTCTACTGATTTAAAATTAGCTACTCCGCCGGAAGCTCAGCCGGCACAACCTAACCCGAGTATCGACCGCACCGAAGATTTGAACGATCTAATTGAGGCGCGTGAAGAATTAATTCGACTTGAAGCAATAGTGCAGAAGTATCGTACCGCGGGACTCAGCCATATCGAAGCGGATACCACGGATGACCAACTTGCGATGTTTCATGGGGTTAGTAAGGCAATTGCGGATGCCCAAGCGAAAGGCGCAACGGGAATTCTCACCAAGGATGAAGCCCTTCAACTTGCCAATCAGTTAGATAATCTTGCTGATCAGCTTCAAAAGTTGTTCGATATTTCATAAATTGCTGCACAATTAACAAATGACGAAAGCTGCGGCATCCATGTCGAAAGCAATAAAAGTATCAATCGGTGGAAAAGAACTTACTCTTCGTGGAGAAAACGAAGAGAAGATTAAAAAAGCAGTACGCGAAGTAAACTTGCAAATTCAACAAATTCAACAATCGTTACCTGAGCAATCAACCCCCACAATGTCACTATTGGCAGCGTTAAACCTAGCAGAACGATATATCGACGCCGAGGACGGCCGAAAATCCGACTCTTTGCTTGTAACCGAAGAATTGAACAAAATGAGTGCGTACTTAGAGCGAGCTTGGAAAACTCCACTCTAGTAGTGGAAAACTTCGCTCCAGTAAAAAATTGTTGAAGGGGGCTTTCCCTTTCAATCCACGAAATTGATTCTTGTGCTTTCCCTGATGTCCTAGCCGAATATTTGTCGCATTCTGCTACTCGTCTGCACTCTTGAAAAAGAACCATACAATTTTCAACCAGGGAATTTTGCTCTGACCATTAATGACAGGCCTTAATTCGAGCAATCGAAAATGGTCTTGCAGCCAGCGGCCGCAAGTGTGTGAAAAACACAATCATTCATTGGAAGCCAGCGATGGCCAGGCTGATACCCACTGTGCGGTACCTGAGGTTCTTTTTTAACCAGTTAACGGGGTTTCCCCGTGGTAGTAGAATGCGGCTCTTTATATACTGAAAGGGGCCATTATGGATCCATCAACGATGGGAATCATCGTTATTGTAGGGGCAGCATTTCTTGGATTTGCTGTAACCTATTTTGTCGGAAAGAAATCGGCAGCCAAGGCAATTGCCGAAGCTGACCAAAAAGTTAAGAGTTTGCTTGATGATGCGGCTAGGGACGCAAATGGAATTAAGAAGGAGAAGTTACTCGAAGCCAAGGAAGAAATTGCCAAGGAACGACGCAAACTTGATTCTGAGCGTGACTCTAAAGACTCGAAATTGCGCAACTTTGAAAAAGAGCTGAACAAGCGCGAAGATGGCGTAGAGTCGAAATTTGAGCTCATCACCAAAAAAGAAAAGCAACTTGCGTCAACCGAAACCGAATTCACACGTCGCGAGGAACAACTTCGTGAGAAATCGAAGGAAGTTAGCACGCTAGTAGAAGAACAAACCAACCGTCTAGAACGCATCACCGGTATGAGCCGCGAAGATGCCAAGAAGTATTTGGTAGACAACATGGTGAACGATGCCAAGGCAGCCGGTGCCCAATTGGTAAAAGATGTTCGCGACGAAGCCAAGCAAAATGCCCGCAAAGAAGCTCAACGAATTGTGCTTATGGCAATCCAGCGCACCGCGTCGGATCATTGCATCGAGAGCACGGTAAGCGTTGTGAATATTCAGAGCGATGAAATGAAGGGTAGGATTATTGGTAAAGAAGGACGCAACATTCGGGCGTTCGAAGCAGCCACCGGAATCGACCTTATTATTGATGACACACCAGAAGCTGTTGTAATTAGTGGCTTCGATCCGTTCCGCAGAGAAACTGCGCGTGTTGCCTTGGAGCGCCTAATGCAGGATGGTAGAATTCACCCAGCCCGCATTGAAGAAGTTGTAGACAAGGTTCGCAAGGAACTTGAGGAAGAACTTATTCGCGTAGGCGAGAATGCATTAATGGAACTTGGTATTCATAATATCCACCCCGAACTCGTTCGGTACATTGGTAAAATGAAATACAGGTCATCTTACGGTCAGAACCTATTGGGTCACTCCATCGAAGTTGCCTTCCTTTGCGGAATCATGGCTAACGAACTAAACCTTGACGTTGCTTTGGCAAAACGTGCCGGACTCTTGCATGATATTGGTAAGTGTATCGACCGCGATATTGAAGGTCCACACGCAATGCTCGGTATGGAACTTGTTAAAAAGCACAAGGAACATCCTTTAGTTGTTAATGCCGTTGGAGCTCACCATGATGATATTGAAATGGAATCGCCAATTGCCGTGTTAGTTCAAGCAGCCGATTCAATAAGTGGTGCACGCCCAGGCGCCCGCCGCGAATCTCTTGAGAACTACATCAAACGTCTGCAGCAACTTGAAGAAATTGCCATGTCGTTCGAAGGCGTCACAAAAACCTACGCCATCCAAGCCGGACGTGAAGTGCGTATAATGATCGAACCAGATAGGCTAGATGATTTGCGTGCCGATCAACTGGCAAACGACGTAGCGGGCCGCATAGAAGGCGAAATGGAATACCCAGGCCAGATCAAGGTAACGGTAATCCGCGAACGCCGCTCACACGCTATCGCAAAATAAGCGAGCTACCCGAACATACTATCTAAAAAAGCCGATCCGGAATTCCAGATCGGCTTTTTTGCTAAAGGCGAAACCTGAAGGCGAAACCCAGGAGGCGAAAGCTAAAGGCGAAAGCTGAAGGCGAAAGCTGGAGGCGAAAGCTGAAGGCGAAAGCTAAAGGCGAAACCTGAAGGCGACACTTCGTAATTCTTAATTCTTAACTCTTAATTCCAGACTAAGAGTTGTATTCCCGCCACAGCAATCGCGGCACCCACAAACGTGCGGGCGCGAAGGCGTTCTTTGTGGACAACAGCTGCGATGCCCATAACCACGAATGGGACGAGCGAGAAAATGGTGGAAGCGATGGCCACATTGATTTCGCGCGCGGCGAAGAGGGAGAGCGACACTCCAAGAATTGGACCCAACACGGTGCCCTGCATCATGGCTTTCACACCGGCAGAATCTGCAAAGGCAAGTCGGAGGGGGCGAATGTGGTCGCGCCGTAAAACGTCTACCACATACGTACTGGCAAACCCAACCAGCATGCGCATGAACGTTGCGTAAAGTGGTGTTAATGCGGAACCCCCCAAGCCCCCTGCCTGCATTCCGATTTTTGCGAGTACTAGTCCGAGACCCTGGCCGATTGCGCCACCAATGGCAAGGAGGATACCGAGCCCAAAAGCGCCAAAGCCCTCGCGGTGGACCTCTGCTTTTTCTTCGGCGTTGTTCATGGCGTACATAACACCGGTTATGCAGATTGCCATGCCCAGCATGGTAGGGATTGATAGTGATTCGCTTAAAAGGAAGAAGGCGGAAATGCCGCTGGCAACTGGTGCAATAGTGCCGAATACAGATTGGCGTCGGGCGCCTAGAATGCGCAGTGCGGAAAATCCAAAAAGGTCGCCCAAGGTTAGGCCCACAATGCCCGACAACCCCATCCAAACCCATTGCATAGCCGAGGCATGCGTGAACAATTCCCAGGGGAAAATTTGCATACTTATGCAGGTGAGAAGGGCGGTGCCGATGGCCGCCAACATAAGGCGGGCACGATTGAGAAGCGCCGGATAAATTATGCGGCTAGCTTTTAGAAACGCGAGTGTGCCGAAGCTCCAACAGAACAACGTTCCGATGGCGGCAAGTACGCCTAGGGTCATGCAGGTGTTATGTAAAAAAAGAAAGGGCACCAATTACGGTGCCCTGAAAAATACGCTTATCTAATTTTCTTTTTATGTCTATTCTTTCTTAAGCGTTTTTTGCGCTTGTGCGTGGCCATTTTATGACGTTTACGCTTTTTTCCACATGGCATAGTGTTCTCGTGAATTTGTGATTATAACTGAATTGTTTTCTAAATTTTTCGTTTTCTTTTTTCTGCTAGTCCATCCGAGCTTACTTTTTGCATTTGGCTCGAAACAATGAGTTTTTGATTCTAAACCTTAAAAAGTCTTCTTCCTAAATTCTTAATTTTTAATTCTTAATTCGCAACTGAATTCCGAAGGAATTCAATTGCCGTCTTCCCGTACTCCGAATTCGGATCAACCTTGGCGCAGTACTTCATCACCTCCACTGCCTCCTTGATTTTTCCGCCTTGCACTAACATGTAGCCTTTGTTTATCAGAGCCACCTGGTTATTTGGTTCGCGTTTTACAACGCCATCCATCATTGCCAGTGCATCGCTGTTTTTCCCTTGCTGAAACAATACGTACGACAAATCAATTTGCGCTGCAGTGTTTTGGGGATCAATTTTTTCTAAGAACAATCGGTAATACGTTTCGGCTGTATCGAACATACCCAAATCGTAACTGATATTTGCGGCCGAGGCAATTAGCATACTATCCGTAGGACTCTTTGCTAGCTGCGTTTCGACCTTGCTCAATATATCTAACAAATTTTCACGGTGCTTTGTAGCCTTCTCTTGATGCTCACGTTCCTGCGTGCGTTTTTGGGCTATGTCCTTACCGTTAACTTTTGCTTCAGAAATCAGGTACTGGCTAATGGCAAATGATGATCCGCCAATAACCAAGACCAGCACCACACCAAGTACGCCAACACGAAGGTTCGACGCACTAGAACTCATGGTTGCAACGGATCCGTAACAGCGCCAGACGAGAGCGGATTTTCCTCGCGCATCTTGCCGTGCACCTTTTCTTGAAACTCCGATGACACTTTGAAAGCCGGTATAAAGCGTTCTTCCAAAGGAACGGGCTCGCCAGTTCTTGGATTTCTTGCCATTCGTGGTTTTCGACTTTTCACACTGAAAACTCCAAACCCACGCAGTTCAATTCGCTTACCTTCTCCAAGTGCTTCAATAATGCTTAATAAGAATCCGTCAACAACAGCCTTTGTCTCAAACTTGGTTAATCCAGTCTGTGTTGCAATCTTATCAACAATGTCGGCTTTGGTTACGTTCAATTCGGCCTCGTGATCAGTCGTACAATAGTCAATAACCGGCTTCGTACACTAACCACTCGATTTGGTTGGTACGCACCACAAAAGTACGAAAGTACTTGCTTTTACACAAGGTTAGCCGAAATTGATGTTGAAATATTCTGGGGGAGCCCCCTGCAGTCTTTAGACCTTTGAATCGTATCTTTGCAGTTTGCTGAACGGCATTTGGAGAAAATGTGACCTGGAAGTCGGAACAACTATCGTCGAACGAGCTTATTATTAGGGAGGCCCTTCTGACAACCGGAAGGCTTCCTAAGCATGTGGCTGTGATTATGGACGGGAATGGCCGGTGGGCCCAGGAGCGGGGGATGCTCAGGGTTGAAGGACACAAAGAGGGCATGGAATCTGTGCGCGAGGCGGTAAAACTGTCTTCGCAGCTTGACATCAAATACCTCACGTTATACGCTTTTTCACTCGAAAATTGGAAAAGACCCGCGCGTGAGGTCCGCTTTTTGATGGGTTTACTCGAATCCTACCTTAAAAAAGAAGTTGCCGAATTACACGCAAACAATGTCCGCATTGCCACAATTGGCAAAACCAACGCCCTGCCTAAGCCCGTCCAAAAGGTGCTGCAGAAGGCCATCGAACACACAGCCGGTAACGATGGGCTAACTCTAACGCTAGCCCTAAGTTATGGCGGACGGTGGGACATTGTGCGGGCCGTGCAAATGATTGCCCTTGATGTTAGGCGCGGCAAAGTATCGCCCGAGGATCTTACCGAAGAAACCATGCGCAGCTATTTATCAACCGGCGGCATGCCCGATCCCGACCTCATGATTCGCACCAGCGGAGAAATGCGCCTGAGCAACTATCTGCTATGGGAATCTGCCTATACCGAAATCTACGTGACCAACGAACTCTGGCCGTCCTTCAGGAGAGAAGAATATTATAAAGCGCTTTCAGACTACACACTTCGCGAAAGACGCTTTGGGCAGACCTCCGACCAATTGCGCACCGCCACCGTTGGCCCCAACAACACTTCTAAACCAACTACCATGGAGCGCATACTTGATGCCTTTCGGTAAGGGGCTTTGGGGAGTAATCTTTTTTGTTGTCGCCCTGTCTGTTAGTCAAGCTCAGCAAGCTCCTAAATATCCAATCATTGCGGGTATCACCGTAGAGGGTCTAACGCAAGGCGAAGACATGCAAACGGTTATCGCCTACTCCGGTTTGCGTGTGGGTAGTGATGCGCGTCCGGATGACCTTATGATGGCGGTAAAAAACCTTTGGGGTAGAAAAACATTCTCCGATATCAGAATTGAAAAAGAACGCGAAACCGCGCTTGGGGTGTTCTTAGTTATCCGCGTCCAGTCAGTTGCTAGGCTGAGAAAAATTGTTGTTCTTGGTAACGATAATTTGAGCGTGAAGGAAATTGAAAAGGCTATCGACAAACGGTACGGCGATATCCTTTCGGGATACGATGAATATCTTGCCCGACTCCATGTAAAACGAGCGTATGAAAAAGAGGGGATGCTGTTTGCAAACATCAAAAGCGAAATGCTGCCAGCCGATAGCGGAAATTATTTCGACCTTGCGCTGACCATTGTTGAGGGGGCTGAGTATTCAATTGCAAGGATTGAATTTGAAGGGAATACGATTTTTTCAGACGATGATCTTGCATCGTCATTCGAAGACACAAAAACAAAAAAGTGGTTTCAAATTTGGAAAAGCAGTAAGCTTGACTTGAAAAAGTATAAAACAGATAAAGATCTTTTAAGAGAATGGTTTTTAGAACGTGGATTATTGGATGCAGAAATAGTGTTCGATACGGTGGTTTTTAATGATGAAGAACAAAACGTTTCCATTCGAATTGAAGTTCATGAAGGTAAACAAGTTTACATCAGAACTGTTCGGTTTACCGGCAATACGGTGTACCCCGAGGATGTTTTGATACGACGTTTAGATGTTTCGGTTGGCGAGTTGTACGACCAAAAGAAAATCACGCAAAACCTAATGGTAAATGCCGAGCAGACCGATGCTAGCTCGCTTTATAGTGACAACGGGTACTTGCAGGCTAGGCTAGAGCCGGAACTCATTAGGGTTGGTGACGACAGTGTAGACATTGTAGTAAAGGTTACCGAGGGTGAGCGATACACAGTACGTAAAGTTGAGATTGTAGGCAACAACAAAACGCGCGATAGAGTTGTGCGCCGCGAGTTGTACACCCGCCCCGGCGACTACTTTAATCGTTCCGCGATTATTAGAAGTTTGCGTGGTTTGGGTGTGCTGAATTATTTCAACCCCGAGTCATTAAAACCAGAAGTTGTTCCCGTCGACAAAACACACGTCGACGTTGTGTATAAAGTTGAAGAACGCTCCACCGATACCTTCAATGCTTCGGTTGGATTTGCAGGCGCATTTGGTTTAACGGGCTCAGTGGGAGTTACGCTAAACAACTTCGATATTTCTTCGCCACTGCGCGGCGGTGCCGGGCAAATAATGAGCTTCCAATGGGAGTTTGGTCAGGCCTCGCGCTTGCAAACATTTCAAATTTCGTTTACTGAGCCGTGGCTATTTGGTCAGCCTACTACCGTAGGTTTCAACTTGTACGACACTCGCCAAAATTTCAACATCAACATCCGTCGTACGGGTGGTCAGCTAAATGTTGGACGCCGGTTTAGATTCCCCGATGACTTTTTCCGCGGCGATTGGACTGTTGGTTTTGAGCGCATCGAATCCAGTACCGCAAGTTTGTTTTATCGCGCCGGCGTAAACACCGCGTTGAATCTTTCGCAAACATTTTCTAGAACCAGTTACGACAACACGATTTTCCCAACTAGTGGTTCGCGCTTTGTGTTTTCTACTAAGGCCACGGCAGGTGCACTTGGAATTGGAACCATCGATTATGGTAAACTAGGATTGACATTCGACATGGTAAACCCACTCCTTTCCGTAGATGGGCACCCACGACTCGTAATGCTTGTTGGATCTGAAATGGGTTACATAAACGGATTCAAAACTGATACAACCATTCCACCGCAGGAATTGTTTTATATGGGTGGTAACGGGCTTGGTGGTTTTTCGTTAACACCATTGCGCGGATACCGAGATAATTCCATTGGCCCGCATTCAGCAAACGGCACAGCCGTTGGTGGCAGGATGATGGCGCGATTCTTAGCCGAGGTAAGGTTTGCATTGTCACTCAATCCCTTCCCAATCTATTTGCTTAGTTTCGCAGAGGCTGGAAATGTGTGGTCGAACATCAAAACCGCCGATCCGTTTGGATTGAAACGAGCGGCAGGATTTGGAATGCGAATCTTGCTTAATCCTATTGGATTGATTGGGTTCGATGTAGGATATGGATTTGATACTGATCCGGTTACAAACCAAAAATCGGGTTGGCAATTTCACTTCCAGTTTGGTAGATAAATAAAAAAAATATTCGTAACAGTTACTTGGAATACATTATGATTCGGAGCGTTTTAACGCTGGTTTTAGTTTCAATTTGCGCCGTGAGTTTTAGCTCTGCGCAAACTTTCAAAGCAGCATTCGTTAACAGCGAGACCATTATTAAAGAACTTCCTGAAGCTCAAGCAGCCAGTAAGAAAATCGAAGACATGGGAAGCCGCGTTAGAGATACGCTGCAAATCATGCAAAAAGATTTCGAGTCGAAATTTGAGCAGTACCGTAAGCAAGAGGCGCTTTTGAGTGCCGAAGCAAAACGCAAAGAAGAAGAAACGCTGAACAACTTGCGCATGCGTTACTCGCAATACCAAGAAGAGAAAACCGCCGAACTGGGAAAAGTTCGTGAGTCCTACTTAGCCCCCATCCGCCAAAAAGTTACCGAAGCAATTGCAGCAGTGGCTAAAGAGGATAAGATTAATATGGTGTTGGATAAGGCAGCGGGCTTGGTGTTGTTTGCCGAAGACAAATCAGATATCACGTACAAGGTTTTGGATAGGATGAAAAGAGGCGAGAAGTAATGGTCGTTGATCCATCGTCAAAATTATTGGATATCAAAATGACCCGATGGATTATTGTGGGCGTAGCGCTGCTATTGCCCATGTTGGCTGTTGCTCAAAAAGTTGGTTACGTGTCGTCGGACGCTATTCGAACGGCGTACGAGCCCAACCGCCAGGCCGAAGAACGATTGAATGCGTTGGTTACGGAATGGAAGGGCGAACTAGCCCAGCGTCAGCGCGATGTTGACGAGCTAGAAATTGAGATGAAGAAGAATCGCCTTATCTGGAGCGATGCAGAGCGTCAGCAGAAGGACCGTGAGTTAGAAGACAAGCGTTCAGACCGCGACAAATTTGCACGCGAGAAATTCGAACCAGGCGGCGAGCACGACAAAGTTGCCGAGGGATTGTTTAAGGCAATCTGGGATAAAATATATTTTGGGATTCAAAAAGTAGCCGCAGCTGAGGGCTATGACATGGTGTGGGACAAGAGTGTTCAACCACTGGTGTACGTGAATGCCAAATACGATATCACGGTGAAGGTTATGAAGGAGCTCGGAATTGATGCCGATGATTTGGAACGCAAGCAGAAGTTAGTAGTGGAGGGCGATCCTAGAAATCAACGTGCAGAAGAACCGCGGAAAAGAAAGTCGCGCAGACGTTCTACCAGTGCGGACGTACCGGAAGATCCCGCGCCTACGGATACGCAGTCCAACCCAAATGTGCAGAATGCTCCACTTGGACCCGACGGACAGCCTATTCTGCCATTCTCGCCGCCTCCAAAATTGCCCGATACCAATCCGGTACCGGTTGATACGAACAAGAGAGAACAGGACATCCCACGATGACCACTGGCATTGCAGCTAGCAGACAGCAGTTTTCCATACAGCACCTGGCCGATTTGGTTGGTGGTACGGTAGTTGGCGATGGAAATGCAAGTATCAGCGGGATTAATCGGCTAGAACATGCTGCTACAGGTGAGATATCTTTTTTAACCAGTTCAAAGTTTGTCAAATTTTTCAGTGTTAACCAAGCATCGGCCGTAATCGTTTCGGAATCGTTGGTTTCAGAAATCAACACGGATAAACGTACCATTATAGTTGTGCCGGATGCCTACCGCGCCTTCGTTGTTGTAATGAAGCAGTTTTTCCCACCCATGAGGCTCGAACCCGGACTTCGCCACGAACTTGCTGTTATTCATCCTTCCGCAACAGTTGCGCTTAGTGCCGCCGTAAGTGCCGGATGTGTAGTTGGAGAAGGTTGCGTTGTGAACGATGGTGTGCAACTCCATCCAAACGTTGTGTTGTATCCTGGGTGCACAATTGGTGCTAATACTGTGATACATGCAAATGTTTTGTGTTGTTCCGGTACCGAGATTGGTGAGAATTGTCTGTTGCAAGGTGGTGCAGTGATTGGCTCGGACGGATTTGGATTTATTGAAAATTTAGATGGATCGTTCGAAAAAGTACCTCATGTAGGAACGGTGAAGATTGGTAACAATGTAGAGATTGGCGCCAATTCTACCATCGACAGAGCAGCCGTTGGTTATACCGATCTCGCAGACGGCGTGAAGATCGACAACCTAGTTCATATAGCTCACAATGTTTCGCTTGGTGCGAACACAGCCGTTGCTGCACAAGCCGGTATTTCGGGCTCGGCTCATCTTGGTAAACGAAACAGAATTGCGGGTCAGGTTGGAATTGTTGGCCACATAACAACGGTCGACGACGTAATAGTTGAAGCTCAATCCGGAGTATCTAAAACCATTTCTTCGCCAGGTGCATATTTTGGTTCGCCGGCAAAAGAACATCGTACCACCTTAAGAATTGAAGCAGCACTGCGACAGTTGCCTGAATTGTTACAAGAGTTCAGGGAACTTAAAACTGTTGTGGAAGCCCTTCAAATACAAGACAGTGACCAGTAAACAAAAAACCATAGCAGCCGAAGTAACAATGTCGGGTGTTGGGCTCCACACAGGAAGTCTGACATCAATGACGTTTAAACCTGCTCCCGAAAACACCGGCTATTCATTTGTCAGAACAGATTTACCCGGTAGTCCGGATGTTTTGGCCATAGTTGATAACGTGGTAGATATCGCTCGGGGCACAACCATAGCAAACGGTACCGCTAGGGTTCACACGGTGGAACACGTGCTTGCGGCCATGGTGGGCATGGGGATCGACAACGTCATTATTGAGCTCTCGAACAATGAACCACCCGTAGGTGATGGATCATCGTTGCCCTATGTTGAAATGATTCAGAGGGCCGGAATCACTGAGCAAAAGTTAGATAGAAATGAGTTTGTGGTTACCGATACAATTCGATACTCAGATGAAGCTCGCGGTACTGAAATTGTTGCGCTTCCAAATGATGAATATCGTGTTACTGTAATGGTCGATTACAATAATCCGGCATTGGGTAGCCAACACACCGGGTTGTTTAGTTTAGAAAAAGAATTCGTTACGGAATTCGCACCGGCTAGGACCTTCTGCTTTTTGCACGAAGTTGAAACGCTATACAAGCAGGGCCTGATTCAAGGTGGTAACCTCGATAACGCGATTGTGATTGTCGATAAAGAAATGACCGACGATGAGCTACGCAAAACACTAAAGGACATGGGCGTAGCTGGCAATGCTGTGCTAGGTTCTAACGGGATTTTGAACGATACTTCGTTGCGTTTCAAGAACGAACCTGCACGTCACAAACTCCTTGATATGATTGGCGATCTTGCGCTTATCGGAGCCCGTTTACGAGGTCAGGTGTTGGCCGCACGCCCGGGACACTCGAGTAACATTGAGTTCGCACGTAAGGTTCGCAAGCTGTACGAAGGACGCAACGTTGTAAAAAAATATCAACCAAAACCACCCACAGGAATTGTGTTCGATTCGATGGCCATACTAAAATTGTTGCCGCACAGATATCCTTTCGTGATGGTAGACCGAATCACCGAATACGATCCTGAAAATAACCGCATTGTTGGAATTAAAAATGTAACCATTAACGAGCCGCAGTTCACGGGGCATTTCCCGGATCGGCCCATTTTTCCTGGTGTGTTAATACTCGAGGCAATGGCGCAAACGGGCTGTCTGTTGCTCCTTGCAAAAGATGTAGATGTAGAGAAAAAATTAGTGCTATTCACCGGCATGAATAATGTAAAGTTTCGCAGTCAAGTTGTTCCCGGTGACCAAATTGTTATGGAATTAGTAATGACAAAGTTCCGAATGAATATTTGTCAACTCGAGGGTAAGGCCTATGTAGGGGGTACTCTGGTTGCGCAAGCAGAACTTTCGGCTGCAATTGTAGATAAAGAGGCAAAGCCGCGTGGGTAATATTCATCCTTCTGCCGTTATTGATAAGAAAGCACAAATTGCCGAGAGTGCTACTATCGGCCCCTTTTGCGTTATCGAAGCCGATGTTGTAGTTGGCGAGAACACTGCGTTGATTTCTTCGGTTGTGCTCGCAAATGGTACTCGACTAGGCAACAACGTAACAGTACACCCCGGAGCTGTAATAGGCACCGCGCCGCAAGATTTAAAGTACGCCGGCGAGAAGACAGTTGCAATTGTTGGTGATCGTACCGTGGTGCGGGAATGTGCTACGATAAATCGTGGAACAATTGCTTCGCGCAAAACCGTGGTTGGGAGCGATGTACTGATAATGGCCTATTGTCATGTGGCGCACGACTGTATTGTTGGTGACAAGGTTGTAATGGCCAACGGTGCTCAACTGGGCGGACATGTTGAAATTGGCGAATGGGCTATTGTTGGTGGACTTGCAGGAATTAATCAGTTTATGCGAATTGGTGCGCACTGCATGATTGCCGCCTGTGGAAAGGTAACCAAGGATGTTCCACCATATTGTTTGAGTGGCCGAGAGCCCATGGTTGTTGAGGGAATTAACGTGGTGGGTCTGCGTAGAAGAGGCTTCACGCCCGACGATATCCTCGAAATCCAACAGTTCTACAACGTGTTGTTTCGTAGCGGATTCAACATCAGTACCGGCATTGCAAAGTATACCGAGACTACACCCATCATCACCCAATCTGTGCAACTCTGCATTGATTTCATCCAGTCATCCAAACGTGGAATACTTCGTAGCTCGTAACCACAAAACCGTCGTTCGCAGCATGGCATTATTTGCGGTGCTCATAATTTCAGGTACCAAGGTTTTTTGTGCTGACGGCTCAGCATTTAAAGCACCCATTGCAAATCCACTCGAAGCACGCATTGGTACCATGGTGCAGTTCGGCACGAAGGACTTACGGTTGGATATTGGTGCAAGCATCGACGTAATGGAAATCATGAACGACTCTGCAAGTGGTACGCTTCGCATCGGAACGGACTTCATGACGTACACTCGGCTTCGTTCCGAAGGCAACCTGAAATTCCCCGTTGAAACTTCCGATTATTATTTCGGTGTAAACTCTACCTATAATTTTCCGGAAAGCCCCGTTCACGTCAGACTTCGCGTGGCACATATTTCGTCGCACCTGGTTGACGGTCTAACAGATTCCAATTCAACCTTTTCTGCGCAAAAGCCGTTTGTATTTAGTAGGGAGTTTGCAGATATATTGTTCGGCTACACGTTTGGTATAGCGCGCGCGTATGCCGGTGCAACGTTCCTGTGGGCCACGCAGCCGCGATCGGCCGACCGATTTATTCCACAAGCCGGGGTTGATGTTCGAATTCCAATTACTATCACCATGCAATTTCGTGCCGGCTTCGATTGGAAAATGTCGGGCGTGAATGGCGTGTATGTAACGCAACAAGCCGCACAAGCCGGCGTGTTTTTCGACACGTGGAATGGTAGGGGGCTCAGCCTAAACGTGTACGGATACAACGGACGCAGCATGCATGGAATGTTCTTCAATCAATCGGATTCTTACGTAGGCTTAGGCTTCCAACTCATCTGGTAGGTTGCAACAGAAATTGTTACCCGACAAAAAGTTTACGCAACAAAATGCTTACGCAACAAAGTGTACGTCATCGAATAATGAGCATTGGAAAGGCTAGGGTGCCGCAATTATTCCCACTGCATTTTTTTCGTACAAGCAATGTGTGCATGCCATTCGCCGTAGGTGGGATTGAACATTGCACGGTTGATTCATCCAAGCGTTGGAATTCAACTTGTCCTAAACCTACACCTTGAATGGAAACAAGTTCCATGGTCTCAATTTCTCCTTGAATACCACGCAGGCACAATTGTTCCGATGTAACAGGATGAGGCCACATCAGCATATCGGCGGTTGATTCAAACACCGAGGTTGAGTTTTCACCTTTCGAGTACGACACGGTTTTTTTGTACATGGGCGTACCAAATGGTTGACCATTTCTTGTTGTGCGAGTTGCAGCGGTGCTGATCTTTAAGAGAATTCTAGCTGAATTTGTGCGCTGCCAAGTTGTTGTGGTGTCTGTAGAAGTAAGTACAAAAGTTGCTGGTCCTATAATTAATGTGTCGGACGTTATCAGGACTGTTGTGATTCTAGCAACTTCGGTAATTTCTTTCGCTGGCAAGGTCAATGTTCCATAACCATCGTATACAAAGGTGGCTGAGCCCCCTCTAGATAATTTTACACTCGTAGCTCTTACGTTAATAGTTGCTTTGAAATCATCGGTGTGTTTGTCATTAAACACCACTTCAATTGGGCGAGTGTCGTACGGATCGGAAGCGGAAACTACCATGTCGGTTGCAGTAGTGGTGGCTCCAAGATTCCTCCAAAATCCGCCAACAGATCCATACGCTCCTTGAACCGTATCCTCAACTACAGCAACTTCGTTGGTGGGAAACAGAATTCTAAATTGGGAAGTTGTGTTAAGTGGAGACAGATATCGAACGATGGTTTCGTTTGGAGCCTCTATGCGCTGTTTTAGCTGACTGAAGTTCCATGTAACTCCAATACCGGGAAGGCCAATGCGGACATTTGCGGTATCTGCATAGAGTTGCGTGTAACTGGTACCTGCCGCCGGCAACGAACCTAGGTTCAAATTTGGCTGTGCAACGGCGCACACAGCCCCTAATATCATAACCGCCAGAGTAATCAATTGCTTTTTCATTTCGTTCCCATTATTCTGTTCGATGCAAATATGCCATGTTGCGAACTATTTAACACCTTAACAAAACCTTAACTATCATTTACGATTACCGTACTTTAACGCTGTCCCAGCTAATTAGCAACATAACAATTTTACTTCATGGTAACTCAAGATTCACAGCTTACGCAAGAATCACTTCAAGCAGAACTCGCCATCGTGCGGAGTCCGGAGAAACGCGTAGACATATTACTGCAGGCGTGTCGGGAAGTGCAGTATACGGAACCAGATCTGGCCCTAACATACGCCGACCGGGCCAGGGTGATTGCCAAACGGACAAAACTAAAAGAGAAAGAGCTGCACTGTTATCGCATGATGGGCATTTGCCACTATGCTATGCATAAGTATGATGAGGCTCTGAAAATATTCACGTCAACAGTAAAGCAGTACACCAAACTAAAAGATCGAACAGGTCTTTCTAGGGCGTATCAAAACTGTGGTTTAACGCTGCGAAACTTAGGACGGAACGATGAGGCATTGCAGGCCTATCGTGAAAGTGAACGACACCTACGCATACTCCAAGACAACAAAGTACTTGCTGTGGTCCTATTGAACATTGGAGCGCTTGCTTCCATGCAGAACCGCCCAGGTGCGGCGTTAGAAGCATACTCTGAGTGCCTAACTATTTCTGAACGTTCAGACAACAACGCAGTCCGTGCAATGGTGATGGGCAATATTGCCGACGTGTATATCGGCCTTGGTGATTACGAAATGGCGATCGACTGGAGCAAACGAAGTTTGGAATTGCACCGAATAAGTAAAGACTACATGGGTGTTGGCCTAACGTTATCGAACTTGGGTAGGTGCTATCAACTCTCGGGTCAGGAAGATGAAGCGCTTCGCACGTTGATGGAATCATTGTCTGTAATGGAAGACTTACACGATGCTTCCGCCACAGCGCGTTCGCTGTACAGTTTAAGTGTGTTGTACCTGAGCAAGAAAAAATATCAGCTGGCAGAGGAGCGAGCTACCGAAGCTTTAAGGGATTTCAAAATTGTATTGGATACCGATAGGATAGTTCGATGCTATGTTGTTTTGGCCGAGGTTGGATTGGGCAGGAAGAATGTTACCCTCGCGTCCAAGATGATTACCGAAGCCTCAAAAACTGCAAAAACTTCGGACAATGCTGCGCTGCATATCGACATCGAACGAGTTTTAGCCATGATATCTTCAGCAAAGAATGATATTAAGGGGGCTATACGGCACGTCCGAAAATCATTGGTACTCGCCGAAACCAGCATCTCTCTTCCTGAACAATACAAATCACACAAACTATTGGTTGAGCTATTCGAGGCACAAGGTGACCTCAAAAATGCACTAATCCATGAGCGCCTGAGCAGCGATGTTTTATTGCAGTCCGAAAATGCTATTCGCGCAAAACACAGTCAGGCGTTGCAACTCAGATTGGAGTACGAACGCGCTGAAAGAAATAGAGAAGTGATCGAGTTAAAGAATGAAAAACTTATGTTCGATTTGGATAGTCGTGAGCGAGAATTGAACACGAAGGCCATTGCTATTGGACAGAAAAACGAAATGCTTTCTCGAATTGTCGATGAAATGCGTGTTGTACTAGATCTTCCCGATAAGTCTCGCAAAGAAAAATTACTCGAAGTAATACGCATGGTAGAAATGCACAAGCGCACTGGTGATGAGTGGCGGAAGTTCTCCGAACATCTGGCAGACGTTCACGACGATTTCTTAAAAGCTCTTGCACAGAAGTTTACTACTCTATCTGCTGTTGATCTAAAACTAGCGAGCCTGTTAAAGTTAAATCTCTCCACAAAGGAAATAGCGGAGATATTACTTCTGAGTACTCAAAGCGTTGAGGTATATCGCAGTAGATTAAGAAAGAAAATGAAGCTAGGTACCGCCGATTCACTCGTAGGTGCTCTCCAAGCATTAGATATCTAAAACAAACTTGTTAAGGTTTTGTTAAGGTGGGTATGAGTTCATAGTGATTTAGGTTGCCTGTAGTTCAAACACATTAACTACCAAGGACAACACTGTGGAAATGAAATTGATTACTCTCGTGCTTACTCTAATTGGAGTTTGCAGCAATGCATGGAGCGTTGGCGCATTGTTTGTGCGACCATTAAACAGCACTGCTACATATCAAACGATGTACATAAAGTCATACGATGTAAAGGTCTCCATCCAAGACCATGTGGCAATTACCAGCGTAGATCAAGTTTGCGTTAACACGTTGAATCAAACTGTCGAGTCGACCTTCATCTTCCCATTGCCTGAGGGAGCCATCATTACCGAGCTATACTACTGGTTCAATGGCGTGCGTTACAAGGGAAGTGTACGAGAGAAAAAAGAGGCGCAAGCGGCATATGATGCCAAGATCAAGGTGCGTATCGATCCGGCGCTGCTTCAGGAAATTGGCGACAACGTTTTCAAATTAAACATTGCGCCGATTGCTCCAAACAGTGATGTGCGGTTTGAAATTATTTACACTGAAATTCTACCCTTTGAATTGGGTAAATCTACCTATCTGCATTATCTGAAAACCACTGGGCTGTCCCCAAAGCCCCTTAGCAGATTGTCTCTGACGATTAACGCGATAACGGCGAGCGAGTGGAAAGAAGTTAATTCGCCAAGCTATGCAAACTCACCGGCACATCGTGTGGAGGTTGTTACGCCGGCGCATGTAAAGGTCACGCTAGGCGATGAAGAATTCGTGCCCACAAAAGACTACAAGCTTGAATTGAGAACCAAGCGAACGTCGGTAGAAATCAATGCACTAACCTACACTCCTGTTGCGGCTGACAGTTTTGGCATCGATCCGTTTTTCCTTACGTGGGTTATCCCGCCGGATGAAGACGTGCTGCTTACACCAAGATCGATTGTGTTTGTTGCTGACGTTTCTTCCAGCATGGAGGGCAGGAGGATGGAAAACTTGCGTGAGGCCCTGCGCGTTTTTCTCAGCAATTTGAATTCGACAGACCGATTTAACATTGTGACTTTCTCCACCGGGACTACCTCGTTCAAGCCTGATTTAGTAGCGGCCACCAATGCAAATATTGCAGCCGCCACCAAATTTGTAAATAGTATTTCGGCGTTGGGACTGACTAATATTAGCGACGCATTGTGGAACTCGATGAACTTTTCATATGCCGAGGCAACACAACAAATTTGTGTGTTCTTAACAGACGGCGAACCTTCGTGGGGCATTACAAATGAATTGCAAATACTTGATTCGTTAGCAAAATGGAATACGCATACGGTGCGCATCTACCCAATTTCGATAGGCACACAAACAAAAATTTCCCTGCTCAAGGAAATTGCAAAACGCAACTCGGGATTCCTTACGGAGATCGCGAACGACGATAGTATTGCTGTAATGGTCAGAGATCACATTGCCAAAATTTCATTGCCACAACTGACTGATTTGCATTTAAACTATGGACAGTTAATCCGTCACGACGTAGTTCCTGCGGTGCTACCAAATGTATTGGTAGGGGGCCGTGTGGTGCAAAGTGGACGCTACAATGCGGGTGGCCTTTTTCCCGTAACGCTCGACTATAAGCTGTCTGATGCGAAATTGAGCGTTTCGAAAGACGTGCTGTTCGGCGACCCTGTGGCGAACAACAGAGCTGTTGCTAAGTTATGGGCACAAGCAAAAATCAGTGAACTGTTATCTGAGATAGCTCGATATGGAGAGAAAAAGGAATTAGTTGATGCTATAATTGATTTAAGCATTCGGTTTGAAATTCTCACCAAGTACACCGCCTTATATGCCGATCCCGATGATAAAAAGACCGCCACCGGTTTCAAAGATCCCGACCGTCCAATTGAAGACTTCTCCATTTCAGTAGCACCGAACCCGGTTGACGCAGATGCCAACCTAGTGATACGTACCGATGGTGCCTTTGTAAATGTTGAGATTGAGGTGTGGTTGTATGACATGTTGGGTAGGGCGGTTGCGCAACTATATCGGGGACCTACAGACGCCTCAATGCAAATTCGGATAAACTTCAAAAACATAAATGGAGCGAGTCTCAGCGCTGGGATGTACAACATTGTTGCAACGGTTGGCACAGCCAGAAGGGTCTACACTATCGTTGTGCGGTAGACACTTCGCGGGTCTGTTAACCGCAACATGCATCCTGTTCTGCTCATCGGCGAGGCATTCTTTTAGTGAAAGAAGTTTGCTTCGCCGTATTTTTGTTGTCTATGGGAATTGCATGTGGAATTGTGGGCCTACCAAACGTAGGCAAATCAACGCTTTTTAACGCCTTAACATCAAACGAAGCCGACGCCTCGAACTATCCGTTTTGCACAATCGATCCGAACATTGGAATGGTAAATGTTCCCGATCCGAGGTTGCGAAACCTAGCGCAGAAGTACAAAACTGACCGCGAAGTACCTGCCACCGTGGAGTTTGTGGATATAGCCGGATTGGTAAAGGGGGCTTCCCAGGGCGAGGGTCTGGGCAACCAGTTTCTTGGTAATATCCGGGCGTGCGATGCCATTGCACACGTAGTACGGTGTTTTGCCGATGAGAATGTAGTTCATGTTCACGGCGATGTGAATCCTATTCACGATATCGAAATTATTGAAACGGAGTTGTTGCTGAAGGATCTTGAGAGTGTTGACAAGAAAGTTGAAACACTCGGAAAGAAACTGCGCGCCAATGATAAGGATGCAAAAGAAGAAGCAGCAATAATAGAGCAACTTAAAGTGCACCTCGATGACGGAAAACCAGCGCGAACGTTTGATCGCGACGACAAATCCGGTCCCGTAATCAAATCACTCCAACTACTTACCGATAAGCCCGTTATGTACATTGCTAATACCAATGAGGACGGTGTGAAAAATGGAAACCAATATGTTGATGCAGTTAAAAAACGAGCTGCCGATGAGGGTGCTATTGTAGTTTCGATCTGCGCAAAGATTGAATCGGAAATCGCATTATTAGATGAAGATGACCGAGCGTTATTCTTGGCCGATCTCGATATGGGAGAACCCGGTCTGGACAGAGTAATTCGTGAGGCTTACAAAATACTAGGTCTGATTACCTACTTCACAGCTGGTGTTAAAGAAACTCGCGCCTGGACGGTGCGCAAGAACAGCACTGCGCCTCAGGCGGCAGGAGTTATACATACGGACTTCGAAAAGGGATTTATTCGAGCAGAAGTAATGCTGTATGCGGACTGGGAGAGATTGGGTTCGGAACAAGCAGTAAAAGACGCTGGATTATATAAAATTCAGGGTAAAGAATACATTGTGGAGGATGGGGACGTAATGTATTTCAGATTTAACGTTTAGGTTAACTGCTACAAGGCGTGATCTAACTGGTTAACATTTCTTACGTTAGCCGGACATAAAAACCATACTTGAAAAGGTAGAATAGCAGTGAGTTATGTAACTAAAGAGTGGGGTTATGTAACGAAAGCGCTGTTAGAACATTTAAATTCGTTATAGGATTTGATGTCTAAAAATTTTAATGATTGATGGAATTACATGAATAGATTTCACGCGGTTATAGTTATGGTTTTCACCATCTTGCTTTCGTCGGTTGCATTGCATTCTCAAACGAAACCCTATGTGCCGTGGAGTTACGGCGCACATCTCGGTGTTAATTACAACATGTCGGGTGTAGGCTACGGAAAGTGGATACAAAACGGAACCATCCGAGATTATGGTCAATTCATTCCGTATGTAAGGAATGATGGAATGGGTTTAGGTTTGTACTTGGGCTTGAATGCTCAGTACATGCCAACTAATTGGTTCGGTTTGCAGGGACGCCTTTCGTATGACCAACGCAGCTTTACAGCAAACGATAATCAAACGTTCCAAAACCCCGATGGCACATTTCAAAATGATGAATTCGATTTTCATCTTGGGTTGATAAATTTCGAGTTGCTTGGAAAATTGTATCTCACAGACAGATTCCACTTTACCGGTGGACTAGGCTTGGGTGTGAAATTGGCCAGCAAGTATGATGCTAAGCCGGAAGGCAGCCCAGTTATATCTGACCTAGAGATTCCAGGATCTTCTTTAGTGGGATCTTTGATAGGTGGTTTTGGATACGAAATCGCCTTGTCGGATGCCGCAGCCACGCGGCAGTGGACCCTTACTCCATTTGCTGAGGCCACGTACATGTTTGGTATGCGCGAAGTTGACTTTGCCATCCAATCTGGATTTGCAGATGGTTTGAGCGTAATTACTGTTCGTGCCGGTGCTGTTTTAGCGTTTGGCGATGCCAAGGACCCTTTGATTAAAGATGCAACTAGATTCTTTAGAGTATCGCCTCCTGAGGACGGCATCTATGCAAAACGAATCGTTGAAGAATTCATTCCTTTGCTTCCGTTCGTATTTTTCGACAGTAATGACGTTGCGATTCCTTCGCGATATAATAATGTTACCTCGAGTGATACGGCAAGTCTTATCAAACGCTCGAGGGAAGAGTTCGATGCTGAGGATTTGACCAACGTAGAGGCGAGAAAATACCGTCAGGGAGATGTGTACTACAACTTCCTGAATATCGTAGGTAACAGATTACGTGACAATCCTAACGTTACTGTTATGCTAATCGGTTCTGACCCGAAAGAGAAGAATGGCGAGGAACTTGCCAACTCAGTGGAAAAATATTTGACGGAGACATGGGGCATTGCCAACAGCCGCATCTCAACAAAAGGTCAAATAGAACCTCGAATTCCAAGTGGCACTTCACGGACACCCGTGGTAGATAGACCGGCTGCTGAAGTTGAGAATCGTAGAGTTGAGATAACTTCAAACAATCCCGATATTACGCGTCGTGCAAAACTTAAGGCTGAGCGTGTTGTTGAGGATGAAAACGACATCGATGTTGAAATCACAACGAACGAGGAAATTGAAAGCTGGCAGGCAACAATAACTGGTGGAACATTTAAGAAATCTTATGGACCGTTTACCGGTCGCGAGGTTTATATTGATCCTACTGGAATGCTAGCCGACGATAAGCCAAGGGCTGAGTTCAGTATGGAAGTAATTGCCAAGACAAAAGATGGCAGAACGCTTAGTGAGTTAGAGACATTTACTCTTACACGTTCAACCAAGGACGCCTTTGTGGAACGTCATTCATTGGTCTTCGAATACAACGATGCCGACCCTGAGGGTAAGGCAAAGCAGTTCCTTGAAGACATTGCCCCACGTATTCATAAAGGCGATTACGTCTACATATCCGGTTACACTGACAACCTTGGAAATGAAGATGTGAACATGAAGCTATCTGTTCAGCGAGCGAAGCAAGTTCGACAATTGCTTCAAACTAGAATGCAGAAATTGGGTGTTAAGGTTGTGTTAAGAGACAGGGGATTTGGTGAAGATCCAGCTAAGGAACCGTTTACGAATGCCGTTCCAGAGGGAAGAATGTACAACAGAACGGTAATTGTTGATATAATTCACTAATGACGCAATACAATTTGTAAATTTACCAACCCCGACGCTTCACGTGTTCGGGGTTGTTTCTTTTTAAATGAGATTTTCATGGCCTATATAGGACATTCGGTCCGCATTCTACTTCACTCTTCGAACGTTGCTGAATTTGAGTCAGAATGGCATCAACTCGGATTTGAAACTCAAGCCTCCACTGGTGACCCTGAAATGGATTATGTAAGGCTCACAGATGGACAGATAATCGTGTCCTGTAAAAAAGGAGCTGAGCAAGCCCCCTGCCTAGTGTACTTCCATTCGGATGTGAGTGGATTACATCATCAACTTGAATCGAAAAAGATTGAACATGAATACACAGCTGATTCTCGAATTCAGTGTGCTATGCCTGGTGGAATGAGATTGATTGTACATCAGCAATCTATTGACGATCAAGTGTTGCCTACCAAGTTTCAGAATTCGTTGTTGGGATATGCCGATACGTTGATTGTGTATGTTGAGAGTATTGCCGACGCCCAATCTTGGGCAGAAAATGTTGGGTATTTTGTACAAGAACATCACCGCGGTACGGTGGAACGACTTGATATGTTCGACGGATTGTTTACGTTGTCGTTTCGCGCGGCTACGAGCAAACGATACCACCTATCGTACGTGACGTTTTTCGATAACGACATGGTTGAAGATCTAACCTCTGTTGCTCCGCACGGCGTTACGGTTCGGAGGTACAGTGACGAAAGCGTGATGTACGTGGAAATCCCAATGACTGGTGGACTTTCAGTACTTGTTAGCCCTGATGACGACTGATAACCTTGAAATAGAGTTTGTTAAACTGTGAATGATAGAAAAACCGAAGGAATTTATGAAGCCCACCATTACACTTTTTGATCTAGACGGAACATTGATCGACTCGATGCCCGGGATTGTACACAGTTTAAAGTTGACGTTGTTAGAGTTTGGCGTAACCATGCCCGATGATTTTGATTTTACTCCACATATTGGAGCTTCGCTTTGGCAAATATTTGAAGTGTTTATGCAAACGAAGGATAGGGTGGCGTTGGACAAAGCGGTGGCTACGTACCGGCACATCTATCGCGACGGGCCGATGTTTGAGTTTGAGATCTATGATGGTGTATTGGAATCTTTGGAAAAACTGGCTAGCGAGGGCAGTAAGGTGGTGATTGCTACAGCAAAAGCTCACGAATACGCTAGAGAAGTTGTGAATTCAACCGAGTTTGCTAAATACATTTCACATGTATATGGCTCAGAGTTAGACGGGACAAATGTTGAGAAATCGGATTTGATTAAACATGTTTTACGGGAAGAACAACTGTCTGCTTCGCAAGCTATCATGGTAGGTGACCGACATCACGACATAAATGGCGCACTTGCCAACGGGGTAGCATCAATTGGCGTCACATACGGCTACGGTGACAGAGAAGAACTATCAGGCGCAACCGCCGTCATTGATTCGGCGTCAAAAATATTTGAAACTATTCTGGAACTTCGCAGCGTAGATCGGTAATGACGGTTGTTCACATTAATACCTCGGCTGCATGGGGTGGTTTAGAACAGTACACAATATTTCTAGTTGAACAACAGCAATCGCATCAGGTCGATTCTGAATTGATTTGTAGGGTTGATACGCCGCTGCATGTAGCGGCAGTTAATGCCGGTATTCCCGTGCGCACAGTAAGAGGTGGCGGACACGTCAATTTGGAATGCATAAGAATACTTCGCCATGCTAAATACTCAAAGAGAGTTGTACACGCTCATACTGGAACCGATGTATGGGCGGCGTCTCTCAGCGCCATGTACACCAACAACCCAATTGTTTTTCATGCCCACATGGTGCCGTCGGCAAAGAACGACCGAATTCACCGATGGCTATACAAACGCGTATCTACTGTAGTCACCCCAAGTAATACGCATGCAGCAATAATTCCAGACAATTACCCGGTTAGTAAAGATCAAGTGAAAGTTATTCGACATGCTAGAAAAGTCGAGTTATACGCACACACTCAGGCTGAGCAACATGATCTTCGAAAACTTCACGGCATCAAGAATTCCGACTTCGTATTGGGGTATTTTGGCAGGATTGACAAACAGAAGGGGATGGTTGAACTCGTACAAGCAATGTCGCTTTTGAATACCAATACCCTTGCTAACACAAAACTATTTATTATTGGCGATGCATCTTGCGCAACAATTCGTGGTGAAAAGACTATTGAAAAAAAAGCGTTGGAAGTTGAACGGTGGATGCACGACTATATTAGCACGAGCAACCTAGGCGATAAAGTAATTCGCGTTCCGCATTCGGATACAGGGAACCTACTATTCCCGCTTATCGACGTTGCGATACTTCCATCGTACCGAGAAATGTTTTCATTGAGCGTATTAGAGGCTATGCTGTCTGGAAAGCCCGTTATAGGAACGAATTCCGGCGGTACCCCAGAACAGCTTCAGGATGGACGCGGAATCCTGGTTCCGCCTAAGTCTCCCAAGGCCATCGCAGAGGCTATTGAAGAATACTATCGTGATGAAGAGCTTCGAAACAAACACGCGCAGAATGGATATGCATGGGCGCTTAAGAATTGCGATCCCGCTGTGATTATGGAGCAGTACAATTCACTATACAAAGAACTTTTGGAAAAAGTTACATGATTGTTGTTTTGCATGGGGCTCTGGGGAGCCATCACCAGTTTCAACCATTGTTAGAAACGCTTGAAGACAAAGCCGTTTTTCTTGAGTTACCCGGGCACGGGGGGACTCCGGATGTTGACTTGCCGTGGTCTATCAGAATGTTCTCTGAGCGAGTTGAACAGTTTTTCGAAAACGAAGGCTACGCAGAGACGAAAATATTTGGATACAGCATGGGTGGATATATTGCCCTTGACCTAGCCAGGAGACGTCCGGAACTGGTGCGGAGCATTGTTACCTTAGGTACAAAACTGAACTGGTCGCCGGAGATTGCACTAAAGGAAACATCAAGATTGAACCCCGATGTTATTGAAAGTAAGGTTCCTGCATTCGCAAAGGATTTGATGGAACGGCATGGTGCTGACAACTGGAAAAACGTGCTTGCCAAAACCGCGCAATTGATGTTAGACATTGGCAACAATCCGCCATTGACCGTTGAGAATGTTGCAGATGTGGGTGCTACCGTTCGGTTTGGTATTGGCGACAGAGATGAAATGGTAACGATTGAAGAAACCTTGGCGTTTTTTCGATCAACCCCCAACGCAGAATTTACGGTGTTGCCCGGTACACGGCACCCCATCGAGACAGTAAAAGTTAGATTAATCCTCGATTTGATTCGACCACTACGAATGTGAAAAACAGTAACTCCGATAATTATTCCGAAGCATTAAAAACAATTGCACTTGAGGTGGGCTTCGATGCAATTGGTTTTGCAAAGGCCGAAGAGCTGACCGTAGCGTTTGATCGATTCAGCGTGTGGTTGCAAAACGGATACGAAGGCACCATGAATTATATGGCGCGCAACCAAGATGTTCGCGCAGACGTTTCGAAAATCGTTCCTGGTGCAAAATCAGTTATTGTCTTAGCAAAAAACTACTTTACTCCGCACGAGCGTTCGGATAAAGACGTTGGTAAAATATCGCGGTATGCTTGGGGCACAGATTACCATGAAGTGTTACCGCCACTGCTAGATGAAGTGTGCGCTGCCATAACAAATCTTGATCCCAACGCAATTACCAAGCGCTATACCGATACCGGCGCTGTAATGGAAAAAGAATGGGCCGTACGTGCGGGAGTTGGATGGCAAGGGAAGCACTCAAATATTATCCGACGCGATATAGGATCGTGGTTCTTTATCGGAGTGATTATTACAACACTCGATGTTTCGCCAAGTGAACCTGTAATGGACTACTGCGGATCATGCACAGCCTGCATAGATGCTTGCCCAACGCAAGCTATAGTTGAGCCGTATGTTGTTGATGGCACGAAGTGTTTGTCGTACTGGACAATCGAGACGAAACCTGACATTGAAATTCCAGTAGCGATTGCCGAGAATATGGACGGATGGTTGTTCGGCTGCGACGTGTGTCAGGATGTGTGTCCGTGGAATAAATTTCAAACCCCCACCAGCGAAGTGAAATTTGAACCCAGAAACAACGTCACCCTCATCCCACCTGAACAAGTGCTAAATTTGCAACAGGAAACTTTCTCCGAATTGTTCCGGAAAAGCCCCCTAAAAAGGGCAAAATTGGGCGGCTTGCAACGCAATGCCAGAACACTTTTACAAACTGCATCAAACGAAAAATCAGGGATAGAATGAGTTCTACACATACAGACATCGCAATTATTGGCTCGGGTCCGGCGGGTTTTACGGCGGCATTGTACGCAAGTAGGGCAAGTTTATCGGTCGTGATTTTCGAGGGAATGCAGCCAGGTGGGCAGCTTACTATAACAACAGAAGTTGAAAATTATCCTGGCTTTGAAAAGGGAATTATGGGTCCAGAAATGATGGACATATTCCGCAATCAAGCCCACCGCTTCGGCGCAAAATCGAAATACGAGATGATCTCGAAAGTCGATTTTTCCAAAAGACCCTTCACACTTCAAAATGATCATGGAGTTGCATACACCGCCGATGCCGTAATTATTGCCACTGGCGCAACTGCCAAGCTGCTTGGTGTTCCTGGCGAAGACACATACATGGGTTTCGGCGTGAGTGCCTGCGCAACGTGCGATGGATTCTTTTTTAGGGGGCTACATGTTTTTGTGGTAGGCGGTGGCGATACAGCCATGGAGGAGGCCAACTACCTAACTAGGTTCGCCGAAACTGTCACTGTAATTCACCGACGCGAGGAGTTTAGGGCGTCGAAAATTATGCTCGATCGCGTACGGTCGAACCCAAAAGTGAAGATGATTCTCAATAGTTCGATTGAAGAATATGTTGGACAGACCGAAGGCAATTTGAAAAAACTTACACATCTTCGTTTGAAAAATCTCCTAACGAACGAAGTGACGGACGTTCCAGCCGATGGAGCTTTTGTAGCAATTGGACACAAGCCAAACACTGAGCTGTTCAATGGAGTGTTGAATATGGATGAGACGGGGTATTTGGAAACCAAGGGGAAGTCCACGTACACCAATATTGCAGGTGTGTTTGCCTGTGGCGACGCTCAAGACAGTGTGTACCGCCAGGCTGTTACCGCCGCTGGTTCCGGGTGCATGGCAGCTATCGACGCTGAAAGATGGCTAGACGAAACTAAGGCGGGTCATTCAACTATTCCTGCAGCACTGTAACGTTTCTTAACATCCTTCGAAACTTTTTCAGCTTCAACGCTCGAGGAATACCCCCAAATTTTTACTCGATACGCCGGAGTTAATTTTATTACAATTGGCTCGAAGTACGATTTGTAGCCGCGTTGTTCCCAAGTATCTACCGCACGAATTGCAAGTTCTTCCGAGGCCACTTGTTCTACTACAATCGTGTACGGTTCATCAATCTCATCAAGGTAACGCGCTTCTACACGGTTGTTCAACAACCGCTGCGTGCCGTCGAGTTGCAAGTAGTAAAGGGGCTTTCTGCTACCGTCAGATCGGACAACAATTTGCTTTCGCTTAACTCCATATGCATGAAGAAAATCCGATATGTACCCGGCACGCTCTAAACCACGTGTATCGCCGTCGCCCTTTATATCGGGACTCACGTGACCAATCAACTGCACCTTTCTAGTAGAGTCTGACATCAAATCTTCAGCCAACGTTGCAAGTATTGGGTAGAAGTTCTGTAAACCAACATCCGTAGTGTCGGCAAATGTTGCTACAATTGCTCTCGTAGTTCGGTAGGCCTTTGGTTTCTGCCACAGTATAAGTGAATCAGATAGCACTCGCGTTCCGTCGCCAATTGGAAGTGTAACTTGTATGAGCGCCTCGTCGCACCCCTGAATGCCGGCAACTAGCGGAAGCCGCACAGTGTAATGTTGCTTTGCGGAATAAAATATTTCTCTCACAATAAACGCGGCCTCGGATACCTCCGGAATATCTAACGAAAACATCTTTCCGCCCGTGGCGGTAGAAATATACTTGTACACAAAACTGTGAGTGCTGTTTCCAACTCGTACCACATAAATCTGCGCCTCAATTTCATTTGCTTTTCTTACAACGTCTGCGCTCGAGTACATCACCGAAGCTACGTCATCAGATGCCGTCACAAGTATTAGCACCTTGCTCGATCCCACGTGTTCACTCAAAACGGCAAGGCCACTCATCATTGAAGAGTACACAGCAGCAAGTCCATCGGCCGCCTCAAGCGAATCTGGATTGCAACGATCTGCCACCTTCACGGTAGGAGCAACCGGAGATACTTCGAAAAGTTCGTGCGAAAAAAGTAGTACACCAAGACTGTCATGGCCGGAATATTCGGGAAGGGAATTGCGCAGACTTCGAATTACACCAGGAGCAATATTTTCCGACGTCATTGAATTGTCGATACAGATTACACCTACGGTTGGAATAGACGAACTACGCCAAACAACTTCATCAACAATTGGCGTTGTTTGCGAAAGCTCCAAGGCACCCTTGCATCCAACCTCTACGCGAAACGCCGGCTTGTCTTTGTCAGAATGCATAAAGTTTCCGCTCTTCTCTAACACCACCACTCTGAGTGTGAGGCCGTCGGCCGATCCCCTGGCACCTAGCACATGTATTGATGAAGCCGTTGCCAATGAGTCCTGGGTTAGCCCCCTAAAATATTTACTACCACCCTCGGTTCTACCTAACGGAGCGGGACCGGTGGTAACATCTTCTTGCGCGCAAATTTGCCCGTTGAATGTAAGTGTCAGGAACAAAATCGAAACGGAAAGCCAGAGGTAGGGGAGTAAGGAATTTTTCATAGTGCTGTTGGAGATTCTGATGCGGGCGTGGTTACGTTAAAATGCATTTGACCGTTGGAATCGCAGTGGGCATTGCTGGTATCGCCTGAATTCACTTCACCTGATAATATTTTGATTGCCAACGGATCGGCAATATATCTCTGAATTACTCTTTTAAGCGGTCGTGCGCCAAATTGTACGTCATAGCCACGCTTAGAAACCCACTCCACGCTATCGTCGGAAAAGTTGAGAATAATTCCGCTCGCGGCAATCCGCTCCGACACGATGTTCATTTGCAGTTTAGTAATCTTTAGCACATCGCTTTGTAAAAGGGGCTTGAACAGGAGTACCTCATCGATTCGATTAAGAAACTCCGGACGCAATTTTTTTCGAAGCAGCTCAAGTATTTGTTCTCGAGCAGTAATCATGCGTTCGTTTCTATTTTGCTCAGTTAGCCCAGACAACTGAGTTTGCATGATTTCGCTGCCCATGTTTGAAGTCATAATAATTATCGTGTTCCTGAAATCAACCGAGGTACCTTGAGAGTCGGTAAGTCGGCCTTCGTCCAGCACCTGCAATAGTATGTTGAACACATCCGGATGAGCCTTTTCAATTTCATCCAGTAACACAACTGAAAACGGTTTGCGACGGACAGCTTCGGTAAGCTGACCGCCTTCTTCATACCCAACATATCCGGGGGGCGCACCTACTAAACGAGACACCGAGTGTTTCTCCATGTACTCGCTCATGTCGAGGCGTATCATAGATTCTTCGTCGTCGAATAGAAATTCCGCCAACGCCTTGGCCATTTCAGTTTTCCCGATTCCTGTGCTACCTAAAAAGATAAAAGATGCAATAGGATGGCGGGAATCCTGTAAACCAGCGCGTGCACGGCGAACGCTATTTGCGACTGCGGCAACTGCTTCGTCTTGACCCACAATACGTTGCTGTAATCTGGATTCCATTTTCAGGAGTTCTTCGCGTTCCGATTCTAACATCCGCTGCACCGGAATGCCGGTCCATTTGGCTACTACTTCAGCGATGTCCTCTGCGTCAATCTCTTCCTTGAGTAACGGAGCCCCTTTTTGCAGCTCAGTCAATTGTGCGTGGGCTTCATCCAACTGCTTTTGAAGGGCAATCAGCACTCCGTAACGGATTTCGGCTACTTTTGAGTAGTTCCCGTTGCGCTCTTCTTCTGCCGCTATTTGTTTCTGTTCCTCAATTTGCGATTTCAGGTCACGAATAGCGTGGATGTGCATTTTCTCAATTTTCCACCGCCCTTTAAGGTCGTCACGCTTTTTACGCAACTCCGCCAGCTCCATTTCAATTTCGTTGAGGCGGCGGGCTGTATCGGTAGAAAGATTGTCATTCATGGGTAGCATTATCCAAGTCTGTACTGCAAAAATAGCTTAGCCGGGTGAAAGAATGGTCTTACAGTGGAGTTGCGTAAATTTGTACTGTGAAATTCAGAATGATAACGGAGAATCCATGGATCCACTGATACGGTTGTTAATTATAATCGTACAGAGTTACATAATTGGCTCTATCCCAGTGGCACTCATAATTGGTAAGAGTGTTGGAGGTATTGACGTTCGCAAACATGGAAGTGGAAATCTTGGTAGCACCAACGTTTTCCGCATTCTTGGTTGGAGATGGGGTGTGCTGGTACAAATTCTGGATATCTGCAAAGGCTTCCTAGCTGTTGGTTTGGTTGCCTATTTCTTTGATACCCAAATGCCGTTTCAAAATCGGACTCCATTTGAGGATGCGACTGTAGTTAAGCTGATTGCCGGACTTTCCGCCGTAGTCGGGCACATTTGGTCGGTATTTGCAGGGTTTAAAGGTGGCAAGGGAATTAACACTTCTGTTGGATTGCTTCTGGCAATGGCACCCGTTGAGGTTGCTGTAGCAGCCGGCGTTTTTCTTTTACTATTGTTTGCTTCAGGCTATGTGTCGCTTGGATCCATAATTGCGGCTATAACAGTACCCGGAACTATGGCCATTCGCCATAATATTTTTGGGGTGCAAATAGAGGGGTACCAAATTATGGTACACTCATTTATTGGTTTGGCAATCCTAGTTTTGTATTCACATCGTGCAAACGTTAAGAGATTATTGGCAGGCACCGAAAATCGGTTCGCAAAGTTGCAGTTGTTTAAGCGCTGGTTTGGGTAGTGAAAATTGGGATTATTGGAGCGGGAGCCTGGGGTACGGCTCTTGCATGGGTAGCTGCAAATAATGGTCACGAAGTATGCCTTTGGGCTCGTGAACCCGAAGTAGCAAATGAAATCCAAAATACCCGGGTAAATAATAAATACCTTCCGGGCACAGTGCTTTCGGAAAACGTTAATTCTACACCCGACGTCGAGAATTTGGCCAATTGCGAAATGCTCATTAACGCTACGCCTACGCAATTCATCCGTCCAACGTTTACGGCCATTCAACAATCGGGGGCGTTAAAACAAACGCTGGCCCAGGCTGCAATTGTAAACGTTTCGAAAGGCGTTGAATTAGGATCGCATTTGCGAGTATCGGAAATATTTGCAGAGGTGTTGAGCGCGAATCCGACATACGCCGTATTAAGCGGACCCAGCCATGCGGAAGAGGTTGTATTGGGAGCGCCAACAACCATTGTATGTGCCTCGCACCAAAAAGAAATAGCCGAAAGTGTCCAGCAAGTTTTTTCCACCCAGTCTTTCCGCGTTTATACGAGTGATGATGTTATTGGTGTGGAAATTGGAGGCTCGCTAAAAAACGTGATTGCCATAGCCTCCGGTATTGTTGACGGCTTAAAATTGGGCGACAACACGAAAGCGGCCTTGATAACCCGAGGCCTTGCAGAGATTTCTCGATTTGGAGTAGCCCTCGGCGCACAACAACACACGTTTTTTGGTCTGGCCGGACTGGGCGATTTAATCGTAACGTGCTCCTCGCAACACTCGCGTAACAGATATGTGGGCGAGCAAATTGGTAAGGGGCTTTCCCTAACGAAAATTCTTCATGATATGAAGGCCGTTGCTGAGGGTGTTCCCACCACTACCGCGGCATTGGAGTTAGCACAATCTGTTGGAGTTGAGTTACCTATAACGCAAAAAGTAAAGGAAATACTTTTCGATGGTGCCGATCCAATGAAATCTCTATACGAGTTAATGTTACGACCCATGAAATCTGAAAAGGATTTTTAGTCCTCGACCGATTCGTCTTCCGAAACTCCACCAAGCTCTTTTATCTTCAGTTCAGCGCTTAACAAATATTCTCTACTAGCATTTGCAAGCTGCATTCCCTCCTCGTAAATTTTAAGCTGCTCATCTATTGTCAGTTCACCTCTGTCAAGAGAGTTTGCTATTTCTTCCAGACGCTTTAGTTGGGCTTCAATGCTGGTTGTTTCTTTAGTTTTTGCCATGATTTATTCCGAGATAGTTTCTGTTTTGTTTACTGTGTGAATTGTAGCGTCGGCGGTTTCATGCTGACGCATTATTGTGACCTCTGTGCCAGGGACTAAGTTTGTCTTAGCCCCATACACAACTCCATTCGAAGAGATTATTGCGAAGCCTTTGCGTAACGGTGTGAGGGGATGATGCGATTGTAAGAGTGCCGTAAGGTGTTCAACCTTAGAGGCGGTTCGCTGAATTGAATGTCTAATATGTAGCAACGAAGTTTGAGAAAAACTCTCCAAAATATTCAGCCGTTTTTGAATTTGTTTTCGTAATCCGGCGCCGATTTTTTCTTCCAGTTCATCAACGCGCTGAACCCGATTGTTTAACCGCTCTATGATTCTTCGTAGGGCTCTTCCATCGAGGAACATCTCTACCGTGTCTTGCAGAGCTTCCACACTCAATGTAATGCTCGTTGTAAACGAATCTTGATACCCTCGTAGTACACTGGCAATTTCGCGAACAGTGTATGGTGTTACTGCTTCGGCTGCTGCGGTAGGAGTTGCGGCCCGATAATCCGCAACAAAGTCTGAGATTGTGAAATCAGTTTCGTGTCCAACTGCTGATATTATTGGAATTGAACTCTCAAACACGGCTCGGGCTACGTTTTCTTCATTGAAACACCATAGGTCCTCTAAAGAGCCCCCTCCCCGACCAATTATTATTACGTCAACTTGTTGCCGTTCTAAATCCTTGATAGCTTGTACAATGTCGGCCGAGGCGTTGTTACCCTGAACAACTGTTGGACGGAACACCACCTGCACCGCGGGAAAGCGCCTGCCAATAGTTGAAATCATGTCGTGCAGGGCGGCTCCCGTAGCCGACGTAGCAATTCCCACAGAGCGGGGGAAGTCTGGAAGTGAGCGTTTTCTATCAGTGTCAAACCATCCCAGAGCAGATAACTTCTTCTTTAGTGCTTCAAAGGCGGCGTGAAGGTCCCCAACGCCGTGTGGTCGGAGCGAGGTGCAATCAATCTGATACTTGCCGTGTTGCGGATATACCGTCAGCTTGCCGGTAATCAGAACCTTCATGCCATCTTCGGGTTGAAAGCCTAGCGTCCGCGACCTCCACATTACGCAAGAAATTTGCGCGTCTGAGTCTTTCAACGTGAAATACCGATGTCCGGAACTGTGCTGTTTATAATTCGACAGCTCACCGGTAACAAAAACGTTACCAATGCCATCTTCGAGCAATGTCCTTATGTGATACGTCAATTGTGAGACGGTTTGTGAATCAGTTTCCGGGTTCATGTGCGTTGGGTATCGAATGGGAGTGGCGCAACTCGTATTTTAACGCCTATCGCAATTGCGAAACAATCTATTTCACAGGGAAATTACTAGTAAACAAGTTATGGTAGGTTTTGGATTCGATGTTCATAAGTTAATTCCGGGCAATTCACTTACACTGGGTGGCGTGGTAGTGCCGTCCGACATAACAGCGTTGGCTCACAGCGACGGCGATGTTGTGCTTCATGCCTTGGTAGATGCACTTTTAGGTAGTGTGGGTTTGGGCGATATAGGTGACCACTTCCCTGATACTGATAGCACATGGAAGGATGCCGATAGTCAACTATTTGTCCGCGAAACACACTTGCTCTTGGTCGAAGCCGGTTTTACGGTAACAAATATCGACGTCACAATTATTTTGGAGAAGCCAAAACTCGCCCAGTACAAAGGTGAAATGAAAAACGTAATTGCTGAACTTTGCCACATACCCGCCGAGCGAGTTAACGTTAAAGCAACCACAAGCGAGCTGTTAGGTTATGTTGGAAGGGGCGAAGGAGTTTGTGCTCATGTAGTTTGTCAGGTTGATTTGATTTGATGAAATTGCTTTTCATCATATTAATTTTTGCAACGGTTGTGGTTAAGGCCGATCTTACAGATCCGCATCGGTATTCACTCGACGGAAAATGGAATGGAATTGCCATGCCGTCGGCGCAAAAAAATCAAATACTTCTATTCAAGCCTAAACCAGCTTGGAATACCTCCAGCAGTTCCGTCGATGTAATTTCACTTTGGTCGTCGAAGGTGCAAAGCGCACTTCGCGGAAGTGATATTCGAGCAGCATTTCCTTGGAGAGATAAAGTAATAGTTGTGCGTGCTTTGGAAGATGGGGCTGAAATTTTAGTTCTTTCCGATGCACTTAGCCCCCTAAATTCAACTACAATAACAACTGGCAACGCCCTAGTGCGCGATGTTCCCATTTCAATTAAGGGTTCGAACTTCCGCAACCATGTGTTTGTAAAAATAGCCGATCGACTTATTAGTATCGAGCCAGGTGAGCGTGATTTGAGACCCATTTTGGTTGAGGAAGCGGTAACGGGTTTTACTGTTCCTGATTCGGGCAATTATGAACTTGTTATTGTTCATGATGTGGGCGGAGTGGCCTATGTGAGTATGTTGGATAGTTTGTTCCGACGCAAGGTTGCACCTGCAGTACCGCTTTCGGATAAGGCTAGTGTGCTTAGTGTTGATGGAAAATTTGTTGTAGTAACACCGCTTGGAAATTCCGATGCATGTCAGGTTTCGATTATTGATACAACAACCATGACGTCGCAGTTTTTTTCGGTGCAAATTCCAATGCACTTGGTTGCAATTGCCCATAATTCAGGAGGTCCCGTACCTATGGGTGTGGGCATGGTGAGTGGTCGTTATGAACTTGGACGGATTGATCCTAGTGGACTGAGAACGGTGATAATTAACGGCACAGTGGTGCCAGGAGAGTTTGGACAACCACTGTTTGTAAAAATTATCGAACAACAGGCGGTGCTTATTTGCACAGGTGGAGTGTTAACTGTCACGATTGATGGCGACGTACTCTCATCTGACGCCTTCGAAATTCCAATTGATAAAAATAATATTGAAGTGTACGAAACTGAACAAGGAATGCTGATCAGCAGTCGTAGGGGATCTGTTTTACTTGTGCGGAACGATAACTTGCTATGGTTCCCGTTGAGAGTTTTGGACACTGCATGGAAGTACATTGTTCCGTTAGCACTCTTGCTGATTATCGTATTACTGCTTATTCGGCTTAGGCGTGTTAGAGAAGTGTTGGATGCTATGATAGATCTGCCTGGAACGGGCTTAGTGCTAGTGTTGGACTCGAGTGGTAGACTTTTTAGAACAAACGAACGAACGTCGAAACTACTTGGCATTAGCAAGAGTGTTCCAATGCGAAGATTGTACCGTGCGTATCTGCGACAGCGTGGCGTTGAAAATCTGCTTGCATTTCTTGAGCAATCCCTAAACGGAATGGTTGCCGTCTCCGAGAAAATTCAAATCAACGATTCGGATGAAACTCGCGAGTATGTATTCACAGCCGTTCCACTTGCGGGGTGGTTTGGTAGGCTAAGGGGCTGGGTGGTTACCGGTGTTGATATCACTGAGGCGTTGGAGCGTAGGCGAATAGTGAACTGGGGTCAGCTAGCTCATGACATGCAAACCAATCTTTCAACCATCAGATTAAACGCTGAACAGTTGCCCGAAGAAGGAAATGATAATTATCGCGAACGGAAACGAAGAATATTGTTTCAAGTTGGAGTGCTTATTCAACGAGTGCGTGACCTCGTTAGCGTTGGTAGATCCGAAACCGTTGACAGGGTGTTCGTGCACAGCGCAGAGTTGTGTACGGAAATTCGACACGAGTTCGATCCTCTCATGTTTCCTAATGTGAGCTTCTCAATGAAGTTGCGTGGAACAATGATGAATGTTGACAGACTGAAAATCTCAAGAGCTGTTCGAAATGCCGTAGAGAATGGAATAAAGGCTTTGAAGAATACGCCTGGAACTATTGAAATCGCAACTTGGTTTGACAGAACGAATGTATACATCAGAGTGTCGGATGACGGAGTGGGAATGGATACGCTCACACTCGAAAATATGATGAAGCCGCACTTCACTACAGCGCAAGACGGTTCAGGAACGGGTATCGGAACCATGATTATGCAGCACGTGGTTCACCTCCACAACGGGTCACTACGTGTTACAAGTGAAGTGGGAATCGGCACTCAGGTTATTTTTAGGATTCCTCATTTGATTGAACCACCGAAAATTCGTCACGTTCAATACGCCGTGGCAGAGGAAGTTGAGTAGGATGCAAGAGTTGGATGTTACATTGAAGGGTAAGCGGTTAGCAGCACTTGATTATGGTGATGCGCGCATTGGACTAGCCGTTTGTGATGAATTGCATATCGCTGTGTCAACACGGCCAGTCATTGTTAACGACAGCAAGGTGATGAGCACATTGGTGCAGGCATTATTGGATAGTCGAGTAGACGTTGTTTTTGTTGGTGTCCCCAGGTTACTCCATGGTGAGACTTCGGCTACAATCGAAAAAATTGAAAAATTCATATTGCTTCTGCGCGAACATATTTCACAGCCTGTATTCGAAACAGACGAAGCATTTACCACGAAACGCGCCAAAGAATTGATGGTGGCTTCGGGAAAAAGGAAAAAACAGCGTCAGGCCAAGGGCGCGAAAGATGCGGTTGCAGCAGCAATTATGTTGCGAGATATTTTGGATGAACTTTTATAGCGATGGAATGAAAAATTGTTTTGCACGACGAAGACCACTAAGCCCCTTATCAATAATCTTTCTATTGTTGATAGGGATGTTTACTAATAACGTGAAGATTTTGGGTCAGGGTTTGAAATCAACGGATAAATCGGCACTTATCGAGTACGGGGATAGGATTTACGGCGATGCCTTTGTTGTTCCAACTTCGAATCCGGATACGGCCAATGTGACTATATTTTTTAGAATGGCGAATGACTTTCTAAACTTCACGAAGGTTACTGATAGGAATGATTTGAAAGGGAATTTCAAAGCTGAAATGTCGGTAGGCCTAGAAATCAGGGATTCACTTGGAGTTATCCGTCAGCGATTGCATTGGGGTGATGTTGCGTACACAAACGCGTTCGAGGAAACGAACAGTAAGGTGATGTTCCATTACGGTTGGGTGGAGTTTAAGGTTGGTGCTGGTTCGTATGACGTTACGATAGATGTGTTGAATACGAAAGAGAGTAGTCAGAAGAAGCTCCAGCTACCAACGCTAAGCTTTACGCCACGCACGTACAAACGACTTTTATCTACCCCGATGTTTGCCGAGGCAGTGTCGAAAAATGGAGTGGCACTGTTGCGTCCGTTTGTATTTTCTGGCAGCGTAATGTTCGGAAATAAAGATGCACGAGCACTTCTAATTTTAGCGGATAAAGTGAATACGAAGTACAACTACACTATTTCCCAGCTACCGTGGAATGCGAACGATATTAGATGGTGGAAGGTGAGTGATGTTATTGGAGTTACTGAATCGCGCACCGACAATTTTCCGAGTCTATCTGGAATGTCAACCACCGATGATCCCTATGTTGAATTGCGGGAAGTGAGCTCCAAGGATGCTGAAATGGCATTGGTGGAAATTTCCGTTCCTACTACCACTTTTGTTCCGGGTAGATATGAGATAGCATTGATTGAGTATGGCACCACAGACACAGTGAAGGCAACCTTTTCCGTGCTTTGGGAAATGATGCCACTTTCGCTCCGAAATCTGAACTACGCGTTCGAGTCGATGAAATACATTTTGACAGAGTCGCAACTTGATTCACTTAATAACGGTCCGGATGCCGAACGCAGAGAGCGCCTGATGGATTGGTGGCGGAAGGAAGATCCAACGCCAGTTACAACTTACAATGAACGAATGGCTGAGTATTACAAACGAACTGATCAGGCGTTCTACACGTATAGTACGATTCAAGAGCCGGATGGTGCGAAGAGTGAGAGAGGAAAAATCTACATTTTGTTTGGAACACCTACAACTTCAAACAAAAAGTTAATGCCCGAGGGTGAGCCGTTTGAAATTTGGACGTATGCCGCGGTGGTGAAGAAGGAATTCCACTTTCAATTGGACAGTCGTGGAATATATCGGCTGATAAAAATCGTGGATTTGTAGATCAGATATCTATTGAAGCGGTTCCCAAGCTTCTCCTTCGCAAGGGGGCTCTTCGCTTGTAATGTGCTCGTCTAAGATCATGCAGAGTTGATTTGTCTTATTCAAATGTCGGCACGATCCACAAAGAGTGCCTTTCGTGATTTGTTCTACGCTCTCATTAAAGCGTTGGTATTGGATCCAAGCGGGATACACGCCTATGCCCCATATCGCAAATAAGACAATAATCCACGTTGAGTTTGATGATGAGTATGATTTGAAATAAATGAACCCACCAATTCCAATTATGAATACACGAAAAAGCGCGGCGGCAACAATCGAACCAGTGGTATAGTAAGGCTCGCCGGTGTGGTATTCTGGTGCCTTCATGCGTAAAAGGAACAAGTCAAGTATTTGGTCGAATTTTGAGGGTTGATTCATTGTATTTCTGGATTGAAAACTAACTTTGTCAAAACTACATGACAAATCATAACCATATTAAAATATTATCGGAGCATCTGGCAAACCAGATTGCCGCTGGTGAAGTTGTGCAGAGACCCGAATCTGTTGTTAAGGAACTCGTAGAAAACTCAATTGATGCCGGGGCAAAAACGATTACCGTGGTTGTGAAAGAAGCCGGTAAACAACTCATTCATATTATCGACGACGGCAAAGGAATGTCCGTTGACGATTTAGAGCTAAGTATCGTGCGGCATGCAACTTCCAAGATTTCATCCATTGCGGATTTGCATAACATAATGACGCTTGGTTTTAGAGGAGAGGCATTGGCATCGGTTGCCGCTGTGGCCGATGTTGAGATACGAACACGAACGACCGGTGCAGAAACAGGGTGGAGTTTGACGTCACAACCGGGCGGCAAGCCAGAATTGAAACCGATAGTAACTGATGTTGGTTCTCAAATGTTTGTACGAAATTTATTTTATACTACACCCGCTCGAAAAAAGTTTTTAAAATCTGATCTAACTGAGTTCAGGCATATTTCCGAGACTATGCAACGTTTGGCCTTAGGAAATCCGAACGTGCGGTTTGTGTTCTATGATGGATCCAACATAGTATTCGATGTTCCGGTAGCTCCACTTAAGCAACGAATTGCCGATGTACTGTCTATCGACCCATCACGCCAAACAGTAACTGTATCTGGCAACGAATCGGGCATACAGATTAGCGGTGTAGTTGGACTTCCCTCGGCATCTAGGCAAAGCCGCAGCGGGCAGTTTCTGTTTTTGAATGGTAGAAGTATTGTTAGCCGTTCTCTCGCGCACGCCATTGCCTCGAGCTATGATCACTTATTGGACAACGGACAACATCCTGTGTTCGTTGTGTCGTTGACCATCGACCCACATCGTGTTGATGTAAACGTTCATCCACAAAAAAACGAAGTGAAATTCGACGACGAACGAGCTGCGTATTTAGCCGTTCAACATGCTGTTTCGGAAGCCTTGCGGAACGCCAGCGTAATACCCTCATTTCTCGGTGAATTGCCGCTAGCAAGCCGCCCCCTTCAGTCGCTAGAGGGTACTATTCCTTCCGAAGCCACCTTCGTGAATAGGTTCACCGGCGAGATTCTTACATCGAAAGGATACATTCAACAGGGAACTTGGTCAGACAGAAAGGTGCAGGGGGCTGAGTGGTCGCGCACCGCCCAGGTAGGAATCGACGCACTATACTCGCAATCTGACGCAGTAGAACCCAGTCAGGTAATGAGAGTTGGCGTAGAATACGTTGCCACCACCTCGGCCGAAGGTATCGTACTAATCCACAAACGCCGAGCTCACGAACGGATTCTGTACGAAAGAGCAATGAAAATGGTAGGGGGTGAATCTGGTTCGGAACAAGCAATATTGTTTTCGTCTAAATTTTCGCTAACACCATCAAGGGCCATATTGCTAAAGGAATTTCTGCATGAATTTGTTGCTTTGGGATTCAAGATTGAAGTGAACCTCGACGGCACAGTAAGTGTTCATGCTGTACCTACTGATGTAAAGCCGGGTACAGAAGAAGCGATTATTGATGAGATTCTCCAAGAGATTGAACGGGGTGGAAGTACCCCAAGCGCTCGAAGCAAGGAAAAGGTTGCAGCAGCTTACGCGTCTAGACAGTCATTCAGAAAGGGTGAGACAATAACAGAGAATGAACTTAAAAGCTTAACACGCGAGTTGTTCAATTGTAGCGTTTCACATATAACACCAAAAGGTGAGCCCACTTTTTTCATCATTCCATATATAGAGTTGCGAGGAAGATTTGAATAATATAGAGTTGCGAGGAAGAGTTTGAATAAGTATTTGAAATTGTGTGCGGTGTTCAGTTTGTTGTTGTTAGTTGTATCACGTGCTGCAGCGGGGGACGAAGATTTAGATTCATTGGTTAACTGGTTGCCCGGCAGTTACTCAAGTCTAGTTCAGCATGAGATGGATTCTTCTTTTGCGCACGTAGTAATGAAGATTGTACCCGTTCCATCGTTGGCATCGAATACCAAGGTTAATTGGTACTACATGGTGCAGGCAATGGCTCATGATTCTACAAACCCGTACATCCAACGCGTGTATAGTGTGAGGCGTGTTGAGGAGGGGATGATTGAATTCAAGGCTTTCGAATTTACATCAAAGGAGAAAAAATATGAAGTAGCTGCCAATATTGAGGCTTTAGAAAATCTTTCGATGAGGCAACTCCGTCAAAAAATTGGCTGCGAAATGTATTTTCAAATGTCCGATGATGGATTTATTGGCGGAACGCACGGCACAGCTTGTAGAAACGAGAACGGGGTGTGGGTAAAGTCCGAGCTCACGATTAGGAAGGATGGAATGCGCATATGGAACCGTGGATATGATTCTACAAACGAGCTTGTTTGGGGCGATGAAAGTAAAGGCTACATACTGATTAAGAATCGGTAAGGGGCATGAGAGTTCGTATCCCTAACTTTGCACAACACTTTACTATCAGTTACTGTTGACTATGAACACAAAGAACGACTTCATTTTGATACTCGGTGCATCTTCTGGGTTTGGGAAAGCCGCTGCGTTGTGCTTCGCAGCCAAAGGCTTCCATATACTGGGTGTGCACTTGGACCGAGCTGCAGGCATGAAATCTGTAGATGACTTGCGTGTCGAATTGGAATCGTTTGGCGTTAGAGCAGTTTTTTACAACGTCAACGCAGCCGATTCTGAAAAGCGAACTGAAGTTATGGCTAATATTGGCAAGGAGCTCAGCGAAAAACCGGGGAGTTCAATACGATTGATGCTGCACTCATTGGCCTTTGGCACGCTAAAGCCGTTTATTACAGATGTCCCAGCGGATTCGATCAACCAAAAGAGCCTTGAAATGACGTTGGACGTGATGGCAAACAGCCTTGTTTACTATGCGCAAGACATCATTCGTAATGGCTACATGGGTTCTGGCGGTCGCATAGTAGGGCTCACCAGTGCGGGGTCGACCCGTGTACTTCCGATGTATGGGGCTGTGTCTGCTGCTAAGGCCGCTATGGAGTCTTACTGCAGGCAATTAGCCATGGAATTAGCCCCCTTAAACATTACTGCCAATGCTATTCGTGCTGGTGTGACTTTTACGCCAGCCCTGTCAAAAATTCCGGGCAGCGACAGAATAATGGAAAACGCATTAATGCGAAATCCAAATCACAGACTAACTACGCCTGAAGATGTAGCCAAGGTACTTACCCTGCTGGTGACCGAAGAAGCACAGTGGATAAATGGAGAGGTGCTTGGTGTGGATGGAGGCGAAGATGCGGTGGACCTAACTTGGTGGAAGCAAGCCGATCCATCATAGGTAACCAAGTATATCGTGACGTGTAAGTACACCAACATTACGTCCGAACTCACGCACAACAATCATTGTATCCGTTTTCAATTTTGCAATAGCCTGTTGAATAGTGTCGTGCACGTCAATAAACGGTGGCGCTGCTTCCATAAGTTCCTTTACAGGTAACTCTAGTGCTGTGCGGTTTTCCAAAACGGCCGCCATTAATTTATTTTCTCGCACCAATCCAACTACCTGTGTTTCAACGATAACTGGTATGTCCGAAACACCGTACGAAGTCATGAGTGATAGCGCCTCTTGAATTGTAGCGTCTGACGGAACGGCAACAACTCCCGGCATATTCACTCGACCACGCTTTGTTTCGAGCATGTCTCGTACTGAAAATTTATCGTTGTCGAGGAGGTTCTTTTCTTTCAACCACTCATCGTTGTGGTGTTTGGTTAAGTAACGTTCTCCGGTGTCGCATATAATCGTGACAACCACTGCAGACTGGGGAAGCCCCTTAGCCACCTTAAGAGCGCCTGCCACATTCATACCTGAAGATCCACCACAAAAAATTCCTTCTTCGCGCACGAGTGCACGTGCCATCATGAATGAATCGTGATCGGAAATGTTGATTATCTCGTCGATAATATTCACGTCGAGATTTCCCGGGATCCGCTCTTGACCCACACCCTCAACCAGGTAGGGGAGAGCTTCAACCAACCTGCCGGTGTCTTTAAACGTTTTAATCGAAGACCCAACCGGATCTGCTGCGTAGATTTTTATATCCGGATTCATTGATTTCAGGTAACGGGCTGTCCCGGTAATTGTACCTCCCGTGCCTATACCCGAAACGAAGTGTGTGATCTTACCTTCGGTAGCATCCCAAATTTCTGGCCCCGTGGTTTGTTCGTGTGCTGAAGGGTTTGCGGCATTGTCGTACTGATTAAGCATCACCGCATTTGGTAATTCTTCACTTAGTCTTTTGGCAGTATTCCAGTAGTATTCGGGCGAACTCATTTTGGCAGCGCTGGAAACTACCAAGACGTCGGCACCTAATGCTTTCAAGTATCGCACCCGCTCGGCAGATGCTTTGTCGGTCATCACAAATAAACATCGATAGCCTCTGATGCGGGCGGCCAAGGCTAGCCCAATTCCGGTGTTGCCCGAGGTTGGTTCAACTATCAAGGAACCTGGAGAAATACGTCCATCGCGTTCAGCAGCATCCAGCATTGAAATTCCTATACGATCCTTCACCGAACCACCAGGATTCATACTTTCCATTTTTAGCAATACGGTGGCATCGAAGTCTTTAGCCAGTTTATTCAGCTTTAGTAACGGTGTATTTCCAATGAGTTCTAGGATTGAGTTGTAAACCTTCACGCTATTGCCTGCTCCAGTTGCTGAATTTCAAACATTTGTCTGTACGTACCATCTAATTTTATGAGTTCGTCGTGCGAACCCGACTCTAATACTTTACCATCCTGCAGCACAACAATTTTTGTGCAGTCTTTAACAGTCGAAATTCTATGCGAGATAAAAATAGTCGTACGGTTCTCCATAACCTCGCGTAGGCCGCCTAGTATACGCTCTTCGGTGTCAGTGTCGACAGCTGAAAGGGAATCATCTAGGACAAGTATTGAGGGGGCTTTAAGAATAGCTCTGGCTAAAGCTACGCGCTGCTTTTGTCCGCCGGATAGAGTTACGCCTCTTTCACCAACCATTGTGTCATAACCGTCGGGCAAAGACAAAATTTCTGTGTCAATTTGGGCTAGCCTTGCGGCCTTTGTAACCTGTTCAATTGTGGCAATTGGATTTCCCAGCCGGATATTTTCTGCTATGGTTTCTGAAAATAGAAACGACTCCTGGGGCACTACCGAAACGGCGCTTCGAAGTACATGAAGCGAATACTCACGGATGTCTGTGCCATCAATTTCCACGCTACCTGTTGTGGGGTCATACAAGCGGGGAATCAAGTTAATCAACGAAGATTTTCCACTTCCAACCTGGCCTACCATTCCAAGTGACGTGCCCGCAGCAATGTGCAGATTAACATTTTCCAATTCATTTTGGCTTGAATCGACACCGTAGGTGAGCGTGACATTTTTGAAGTAGATCTCACCTTTAGTGATCTGCAAATCAATATCGTTTTTTGGGCGGACGGCCGGCTCTAAAATTTCAGGAACGGTATCCATGATTTTACCCAGCCTACCAATTGATGCGGATCCGCGTTGAATCATAGCGGTTACCCAGCCAATCATGGCAATAGGCCACAGCAGTTGATTTAGATATATGAAGAATTGGGTCAGCTGACCGACTGTCAACGTATTGGTTGTGATGTAATACCCACCCATGGCCAACACTACAACATAACTGAGGTTAAAAAGAACCGTCATAGCTGGCATCATCAATGAGTTTACTCGTGCTAGACTCATGTTCTTGCCGTAATATGTTTCGCTCAGTTTATTAAACCTAGCCGATTCAAATTTTTCTCGCACGTAGGCACGAACAACGCGAATCCCCGAGAATGCCTCTTGAGCTTGCGTAGTAATGTGTTCGTATTCTTCTTGGACAGATTTATAATGCTCGTGAATCTTGCGTCCAATTGTGTATGTCGTCCATGTAATAAATGGTACCGGCAGCAGAATAGTCAACGTTAGTGGAACGTTCAATGAAATCATCCATGACAATGCAAAAGCAAACGTTGTAATGGTATGACAAGAGTACATGATGGCTGGTCCTATGAAATCACGTACGGCAGAAATGTCGTTAGTGAAATGAGCAATCAGTGAACCGGTAGATCTGTCATGAAAAAAGCGTTGCGACTGATGCTGGACAGCAAAAACAAAGTCGTTCCTTAAATCTTCTTCGATAAAACGAGACATTACAATTAGTGCACGCCTGGTGGCATACATAAATATGCCGCTACCAGCCGTTAACAGTAAAATTTGAGCAATAATCCAAAGGATATCACTATCGGTAAAGTTGCTCACGCGAACGGTGTCGATGGCCTTACCAACAACTCTCGGAATTGTAGTTGAACAAACATTTGACAATGTGACAAACACAATTCCCCAAATGAGTCGCGCCCTATACTTCCTTACATAAGGAATAAGACGCTTCAGATTCCTCAATGAACTGATCTTTTCCTTAATCATTACGCAACAGTTACCTCATTGCACAAATACACATCTTGGATTGAATGAAGGAGTTTAATGCCCTCGTGCATTGGACGCTGGAAAGCCTTGCGACCACTGATTAGACCCATTCCACCAGCACGTTTATTAATAACGGCCGTAGTAACGGCCTCCGAAAAGTCGTTAGCTCCCGAAGCTCCACCAGAGTTAATGAGTCCGATTCGCCCCATGTAGCAGTTAGCTACTTGATATCTTGTTAAATCAATCGGGTGATTCGTTGCAAGTTCGTTATACATTCGTTTGTCCAGCTTTCCATAGCTGGATGCGCCCATGTTCAAAGCTTCAAAACCGCCATTATTTTCAGGTAATTTTTGTTTGATGATGTCGGCCTGAATTGTGACGCCAAGGTGATTGGCTTGCCCGGTTAAATCTGCTGCTACATGATAGTCCTTATCAGATTTGAACGCTGGGTTACGCAGGTAGCACCACAAGATGGTTGCCATTCCCAATTGATGTGCACGATCAAACGCCTCAGCTACCTCAACAATTTGCCGAGCACTTTCGGCCGATCCGAAATAGATAGTTGCTCCAACTGCAGCTGCGCCCATATCGTATGCTCTTTGTACAGTGCCGAACATTATTTGATCGAATTTATTCGGATACGTCAATAACTCGTTATGATTAATCTTCACGATGAAAGGGAAATTATGAGCGTACTTACGGGCGACAGATCCAAGTACGCCAAAAGTACTAGCTACAGCGTTACAGCCCCCTTCGATAGCTAATTTCACAATATTCTCTGGATCAAAGTACTCAGGATTTTTTGCAAACGAGGCTCCGGCGCTGTGCTCTATTCCTTGATCCACGGGTAAAATGGAAACATATCCAGTTCCAGTAAGCCGACCCGTGTTTAGAATTCTATCAAGATTATGCAATACATGATTGCTCCGGTCACTTATACTATAGATGGACTGAATGGTATTGGGTCCGGGTGTGTGCAAACTTGCTTTTGGTATCGCCGTGCATTCATGCTGCAGGTAATAATTTGCTTGGTCACCCAAGGAGGATACGATGTTGTCTATCATTTGCAAAATTCTAGTTATCAAAAAAAGATGCTACAAAAATACAAAGGGCAGTCTTGAAGGACTGCCCTTTAATAAATTCAATATGTAATCGAAAAATTATTTGACTACAGAAAGTAGCTGGACGGCCATGTATGGACCACTTACCATCCGCAAATAATACAGGCCACTTGACAATGTCGAAGCATCTAGTTGCAGCTCATATGTACCAGAAGGATTGACCGTTGTACTAAATGAATACACTAGGTTGCCCATTTTATCAACTAATTCAAACGATGTAGAAACGGTAATGCCAGTGGAGTACTGAACTGTTGCGGAAGTGTTTGACGGATTTGGAGTTGGGGAACTCATAGCAAATTGATTTCCACCAATTTGAACAATCCTTCCCGCGGAGAAGCATACTTGCTTCACTTTAACTTGTCCAACATCGCCGGAGGTTACAATACACGGAATTGGGACCGTAGCATCTACAGACACGTTAATTGAAGAATCCGCAGTTAAAAATACATCAAACACTGGCGATACAAAAATTCCAGATGTAAGTTCAGTTCCGGCAATAGGAGTTGCAGTAACAATCAACTTTCCTGGAATTGTTACATCGGGCACAAACTTCCAACCCGGCGCTTCAGGTGTTGTGAATTTTGAGAAAGCTAAATACTTTTCTGAAAAAGTGAAGGTTAGAACTACCTCAGGAATTACCACCGTGGCAAGATTACCTGTGGTAACCATTACGGGAACAACAACCGGCTGACCCACAATACCCTCAACGATGTTTCCAAATTCAAAACTCGCCGGCGTTGAAATCCCAGTACCGCTTGCAGTAATGTTTAGCTTTAAGCCCTGGTCATTCGCTATGCCATAGGAAACATTATAAGTTGCAATCGCAGGAGGCGAAAATGTGATCCTAACAACTCTCGAGCCTCCCGGAGGAACAACAAACGGCCCTGCTTCCGAAATTGTAAAGGCTGTAACATCACCTGTAGGCACGGGAGTGTCACAATTCAACGCAATGCTTGGATTTGGATTAATTATCGGCACATCGATCGTTTTAGATGCACAGGTTAACACGTTACCAAAAACCACAGGCGGAATATCGGACGGTTCGGCTCCAACGCCTTGAACAATTACCACTGTATCAACGCAAGGTGGTAAGGGGGCTGGACCAATCTTAGCGTCGTGGCAAATATTTACATTTACGGTTCTATTTCCCGCTGTTTGCGGAGTGAACAGAACGCTAAGCTTAAGCTCAGAATTTGGTCCAATTTTGATTGGAGTCGGTGGAAGAGGATACTCCCAAGCAAAATCTGCAGATGGAGTTGTAAAGGCAATCGAAGAGATATTCAGGTCTGCATCTGTATCTGTGTTCTTGATTGTAACGTTTCCTTTTTCAGGCGACGTTAAACCCACCGTCCATGCGCCAAATGTATATCCAGTTGCACTGATTACGGGGAGATACCCAAAGCCCCTTGCCTCACCTACAACTGGTTGCGTCTGACCCTGTACTTTTGCATTAACCAACACGGAGTGCTGTCCACGCGTAAAAGGATCGAATGAAACCGGAATCCTAATCGTTGCGGAAGGTGCAAGATTGATAGGTGTGCCAGGCAGTTCAAATTTCAAATTAGCATTAGTTGCATCTGAAACGGAAATGCCAGTAACGATGGCTGGTTCGGTATTCAAATTGGTCATCACAATGGTGTCCATTGCCACAGTGCGTAGCCTGCGGCGTCCAAAATCAACGTTGGTAATTGCAACTTTAGGCTCAACAACCTCTGCATTTACTGTTGTTGTTGGAACACCACACTCAGCCTGGAGGCCATAATCAATAATAGCAGATTTAATACCAGCGTCAACCGGATTTATCGTTACAGTAAGATTTAGGCACTCATTAGGTTTGAGCGTAAATGCACCCAACGGAGCGATGGTAATTTCAGTTGAACCAGTAGCTGAAACTATCCCACTTAGATTGGTAGGACCGGTGTTTTTCAAGATGCAAAGTGGACCCTGTGACGGGGTTTGTCCCAATGGGACTTTCCCGAATACAACGTTTGCTGTAACATCATAGGTGCAAGGGGGCAAACCGTTGCCCTCAAGTTGCAATGTTGATGTCGATCCGCAATTACCTTCAACTAGTAGAGTAGCCGTTCTAGGACCTGTACCAGTTGGTGCAAACACAAATTCAAGCGAAATGCATTCTCCTTTGTCTAAACGGACGCTGTCAATTTTCGAAACCACAACGAAGTCGCCAATATTGGCACCGGTAATTGTGTGACCTTTGATTATCAATGGAAAATCACCAGTGTTACACAATACTCCCGTGAAGGAATTTGAACTGTTCTGACCCTGAGCAATAGCAGTCATAACTGCTGTTGGTATTGAAAACGCCAGTTGTGGAGACTTCGCAGAAAAAATATCACTAGTATCTGCCGATGAAGGAACCGAACCAAACTTCGACACATAAACATCCGTAGCACCCATGTTTTGTATTGAAATTGTTGGGGGCGCTACTGTTTTATTTGCACTGGCATACGTACCTGTTTCATAAACAAATCCGGTAGCATCGGTCCTGGTCATAGCCTGAGGCGACCATCCCGGAGGCATCGTGCCTGCGTAAAACTGAGCGAAACCGTTTACATCGTATATCGCGTAATAATTTCTTGAAGTGTTGTCGTTGTACTTATTCGATTGAACATAGGTACCAGTTGAACTTTGGCCAACCCGTACGAATCTTGTAAACTTGCCACCAACCAATATCTGAGGGATTCCGCCTACGTACCTGATTGCAATCGTAGTTGAATTAGCTGTACACGCACTTAGTGCATCGCCAGTACCATAATTCACCCACTGAAGTCCACCGTTTTGGTCGAACTTGTATACGAACATGTTGCTTATATCAATATTCTGTTTGGAGAGTGGCTGACTTCCAAATTGGGCATTCTGACTTGTAAAGTAACCAGCCACGTAATAGTTACCTTGGTTATCGGTTACTACACCCGTTACACGTTCATCGTTGCTCGCATTACCTGTTAAAAGTGCAGCCTTGACGAAATTTCCATCAGAATCCAGCTCCGCAAGAAACCCGTCTACGTTGCCTACTAAGTTAGTTGAAGTGACAGTTCCCAGCTTCGTAGGGCCATTGAAATAACCAGAAATGTACACCCTTAAACCACTTGCGGAAATATCGAGTGCCGTGGCAGTTTCACTACCTACATCTCCAAGTCCTTTTAACCATTGGTATTGTCCTATTGGAGTAACAGATACTCGCACCTTGTACTTGGTACCAGGGCGTGGTGCTTGCCATTGATACGAAAGTCCAGTGGCGGCGGCAGAGATTGTAATCCAGGTGAGACCTCCATCATCTGAGTACTGGAGTGATACCGGCTGTGTTGGTAACACACCAGCCCATTTAATGGTAACGGTGTCGCAGGTTGAAAGTAACTCGCCCCCGTTAGGGTATTTAAGAGTTACCAATCCCTGACCACCTACCAAGGAAATGATGGGCGGGCATGGTGATCCTGCTAATTCAATTTGAGCCTGCCTGAATGTTTGGACAGGGCCCTGCGTAAATCTGACTTGTATTTTTCTGCTATTACCAGCCGCAATTGTAAACGGAACAAAGGTGGCTTGGGCATTAGGGTAATCCCAATCCTCCACTCTGAAATAAGTTGAAGGGTTAACTATCCCTGCAGTAGCATAAAAAGGAGCATTTTGTGCCGTTAACGTTACGACAGTTAACTGGGATTGATTGGCCAGTGGGTCGCCACAAAATAATACCTGGTCTGAAAGTAGTGTCTTGGCTATGCTGGAAAGGGGCGTGACAAATGACGCATTAACTGTAGGGTTAGGCCCCTTCAACAAAGTAATTGCAGCTACTCGATTTCGAGCCTGATCGGAACAGGAATAGGGAGATGTCCACGTAATCGAACATTCCTGTCTCACTGAAACCTCCAACGCCAACAGACCGAACAAGTCGGCAAGCTGATCTTCGGTTGTTACAATCGATTTACCGCCGGTGGCAACCGCCAACGCTTCTAAAGTTGTGTGCGGAGCTTTCTCCAAGATAGTAACAGAGAAAAACCTAATTGCTTGCGCTCGAAGTTTTACAGTGTTTTCAGCAACGAATTTCGACTCATCTCCAATTCCCGGATTGGGATAACCATCTGTCAGGAAAAAAACAAACTTGGGAATGTTTGCTGGGCGCTGCAAAAACAATTCGTAGATGTTGCTTCCCGGAGTCTCAAAGGGAAGTTTGTAATCTGTCGAAGTGGTAGCCTTGATTTTTGTAAGCGTGTCGTAAATGGCCTGCGGATTATTCGTCCACGGAACCTTTACTTCATAACTCCCAGAAAAAGTAACCAAGCAAATCTTCGTTGAATCAACGAAATTTATTTTTGAAACAAATGATCGAATCGCGTCTTTAGCATATTCAAATCGTGCCTTGCCTTTTACTAAGTCATCCATCGACTTTGATCTGTCAAGAACTATAATAATTGACGCCTCTGGTTCCTTATTTGTCTCCTTACAAACCTGCGTAATAGTAGGTGTAACGTTCACTGGGTTTCCACCCTGCGCAGTTTCAATCACCCTAAAATCGGCTGCGGTAAGTCCGGTAAGGGGCTTGCCCAGCGCGTCGAATGCAACATAGTTCGCGCTAACGCGAGGGAAGGCAGATGAGTTGATGTTGTAAATGTTGAGGGTTTGACTTTGCATTGCTCCAAAGGCAGCCAACACTACAAATACAATAGATAGAGTAATGCGATTAAAATTTCTCACGTTACTACTCCTATTATGCTGATATATATTTATTTTTTTCATTTTTCTTTATTGTCACAGTAAAGTGGCAGATAAATCGCCTACCCAACTGCGCTATTTAAAATTCTAAGACTCTTGCCGTTGCCATCAAGTTCAGCGGTTACTCCAAGTGGCAGGGTCATCTTCGACCTAACGTGTCCAAAGGGCATACCGTAAACAACCGGGATTCCAAGATCGGCTGTGCAATGTTCAATAACCTTGATTAATGAAAACGACGGATTAGAAATTGAAAGGCCCTTAGGCTCGCAATTCCTAAAATTGCCCAAGGCAATTCCCTTACATTCCTGAAGTTTTCCAGCTAACCAAAGTTGCGTTAGCATCCGGTCTATTTTATAGGGCTCTTCGTTTATTTCTTCCAAGAATAGAATGGCGCCTTTAGTGTCGATCTCGTATCTGGTGCCTAACGTACTTACAATCATCGACAAATTGCCACCAGTTAATCTGCCACGCCCAATGCCGGGATGAATAGTTGTTATCCGACTATCACTAAATGAATACGTGGAGGCGTTTGTGAAATCAGCTGAAGAATTTCCAATTTCTAAACTCTGATTTGACATGATGATTGACTTAACAGCATCCAAAGTGAACTCGTCAAATGTTGAAGAGGCAACTGGCCCGTGGAATGTGACAATTCCTGACATCTGATTTATGGCAATCAGTAACGCTGTGATGTCACTAAATCCCATAACAATCTTGCCGGCCTCTCGAATAGCTGAATAGTCTAACAAAGGCAGAATCCGCATTACACCGTAACCACCGCGACCACAAACTATAGCATCCACACTCGGGTCCTGAATGAAATCCATGAACTCTGCGGCTCTGTCGGCGTCAGGCGCTGACAGGTATCCGACGTTCTTGGAAACGTTTCTGCCCAATTTTACTTCGATTTGAAGATTCCTGCAGACCTCTACAAAATCCTTTAACTCCTGATGGGTTACACCGCTGGCGGGACTTGCAATGCCAATAGTCGAACCCGCCTTCAAAGCAGAAGGGAGCAAAGTTGTAACAGAGGACGTTAACAGCTGTTCCAACATGGGGTAAGCTTTGGCTTTACTAATACCACCCAACAACAAAGCAGGCGCTACTATAGCCGAAGCCGCAGAGCCCAAGAATCCTCTTCGTTGAAGGACGATTTTATCAGTATGCTTAGTTCTATCCATTTAACCTTATAATTTACTGAATTTCCGATTGGAAACCTTGCTAAAAATTCAGTCGAACTTTTCCCAACATCTGGTTTAACCCATTATGCAGTAAATAGTTACCATTTTAAGTCAATTATTGTGCCGAGTGCCCAAGTAAGTGAACTCAATCAACAATGTATGAGCCGTAAACCATATATTTGTAAATACTTGGAAAGGTGCAAGAGTGGTTGAATTGGCACGCCTGGAAAGCGTGTGTACTGGAAACGGTACCGCGGGTTCGAATCCCGCCCTTTCCGCACTACTGAAGGA
>JABMNI010000006.1 GCA_013204605.1 Ignavibacteria bacterium
CAGAAACTGAAACTGAAACTGAAACTGAAACTGAAACAGCAAACTCAGTAGATGCACCTGAAAGTCCGGAAGAAGTAGTTGAAACCGGAGAAGTAGTTGAAACCGGAGATGTTGTTGAATCAACCGAGACGGAAGAAGATGCGCAATAAGTGCGCATGGAAATCTAATTAAGGATATATGGCTGTAAGCGGAACCAAATTATTCAAAGTTGCAACTCAGATAAATATCGGACGCGATGCGATCGTAGAATATCTTGTATCGAAGGGCTTTACTGTCCAGAACAAGCCTACGGCCGTTTTGACCGATGAGATGGTTGATGTTGTGGTTGAAAAATTTGCCAAAGAACTTAAGGTTGCTGAAAAGCAACGTGAAAAAGTTCAGCGTCACCAGCAAGTACGCAAGACTCTCATGGAACATGGTACTACCATTTCCATAGATACTATTGCCGAAGCGCAACAACGCGAAGAAGAACTTGTGCATCACCTTGAGCACCATGATGACGTGGTAGCTGCCAAGCCCCCTACACAACCTGTTGAAGATGAAACAATTGAGGTTGACGAGCCGGTTGTAGAGCAACAAGAGGAAGCCGAAGTTGAGGTTGAAGAACCGCAAGATGTGGCCGAGCCGGTTGAAGAAGTACAAGCGCAGAGTGATGTAGAAACCACTGAAGTAGAAGAGGCACAAGAGACTACCGAAGCACAAGAGACTGACGAAGTGCAGCCAGACGTAGAAGAAGCTGAACAGACGGGCACCGCAACCAAGAAAAAAACTGGTCCGCAAGTAGGTCAGGTGATAGATTTGAAGAAGGTTCCTAAGCCGCCACCACCGCCTCACCGTCCAAAAGAAGACCCGAAGAAAAAAGAAGAGCTACTTAAAAAAGAACAAGACAAAGTAGAGCAAGCTAAAAAGGATCAAGCTAAGCACGTTGCAAAACAACAAGAGCAACAGAAAGCAAAAGTTGAAGAAACGGCTCAAGCTGATTCAGAAGAAAAGAAGAAACGCAAGCGTAAAGGTGTAGTTGAAGTTGAGTTGCAAGGTGGTACAAGAACCACGTTACGCGGACTAACAGTAATTGGAAAAATAGACCTAGCTACACGCCCCGTGCGTGGCAAAAAACCAAAGCCGGGCAAGGCGACCATTGGTGATGCGTTTGCAGGTGGACCTAAAAAGAAAACCGATTCAAAGCCAGCAAGTACTACCGGAGGCTCGGCAAATGCCGGACCAACGCGTCCAAATTTTGGCGCACCTGCACGTCCGGGCGGAAATAAAGTTGACGATCGCAAAAAGAAACGCACAGGTAAGGGAGCTCGCGATACTTTCTCTGAGAGTGATGTGGAAAGAGCAATCAGAGCAACGCTTGCCGGAATGGAAGACACCGGTTTAAGCGGCCGAAATAAAGTTAAGCAGCGCAAGAAAATTGAGCGCGAAGTAAAAGCGCAAATGCGTCAGGATGAAATAGCTCGCGAATCAACGATGTTGCGTTTGAGCGAGTTCGTTACCACAGCCGACTTAGCCAACTTGATGCGCGTTACTCCGGCCGACATTATTATGAAGTGTATGGGTCTGGGATTAATGGTTAGCATTAACCAGCGTCTCGACAAAGAAACTATTATTCTCATTGCCAGCGATTATGGTTTTGAAGTTGAGTTTCTCGACGGCAACGAAGAACAAGAGATTGTTGAAGTTGAAGACGATCCGGAATCACTTCAAACGCGGTCGCCGATTGTTACTATCATGGGTCACGTTGACCACGGTAAAACATCACTCTTGGATTACATCCGCAACGCAAACGTAGTTTCGGGCGAGGCCGGCGGTATTACTCAGCACATTGGTGCGTATAGAGTTGAAGTGCCTAACGGACGACACATTGCGTTTCTCGATACACCGGGTCACGAGGCATTTACAGCCATGCGTGCACGCGGTGCTCAAGTGACAGACATTGTTGTGTTGGTTGTATCGGCCGATGATTCCGTGATGCCTCAAACTATCGAGGCTATTTCGCATGCTCAGGCTGCGAATGTGCCAATCGTGGTTGCCATCAATAAAATGGACCGTGCAGAGGCGAATCCGGATAGGATTAAGCAGCAGCTTGCCGATCGCGGTGTATTGGTTGAGGACTGGGGTGGTAAAAATCAGAGTGCTGAAATTTCCGCAAAAACCGGTGCGAACATCGACCAACTTCTCGAGAAGATTCTTCTCGAAGCAGATGTATTAGATCTAAAAGCAAACCCTGACCGCCAAGCTCGCGGAACCGTTATTGAAGCCCATGTAGATAAGGGAAGGGGCAATGTGGTTACGGTTATGGTACAAAAAGGAACGCTTAGTGTTGGGGGCATTTTTGTGTGTGGACAGTTTGCCGGCCGCGTTCGCGCAATGACTGACGAGCGTGGTAACCGCATCGAAAATGCGGGTCCTTCTACTCCGGCTCAGGTAACTGGCTTTGACGGCTTGCCTAATGCCGGTGATATTCTCATTGAAATGGAATCAGAGGCGGAAGCACGCGAAATTGGTAACAGGCGCCAGCAACTGCGCCGCGAACAACAGTTCCGTGGTATGCGTCACATGACCCTCGATGATATCTCAGTACAAATTCAGCAGGGTGGAGTTAAGGAACTTCGCTTGATTGTGAAGGCCGATGTGGGTGGTTCATCAGAGGCGCTAGCCGATTCATTGTTGAAACTCTCCACGCCTGAAGTTCAGGTTCGTATCCTGCATAAATCAGTTGGTGCTATCACCGAGAGCGATATTATGTTGGCCGCTGCTTCGGATGCAATTATTGTTGGATTCCAAGTAAACATCTCGCCACAAGCGCGCAAGATTGCCGAAGCCGAAACCGTGGATGTACGACTGTACTCCATTATTTACGACTGTATCAATGAAGTGCAATTGGCTTTGGAGGGTCTACTTACTCCCGACATCAAGGAAGAAATTACCGGTACTGTTGAAGTTCGTGCCGTATTTAAGATTAGCAAACTGGGAACCATTGCCGGTTGCTATGTTCAAAACGGAAGAATTATCCGAAACGATAGAGTTCGTGTACTACGTGATGGCTTTGAAATTTACAAGGGTACACTCGACTCTCTAAAACGTATTAAAGATGACGTTCGTGAAGTTGAAACTGGATTTGAATGTGGTATGGCAGTTCACGGATTTAACGATATCCAAGAGGGTGACATTATTGAAGCCTATAAGACTATCGAAGTCAAAAGGAAACTCAGTTAACACACTAAGCCCGCACCGAAAGTAGTATCGTGTCGATCCGAACAGAACGAGTATCAGGAGAAATTCAAAAAGCCCTGGCAAGCCCCTTACAAAGAATAGCCGGTGAGTTATCGGCGGGCTTTATAACAGTAACAGAAGTTCGCATGTCGCCTGACTTGCAAATAGCACGCGTGTATGTGAGTGTGTTTGGTGGACGCAAAACGCCGGCCGAAGTGCTGAAGTATATCGATGATGTCGAGGCAGGACGCATCCGGCATCACATTGCAAAAACCGTACGCCTCCGCTACGTTCCGCAGCTTAAATTTTTTATCGACGATTCTTTGGACCGAGCGCAACGCATAGAAGCGCTCCTCGATTCAGTTAAGCCATTTACCGAACCACCAGCCGAAGCAGCCGATGGAAACAATGACTGATTGGCCAATTCTGCAGCGTGACGGCATGAACTATTTCGCTTGGCTTGAAGAGGCCAGATCGAATGGCGCCGTAGCGTACATTGACAAACAGGAAAAATGGACGTCGTTTGATTGCGTTGCTAAGCTTCGTGCACTTGCTAGAGTGCGAAGGGTGGGTCATGCAGGTACGTTAGATCCATTGGCAACGGGCTTACTGGTTCTCTGTTTGGGTAAGGCTACAAAGACAATTGATGAATATCAGAACGGCACAAAACAATACGATGTAGTAATAAAACTTGGTGCAACTACCGAGACCGATGATCGGGGTTCAGCTGAAGTTGTAACGAGTGATTTGGTGGAGTTGAATGAAACTCAAGTAGCAGAAATGCTAATGAGTTTTGTTGGCGAGATTGAGCAACTGCCGCCTTCGTTTAGCGCTATTCGACATCAGGGAAAACGACAATACGATCTTGCCAGAGATGGCAAACCGTTCGAGCCGCGTCCGCGCATAGTTACTGTAAACAGCATCAACAATTTGAAGTTCGAATGGCCCTTGGTTTCGTGCAGCATTACGTGCTCGAAAGGAACCTACATTCGTTCCATCGCGCGCGATCTAGGCGCAAATCTGGGTAGTGGCGGATACGTACACGATTTACGCAGAACACACATTGGCGAAATAGATGTTGCAAACGCGCTTACCATTACAGAAATTCAACAACTCATCGAGGCACCAATAGAATGAAAGTTTATTACTTGGGCAAGGATGCAATTCCGTTTGAAGTTGATTCAGCACTAACAGTTGGTACGTTTGATGGAGTTCATCTCGGACACCAGCAAATTCTAAAAGAGATGGTTGTGAATGCGAAGAATAGATTGCAGCGTTCCGTTGTGGTTACGTTTCATCCGCATCCGCAAATTGTATTGGCCAAGGTCGGACGCAAACAGGTAAAACTTCTGACCTCTATCGATGAGCGGTTGCAGTTAATTCAGAAAAGTGGAATTGATGTTGCAATTGTAATTCCATTCACGACAGAATTTTCTTCAACTTCAGCTAATGACTTTGTCGAACATATTATCGTCGAAAAAATCGGTGTTACGGATTTCTTTATCGGACACGATCACGGCTTTGGTAAGGATCGTGGTGGCAACGAAGAACTCCTCGTTCAATTAGCACCCAAATGCAAGTTCAACGTAATACCGGTGCCGCCCATTGCAATAGATGATGTTACTATTAGCAGCAGCAAAATTAGAGCTGCTATAAAAGAGGGTGATATGCAGGGGGCTATGGAGATGTTAGGCCGACCATACTCGCTTGCAGGTACCGTAATTAAGGGCGATGGTCGCGGCAAGGAAATGGGCTTACCAACGGCGAACATCATTCAAGACATCAACGACAAATTACTTCCAGCATCGGGTGTGTACGTAGTATCGGCTACCATCGATGGCGTTGAGCAAATTGGAATGGCCAACATTGGAACTCGTCCAACCTTTACAGATGATACTGAGCCAATCTTGGAAGTGCATTTTTTAGATTTCGACAAAGACATATACAACACAACGGTAAACGTTGAATTTCACCGTTTCCTTCGGAGCGAACAAAGATTCGAATCGAAGGAAGCGTTTTTAGCACAGCTAGAACGTGACAAAACAGAAACAATAAATTTTACATCATATAATAATAACCGGAGTTCATCATGATTACTAGTGAACGCAAGGCAGAAATCGTACAAAAACATGGCGGCGCGGCAGCAAATACCGGCCTTCCTGAAGTACAGATTGCACTGCTTACTGAGCACATCCAGGAGCTTTCAAAGCACTGCGAAATAAACAAGAAAGATCACCACTCACGTAGAGGTCTTATCATGCTTGTTTCGAAACGCAAAACTCTTCTTGCATACTTGGCTAAGACAAAAATTCAGCGCTATCGCGCAATTATTGCCGAGCTAGGCTTGCGTAAGTAAATCCGTAATTACTGCAGACGGTGCCTAGTGCATCGTCTGCACGATTACATTCTACCCGTGCAGATTTCGCGTCTGCGTCTCGTCACTCTTTGCCTTGCCACAGCACTGCGCTGTGATAACGCAAGGAATGACACTGATGCAGAGCTGCCGGGAAAGGGGCTACGATGTTCGTAGACTACCTTGTATCCCATCTCTTAATGCAGGATAAAAATGCATACAGTAAAAAGAATCGTAAACGGTAAGGAACTATCCTTCGAAACCGGCAGATTCGCAAAACTTGCCGATGCGGCCGTAATGGTGCGCTTTGGCGATTCAATGGTATTGGTAACGGCCGTTGCCAATCAAGATCCTAAGGTCGATATCGACTTCATGCCGCTAACGTGTGACTATCGCGAAAAGCAGGCTTCATCAGGAAAAATTCCTGGCGGATTTTTCCGTCGCGAAGGTAAGCCAACTACAAAGGAAGTTCTTTCCTCACGTTTGATTGACCGCCCATTGCGTCCGCTGTTCGCCAAAGACTGGCGCTGCGAAACCCAAATCATCGCCAACGTTTATTCATACGACCTTGAAAACGAAACCGACGTGTTGGCAACAACCGGCGCTTCGGCAGCCTTAGTTGCAAGTAACATCCCTTGGGGTGGTCCAATTTCTTGTGTACGTGTTGGCCGTGCAAACGGTGAGTTCATAGTAAACCCAACGTTAGAAGAAACCAAAAATTCCGATCTCGACATCATTGTTGCGGGTACAACTTCATCCATAGTTATGGTTGAAGGAAGCAGTCATGAAATTTCGGAAGCTGACTTTGTTGCAGCTATGGAGTTTGCACATGTTTGGATTAAAGAATTGAACGCCATGCAGCTTGAACTTGCTGCCTTGGTAAATCCTACTAAGCGTGAAGTTATCGTCACAGAGCCCCCTGCAGAATTTGTTACGTTAATCAAAGCTGCTGTGACTTCGAAAATTCATGCACAAATTCGTACCGATTCTTCAAAAGAAGCACGCACTGCATTTCGTAAAGAAATCAAGCAATTGGCACTGGATTCAGTAGCCGAAGTTGTTGCGGCCAACGAAGAATATGCGGCGTTGAAAATTGAAAAAGTTGTTGGTGGAATTCTGAAAAAAATCGAAGCGGCTGAGATGCGCGAAATGATTTTATCGGAAGGCCGCAGGTTGGATGGCAGGAAGACCGATCAGATTCGTCCAATTGCAAGCGAGGTAGGACTACTGCCACGTACGCACGGATCGGCATTGTTCACGCGTGGTGAAACGCAGTCGTTAACATCTGTTACGCTTGGAACAAAGCGCGATCAGCAATTGATCGATGGCTTGTTGCCTACGTATGAGTCGCGCTACATGCTGCACTACAACTTCCCTCCATTCTCTACTGGCGAAGCCGGACGATTCGGATTTACGAGTCGCAGAGAAACTGGACACGGAGATCTTGCCGAACGTGCGTTGTTGAATTTCATCCCGTCGGAAGAAGAATTTCCATATACAATTCGAATTGTTTCGGATATACTTGAGTCGAACGGTTCATCTTCGATGGCCACAGTTTGCGCGGGGTCACTAGCCCTATTCAACGCCGGTGTGCCAATGAAAAAAGCTGTTTCTGGAATTGCCATGGGATTGATTTTAGAAGGCGACCGTGTTGCGGTATTGAGTGACATTCTTGGCGATGAAGATTTCCTTGGCGACATGGACTTCAAGGTAACTGGTACGAATGACGGAATTACAGCTTGCCAAATGGACATCAAGATTGAAGGCTTGAGTGTAGACATTATGCGCACTGCTCTTAACCAAGCGCGCGAAGGACGTTTGCACATTCTTGGTGAAATGAATAAGACCCTTGCAGCACCAAACGAATTGCTATCAGACTTTGCACCTAAACTTACAACCATTCAAATTCCTGTAGAGATGATTGGTGCGGTTATCGGGCCTGGTGGCGAAATGATCAGATCCATTGTTAAAGAAACCGGCGCTCAGATCGACATCAACGATGAAGGTATGGTAACTGTGGCGGCTATCAATCAAGCAAGCGGCGATGCTGCTTTGGCCCGGATCCGCGAAATCACGCGTCCGGTGTTGCTTGGTGATACCTACAAAGGCAAGGTAAAAGAAATCCGCGAAGGCCTCGGTGCCTTTGTTGAAATCCTTCCTAAAAAGCAAGCCTTGTTGCACGTATCTCAGATCGCCTACGAGCGCGTTGAGAACGTAAGTGACGTACTTAGTGTTGGCGACGTTATCGACGTCAAGGTAATCGAAATCCAACCCGACGGCAAATTGCGTATCAGCATGAAGGCCCTCCTTCCAACTCCCGAAGGCTACGACTCTTCGAGAGACGAAAGGCCACGTCCACCACGCCGTGACTACAACGACCGTGGCGGTGACAGAGGCGGAGATCGTGGTGGCGATAGAAGAGGCGGCGGCGGCGGAAGAAGGTAAGAGAATTAAGGATTAAGGATTAAGGATTAAGATGTCATAGTCCTTGAAATATTGGGAGAGCTTGCGAAAGTAGGCTCTCTCTTTTTTTTGGTTTTTTTGCTGTAGAATCTATTAGATTTACCAATTATCTAATTGGCATTCTCAAATTTCCACATTTCCACATTGTCCAGAATAACTTCCATCGACTTCCTCCGCGGCTTGGTAATGATCATCATGGCCTTGGATCATGTGCGCGATTACACGCACTTGGAGAGTATTGCTTGGGCTGATCCGACCGACCTTGCAACGACAACTCCGTTGTTTTTCTTTACACGATTCATAACACATTTCTGCGCACCGGTGTTTGTGTTTCTGAGTGGAACGTCGATCTACCTGAGCGCTCAGAAACGCGGCTGGATTGGTGGACAACGCCTCTTCCTATTCAAACGTGGATTGTTTTTGGTTGCGGCTGAGTGTACGGTGGTAACATTTGGTTGGACGTTTGATATCTTTTTTTCGGTGATCATCTTACAGGTTATTTGGGCAATTGGTATTGCCATGATGGCAATGAGTGTGCTAACTCGGTTCTCATCCAAAACAAATCTCATATTGGGTATTGGAATAATTCTGTTTCACAATTTGCTGGATGGTGTGACACCCAATGGAATAACACTCGACGGTGTTTCGCATACATTTGGTGCGGCACTCGCTTATGTGTGGAGCGCAATTCACGTGTCAACCAGCATTCAACTTTCTGCCACGCACTCGATATTTTTAGGTTACCCTGTGCTTCCGTGGATTGGCGTAATGTTAGCAGGGTATGGGATAGCCCCCTACATATCCGACAACAAATTTCTGCGCAATGTTGGGCTGGCACTCATTCTGGTTTTTGCGGTAGTGCGTTTCAGCAATTTTTATGGCGATCCATCTGCGTGGGTGTATGCAAGCTCCGCACAGAGTCCGCAGTGGCTGTTTACTGTGATGTCGTTCGTGAATTGCACAAAATATCCGCCGTCGCTCCTCTACATTTGCATGACCCTTGGACCGGCACTCGTACTGATGTCCGCGTTCCGCCAAAACGAACTGCGCTACAACGAGCTCCACCAAAACGAGCTGCGTCAAAACGCACGCCCTTCCAAGTGGTTCGCCGCTGTTTCGGTTTTCGGCAGAGTGCCCATGTTCTACTATCTCTTGCACATATACCTGGCGCACATTGTTGGCGCGCTACTCATCATGCTGCAAGGTTTTACGCTTCACGATTTCATGTACAGTGGCACACAATCAGGCTTTCCCGCTAACTCTGGATATCCGTTGTGGGTTACCTACGCCGCGTGGATTTTTGTGGTGACCGCGCTATACCCACTATGTGTTAGGTATGACAAGTTTAAAATTTTACGAAAAGGGGCTTGGTGGAGCAGGTACGTGTAGCGGCTGTGAGTCAACTTGAAAATAAGTCACCTCTAAAACTGAAATACTCTACCACGTAACGTACGATGCCACCGTGTAACCAAAGGAGTTGGTGATGGTGAAACTAGTCTGCGCGTTATTGATTCATCTTGGCACAATACAATTACAGTATAATAACCTTGGTTGCTTGAGTTGTTTGTGCGTTACGAATGACCAACAAGTACATCCCGTTTTGAATTCCAGAGACATCAAGCGTGACGCTTTCTTGCTCGTTTCCAGATCCGAATTTTGGCAATTTGTTTGAAAAATTTCTGATTAATTGTCCGTTGGTATCATACAATTCCAGAGATATTGAACTCACGTCTGCCGTTACGAACTTTCCTATCGTAACAGATACAGTCCCCTTAGTTGGATTTGGATGCGCATCCTGAACATAAACGTGGGCAATGTCTTGAACTGTTGATAAAGTACTGTCATGCCTGAAAGGAAAATAATCCACAAGCACCCCTGCCGTAGGAAAAGCAATTGTGACTTGGCTTGTATTAGGAATAAAAATATCAGCTTGAGGCGTTAGATCAACACGGCTTAACAATCCGATAGGGGGTAGAACATCAGATTGAACCACTCCATTAACAATGGTAATATGTCGGGAAGTGTATTTTTCGAACACTATTACTGTGTCCGAAAATTTAGCCGTCGTGATTCTGGGAAGTCCCGGGAACGGCTTCGACAATGTCACAATTGTGCTATCGAGAACGGCACCGACTTTAAGAGTGTACAGTATCATTTGTGTAAGCGGGCCACTGCTAATATCCGTTGAAGGTGCACTAATTGCAAATACAGAATCTGAAGAATATCCAAGTATCTTCAAGTTTCTTCTTTGAAATCTGGACGAGACGATGGCAGTGTCTGTTTTGAACGGATCACTAATGAATATCAGTTCAGCGCTACTCGAATTCAACACTAGGCCATTACCATGTAAATGAAACTGACTGTATGTCTGGATCATTTTTGGAACTACAAACTTTCGCCACGTTTGGCCCAAATCTGTTGACCTACAGTAGCCATTCCAATAAAGGGGTAGTAAGAGTGACTGGTCACTTAAATTCCAGTTAAAAGGAACGGAATAGTCACCAATACCAGGGTAAGACAAACTCCTCACTCCCAAGCCAGATTGATTTTCAAGCAAACCACATCCATTTGCGCTTACCAAAACACTCGAGCCATCAGATAGTTTGAACAATCGCTTCAATGCACCTAGAGAGTCTCTAAATGACGTCGTATTTCCGCCACACAATGCACTGAAAGTAAGTGGTGACGTGAAGAGAAATTGGTGCATGGTTCCGTCGTACGTCAGCGTTCTTGTAACTGACCACGGTGCAGGTCCTGCTACCAACGCAAAATCAGTTTGCGACAAGGAGTCTGCGATTTTGGGATTTGATGAACGCAATCCCCGCGAAGTACTTTGTGTTATCTGACCCGACTCGGACAGCATTGTAAGAGAACCATCCTGTAGCGAGGCGTTGAAATATTTCGATTGCAATAGACTGTCTATCTGAAATACATTAAACCTGGTTCCGGCCGGTCCAATTTGAGCTACATCCCTTTTCCTAAAATTGCCTTTATCTATCCCAACAGTCATCACAACTGTACTGTCTCGAATTCTGCCATACGATGCTGATAATGACGTAACCACACCGAGTGAGCTGTTAATGCAATGGAAACCGTCCGAAACGGACGGATATTGAATGCACATATCACCTCCGTGAGAAAGCAAGCACAATGACCCGTCCGAAAGCTGATAGAATTGCTTTGGCCTTCGCACAACACCCAACCGTTTAAAAACGTTGTTTTGTCTAACAATGATTAGTGAGTCTAGAAATTGATTACTCGATTCAGCAGTTGCAACTACGGTATCACCACGAATAGCGAATGCATATGTCTTATTTCCGATTGGAAGACGAGAAATCTCTTGTAACTCCGCAACATTATTTTGAATTGTGCACTTTGAAACCACATTATCTTGGCACAAATACAGTCCAAAATTCGGTGAATGAAACACTGAAGAAACGTTGGCAAGCGCTTTGGTCCACGTGTTTCCATTATCTGCGGAATAGAATAAACGTAAGTTGGGCTCCAGAATCCAGAGGAGCCCATCTGCTGAGAAAAGTTCAGAAATGTACGGAACAGGGACGTTAATCGCTGAAGGCGTAATGTTAATTGTGTCGAATGTACTTATCATCCCATTGGAATGGAGAGTGAAGTATCTGTCTGCGTGCCATACAATACTTTCAGGCCGAGAATACTCCCAATTGTAGAGTTGCTGGTACTCAGCAACTTGGGAGGAGCACACTTCCATTGAGCCACAGTAGATAAAAAGACACATTACAAAATATTTGCAGGCACTCATAAATTTCAACATTGCTTTCAGCATCAGACCCTCAATTGCTATCGCAAGTATTAATTGTACACTTGTAATTTCCAGGAGTAGGGTCGGGCACACAAATTACCACTTGATTCTGACAACCAACATACTGTAACATTGGTTGATTAGCTGGGCTAACTGAACACGGATCTGTTTCACTGGTAGATAAGCAAACTTGGCATTCTTTCACACAGTAGGTCTCTCCACAAGGATTATAAGTCAAATCCACGCCAGGAGCTGTCTGTTCCAGTTTGTAACAGGAAGATTGACTAGTTTTTATCGATAGAGGTGATGTAGCAGGACAAATCGCAATGTCCAGAACTTGCTGTCTACTCAGGTCATAGACCACCTTCTTTCTCAACCAGTTAAATAGACCGGGTCCCATCAAGATGCCGCATTGAGGATTAGAAAAGCTAACGTTTCCGAAAGTCAGCACAAGGACGGTGCCAATTACCTCATAGCAATAATCTATCGTAACGGCGCAACAACCACCGTTGCCGTCTGGCATTGGGTACGTTCGAGTGACGCATGTCTGCGCCGCGTTTAACCCGTTGCTATTCGCAAACAGAGCGAAAACAGTCAAAACAACAAGTAGAAGATTCCTATACATGATTAAGCCTTTACAGTTAAGTGAAAATACTAACAACTGCAACAATACACACACACACACACTTGCAAATGAAAGTTGCCCACACATTTTGCAACTTTACCAGATTTCAGTGAGGTTCATTTACTAAGGTCGGAGTATTAGCCAGCCAACTCAAAAATAAAATTCCTCTACCACGTAACGTACGATGCCACCGTATAACCAAAGGAGTTGGTGATGGTAATGTGAAACGTAAATGGTTCTTGATCTATGTTAGCGTTTCCAATTTCTTGGGCGAGGTTGAGATCGATGGCTGTGATGCGGTGTTGGGCAACTACACCGCTCGGACTCAGCAATAACTCTGCATTTGCGCCCGATGTTTTGAAGGCTGAAACGGTCTTGTCGCCTTGTTTTACAACCACGTTGAGCGTGCAAAGCTTTGGAATGTAATCTGTAAACTCAACTACCAATGTTGGTATCTCCAGTAGCATTACAATTCGGGCACCTTTGAATTCGGGTTTGTCATCTAATGCAATGCGTTGCACCTCGACTGATTGTTGGAGGTGTTCTACGTGCAAACTTGGAACTTCAACAGTTCGCGCAGCACGTTGATTTGCTTTGTTCAATTTGAAGAATTCGATGTTGGTGATGTCTTGGCTTGCGGCACTTACAACACCATCTCCCGCACGAAACACTTCGCCAAAATCAGAACCAATCACAGAAATAACTTTTCGGATTAATTCCTGGAAAGCCCCCTCACTTAATTGCGTTGCCTGCTCGAACATATTCAGTTGACCCACCACGCTGACGTATTCCAAATTGAGTGGATGTGAGCGCACGTTGAGGGAGCGTAAGAATGTTCCGCCATCCTTCGGACGCCGCAGATCTCGCAATGCAGGCGAATCATACGCTACGTCGCGCTCGGTTGCTACCAACGAGGTGAGGGCCGCTTTGCAAAATGGAGTGAGCACGATGTTGTTGCTGTACAGACATTTCTGCAGACCGGTTTTCCAATTGTATGCCTTTGCAAACGCCGATCCCAGATGTGGAGTACCCACGGTAATTAGGCGTTTTACATGATGATCCGTGAGACGCTTTACCAAGTACGCACGCGAGGCCAAACCACCCATCGAGTACCCAATTAAAATTACCTTGTCGGCCTTGGTTACGCTGCGCACATAATTCACGCACACATCCAACTCATCGCGCCATGCATTTATCGAATCGGTTGAGTTCGAAAATTGTACTACATAAAAATCGCCGACAACCGAACCGGATGAGTTCACAACTGAACTGGATGGATTCACTGCCGAACTCGATTTGCTTGTGGCCGATGTTGACGATCCGCCTGCAGTTCTGATAACGCCCCCAAAACGCAGGCCCAATTCGCCGGAGAAATATTGCGTGGCGCGTCCGTTCCACACATCAGATTTCTGACCCAATCCGTGCACCAAGATTATTGGATATGGAACTTGTAGGGGGCTTGCCGGCTGTAACATCTGGTATTGCGGCAGCAGAGTAATTTTCTTTTGCACCGAACTGCACGATGTAAGCAATGCCATTACGCAAACCATCGCGCACGCCATCGCAAACATTGCAGCGTGTTTTTTCATGATCGCGGGATTTTTAAATTTCATTTCGATGCGTTTATCCATTTGAAACGCTTCATTATTTACGTTTTTAGAGCAAGGCGCACACGTTCAACTCTCCGCGGTGTGCTGGTGAGAATTGTGCACATATACACGTCCAAATCTATTACGTCGCCCTGCTGCGGAACTCTACCTGCCGTTGAATTTATTAGTCCACCAATGGTGTCGTAGTCTGGGCTTTCTGGTAAGGGGCTTGGCAGTATTTCATTTGCTTCGTCGATATGCACGGATGCATCAAGGTCGAATAAATTTGCAGCCGTAGTTGCTACTACCGGTGCTTCATCATCGTACTCATCTTGAATATTTCCAACCAATTCCTCTATGATGTCTTCCATGGTAATCAGTCCAGCGGTGCCGCCAAATTCATCCAACACAATTGCGATATGCACCTTGTGCGTTTGCATATCGGCCAGCACTCTTTTCAGTTTAGCGTCTTCAGAAACAAAGTGTGCACTATGCAAAATATCGTGCATGATAATAAGCTGGGAATTGTGGACCATGGTTAGAAGATCCTTTGCGTACACAATGCCGATGATGTCATCGACGGAACCTTTTTGAACCGGCAGACGTGAGTAGCCTTCGTCCATAACTTTTTCAAGTAGTTCTTCCGACGTTGAAGTAACATCAATCGAAACAATTTTCGAACGCGGTACCATTACCTGCCCAACCGACGTGCCGGAAAACTGAAAAACATTTGCAATCAATTCTTGTTCGCCAATGTCCAGAACACCCTTGCTGGAGCTTTCCATAATCAGGTACCGAAGTTCCTCTGGAGAGTGAACGTCGTGCTCGGACGTGTGTTGAATTCCAATGGCTTTCAAAAGTGCGTTCGACATTGCATTTAGTGCGGCAATCACCGGACGAAACACTACAAAGAAAATGCGGATCGGTAAAGCAACCGCAAGTGTCACAGCTTCGGGTCGGCGAATTGCAAAAGTTTTCGGTGCCTGTTCTCCAATCACAATATGCAGCACCGTGATTATCGAGAATGCAATTACAATGCTGATCGTGTGTAGCGTTACGGGATCTAAAGTGATTTGCAAGAGTGCAAGAACGTCGGTAACCATGGTCGACACCACGCTCTCACCAATCCAACCCAGACCCAACGATGCCAACGTGATACCAAGTTGCGATGCGCTCAGATATGCGTCTAAGTGGTCTAGGATGTGTTTTGCAATCCCAGCAAAGAAATTTCCTTCACGTATGCGAAGTTCAATTTGCGAAGCTCTCACCTTAACAAAGGCAAACTCTGCAGCTACAAAAAAACCGTTCAGAAAAACAAAAAAAAGCGTGAGCGCGATGTTCCAAAGCATATACGAAGATACAGACTACGAAGCCCCCTACCTTAATACGGTCATCACATTATTGTTCACGCGTTTGTCAAGGTGGTGCGAGAAATACGACGAAATAAAGTGCTCAATCTCTAATTCATCGGCAATGGTGGTGCGCAGGGTGCTCCAATTTCCGTCGAAATTCCCGGCGTCGTTCATGGCCAGGGCAATGTTGGTAAACGCAACCGACGACATTCGGATACTCATCGAATTCTGTCCAAACGATTCACTTCGGGCAATTCCATCCTCCAAACTCACCGATACCGCCATGCCCTGCGGAATAGAATCAACGCGCTGCAAACCAAACCCCATCAGGCCCGCCAGGCGCAGCCGTACCGCAAGTCCAACCCCGTATGTTTGATTAGCATCCACTGAATTCAGCGTGTCCAGGCCCTTCAACAGCAGCCTAAACACCTCCGCATTTTGCTCCTCGTCATCCTGCGTGCGCATCACCACCTCCGCCAGCGTCATTGCAATCCGCATGTGATCGTACGACCTCGTGAACGTCTTCCACGTCTGCACCACATCTGCCGCCGAAGCCGTGTGCAGCTCGCGTCCCTTTTTGTGATACAGGCTCACGCAACTATTTGAAAGGGGCTCAAGGGCACTTCCCAACACCGATTTACCCGTTCGCGAACCCTTGGCCACAACCGATACCTTACCCAGTTGCTCAGTGTACAACACAACAATCCTCGACGAATCGGAATAGCGTCGGGAGTGGAGGACAATAGCGTTGGTGGTAATGATCATGGAGCGATAGTCTGAAGTCAATTTTACGTTGGAGAATTGCCTTGAAATTTTTAATTCTCCTTGGCTGATCCTTTGTGTTTTTTCTTTTTTTCAATCAGCTTCTTTTCGTCAGCCGCTAATTTACGTCTTACCTTTACTACATCTTCAGAGGCAGGAAGATTCTCCGGTACAACGTTTCTTAGCACGAGTATCTTCCGTACAGCTGTGTTGTTCTCGATGTGTTCGTTTTCAATCTCCGTTTGTCCGTTCAGATTTGATTCCTGAATGTTATGTGTGGTAAGCTCCGTGGCCAGGTCTTTTGCTTTAATTGTCAAGGTCGGCAGAAAATCTGCCAATGCTCTGTTGTTCGGTATGTTCAGCCTGCGCTTCATTTCGTGGGTGTTGATACCACCAAACAGCGCATTGTCTCCCTTGCTCCTAATTACAGAAAAACCCTTTTCATTTACGCCGCTCTCGAAAAGCATTTTTGATAGTATTATTTCAGTACTAGTGAGCTTGTCGCGTGCTCCAATTCTATCCACTTCGTGTAATCTCTGTTCAATCAACTCTTGCTTTCGAGTTTGAACTGCAAAGTACGTTTGCGCGAATGCGACTACGTCCTTTGCTGGGTCGGCGTTTTGGGCCACCAAGTAGCAAGCATATCGAGTAAGTAGAACATCATCTAATGAGCGTTGTGCGCCATGGCCAAGTTCGATATTCTTTGCGAAGTAGGCGAAGTGTTCACTAACGTCGGCAGACGAGCTTTTGCATGCAGTTCGGGCTTTGTCCAGTACCTTTAGAAAGTTGTCCCACTTTGAGTATTCAAGAATCTTTTGCAATTCCCGAGCACTCCAGTATTCGGTTTGACCTGTTTTTCTGCAGGCTGACTCAAATTCAGATAAGAGCCTTGTGATAAGTTCCTTTTTCATAGTGTTTCCTATATTTTTTGGTGGATGATTCCTTTTGATACCCGTGGCGAATACCATACAGAAGTGTGACACTTTAGAATTTCAAGGAACCTAGAATGGTGTAAAAGGAGGGAACATATTCCCGACGTCGGGAATATGTTCAGAAAGCCTGCCCATCAAGGGAATGAGCGATTTCGGGAGCCTATTTTGTGTTAAGAATGAAGGGAACATATTCCCGACGTCGGGAATATGTTCAGAAAGCCCGCCTATCAACGGATTGAGCTACTTTTTGAAGCCAAAACTGGCCGAGAAACGACCCTGGTAGTTTGCCATGGAAAAATACCGACTATATTAATTATTGTAGGTCATTTCGAGTGTTTTCCCATATATTTGCACTCTTGACTTGATTCGAATCAGCCAAGAAACAACCCATTCCGCACTAGCTCAGCTGGTTAGAGCATCTGACTGTAAATCAGAGGGTCCGGGGTTCAAATCACTGCTGCGGAGCCCATCAAGGC
>JABMNI010000007.1 GCA_013204605.1 Ignavibacteria bacterium
CGTTCGTCCTGAGCCAGGATCAAACTCTCCGTTGTAAAACGTGTTTGATTCACTGTTTTTGCTCTGGTTGTTGTCGTTTCCGTTATAAAAGATTGTCTCAACATTTTTCACCAACTATAGATCGCTCCATAGTCAGTTAATTGACGGGGTAGGTCATATTAACCTACCCATTGTTTTGTTTGCTTCCCGTTATCAAAGAACTCGGCAAAAAAAAATCAGGATCTATCCAACGCTCTCACGTCGCTAAACCCTGACCCTAACCACGTTGCCAGTGGCAGGGAAGACAAACCTACGGCATTTGCTCCACTTTACCAAAGCATATCTCACCTAATTTCACCTAATTCTTGATTTTTTCGGGATTTTTATGCGATCTCTCGCTCGCTATTGCTAATTGCTAAATGCTAACTGCTAATTGTCCCCTCGTCTACCGCGTCGCGAACTCCATCTTCACGGTTATCAATGCCGTCTTGTTCTTTGCACTTGTATTAAAAGTGCCTCCCCAACTGTAGTCTTCGTTGCTGTTCTGCGCGGTGATTTGAAAGATGCCCATGTCGGCTTTTAATATTGGACCCAATCTTCCGCCTGAATTCGATGAAATCGCCTCCGCCCGTTCCCTGCCATCCTTGGCCGCCTTTGCAAGTAAATCAATCTTTAATTCAGATAGCTTAGTATAATAGAACTCCGGGTGCGACGAATTCAACTCCACCCCTGCATTGATTAACTCAGAAATTTCGCGCGAAACCAGCTCCACCTTGTCAACTTCCTTCGATTCTATCTGAACGCTCTGACTTAGCCTGTACCCGTCAAACTGCCGGTCATATCCGTCTGTACCGGAAATTCGGACGTTCTTGTACTGAGGTTCTATCTCCACAGCACTAAACACCACATTTCCCTCCGGTATGCCTCTGTCCTTCAAGTACTTAGCCACAAGTGCCGCATCGTCCTTCATTCGTGGATATGCCTCCTTCGTGGTGGCCGCCTGACGCGTAAACCATCCCCGCCACACAATCAAATCACTCACAAAATCGGTCTGCGCCATCCCAGTTACTATAATACGCTCCGTTACGGGATGCGTCCGCTTCCACGCATCAGATACAAACCACGCAGCCACAATCACCGCTACCGCTACTGCCAGGCTCGCGTAAAGCTTTGTCTTAACTACCATAACTCCCACGTTAATTTCATGTGAATTTTCCCTTGAATTACCTCGATTGTTTCCTTGAAACACCTCGATAGTTTCCCCGTACCGCGCCGACTAGATTGATTGAAAAGCTTTAAATACTGCTTTGCACTTCATTGAATCTTCCGCGGACTTCATTGATTATTTCAGCGGACTTCGTTGATTATTTCAGCGGTCTTCGTTGATGATTTAGGCTGCAATTGGGGGCAGGGGGCTTTACGTAACGCGCAGGAAATGCGCCGCTTTAGACGTATTGCCGCCCAAATTCCGTACTTTTGCACTTTGACCGTATTGTATCCAACTGGGGTCCACCTTTCATGTCCAAAACCCACAGCATTTTACTCGTTACGAGTGAAGTCTACCCTTTTTTGAAAACCTCTGAGCTGGCAGACCTCTGCTACGCCCACTCGCTAGGAGTCCGCGAAACTGGTCACGACATCCGCGTAATGTTCCCGAAATACGGTTTTATTTCCGAAAGAAAAAATCGAATCCATGAAATTAAGCGGTTGATTGACATTCCGATCCCCGTAGGGAAAGAAGATTCCCTGGCCACTGTAAAGTCATCCTCTATAAATAACCCTCGCGTTAAGGTCCAAAGCTATATCACTACCAACGTGAATTACTTGGATGCAAACAAGGGAGTTTTAGCTGACAACACAACCGGTAAAGAGTTCGCAGATAACGACGAACGTTTCATATTCTTCAACCGTACGGTTTTAGAAACGTGTGTTCTTTTGGGTTGGTTCCCAGACATTATTCATTGCGTTGGTTGGCAGACGGCCTTGGTACCGGCATACATACGTACGATGTATGCTAACGAGTTCAAGAAGACCAAGATTGTTATGACAATATCTGACTTCACTGAGCAAGGGGTTTTTTCACTAAAATCACTTGCAAAAACGGGCCTTCCTGCAGCCGGAATGAATGCAGCTAAATACAAGAATAAAATGAATTTCTTGCGCGCTGGTATGGCTTTTGCCGATGGGTTAACCACACTTTCTCCGGGTTATGCAGCAGAGCTTAATGCCGATAAAGAATACAAAGCAAACTGGGCTACAATTCACAAAAAGAAAAAACTTGTGGGTATGCCTCATGGGATCGATCTTATGCAGTGGAACCCTAAGACGGATCCATTTTTACGGTCAAAATTCGATGCAAAAGATACTACGCCCAAGGGTAGGGTGCGGGAACAGCTTCAGCGTTCGAGTGGAATGAAGGTCGACCATGCCGCCATGGTGGTTTCATATATCGGACCTCTCACGAAGGAATTGGGAGCCGAGATTCTATTGGCCGCAATTCCATCCATTATTAAAACCGGGGTGCAAGTTTTAATTGCTACCGATATTCCAACAGAATATTCTAAACAGTTTCAGCAGTTGGCAAAAAAATCTGCTGGTGCGTTGGGAGTTAAGGTTGGCATGGACGAAGAGTTTGTGCACAACACGTTGGCCGGTTCTGCCGCAATAATTAAGGCGCCTAAATCCGAAGCTAGTGGACAATTCCAGCGCTGCGCATTGCGGTATGGAACTATTCCAATATTGAGAGTTACGGGTGGAATAAGCGAAGGGATGACCGACGTTATAGAAGCAACTACCGAAGGGAACGCATTCTTATTCAAAAAAGCAGATGCAAAAGAAGTAGCAAAAACTGTCGAACGTGCTTTTGCATTGTTCAATGATGCACCAAAGTGGCAGAAGATCATGATAAATGCCATGGGCACGAATGTTGCGTGGACTAATTCTGCCAAGCCTTACGATGAGTACTACCGAAACATTGTGAAGGAATCAAAATAATCGTTCCAATGCGTCGACTTCCTCCAGCTATTACTAAGCTGTTCGCCATATTATGTTGCCTTTTTGTCGTGGTTGGGTGTAATGAAACACCCACCGACATTTCTAAGGATATTGTGCCGGGTACCGATTCGATCTACGCATTATCATCTGCATCGTCGCAAATAATGCCCAAGGCTGAAACGGCCTATAAACCCGAACCGTTAGTAAACAATTCTTTCATGTTGTTTGGAAAAACAACGGATTCGGAAGCTCGAATCTTTTTTGAATTGTTGGACTATCCTAATCTTGGGAATGCGTCGGATTTCGAAGTAATTCAATCCGATTTAGAATGGCTGCCGCAGCTATATATTTATGGCGACACAACCAATAAGACCCTTTCCATAAGCGCGTACGAGCTTACAAAACGATGGTCGGCGTTTGCCACGTGGGACTCTATTTGGGCCGCCGATGGAACCTCAGAATATTACAACACAGGTCAACCCAAGATTAGTTCGTTTACGAAGGAACTCACCAGCACCGACTCTGCAATATTCATACCGTTCGATAACCAAGTCACAAAAAAATGGTTGGTGCAAGGTGCCGATAGTGCCACTGCCTTGCTGAATTATGGCGTAGTTATTCAGGCTGAAGTGGCGTCGAGTATTCGTCAGCTGCGCTATTTAGTTAACGGCAAGTCTACACTGCGATTACGCGTTGTTACCAAACACAAAGACAGCACCACGGCCGATACGAATTTTCTCGAGCCGTTCGCCGCAAATTTTATAAACACGCCAGCCGTGTCCGCAGGACAACTTGTTGTACAAGGGGCTAGGAAACTCCGCGTGGCTTTTGATATCGATTTGGATTCGATACCGCCACTCAGCATCCTGATGGGCGGTTCGTTTACGGTCAAGGTTGACGTTGCAAACAGCTCGTGGGGATCGTACGGGATCGACGAGTTAATGGACCTAGCGTATAATACTTCCGACACATCGCGGCTTACCGTTATCACCAGAATTGATGCTAACAACGAATTCCATTTCACAAACATTGGCTCCTTGTTGCAACTTATTCGAGTGCAAGGTGGCAAGGGAACTCTGTACCTTCAGGGAGATCTTGGCAACGAAGTTTGGCGTATGAACCGATTGAGATTTTTTGGATTTGATGCCGAACCACAAAACCGACCTCGACTTATAGTTTCGTACGCAGTCCCAAGGGTTTTTAAGTGATCAAAAACCTAGCTATTATAATTCTTGCATTGGCCTCGCTTTACACGATTGGCAACGCCCAAGGTGGATCGAGTTACTCAGCGCTAGGCATTGGTGACATCCGCAGATCCGTGGGTGCATTATACGATGCGATGTCGGGCACGAGTATCGCTATGCCAACTGCACACGGCATAAATACGGTGAATCCTGCACTTCTTGGAATGGAAACTACAACCCGAATCCAAGTTGGTTATCATTTTAATCAGCACTTCATTTCGTTTGGCGATCAGCAACTAAAGCAGAACAATGGGAAGTTCGATGGTCTTGTAGCGTTGTTCTCTGTAGACACCGCCGCGGGCTTTGGTATGAGCCTTGGATTGCTCCCGTTTTCCTCTGTCAACTACACTGTGCGCAGAGATTTGAAAACTGAAATAGACGGACAAACCATAATTGGTCGCAGTAATCAAATTGGTGAAGGGGGCTCAAGCATGCTTCAATTTGGTGCTTCCGCTAAACTGTACAACAAGATTTATATTGGCGCCTCGGTTAGCGGAATTTTCGGAATTGTTTCGCATGCTGATCAAGTTATTGCAGATGGGAATTATTACAGCGTAACATCTTTTCAAACGTATGATTTGCGTGGCATGTTGTTTCGCGCCGGTGTGTATGCGCCGGTTACCTCTTGGTTGAATGTTGGTGCAATTATTTCCGGCGGACCAAACGCAAGTGTTTTACAAACCAACAAGTCGCAGGGTTATAATTCTGGACAGGTATTTTACGATACTACAGTTACTACAGAAATCAGCAGTGGTTTACCACTTACTTTTGGAATTGGATTAAACACAGAACTGTCGTCACGCTCCATACTAGCCGGTGAAGTTGAGTGGAGCGATTACTCGAAAATGACAATCGGAAATCCATTAGACTCACGACTTTCTACTTCCTTCCGATCAAGTATTGCCTACTCGCATAATGGAGTACGTAGCGCTTTAGCCCCCTACTTTGAAAGATGGGGATACCATGCCGGAGCGGCGTTTCAAAAACTGTATGTCACGTATAAGGGTGAGACTATCACCGAAGTTTCCGGCTCGGTTGGCCTTGACTTTCCTGTTGGTGGAAATGCAGCAATTGATGTTGGTTTGAATGCCGGGTGGAGGGGTCCATCAGCTAGTAATTCTTTGACTGAGTTTATTGGCAGACTTACAGTAACCGTCAGCATTGGCGAGACGTGGTTTAAACCTTTTGCTCGTGAGTAGTTTTAAATTTTTTGTGCGCGAGTAGTTTTAAACTTTTTGTGCGCGCGTAATAATGTTGGTTGTCGACCTGCCTTCGAGTAGTGGCATAAGCACAACAGAACCGCCTCGGGCCTCGACCTCTTTTGCTCCAACTACATCTTCTTTTTTATAGTCAGCACCTTTTACCAAAACATCAGGCTGTAGCGCTACTATCAAATCAAGTGGAGTGTCGGCGCTAAACACCACCACGTGATTTACACACCGTAATGCCTGTAACACTGTTGCGCGATCTTCTTGGGCGTTTACGGGCCGGCTAGCCCCCTTCAATCGCCTTACAGACTCATCAGAGTTCAATCCCACTACCAACACATCTCCTTCGTTAGCGGCTTGCTCCAAATAGGTAACGTGACCGGCATGTAGAATGTCGAACACTCCGTTCGTAAATACAACTTTCAAATTTGCATTTTTAAGCAACTCACGAAGTTCATCAATTCCTTCGGTCGTAGTAACTATCATTCTCAGTCTCTCAATTTCGATTCGATGATTTGGAGATCTTCTTCTTGAATGGCGTTGAGGAGTAAACTGCTAGTTACCGATACTATACCCGGCTCAGCAACTACAACTCCGGCTGCAAAGTTTGCTAGCGTGGCCGCCTCGCCTATGGTTGCGCCGCCTGATATGGCCGCCGCAATGGTTGCAATGGCAGTGTCGCCGGCGCCTGAAACGTCTGCCACTCTTTTGGCAACCGTTGGCACGCTGCTTACTCTGCCATTGCGTTCGAACAACATCATGCCTTCTGAACCGAGAGTGATAAGTACATTTTCTGCCTCTAGTTTATCCAACAACATTCTGCCCGCAGCATGAACGTCGGCCTCGGTATTAAGAGAAATTTGCAACGCGTCTTGTGCCTCTTTCCTATTTGGCTTAAACACGAAGGCATTTTTATACGCAAAAAACGAGTCTCTTTTTGGGTCGACAAACACGGGGATTTTTCTTGATCTTGCAAGGGCCACTACTCGAGCTACCAACGCAATTGAAAGGAACCCTTTATCGTACGATTCAAAAATTATTCCCTTCAAATTCATGCGTCCGGCTAGGTTACTTTCTACTTCATCTATCACCGAGGTGGCAACGGCTTCGCGAGTTTCCCTATCAAGCCGTACCACTTGTTGATTGTTACCAATCACCCTTGTCTTAACGGTAGTTGGACGCCCGACCGACGTAACAATTCCTGACGCATCAAGCCCCTCTTCTGCGGCAATCTGCTTAAGTAACTTTCCTGTTGCATCATCACCCACAACGCCTATCAACAGAGGCTTTACGCCTAGACCCTTTAAATTGGATGCAACGTTTGCCGCACCCCCAAGATGGAACGTTTCACTGTCAACATCCACTACGGGAACCGGCGCCTCCGGAGACACTCTACTAACCGAGCCCCAGAAATATCGGTCCAACATTACATCACCCAGCACTGCAATTTCTTCGCCGCTGGCCGCATCTAAGATTTCTCGAGCTCTTGCTTTACTAATTGGCTGCATGAATTATTAATTGGTGGAAGAACCAGATGTGGCTGTTCGAGAGGCAAGTTGACGGTCTAACAAGTAAACCGACGGACCATCACTGCCAATCATCGTAAACTGATCTACTATTTCTCCTACCTGCGATTCCTCTTCAACTTGTTCATTGATGAACCACTGCAACACAACTTGAAGGGGCAAATCTTTTTCTTGAATTGCAACCTCATACAGGTCATTGATAGCGGAGGTAATCAACTCCTCGTGTGCTTGGACAGACTTAAACACATCCAAGGCAGTGGAGTACTGTTCATTTGGCGCTGCCAAGGCTTGAAGAACCACATTTCCTCCGCGGTCATGCAAAAACTTAAAAAGTTTAAGCGCATGCTGAGTTTCTTCCTGCCACTGTAGATGCATCCAATGGGCGCATCCGGGCAAATTGTTTTGTGTAAACCAGGCTGACATTGACAGGTATAGGTAGGCACTTTGAAATTCAAGTTGTATTTGATTGTTAACCGCTTCGGCAAGTTTTGGCCTGATGGACATCACTTTCTCCCATTAAATGAATATTTCTGTTTGTAAAACAGACTACGATATTACGAAAAGCCCATAGTTTGCGCCATTCAGCACTTACAAAGCGTTGCTGGTTTACGTACAATTATCGCGTTCGTGTTTCAAACGGACACTTAATCTCATCTTTAATTATAACTGGACATAATGAAAAAACATGCAGCCAATACTCGCTTAAGCCTGTGTAACGCCGAATTCTACGCCTTTCACGGTGTTCGTGAAGAAGAACGAACCATGGGAGGCAGATACCAGGTTGACGTAGACATTATTTACGACGCCTCAAGTGCCGTGGTGAGCGATATTCTTACAGACACTGTTAACTACGAAGAAATTCTGTACATCGTAAACGAACATATGAGTGGTGAGCCGTGCGAACTTATTGAGAGTTTGGCCTATGATATCGGCACCACAATTGTCGAACGTTTTCTAACTGTTAAACACGCGTCGGTTAGAGTTCGCAAACTCAACGTACCAATTCAGCAGGTGCTAGACTATGTTGAAGCCGAGATCACCATCGGACGTGATTCTTAGAAACGCATCATGGAAGTTCTAATCTCACTAGGCTCGAATATTGAACCGCGTTTACGTTTTATTCAGAACGCAGTTCAAGAGTTGAAACCGTATATCACAATTGTTGGTGTTTCGTTGATGTATGAAACTGAGCCTGTTGGCTTCAAGGATCAGTCAGCGTTTATCAATGTAGTTGTGTTTGGAAACACTAGCCTAACGCCTGACGAACTTCACCAACGATGCAAAGAAATTGAAGAAAAATTGGGTAGAACAAAACGCGAACAATGGCATGAACGTGAGATTGATATTGATGTGTTGATAGCGGGCGACTATGTTGTTGATTCACCGCAACTCACATTACCGCATCCGCGAATGCATGAACGCCGCTTTGTGTTAGTCCCTGCTGCAAAGGTTGCTCCGCAATTAATGCATCCAGTTTTGCAGTTGAACATACAACAATTACTTGCTGAGTGCTCGGATACTTCGGATGTTTACGTGTACTATTCTGTAGCCCAAGATTGATGAGTGTAGCTAATAATTGATGAGAATTCCCGACCATATTGTTGATCAAGTTAAAACGCAGGCAAACATTTTAGATGTGGTGGGTCAGTCAGTCAAAATGCGAAAAGCGGGTCGTAATTATTTGGGGTTGTGCCCCTTTCATAAAGAAAAAACCCCCTCATTCAACGTCAGTGTAGAGCGTGGAATTTATAAGTGCTTTGGATGCGGCAAGAGTGGCGATTCAATTTCGTTTGTGCAAGAAACTTTGAACGTTGGCTTCATCGAGGCTGTTCAAATTTTGGCGGATAAAATGGGCATCGTGATTCCGGAAGAGGAGCTGGATGACCCAACGGGAATGAATGCGCGCCGCGATGCAGCACTAAAGGCACTCGAGGCGGCCGCTACGCACTTCCACCATGTGTTGGTGTCATCGGCAGACAATCCCGTCAGAAAATTTTTTTCTAAAAGGGGCTTTTCAGACGCCATAGCCGAGAAGTTTTTACTTGGTGCTTCGGAGCCACGTTGGGATGGATTGATGAAGCACTTGCTGCAAAACGGATTCACACAGGAGCACATGGTTGATGCCGGGTTGGTTGTAACGAATGACTCCGGTAAGGTGTACGACCGTTTTCGCAATCGTGCAATGTTCACGCTGAAGGATCAGGTGGGACGCGTTGTTGGGTTTAGTGCCAGGCAAATCGACCCGACCGATAAAATGGCTAAGTACATTAATTCGCCTCAGTCAATTGTGTTTGATAAGAGCAAGGTTTTGTACGGACTCGATCTTGCAAAGCGTTCAATTACACAACAACGAACGGCGCTAATTGTTGAAGGTCAAGCCGATGTTGTTTCAATGCATCAGGCAGATTTCACAAACACGGTTGCAAGCTCGGGCACATCGTTAACTTCAGACCACCTTCGGATTTTGCGCAAGTACGCCGACAATGTTTCGTTGGTTTTTGATTCCGATCAGGCGGGTCAAAACGCAATGTCGCGCAGCATTGAATTGTGCTTGCAGCACGGCTTCAACGTTTCATGCGTGCCACTTCCCGCTGAGTCGGATCCCGATTCGATAATTCACGAAAGTGGTAAGGGGGCTATGCAGGAGCTCATCTCCAACGCTGTGCCGTGGATTGAATTTCAATATCAGTTTTTTGATTCAAACAACCAATTGGAAGATCCGGCATCGAAAGCTGTGGCCTTGAAAACCATGATTGGTTGGATAGCATCGGTGCCGGAAACCTTGCAGCATCCGTTCCTGATCAGAGATTTGGCCGACAGATTTAAGGTAGATGAAAACATTCTTCAATCGGCCTTGCGTAAGGCAGATACCAGCCCTCACACAAACACCCAGCCCCTTGCCAGAGCTTCAGTACCCGTCCAAACTGAGCCATCCCCAGAAAGGATTACGGCACTAATTCTTCCGTCGGAACGGACGTTGTTGCACGTGGCGCTTAAGGTTCAGGACGGACTTGCCTTACTATTGCATGAGTTCAATGTTGACGAGCATACTTTTTATTCGATAAATGCGCAGACGCTTTTTCAAAAAATTTGTCTTGCCGATCATGAACATCACGATGTTGGCGCGGCATTGCTTGTGAGCGATGAGTTGAGTGAACAGTTGCGTGAAGTAGTTGAGGAAATTTTGTTAACGGATTCTACTCCGAGTAAAAACTGGGCAGATTTTTCAGTGGATGTGCCGGAGTTAGATCGGCATCGTCCTATATACGATGCGTTATTTAGTCTGCGCGTTTTTGCGATTGATAAAGCGGTTCAATCTGCTTCGAGAAATATCGAAGGTGAGTTGGATGAGAAAGAACGTCAAAGGTTGTTAGTGAGAATTACGAAGAACATAGAGTTACGCGAACAAATGCGCAAGAAATTTTTGGAAAACCCGGCAGACCTATCATGGCAAGACGCAGAAATAGTGTAGGCATACTCATTGGGTGCGTGCTTACAGCGGTTGCGTTGTGGAGCTACGTTACACTTACGCGTCAATTCGAGTACGATCTGTCTGTGCCACTCGTGGTAACTCCCCCACCCAACCAGGCGTTGGTATCGGGCGTTCCCGATAGTATTACCGTCCGACTGCGTGGTAGCGGACTGCACATTTTGAATCTACTTTTTTTCTCAAAGGCCTCAGCCTGCAGCGTGAATATGCAGCAGCTTCGGAATGTTGGCACCACACACATTGCAAATTTCGATGACATAGTGCGTTCACTTGAAACTCCTCAGCAAATCAGGGTACTCAGCGTTCAGCCAAATTCGTTAACCATGGTAACGGGTGATGTGTTTAAGAAATCTGTTCCCGTACGGTTGAACTCCAATATTACCTTTCGAGAAGGATTTCAACTCACGCATTCACTGCAACCCGACCCCGCGTACGTTGAAATTCGGGGAACAAAAAGTGTGGTAGAAAATATTTCTGAATGGCCCACTAAGCGGCTTTCTTTAGCCGACGTGCATTCATCTTACACTGCAGTGGTGGACATGAGCGATTCGCTACTGACCACGGTGTACACCGTTCCAAGCACCATTGAAATTGCGTTAGACGTTCAGCAAACGGCCGACGCAACCGTGCTAGACATCCCTGTTACATTAATGAGTTCGCTTAGCGGTGCCATGGTGAGTCCGTCGTACATCAGCGTGGTTGTTCGTGGCGGAACAGATCTACTTGCCACGCTAACCGCGCGCGACATTCATGCCTCAGTTAACTCAGTTTCGGCATCGGGTATTGCACAACCCACCATTGAACTTCCGCCGGGCTTAAAGGTATTGCGAACAGAACCACAACTCGTCAGAATAATCTCCAAATACAAACCGTAAACTTGCTTCCACCCTGTGGAAGCCAAATGTGTAAATGTGTAAATATGAGAATGGGTAATACCAATGTGGAAATGTGTAAATCTGAAGTGCTTCACCTGATAAGTAGGCTGCTGTCGCCGTAGCTCAAAAACCTGTATTCATTATTGAGTGCTTCGCGGTAAATCGTGCGCCAATCATCGCCACCTACAAAGGCTGCTACCAAAAGTAAGAGCGTATTTCCTGGATGATGAAAGTTTGTGATCAATGCATTTACCACAGCAATTTTTGCACCCGGTGCAAGAATCAGTTGCGTGGTACCCCACAGCGAATCGAGATTGTGCGCACGTACATATTCCAACACCGCACGAAAACTTTCGGCTACTTTCACGTGTTGAAGTTCGGGGTCGAAAGCAGACCACTGTGCAATGTGAACTTCACCGCCAGGATTTGCTCCATATACTTCGCCAGGATTTGCTCCTCGTACAATTAGGTTAGCACCAAACCAATGCACCGACTCCAACGTACGCACTGAAGTAGTTCCCACCGCGGTGATATACGGCGTGGGTCCGTCTAAATGGCGACAGATCTTTTCCAACTCCACACGACTAACATCAATCTGCTCCGAATGCATTTCGTGATCTTGAATATCGGCCACATCTATCGTCTTAAAAGTTCCCAGCCCCACATGCAGAACTACCTCCGCCGTTTCAATTTTTCTTGCGCGGATTTTCTCAAACACCTCGTTCGTAAAATGCAGACCAGCCGTAGGCGCCGCCACAGATCCTTCACTATTCGCATATACGGTCTGATACCGCTCCACATCCTCGGCTACAACGCTTCGTTTTATATACGGCGGCAATGGCACACTACCCTCTTGTTTTATCACTTCTGAAAGGGGCTTTCCCGTTTCCCAATTCAACGTGACAGTAGCCTCGGGTCCATTTTTATGTATGACCGTTGCTGAAAGCTCCGAATTCGCCGTCGTAAGTGTCATTCCCTCCGAAACATTTTTTCCGCCAATCAAGCAACGCCAATCGGATGTTGCGGCCGATGCGAAAAGTGCCTCGGGATGAACAGATGCATCGGCCGGCTGTGTGAGCAAAACTTCCACAAAGCCCCCTGTAGATTTTTGCATAGCTATTCTAGCAGCAACCACCTTGGTGGAGTTTGTGACCAGCATGGAGTTGCTAGGCAGGAATTCTGCGATCTCGGAAAAACTGCGGTGTTGAATTGAATTTTGCTCGCAATGATACACTAACAATTTGCTCTGATCCCTTATTGGGAGCGGGTGAAGCGCAATTCTGTCGGACGGAAGTTGATACTCAAAACTGGTTAGAAGTACGGTGGGAACATTGTTTGGCATCTTTAAGTATAGCTATATTCATGGTTGTTGCAACATTACGTCAAAGACAGCCGTAGTGCGACATCTTTGGTCATACCGCTATTTAAGGAGAAATATAATGGAAGAAAACACTACTCATAATCCCGTTCCACCGCCGCCCGGATATTCCGGAGCGCCGCGTAAAAAAAGTCGATGGTGGATACCATTGGCGGTCATCGCGGGTTTGCTGATTATTGTAATCGCGATTTTTGGCGCGTTTGTGAGCTTCGTTGTGGGAAGTTTGGGCGATATCACTGCTGAGAAAGAACTTGTAAACGTGAAAGAAAATTCAGTGTTGACATTGAATTTGTCATCGGGTGTAAACGAGCACAACGTTGCATCGCCATTCAACTTCATGGGCGAGAGCAATGGTGCATCGTTGATCGAAATTGTTATGGCAATCAACGAGGCTAAAACCAACGATAAGATTCGCGGGATTTATTACACAGCCGGTGGGAGCGGAGTTGGAATGGCAAAGCTTACGGAAATTCGTGAGGCATTGTTAGACTTTAAAACTTCAGGGAAATTTATTTACGCTTTTATTGAGAGCGGAAGCAAATCACATTACTACATAGCCAGTGTAGCAGATTCTATATTTATGCCTGAAGAAGGCATGATGGAATTCAATGCGTTTGGTGCAACGGGTGTGTTTATGAAGGGGCTATCTGAGAAGCTTGGAGTTTCTTGGCATGTAGAGCAGTTCGAAGAATACAAGTCTGCCGCCGAATCGATGAGTCGCGACAACTGGAGCGCACCTGCTAAACAAGAGCTTCACGAGTTGCTTGACCAACGCGCAGCTTTGTTTGTGAATGCAGTTAGTTCTGCAAGAAAACTAACTCCGGCCTATGTAAATAGCGCATTGGACAGAGGACTCTACACCGCAGACTCTTTGTTGGGCGCGGGATTGATCGATGGTTTCGCTCGAGAGTCGGAAGTACGCCTGAAGATCGCACGAAGAGTGAATCCGAAAGACACTTCAGAAAATCCAAAGGTTCGACTTGTAGGTGTGCAAAACTTCCAAAAATGGATCGAGCACACAGACGAGTCGATCGATAAGAACCACATGATTGCAATCGTGTATGCAAGTGGAGCAATTACTTCCGGTAAAAACGACAGTCCGTGGTCGAACGATGGAATCCATTCAGCATCACTTATCAAGGATTTGAAAAGTGCCGCAAAGGACGATGAAATTGAGGCGATTTTGCTACGCATAGACAGTCCGGGTGGCAGTGCCATTGCATCAGATGAAATCTGGGCCACCATTAAAGAAATTCGCAAAACGAAACCCGTGTTTGCATCAATGAGTGATGTGGCTGCATCTGGTGGCTACTACATAGCCATGGCTTGCGATACGATCATCGCGCACCCGGCAACAATTACTGGTTCGATTGGCGTAATCATGGCCATCCCAAATTTTGCCGGAACCATGAACAAGATTGGTGTTGGTATCGATACTGTCAGCCTGGGCAGATCATCCGGCTTCATGAATACTCTACGTCCGTTCTCCGATGCCGACAAAGCCAGCCTGCGTTTGCTTGGTGGTGGGATTTATAGGCGCTTTGTTCAAAAGGTTGCCGACTCTCGTGGCAAATCATTCGAAGACACTCGAGCCCTTGCAAAGGGTCGTGTTTGGACGGGTGTTGCAGCCAAAGAAAATGGCCTGGTCGACATCCTAGGTGGCATGCAGGAGGCCCTTAAAGCGGTCAAGCGTCGCATTGGTGCCGACGAAAACAAAAAAGTCTACGTCAAGGTCTACCCAGAACAAGAAGTAGGCATCCAAGCCATCCTTAACATGTTCGGCATAGGCGACGAGGGCGACGATGACAGCGAAACATCGAGTTCAACTCAACTCTCAACCGTTTTACATTCAATATTCGGCACCCGTTCCGATGTTGAACAAGTTTGGAAATCACTTCCGCTTGGCGCACAAAATCAGATAAAGCACGCCATCAAGCTTGCCGAGATTGGAACCAAAGAACACACTCTTGTAATGCTACCAGCGCATCTGCCGCTCAATTAGTAGAGCTGCCGCTCGATTAATAGAGCTGCCGCTCAGTTAGCAGAGTTTCTAAATGATTTTTTTGAAGGGGGCTTTCGGTAACGGAAGCCCTTTTTTTGTGGACAATAATCAGCAGAGACTGGACTCACTTAGACAAGCTTGTAATTTGCCTGCAATAGTCTGATTCATCGAATCTAACTGTCGTTACCCGAGAATTGTATACAGTACATCCAATCAATTTCGTGCTGTCATTACCTAATGATTCTGACATTTTGGAATCGAAATCAGGACGAGTCACCGCGGTGGGATCGAATGTAAACATAAACACGGTCCACGCATTTTCAGTCCACGCCCCCCCCCACCGCAGATGCATTAGAAAGTAGCATAACCATGGTCTGCACGCTACCACACATTGCCAGTACCATTCCCAAAAGCATCAAAAGTGCTCAAACGCCCTTGGCTAGTATTACACCGAGTTTATACCGAATGAAGGAAACAATATTATTCAGCACATCCAATACAGTTTTCAAACCATCATGTATCACTTCAATACACAAGCCGAACTATATGTCATGCCAGCAACCCAGTAATCATGTTTTCTGAATCAAGCATTACTAACCAACGGATTCTAGCAAAAGTACTTCCCATTGCATTTGTTTTAGTATGTTGAGGGATAATCGTGCAATTATAACTAGTTGAGCGACACATAATGTCGCATCAGTTGAATTAGGTTTGGCACTTGACCTCGGAACCAAAACCCTATCATCCGCCGGCAGCTCGTTTGCGAAGTATAGTGGAGTGTATCACAAGCAGCTCCGCTTGCAATGCAGAAACGCTAGCCCACAAGCTTGGTGTAACGCGCCGAACCATAGTGCGCGACATACAGTACCTGCGTGATAGCCAAGGTTTCAATATTGTTTACATTCGCAAGAGCAAGCGGTATGTTATGGAAGGGGGCTTCCCAAAGGTTGGAAGCATGGAGATAGGCATTGCGGAGATACTTGCTATTATACTTGGGGCCGATGCCATGCACAGATTAGGTGACAGTTATCACTCTGAACTCATAAAAAAGGTATGTGCAATTTTACAAGTCCATCATAGCGAACAGTTGAGTGTAGATTTTGAGCGGTTTTCGAAACCCATTTCCTATGCCGTTACACAAACCGCGCCGCCCAACACAAATCACATTGAAACCATCGTAATATCTACCCGGCAATGCACATCAATAAAGTTGCATTACAATTCTGTACGATCATCGCGCCAAGCCTGGCGCAAGGTTGACCCATTGCATCTGCACTGCAGGTTTGGCACCTGGTACCTTATTGCGTGGTGTCACACACGCAAGGACATCCTTTTATTCCGTTGCGACCGTATGTTGGAGGTACAGCCAACCACGCAACATTTTGAGCAACACAAATTCAACCAAGATGAATACCTAGGTAACAGCCTAGCAATGTATCGCGGAGCCGAACTAATCCATGTAGAGTTGCGGGTAGCCGTAGGCGCAGTCCGCTGGTTCCGGGAACGCACCTTTCACTCTACCCAAAGCATAGTACAAGCAAATCACGAAGCCCCTGCCACTGTTACGCTAGACGTAATCCACGGACCCGACCTAGAGCACTGGATACTAGGATGGGGCGAAGAAGTAGAAGTGATGGGTCCGGAGGAGTTACGGAAACAAATACAACAGCGAATAGAGGGAATGTGGGGGGTGTATGAGGGGGAATGAAGGGAAACACCTATTTTCAATGAACCGCAAAAAAAAACCTGACCGAGGTCAGGTATGGGACAAATTGTCCTGCGGTCGATCACTCGACCTTATTGTGAAAAGTTCGAGTGCAGATCTTTGATAACGTTCGCAACTTAAAACATTAATCTTATTAAGTCAAGGGAAAAATTATGGCAATGGTATTAGGGTTGGATATGGGTTCCAATAGTCTTGGTTGGGCCTTGGTAGATCCTGAGAAAAATACACTCATAGATATGGGGGTCCGCATCTTTCAGGCCGGTGTAGATAATTTGAATGGGGCTAAGGAGGAGTCGAGAGGAGTATCCAGGAGGCTTAAACGAGGAATGCGCAGACAATACAGGCGCACCCGCCAGCGCAAAAAAGCACTTCGGCTTTTTCTTATTATGAACAATCTACTTCCAAACGATGCAAATGAATTTGATGTGCTGTTGATGACCGATCCGTACCCATTGCGCAAAATGGGTCTTGACGAAAAACTTACGTTGCTTGAGTTAGGACGAGTTATCGACCATATAAATTCGAGACGCGGTTTCAGAAGCAACCGTAAGGCATCAAGCGATGAAGAAGATACAGGAGTCATATTCGAAGGTGATAAAACAGGTACAAAACCTGGTATAAATGAAATCGAAGATGCTCTGGATTCCCGACTACGCAGTATGAAGGCGTACCGAATAATAGAACCAGAAATTGAGCTAAGCGGTTTACAGGATCTTGACGGATTTCGAACAGCAGGCGAATACCTAGCTAGCCTAGACCCCGTAGTGCGTAGAAGAAGATGCCGTTTTACACTTAGAGAGCATTTTGAAATTGAAGTGCAAATCCTCTTTAAAAAGCAACAACAGTTCTATCCGAAATTGTTAACTGACGAAATGCTAACACAGTTAAATAAGCTAATATTCTGGCAACGCCCCCTGCAGTCATCTCGCAAACTTGTAGGCAACTGCACCTTCGAACCAGGTAAGAAGCGTTCGCACAAGAGCCATCCCGACTATCAGAGATTCAGGATGCTACAGCAATTGAACATGTTCACCATAAGAGGTAGTGGAAGGATTAAGGATGATGAAGCCGTGTTGATGGAGGGAGAGCGGAGCGCCTTGTACAATCACCTAATAACAAAAGGTAAACTCAAGGAAATTCAAGACAAAAGTACAGCCGTTATTAAGCTGCTGAAATTGGATAAAAATCTTACTTGGGGATTCGGGCTAAATCAATTGGATGCTCCATATACAGAGTTGGCTATGAAAAGTGCACTTGGACCAGACCTATTTGTAACGTTGTGCAAGGACGAGATTCACGACATTTGGAATGTACTGAACTTTGCGGTTGATAAAGATTGGGTAATACAATGGATGATAAAACAGTATCAGCTTACAGAGGATCAAGCCAAGGCAGTTGCAAAGATCAAGCTGGAAGACGGATATGGTTCAGTGTCGCTTAGGGCGGCACGCAAAATTCTACCATTTCTTGAGCAAGGGCTACTCTACCATGAAGCATGCGAAAAAGCCGGATTCAAGCATTCACAGCCGCAAACCGACATTCCTGTAACCAATCGTATTCCTGCTCTGGCACCAGAAGACGCACGCAATCCAATTGTACAAACATCTTTTGCTGAAATGCGTAGAGTTGTAAATCTGTTGATCAAGACCTATGGTCCAATAGATACCATCCGCATTGAAATGGGTAGAGATGTTAAACAGCCGAAGAATGAGAGGCTGAAATCTGATAAGATTAACAGGGAAAATAAAGCGAAGAACGATGAAGTAAGAGAAATGCTCCGAAGTGAATTTGGGCTGCACAACCCATCCAAAAATGACATTCAGAAGTATAAACTTTGGGATTCACAGAATCACAAATGTATCTACACAGGGGTAAACATCTCGCAGGATGATTTGTTCAATGCGCCGATAGATGTTGATCATGTTATTCCATACAGTAAGTCGTTAGACGATGGGATGGCAAACAAGGTAGTGTGCCTACGAGATATAAATGCGAAAAAGGGTGATAGGACACCTCTCGAAGCTATTCAAGCAGGGTTACTAAACGAGCATGAATTACGTGAGCGTCTCGAAGGACTAGTTCGTGCAAATAAAATGAACCCCCGAAAAGCTAGACGTTTCTTCCTATCGAAAGAGGAAGTTGCAGAGTTAGTAGGCGATGACTTCCACATACGGCAATTGAACGACACTCGTTATGTGGCTAGGCTAACACATAAGTATGTGCGCCATGTTTGTAGCGACATTTCCATATCAACCGGTGTGTTAACAAGTATGCTTCGCCATAAATGGGGCTTAAGTGGAATAATACCCGAACTTGCCGAACAAGGATTAGCCTGGATAGATGCAGAAGCAGTGGCAAATTCACAAAAAAGCAGAGCTGACCATCGGCACCATGCAATTGATGCCTTGGTTGTGGCCCTTACCACAAGATCCATTGTAAAACAGTTTGCCGATCTAAACAAATCCAACGAACTGCACAATCTGGATAAACACATTGGCTCTGGCAGGATAAGCATACCACTAGAACCAATCCCAGGGTTACGGGCACTTGCTTTGGAACGAACCAAGAACATCCTTGTTAGCCACCGTGTTAACAGAAAGGTGCGCGGCCAACTGCACGAAGAAACTATCTACGGCCTGCACAAGGACTACAACGGCGTACACATTGCTAACGCAAACGGGATGCCCTTATATGCCGTACGTAAACCTATCGAGTCATTATCTCCCGGCGATGTACTGTCTATTATCGATGGTGGCATACGCCGTGCCGTTGCAAACCGACTGTTAGAACTTGGCGAGGATATTGACAATCCTAAGTTTACCGTGCCCAAAACAGCTTTTCTTACACCTTTGTTTTTGCCTAAAAAAGACGGCAGTAAGGGTCCACATATAAAAAGCGTTCGCATTGCTCGCCCAAGCACAGGTATGGTGCGCATTCGCGAGCACGGTGCCTACGCAGAAACAGGATCGAACGATCATATTACTCTCGGACCGTTCAATGAAAAACGGAAACGCGAGTACTTCAATGTTAAAACGTTGTTTGAGGCAAGTAGTGCCATGAAGGGCAAGCAAACGAACACAGAGGCTATGACTTTCCGAACCAATGAAATGTATGTGCAAGAACTTGATAATGGCGAAGGGAACAGTGCACAATTTTATAGAGTTCAAAAAATCAATAAGGCTGATGGGCAGATTTGCTTTCGGCATCACTCCGCTAGCGGATTGATTGATAATAATTCACGATTACTTAAGACGCCAAACACAGCCACCGGCGCAAAAGTAGCCATTGATGCCCTGGGCAGATTACTAAATTCTTAATGTTAAAGCGCACAATTATCATTCAGTCCAACATCTTTATCAGTACGCGAAACGAGCAGTTAGTATTGAAAAATCGCGAGCAAGATGTTGAAAGTTCTATTCCAATCGAAGACATTGGTTTGCTTGAAATTGACTCCTTGCAGGTAACCATTACTGCGGCGGCTATTTCAAAACTAGCCGAGAGTGGCGCAACGGTTCTATTTACAGATTCAACACATCATCCGGTAGGAATGATTACACCTATTGTTGGCAACACCTTACACGCCGAGCGAATCAGATTACAGGTAGCGGCAAGCCGACCAACAGAGAAACGTAGTTGGCAACACACAGTGAAATGTAAAATCATGAATCAGGCAACCTTGCTTGAAGAGTTGGGACTGCCATTCGCTTCTGTACGAAGTAAAGCGGCTAAGGTATTGAGCAACGACAGTACTAATCGCGAAGCCGTAGCCGCTAGTGTATATTGGAAGGAACTCCTACGCCCCTTCGGATGTGGCCGCGATCCGGAAGGCCCTTATCCAAACAACTATCTTAACTATGGCTACGCTATACTTCGGGCCTGTGTAGCCAGGGCATTAGTATCTTCTGGTTTGCATCCAGCCCTTGGCATAAAGCACTCCAACAAATACAATGCCTTTGCATTAGCTGATGATATAATGGAACCGTATCGTCCGTTTGTTGACAGAGTAGTATTCAACATTGCATCGGCCAACGAACCATCTTTAACAATAACTCCAGATGTAAAAAAGCAGCTATTAAGTGTACTTACGCACGACACGTTCTGGGATGACATGCGGCGTCCATTAATGAACTCTGTTGCATTATCTGCTGCCTCTCTAGTCCACACACTTGCTGGCACAAAGCAAGTGCCCGAATTTCCCAGGTTATGCGAATAAGCGAGTATAGAGCCGTGTGGATATGCGTAATGTTCGATCTACCCACTACCACACTCGCCGAAAAGCGTGCCTATGTTAAATTCAGGAAAACATTGCTAAAGGACGGCTTTTCAATGCTGCAATTTTCGATTTACGTTCGGCATTGTGCTACCTACGAAAATTCTGAAGTCCACACCTCCCGAATACAGAATTCCCTTCCCCTGCACGGAGTTATCAACGTTATCACAATTACCGATAAACAATACTCAGGCATGCTAACATATTGGGGTAAGAAACAGCAAACAAACAAGGCAAGTCCAGCCCAATTAGAATTATTTTAGTAAAAAAAACGAGCATTTCAATACTGTTACAGTACCAAAACACTCGTTTTATTCCAAGCAATAATCCGCCAAGCACCTAGTTGTAATAGACATAAACGAGCGTGAGTTATCAAAGATCTGCACTCGTAGCCAATTCACAAC